>VEQH01000040.1 GCA_018883325.1 Flavobacteriales bacterium | reverse complement strand
TTTACATAAAAACCAGTTATACTTCGTTGTTTCCTCTCAATTTAGCCCGCTAAATTTTCTAGTAAACGCCTTGTCTAACAGATTTTTATGTTAATCTGAATTTCAATTTTAGAATCGAACTCAGGTTATAAGTAAAATTGAATGAGCAGAATTGTACCAGTTGATTCCTCCCGATGGTCGGAATGACTTATTAAGAGGAAAAAATGCGAAAATGCTTTGCATTTTCGCTGAAACATCTGCACAAATAGTCTTTTCGACTGAAAGGAGACCGCATAGCAGCTCCAGAGGAAAATCTACTGGTATGAAAGCGAATACTCAAAATAAGTTAAAAAAAAAAAGATTAAAACATTCCTTATAAAGCATACAATAATTTTAATCGCCGTTTATAAAGTCTAAATCAAACCCAAAATCCTCTTGGGCAAATGGTAATAAATGATAATAATAAAATATTTTGGACTATTTTTCTTAATTTAAGAAACTAAAAAATAATCGATCAGAAATAGACAAAAATTCCTATTTGAAAATTTCTGAAGATTGAAAAAAGAGAAAAATGACAAGCTTTTTTATAATATTAATCTGCGTTTTATTATTAATTGCCTATGTTTTTGATATAAGCTCGACTAAAACAAAAATACCTTCCGTAATATTATTGTTAATCGTTGGATGGCTTTTAAATCAAGGAACTCATTTATTAGAAATTAAAATCCCCGAATTAAATCCTTTTCTTCCCATTTTGGGAACAATTGGCTTGATTTTAATTGTGATGGAAGGCTCTTTAGAACTAGAATTAAACCAATCAAAACTTCCATTCATCGGTAAATCGGCTATCATTGCTTTGATTCCCATTCTACTTTTTTCGATTGGATTTGCTTTTGTAATTCATTTTTACAGCGGAATTTCTTTGAAAATTGCACTTACAAATGCGATTCCTTTTGCGATTATAAGTAGCGCAATTGCCATTCCAAGTGCACACAATTTAATTGCAAAAAACAAGGAATTCGTCACGTACGAAAGTAGTCTTTCAGATATTTTTGGTGTTATTTTATTTAATTTTTTTGCCCTAAATGAAATAATAAATCTTCATTCGGTTGGAGAATTTTTCGTCGAATTGTTGATTATGCTTGTAATAACTATCATTGCAACAATTGGATTGACTGTTCTTTTAAGTAAAATCAAGCACCACGTAAAATTTTTACCAATCATTTTGATGGTAATTTTAATTTATTCAATAGCAAAACATTTCCACCTTCCTGCATTGATATTCATTCTTCTTTTTGGATTGTTTCTAGGTAATTTAAAACTCTTTGCAGCAAACAAATTCATCCAAAAATTACAGCCTGAAATTCTTGAAAATGAAGTAAGTAAATTCAAAGATTTAATTGTAGAATTTGCATTTTTGATTCGTGCGCTTTTCTTTATTCTATTTGGTTTTTTAATTAACACGACAGAATTATTTAACTTAAACTCTATTACGTGGGCTGTTGGAATTGTTGTAGGAATTTATTCAATTCGCTTTCTTTTCCTTAAACTTTTGAAATTTGATATACGTCCGTTGCTTTTCATTGCGCCAAGAGGACTGATAACGATTTTATTGTTCTTAAATATTCCTGAAAATCAAACAATTAATCTAGTAAACAATTCGCTAGTGATTCAAGTGATAATTCTCACAGCGCTAGTAATGATGATTGGATTAATGACAAATAAGAAAAAAGTAATTGAAGAAACACCGATTGAATTGTAAATTGAATACAGAAATTTCTCCAACTTTTCCGAGAGATTGCAAGGCTAAATAAAAGCAAAAAACTTACAAAATATCAAGATTAAGTCTGATATATTCAATTGAAAATCTGCATTTTAGAATTAAATAAAGTCAAATTAAAGAGAAACCTATGTAGATGGTAATTTCTTAAGAATCCAAATAGTTAATAAAAAAACAAATTACCCCTTGCTAATCAAAAGTCATTTCTTACTTTTGGGCAACAAAAAATTGAAACGAAAAATGAGTGTATTAGTAAACAAAAACTCGAAAGTAATCGTGCAAGGTTTCACTGGTAGTGAAGGTACTTTCCATGCTGGTCAAATGATTGATTACGGAACAAACGTTGTAGGTGGTGTAACACCAGGAAAAGGTGGTTCAACGCACTTGGATAGACCTGTTTTTAACACTGTAGCAGATGCAGTTAATACAACTGGTGCAGATGTTTCAATTATTTTTGTTCCACCTGCATTTGCTGCTGACGCAATTATGGAAGCTGCTGAAGCTGGTATCAAAGTAATCGTTTGTATTACTGAAGGTATTCCAGTAAATGATATGGTGAAAGCAAAAGAATACATCAAAGGATTTGAGACTCGTTTAATCGGTCCAAACTGTCCAGGAGTTATAACAGCAGGTGAAGCAAAAGTTGGTATCATGCCAGGATTTGTATTCAAAAAAGGTAAAATCGGAATCGTTTCTAAATCAGGAACTTTAACGTATGAAGCAGCGGATCAAGTTGCTAAAGCTGGTTTAGGTATCACAACAGCTATCGGAATCGGTGGAGATCCAATTATTGGAACAACAACGAAAGAGGCGGTTGAATTATTGATGAACGACCCAGAAACTGAAGGTATCGTTATGATTGGCGAAATCGGTGGAAATTTAGAAGCAATTGCTGCTCGTTGGATTAAAGAAAACGGAACAAAACCAGTTGTTGGATTTATCGCAGGTGAAACTGCTCCAGCTGGACGTACAATGGGTCACGCAGGTGCGATTGTTGGTGGTTCAGACGATACAGCAGAAGCTAAAAAACGTATCATGAGAGAGTGTGGAATTCACGTTGTAGATTCTCCAGCTCAAATTGGTGCTAAAATGGCAGAAGTTATGAGCGTTAACGCTTAATCAAAAAATAATTAGTTTAAAAGCGACCTCGAGTCGCTTTTTTTTATTTCTAAAAAATGGAAAATCCTAACGAATCATTTACGCTACTAACTAAAGTTAGAAAATTTGAAAACCTACACATCATATTTTGGTTACTCAAAGATATGAGTTGGGCGATGGGTTGGAAATTGTTCGGTGTCATAATGATTGTCCCTACCCTATTGCTATCCATTTATATGACAAAACACTTTAGAGCAAACGCTTCGGAATTTTACCACAATAATGCTGTGATTTGCTGGATTATTGCAAATAGTTATTGGATGATTTCAGAATTCTACGGCTTCGAAGAACAAAATGTTTATGGACCAATTAAATACGTTCATTTGGCGCTGATACCATTCGTCGGAGGACTTTTATTAATTCTGTACTTTTATCTTTTCAAACGAAGTACAAATTAGATTTTTGATTGAAATAGAATAAGTTAGGTTTCTTTGGTAAACAAATACTTCGATTCTCCCTAACTCATTCTAATAATTAGAATTTTCTTTAAGTAGCTGCAACAAATAAATGAAATACGTTTTAAAAGCACCTTCATTTTATCAGTACAAATCCAATAAGAAATCCAAACAACTAAAATCAATTAGTTTCTTTTTAATTTCCCCAAATTTTTCCAGTAGATGAGCCGTGGCAAGAGTTACATTGTCCTGAAGATAAAGCAGAGCCCATGTATTGTTTTTGACCAGTTGGGCCAGTTATCGCAGGATAAAGTCCATTGATTGAAACATTCGCAGTCGTGTAAAAATTTCCTTTTGAGTCGATTTTAACTGTCGTTACTAAGTTTCCTGTTCCGTTTGGTCCAGAATACAACTCGATTGTTCCAGTGTTTAAAGTTCCAGTTAGAGCTTCATTGTAGGCCGTACCTGCCACAGTGAAACAACCTTCCCCTTTTCCACCTGAGGTGTGGCATTGCATACAATTTTGACCCATATTGTGGCTGTCATCGTCGCCAGCTTTACTGATGTTTGTTTCACTGCAACCACCTTCTTTTTCACAAGAATTGAAAGTGATAAAGGAACCAACTACTAAAAAAGTTCCCATTAGAATTGTGTTTAGATTTTTCATGTTTTTTTTTGATTTTAGGATTTTAGGATATTAGGACTTTAGGATTTTAGGATATTAAGAGAGAAGGATTTTAGGACATTAAGACTTTAAGAGGGGATGAGAATTTGCCAATCTGCAATCTGCAATTTTCCAATCCGTAATCCGTCAATACGCAATCCGCAATTCTCATTCCTCCGCTTTATTTTTTAGTGACATTAATAGTGTGTAAGCACCTTTACTTACAATTTCTTTTCCCTCAAAGATAGAACTATTTAAAACTTCAACCCAACCATTTTCTTTGACACCAAGTTCAACTTGAAGCATTTCAAAGGTTTGTTTTCCTTGTTTTAGAAATAAATAGTTTTTCCCTTCAAAACTCACAATTGCTTCTTCTTCAACAGCTAAAACTTGGTTGCTTTTCAATTCAATCTCTGCATTCATATACATTCCAGGGATAAGATTTTTATCATATTTTGCAAAATGACAATGCACTTCAGCGCTTCCATCTGCGGAAACATCTTGACTAATTAAAAGAATCTCACATTCGAATTTCTTCTCGGAATCACTGTTTGAATAAGCAAATAATTTTTGTCCAATAGATAATTTAACCAAGTCTTTTTCGAAAACTTTCAAAGTTAAATGAATATCCGTTGGGTCAACGAGTTCAAAAAGTACGTCAGTTGGGTTAACGTATTTTCCAATATTCACATTGACTTTAGAAACAAAACCATTGAACGGTGCAGTCAAAGAAATACTTCTAGAAATGTTGTTTTCACTTAAAGTTCTAGGATTTATATTAATCAATTTCAACTTTTCAGCTAAAGATTGAACTGAAATGCGCAAGTTTTGAAATTCTGATTTCGCTTGTTGGAAAGCCTTGTCGCTAGTTGATTTTGATTTATTCAACTCCTTTTGACGTTCAAATTCTTGCTCTGCAAATTCTAATTTCGATTTTGTAATTAAAAAATCCTCTTGCAATTGAATGTATTGTTGATCTTCCAAAACAGCTATCACCTCCCCTTTTGTAAGGCGCATTCCTGGAAGTAATTTCGTTGATTTTAAATATCCACCCAAAGGAACACTCACCGAAATCAAATTTTGTGGCGGAACATCAATTTTTCCATTCAGTTTTACAGTTCCTGAAATTGATTTCGTTTCCAATTTATGATAGGAAATTTGTGCTGTTTTATATTGCGCATCGGTCAAGGTTACCGTTGTATTCATTGCGACTTTTTCATCCGCTGGACTTGATTCTTCAGCACTTCCGCAACTGTAGAGGAAACCGAGTGCTACTAAAAATATGATTGTTTTCATTGTTTCTATTTATTAATTAAGTAATTGATTTTTATTAAGTTGAAATTATAATCGCGAACTAAATCCATATAATTTCTTTGGATTTGAAGTGCTTGATTATTCAAATTCGACCATTCCAAATAATTGATTTCTCCTTTATTGAAAAGCTCCATTGCCGTTGTTTGAATGAGTTTGGCATTTGGTAATTGTTGCTGTTCAAAGTAGCTAATCATCGTTTGATTATTTTTATACTGCGCATAAGCTGATTGAATTTCAGTATTGTGTTGATTTTTAAAGTATTCCAATTCATTTTCCGCAATTTTCAAAGCGTTTGCAGAAGCATCAATTCTCGCTTTTTGTGCGCCAAAAAACAAAGGAATCGCAAGTCCTATCTGTCCGCCATTGAAACGATTATTTGCGTTATAAATCTGATTATCAGCACCCGTTCCACGAAGACTTTGATTGAAATAACCAATTGTGAAATCAGGTAAAAGTTTCGATTTCTCCAAGCGCTGTTGTGCCGTTGCTTGTGTAACTCTTTCTTCCAACATTAAAACTTGTGGGTGAGATGGGTTAAAATCAACAACATCAATGAGTTGTAATTTAAAATCATCGGCCTCAGGCTCAAATTTTTGCGTCGTATTCAAAACCAACTGAAATTGCAATTGCGCTATTTCTTCTTCCGTTTTTAACAATTCACGTTGCATCAATAACTCCCCAAGTTGCGATTCTGCCGAAGTTTTTTCAAGAATTGAGGTCTCCCCTTTTTCAAAACGCAACTTCGCTTTTTCAACAAATAAAGTGTAATTGGCAATCGCTTCGTCGAGAATTTTTGATTGTTCTTTAATGACCAACAAATAATAGAATAATTCAGTTACAACGCGCTTAGTCGTTGACTCAGATAGATTTACAGCTAAAACGGCTTCTTTCCAATTAGAGGTTAGCACCTTTTTTTGGTTTATATAAACACTCGGAAAATTAAAGCTTTGTGAAATCACAAATTTCGTATCGAAATAAGCACTATTCACTTGTCCGTACTCAGTTGTAAAGTTACTTTTCTGTATATCATTAGCCGAACGAATCAATTTATTTTGATATTCAGCAATTAATTGATTGTTTTTTATCGCTTGATTATTTTTTAAGGCTAAATCTCTAGCATCACTTAAAGTAATCGTTTGTGAGTAACCTGTAAATAAAGAACTTAAAAACAAAATTAATATCATTCCAACTTTCGGAGTTTTAGCTTTTTTAATATGTATGTTTTCAAATATCACGTATAAAACAGGCAACACGAAAAGTGTCAGAAAAGTCGCCAAAAGTAAACCTCCAATTACAACTGTTGCCAAAGGTCGTTGCACCTCTGCTCCTGCTCCATTACTCAAAGCCATTGGTAGAAATCCAAGTGAAGCAACGAAAGCTGTCATCAAAACAGGACGCAAACGCACTTTTGTACCAGAAATCACAATACGATTTAGATTTTTCATTCCCCCTTCTTTCAAGCGATTAAACTCAGCGACTAAAACAATTCCATTCAATACAGCGACGCCGAAGAGTGCAATGAATCCAACTCCAGCACTAATACTAAAAGGCATTCCGCGCAAGGCTAAAAAGTAAATTCCACCAATTGCAGACAAAGGAATTGCGGTATAAATCAACAATCCGTGTTTCACAGAATTAAATGCAAAAAACAGCAACAAGAAAATTAAGGCCAAAGAAACCGGAACAGCAATCGAAAGACGAGCTTTTGCTTCATTTAGATTTTCAAACGCACCGCCGTATGTCACATAATATCCTGTGTGAAACTCTAATTTTTTCTCAACCTTGTTTTGCAACTCTTCAACGATACTTTGAACATCTCGACCACGAACGTTAAAACCAACAACAATTCTTCGTTTCGTGTCTTCGCGTTGAATTTGGTTAGGGCCATTTTTAATTGCTACATCAGCCAATTGACTCAACGGAATTTGCGAGCCATTTGGTGTAGGAATCAATAAGTTTTGAATATCTTCTAAATTGTTTCTCAACTTGTTATCCAAACGAACCACTAAATCAAAACGTTTTTCGCCTTCGTAAACCAAACCTGTTGATTGTCCAGCAAAAGCCGTGTTTACAATGCGGTTAATATCCGAAATGTTCAAATTATATTGCGCTATTAAATTGCGTTTGTACTCAATCACAATTTGTGGCATTCCAGTAACTGGTTCAATGTATAAATCTTGCGCTCCTTTTACTGTTTTAATAATTTTCCCAAGTTTTTCAGCATAAATAGCCAAAGAATCCAAGTCTTCACCGAAAATTTTACAAACAACATCTTGCCTTGCCCCTGTCATTAATTCATTAAAACGCATTTGAACAGGAAACTGAAAACCAGTTGTTATTCCGGGAACATCTTCCAACGCTTTACCCATTTTTTCTGCCAATTCAGGAAATGTTTTTGCAGATGTCCATTCGTGTTTGTCTTTTAAAATCACCATTAAATCAGCTGCTTCCATCGGCATCGGATCAGTTGGAACTTCGCCCGAACCAATTTTTGTAACGACTTTTTCAACCTCAGGAAAACGCGATTTTATAATATGTGCTGCTTTTTGCGTGTATTCGATGCTTGTATTCAAACTACTCCCTGTAAGAACGCGCGTATCAATTGCAAAGTCGCCTTCTTCCAAGGCTGGAATAAATTCTCCACCAAGTGTTGACAATACTAGAATTGCACCTACAAATAAAGTTAAAACAACGCCAATAACTGTTTTGGGAAAGCGTAATATTCTTGACAAAGCTGATTGGTATTTTCTTTCGACAGCAAACATTACTTTGTCTGAAATATTCGGTTTATGTTTGATTTGTTTACTTAAGAAAATCGAACTCATCATTGGAATATAGGTCAACGAAAGAATAAAGGCACCCACTAAAGCAAAAGCAACTGTCTGAGCCATAGGCGTAAACATTTTACCTTCGATTCCACTCAAAGAAAGAATTGGTAAATAAACGATCAAAATGATTACTTGACCAAAAACAGCACTATTCATCATTTTTCCGGCAGAAAAACCAACTTGTTTGTCCATTTCTGCTTGTGAAATTTTGTCTTTACTTGCGAAAAGTTTACTGTGAGAAAGTTGGTGCATCACCGCTTCAACAATAATTACAGCACCATCGACGATTAATCCAAAATCCAATGCGCCTAAACTCATTAAATTTCCACTTACGCCAAAAAGATTCATCATAATTATAGCGAACAGCATCGCCAACGGAATCACAGAGGCAACTAACAATCCAGCTCGCACATTTCCAAGGAAAATCACCAAGATAAAAATGACAATCAATGCGCCTTCAACTAAGTTTTTCTCAACCGTACCGATAGCATTGTTTACCATTTTTGTTCTATCCAAAAAAGGTTCAATGACAACACCCTCAGGAAGTGTTTTTTGAATTTGCGCTATGCGTTCTTTTACGGTTTTGATTACTTCACTACTGTTAGCACCTTTCAACATCATCACTATTGCACCTGCAGCTTCACCTTCATCATTGAAACACAAAGCTCCATAGCGCGTTGCGAAACCTATATTCACTTTTGCTACATCTTTTAATAAAATCGGAGTGCCATTTTCAGTTTGTTTAATGAGCACATTTTCAATGTCTTCTACTTTACCAATCAAACCTTCACTTCTAATAAAAAGCACCGTTGGACCTTTCTCAATGTAAGCTCCACCAGTATTTTGATTGTTATTTTCTAAAGCTGTAAAAACGTCATTGATTGAAAGTTGAAATACTTTTAATTGATCAGGGTTGATTGCAACTTCAAATTGTTTTAGTTTTCCACCAAAACTACTAACTTCTGCAACACCTTTAATTCCAAGCAATTGACGGCGTACTGTCCAGTCTTGAATCGTTCGAAGTTCGGTTGCATCGTATTTATGTTCATACCCTTTTTTTGGTCGAACAACGTATTGGTAAATCTCACCTAAACCTGTAGAAATAGGTCCTAATTCAGGTTTTCCAATTCCGGGAGGTATTTGTGATTGCACATTTTGCAAACGTTCTGCAACCTGTTGTCTTGCCCAATAGATATCAATTCCGTCTTCAAAAACGATGGTAACCAATGAAAGTCCGAAGCGCGAAAAACTTCTAATTTCCTCGATTCCAGCGATATTGCTATTTGCTTGTTCAATTGGAAAAGTAACAAGTCGTTCGATATCTGTTGCACCATAGGAAGAAGCAACGGTAATAATTTGAACCTGATTGTTTGTGATGTCAGGAACAGCATCAATGGGTAATTTTGTTGTTTCGATTATTCCTAAACCTATTAAGGCGAGGGTAAATAAACCTATGATTAGTTTATTTTTAATCGAAAACTCGATAATTTTAGTAAGCATATTATTCTGTATTAATCTCAAAAAATGCGTGCTAAAACTCTGTCAAACAAAGTTATAGTTCACGTCAACAATTGGATTAACACATTTTCGGCGGATGCCAAACGGAATGATTTCTATTGAAGAAATATCCTTCTTTATAAGTTGAAAATTTTTGTTTTTTTGTCGATAACTGCACTTCTTCCGTTGGGAAAATACGCAAGTTATTGATTTCGCAAGTAAACACAACTATTGAATGTGCTACTGCCGTTTTTAGTGGAAGATTATCGTGTTCTTCCTCAAATTCAGTTAGTTGACTGAAATAATGTTCTTTAACGAAAGAAAGTAAAGTTGATTCAGGATTGCGATCAAGGTGTTGCTCGTAATGTTCCACAAAACTTGAAATATTCAGAAACTGAAACCCTTGCATATTTGGAGCAAGCGAAAGCAAGAAAAAGTATGCTGACAGAAAAAGGATAACAAATTTCACATTACAAAGTTAAATATATTCTTTCAAAATTTAAGTTAAAGACTTTTATTCAGTTTGATTCTAAATAGATAGTTTGGTTGGGGAAGCTCAAAATTAAGGATATGTGTATTTTTGAATTTAATAAAATGCAAATCAAACTTTTAAATATAATATTTTGAATATTTAGAGAGGTTTGTTTCAAAGTTAAAATTCTTAATAATGAAAACTATTTTTTTAGTTACTGCCCTATTAATTATTATCGGTTGTAAAAACCAAAAAAAGTTTGAATATGAAGTAAAAGAGTATTGGGGAGAAAATGATTCTGAAAAAGATAAGATCCTTCGAACAAAATATAAAGTTTACTCACAAGGTTTTGATACAATCTTTTATCTTACAAATTACTACGAAAGTGGTAAATTGAAATCAAAAGTTGTAATGAAAAATGATCTTTTAATAGAAATTGATTTAGTGCTTGATACACTCGGTAGAAAAATGAAATTCGGAAATTTCAAAAATGGAAATGGCTATGTGATTAGATACAGTTCATTTGACGGATTTCCAGAAAATGAAGGTCTTTATGTTAATTGAGATAAGCAAGGATGGTGGAAAAATTATCATTTTACAGGAAATGTAATAGATTCAACTTTTTATAAGGATGGATTCACACAATATAAAAAATCGAAAAATTCATTGAATCAATTAATAGAAACTTTCGGACCTATGAAGAATAATTTATACCAATAAATTACTTTGACAGCAAATTCTACTCAGTTTTTATAAATTAAAATGGCTTTTAAATATTGATTATTAATTGTACAGAGACCAAAATCAATGGGTTTTAAATTTTCGCACGTTTCGTACTTTTAAATTTGAAAAAAATCATATATTTGTTAAAACTAAACTATGAAAAAGACCATCTCCCTTTCTTTATTTGCTTTTTTTGCATTCAATTTAAGTGCTCAAACAAGCCACAAATTTGACGGAATTGAAATCACTACAAAACCTCAAACCGTTACTGATAAAGAGAATCGTAAATTCGGTTATGAGTATGAAGTTTTAGAAATCAAAAACACCACTTCCGTTCAGAAAAGTATTTTGTTTCACACAGATGCTTACTACGCTGGAGTATGTGCTACTTGCGCAAACTCTGAATACACTTATTCTTTCGTTTTAAAACCGAATGAAACAATAGTTGGTTCTTTGAAAGACCCTGCAAATAAAGGTTTGTATGTTTTCAAAAAAGATCACAACGGAAACCTTAAAGATGTTCTTTCTGATTTGAAGTTTTCAAACGTTGTTGTAAAATAACAAAAAGCAATATTTCGTTTCTTTACTCTTCCTGCTAAAAATTGGCGTTAGAATTTTGAATTTTGAATTTTTAATTTTGAATCAGGATTTTCAACTCGAAGAAAATTATTGTGAATCTTTTTACCGTGGGAGATTTTTAATTTGTATTTAATTTCAACTTTTCTCCTCGAAGCGGAACTATTTTTTCTATGTATCTATGTGGTTAATTTTAGAGTCGAAGAAAAATCTGAGTGAATCTTAACATGAACATAGTATTTAAAATTTTCTCATTAGCACATTTCTTTATTAGCACATTACATTTTACATTCTAAAATCTTTATTTATTTTCATTTAGGACTACCTTTGCAATCCATTTCAATTTTGAATTGGGAAACTCAATAAAATCAAATGTCAGAAGAACGTTTAGACAAAATATTAATCGACCGAAAGCTTGTTTCAACAAGAGTGCGAGCAGAACAAATCATCACAGAATCAGGTGTGTTAATCAACGGAAAATTGATTACAAAACCTGGAAAAAAATTCCCTATAGACATTGAAATTAAAGTCCTTGGCGAAGAAATTCCTTGGGTTTCCAAAGGCGCTTTGAAATTAATCGGTGCACTTGAAAAATGGAATTTAGATTGCAAAGACAAAACTTTCATCGATTTAGGCGCTTCAACAGGTGGTTTTACTGAAGTTTTATTACACAACAATGCTGCAAAAGTTTTTTGTGTGGATGTTGGCACTAACCAGTTGCATCAACGCATCAAAGAAGACGAGCGCGTTATCAATTTAGAGAAAACCCACGTTCGTGACTTGACCGTAAAAATGATTCCGGAACTTGTGGATGGTTTGGTCGTTGATGTTTCCTTTATTTCTTTGGAGAAAACAATTCCATTTGTGCATTCGTTTTTGAAAGAAGGCGCTTGGGTTGTGTTGTTAATCAAACCACAATTTGAAGTCGGAAAAGCAAACGTGAATAAAAACGGCATTGTGAAAAATACCGCACTTTATCCTGAAGTGATTGAAAACGTTAAGAATATGTGCGAGAAAAATAATTTAGTATTTCAAGATGTAATGGACTCCCCTATTTTGGGCGGTGATGGAAATAGAGAGTTTTTGGGGTATTTTATTAAAAAATAATACATGAAGAATTCATTTTTCGTAAGTGGAATTGGAACCGACGTTGGGAAAACAGTCGTTAGTTCCGTTTTATGTGAATTGCTTTTTGCAAACTACTGGAAACCTGTGCAATCAGGCGAATTAGACAATACAGACAGCATGAAAGTTGAACGCTTGGTTAGCTTTGAAACTTTTCGGTATTTTCCTGAACAATTCCGTCTGAATCAACCGCTTTCGCCACACGTTTCCGCAAAATTAGACGGTGTGCACATCGAAGCATCGGATTTCACTTTTCCTGAATTTACAGGGAATTTAATCGTTGAAGGTGCAGGAGGTTTGATGGTTCCTGTCAATGAAAACGGTTTGCTTTATAGTGATTTAGCTGCGGAATGGAAATTACCAACTATCTTAATTTCAAGACATTATTTGGGGAGTATCAATCACACTTTGATGAGCGTTGAAACCCTTCGCAACCGTAACATTCCCATTTTAGGAATCATTTATGTGGGCAAAGAATTACCGATGACGGAAGAAATAATTTTCACCAAAACACAGCTTCCAACTTTGTTTCACGTTCCGATTTTTGAAAACCTTAACAAAGAAACAATTTCGTCTTTCGCTTCGCAACTTCGCACTCCAGAAACTTTGGCTAAATTTGGCCTATGAGTTTTTTAGAAGACGACGCAAAATACGTGTGGCATCCGTTCACACAAATTCAAACGGAACCCTCTCCCCTATTGATTTCTAGTGCAAAAGGCGCATCACTTTTCACAGCTGATGGTAAAGAATATTTGGATTGCAATTCGTCTTGGTGGGTGAATGTGCATGGGCATGGAAACGAACACCTTGCAAACGCCATTCAAACACAATTCGCAGCAATTGACCACGTCATTTTTGCAGGCGCAACCCACGAAAAAGCCATTGAATTATCGAAGCGAATTGTCGAAAAACTCAATTGTGATTTACAAAAAGTCTTCTTTTCCGATAACGGTTCAACCGCTGTGGAAGTGGCGATCAAAATGTGTATGCAATTTTGGCACAACCAAGGAATAAAAAAATCGCGCGTTTTGGCTTTGGAAGGAGCTTATCACGGTGACACGTTTGGAGCTATGTCAGTAGGTGAACGCGACTATTTCAACGCACCTTTTGAACCTTTTTTCTTCAACGTAGATTTCTTAGAATTTCCAACGGAAGCCAACGAAAAAGAACTTTTAGAACGCGCTAAAACCCTTTTTGAAACGGGCGAATTCATCAGTTTGATTGTCGAACCCTTGATTCAAGGATCGGCTGGAATGCGTTTTTATTCCGTTTCATTTTTGGAAGCTTTAGTGAACCTTGCAAAAGCCAACAATGTCTTGGTGATTTTCGACGAAATCATGACCGCTTTTGGTCGCACAGGAACGCTTTTTGCCTTTGAACACACGAACGTTCGACCAGATATCATTTGTCTTTCCAAAGGATTGACAGGTGGCGTTTTACCTTTAGGTTTGACCGTTGCCACCAACGCCATTTTTGACGCATTTTTGAGCGATGAACGCGCGAAAGCCTTTCTACACGGACACTCCTTCACTGGAAATCCGTTGGCATGCGCCGCAGCTTGTGCAAGTTTGGATCTGTTTGAACAAGCAGCAACTTGGGAAAACATCAAAGCGATTGAAACACGCAATTTAGACTTCCTTCAAAAACTCGAAAAGTACGCTATCATTGAAAATCCGCGCGTTTACGGAACCATTTTAGCCTTTGATTTAAAAACCGATGGCCCTGCAGGTTATTTCTCCACAATCCGCGATACTGTTTACACTTTTTTCCTCGAAAACGGTTTACTCCTTCGCCCTTTGGGCAATGTTCTATTCATCAACCCACCTTACTGTTTAACTGAAAAAGAGCAACTTAGAATATTTGAAGTGATTGAGCGGTTTTTAATGCTTGGTGCTTGATGTCTCGCACTGAGCTTGTCGAAGTGTTGGATTTTGGATGATTGATTTTGGATGCTTGTTGTTGGATTAGAAATTAAGATTAAAACCTTTCTACTATTTCAAATAAAATAACTGCATAAATTCTAAATTCTTACTCACCAATGTATAAGAAGAATATTAACATTGATAGCATTCAAAAACAAATGTGATAGATTGGTTATATTGGCATAAATACTAAATTTAGCCACTTACGCTCAACTAAAATCAATCCAAACAAATTGTTTTGCGGTGTAATTTTCGTATTTTTACCGCATACTTTGCGGTGGAAATTATGTATATACACGAAAAAGAAGATTGGACAAACTTTATTTGGGATAACGACAAATTATCTCCAATCTTGGCTTCAATAAGGCATTTACAAGGACGTTTATTGGGTCGTATGGAAAGTTTAGGCTTCGAGTTTATTGAAAGTGCCACTTTAGAGTCGCTAATTTTAGATGTTGTTGATACATCAAGAATTGAAGGCGAATTTTTAAATACAGAACTTGTTCGCTCGTCTATTGCTCGTAAATTAGGTATTGAAAATGCCGATTTTGTAAAGACTCCAAGAAACATTGAAGGGATTGTTGATGTCATTTTAGATGCGACACAAAATTTCGATCAACCACTTACAAAAACACGACTTTTAGGTTGGCATAACTCACTTTTTCAATCAGGATTTAGCGGTTATCAACCAATAGATGTTGCGCGATATCGTTCAGGCGGTATGAAAGTAGTTTCTGGTAATTTTGGTAAAGAAAAAATACATTTTGAAGCACCTTCAGCCGAAAGAGTTCCTCAAGAAATGGAGCAATTTTTAATCTGGTTAAATAGTGATCAAAACTTGGATTTAGTACTTAAATCTATCATTGCTCACCTTTGGTTTGTTACCATTCACCCTTTTGATGATGGAAATGGACGAATAGCGAGAGCAATCTTAGATATGTTTTTAACAAAAAGTGATAAAAGCAAAATTCGTTTTTATAGCTTGTCTAACCAAATCTTTAAAGAGCATAAACAGTATCACACGGTAATTGAAAAAGCACAAAAAGGGACAGCAGATATCACAGATTATATAGAATGGTTTCTCGGTTGTTTTGAAAGAGCATTATTGGCAAGTGAACAAAATTTGGTAATCATTTTAGATAAAGCAAGCTTTTGGGAGAAACATAAGTCAACAAACATTAACGAAAGACAACGAATTGTAATTAATTATCTATATGACAATTACGATAAAGAAGTGGGATTTTTACGAACATCAACCTACGCCAAACTTACCAACTGTTCAACAGATACAGCTTTGCGAGATTTACAAGATTTAGTTGTCAAAGAAATGTTAAAAGCAGAAGACAGCGGAAAGAAAACAAATTACATCATTGTAAGTCCCAAAAACCTACGAATACCAAAAATAGAATATTAAAAAAAGCTCCGTCTCCTTATTGGAATGAATATTAAATTAAACCCTTATTTTAGCTGAAATTAATTCCAAGGAAGATTTGAAAGGGATTAACAGCATTGAAAATGAACAATTTAAATAGTCTGACTTTAAAAACATCACCCAAAGTATAAAATTCAAATAAATAATAACAATTGGAAAAGGACAGTCACATAATCGAAATTTTTAATTTTTTAAATGATACTGAAGCAATTGTGACTTTAGGTGATGGTAGAGTATTGAAAGTCTGGAATATTGCTTGGGCTTACGATGAATCCGATGATTTTGCGCATATCACTTCCAACATTAGCCCAACAAAGGAAGGCGCTTCAATAGATTTCTTTTATACAAATGAAATTAAAACCATTGCAAATAATAACGGACAAATCTTTTCATCAGATGAAAAACTAAAAACGATTAACTTGATTTTTCTCAATACAGGAAAATTGATTTTAACAAAAAGGAAATATTATCATTGGAGACAAATCCAAAGTCAATTTGAGGATTATATGACATCACTTGACTTTGATTCAATTGAGTCGTTGATTGAGTTTCATAAAATTGAATACAAAATAACAGAAAAGGATATAATCAATGAATTGGAAAAGAAACAATTCGCTGTAAACGATGAAATAGAATTTGAATTGAATAGCCAAGGCCAACTTTAACCACTAATCTTTATATATTTTTCAGTGAATAAGTTTAGCGAAATAATACGAAAGCCACCTCTCAATCCGTTTTTCGCACAAATGAATTTTAAAAAAAACACGAAAGTCGAATCCGAAAAATATCACTTTAACCGCTTCAAACCAACTCTTTTTCTACTTGGATCGATTTCTAAAACTTGAACAGAAACGTGCTCGTGCAGTGAGATGAATTGTGCTGGATCTTCGACGTAAGAATCTGCCAAATTCGATTTGTGAATTAATCCGTTTTCTTTGATTCCGATGTTTACAAAAGCACCAAAAGCGGTGACATTCGTTACAATTCCTGGGAGGATCATTCCTATTCTTAAATCGTCCATTGTGCGAATTGAAGCATCAAATTCCAAAACTTTCGCTTTTTTACGTGGGTCACGTCCTGGTTTTTTAAGCTCTTTTATTATATCCTCAAAAGTGTAAGAATCAATTTCAGGAAAATCACTTTTCTTGATTTCTTTTAACAAGTCATCATTGCCAATTAAAGTTTTTAAATCCACCTTTAATTTCTTCGCCATTGCTTGCACAACTTTATAGCTTTCAGGATGTACCGCTGAATTATCTAAAGGGTTTTCTGAAGTACGAACACGCAAAAAACCAGCGGCTTGTTCGTAGGCTTTATCGCCTAAACGCTTCACTTTTTTCAATTCTTCACGCGAACGAATTCCACCATTTTCAGTGCGGTATGCCACAATATTTTCTGCTAAAGTTGGTCCCAAACCTGAAACGTAACTCAATAAATAAGGAGAAGCTGTATTCAAATCCACTCCAACTGCATTCACACACGAAATCACCACATCATCCAAAGCATCTTTCAATAAATTTTGGTTTACCTCGTGTTGATATTGCCCCACTCCTATCGATTTCGGGTCGATTTTAACCAATTCTGCCAAAGGATCCATCAATCGACGACCGATAGAAACAGAACCACGAACCGTCACATCATACGTTGGAAACTCTTTGCGTGCAATCGGACTTGCGGAATAAATCGAAGCACCATCTTCTCGCACCACAAACACTTCAACTTCTCTGTCGAAACGAATTTGCTTAATCAAGGCCTCCGTTTCTCGACCTGCCGTTCCATCACCAATTGCAATTGCTTCAATTTTATAAGCTTGTACAAACTGTGCAATTTTTGATTTTGCTGCCGAACTTTCATTTTGTGGCGGATGTGGGTAAATCGTTTGATTCATTAACAAATCTCCTGATTCATCAATACAAACCACTTTACAACCTGTTCTGAATCCAGGGTCAATTGCTAAAATACGCTTTGAACCCAAAGGCGGAGCTAAAAGCAACTGACGTAAATTCGTAGTAAAAATCTTAATCGCTTCTTTATCAGCTTTTTCTTTCGCTTCATTCAAAACTTCATTTTCAAGCGAAGGACACATCAAACGTTTGTAGGATTCCTTACAAGCTTCACTCACAATTGACGCACAGGCGTCGTTGCCTTTCACAAAAAAACGTTCTAATGTTTCAATAGCTTCCGCTTGCTCAGGTTGAGCTTTTAGTGAAATAAAACCTTCACGTTCAGCTCGAACCAAGGCTAACAAACGATGCGAAGCACATTTATGTAGCGGTTCAGAAAAGTCAAAATAGTCGCGGTATTTCGCACCATCTTCTTCTTTTCCTTTCACCATTTTTGAGGCTAATAAAGACTTTCGTTGAAATAAATAACGAATTTTGGCTCGCGCTGCACCATTTTCATTGATCCATTCGGCAATGATGTCTTTTGCACCTTCAATTGCCATTTTTTCATCTTCCACATCACCTTTCACAAATTTATCAGCCATTAAAAAAGGATCGCCACCACGTTGTGACATTATCATTTTTGCCAAAGGTTCTAAACCTAATTTCTTTGCTTTATCTCCCTTTGTTTGTCGCTTTTGTTTATAAGGTAAATAGATGTCCTCCAAAATGATAGCATCCAAACAACTAGTAATTTTTTCTTTTAATTCAGGTGTTAATTTACCTTGTTCTTCAATAGAATTGAGAATCGTTTGTTGTCGAGTAATTAACTCATCGTACTTCTTTGCAAGGTCGCGAATTAAAGCGATTTCAACTTCATCCAATCCACCTGTCATTTCTTTTCGATAGCGCGCAATAAACGGAACAGTTGCCCCTTCATTGAGTAATTGAAGCGTATTCGTGATTGACTTTTCTGGAAGATTAGAATTAGTTTGGATGTATGTAAGCATTTCGTTTTTTTTAAGCTTCCAAAATTAGGGAAAAGCCAAAGGAATAAAAGCGAAATTGAATTTATTTATCATTTATCGAAAGTTAAAAAAATCGGTATTAACTTACATTTTTTGGAATAAATGTGCTAAAATTTAATACAATCTACTTGTTGAAAAAGCGAAAAATTAATTCAGAAAAAATCGTATTTACAAATACAAATCGATTAGTCCTTCTGGTGCTTCAACAAAAAGGATTTTTTTCTTGCGGTCCACTTTTTTAACGAGACCGTCAAAGATCGGTAGAAGTACTTCTTTGCCGTCAATTTCTGTTTGCATCAAAGGATTTGAAGCAATATCAATGATATTTGTAACTAAGCCGATTGAACCTTTGATAGAATCAATTACTTCATAGCCAAGCACTTCGTGGTCGTAGAAACTCACGTCGTCTAATTCTTTGAGTTCTTCTATTGGAAGGTAAATTGCTTTTTTGAGGAGTTTTTTTGCGGCATCTTCTGTGTCAATTTCTTTAAATTTCACAGTAATGAAACCTTTGTTTTTAAGTTTTACATTGTCGATGAAATAGGGTGTTAGAAAACCATTCATTTCGACAAAAACCGTTTCGAGGTCGGTGTATTCTTCTGGATTGGTAACATCCAAAAACAACGAAACTTCACCTTTAAATCCGTGAAGTTTCGCTATAGATCCTAATTGAAAAAAATCTTCTTTATTCATTTCTGCTTATTCAGCAGCACCTTCTTCTTGTGCTTCGTCGTTTGCAGTTTCTTCAGTTGATTCTTCAGCAGCTTCTTCAGCTACAACTTCTTCTTCTACAACTGGTGCATTTTTAGCAGCTAATTCAGCAGCTTTTGCAGCATTTGCAGCTTCTTCAGCTTTCAATCTTGCTACTCTTTCTTGTTCAGCGTTTTTCACTAAACCATCTTTTTTACCTTCGATTTTTGCTTCTTTAGCAGCCAACCAAGCGTTGAATTTTTCTTCAACTTGCTCCATTGTCAATGCGCCTTTAGCAACACCTTTGATTAAATGGTTTTTGAATAAAACACCTTTGTAAGAAAGAATTGCTTTCGCTGTATCAGACATTTCAGCTCCTGTTTGAACCCAATTAAGTGTTCTTTCAAAGTCGATGTCAATGATTGCAGGATTAGCAGTTGGATTGTATGTTCCCAATTTCTCGATGAACTTACCATCTCTTTTTGCTCTACTGTCAGCAGCTACTAAATGGAAAAATGGTTTACCTTTTTTTCCGTGTCTTTGTAATCTAATTCTTGTTGCCATAAGGGTTTACAGTTTGAGGTACGAAACCTCGGTTTATAAAAAATTTTGAGGTGCAAAGATAAGCATCTTTTTAGAATCTGCAAGTGCTTGAAAATAATTGTTTAAAATTAAAATTCACTTCTCTCCTATTGCAATTTTATTTTCACTAATTGTTTTATTGGCTTTGAAAGTGTAGGGCAATTTTTCTTTGTAAAGAAATTTCTTTTGAACCGACTCAAAAGGTCGATAAACGTAGTAAACAACATTGTTATGAATACGGATTTTATCAACGTATCGGAAACCAAGTTTTACTTTTTCTTGAATCATTCCTGTTTTTAAATCTATTAATCCAAGATAGGTTGAACCAGTTTTTTCATAAATAGCATAAACGACTCCTGTTATTTTATCTTGAATCAATTGACTTTGCCAACCTGTTTGTTTAGCGTTGTAATGGTGATAAATGGCAATTGAATCTTTGCATTCACCATATTTATTATAAACTTCCAATCGATCTTTGGGGTAATTAAAAACATAAATCGAATCATTTCGCTTAAACATCGGTGCGTAAACTTCCTTGTAATAGATTGATTGGGTGAAATAATTCGCTCCAACCCAAATTTCTGCATCAATTCCTGTTTCTAATTCTTTGTTTTTTGCCCACAATTTTGTGCGGATATCCATCCATTTATATTCTGCACGATACATTTCCATCATCAATTCATCTTCAATTTTTAAAATTACACGGTAACTCGAATCTTCTTGATCGAACGTGTAATATTCAAAAGCTGGATAATCCTTATTGAAATTTGACAGGAAAAGCTTTGTTTGAATGGTATCTAAAATCGGTGCAACGTATTTCATAAAATACGGTTTTGGTAACATTCCCAATTGAATTTCATCCTCTTTTATGAATACACCAAAGACATTGTCCTTGCAAATCACGTGTGTATTCCCACGGTAATCTCTCGTTAAAGCTTGAGCTTGATCGTTTACCTGAAAACTTGTAATAATTTGCTGACCGTCGTAAAGCACAAGTTCACTTCCTTTACTTAATTGTTTGGGATAAGTGAGCAGCAAAATATCGCCATTGTTTTGGACCTCAAAATCGGCAACACTCAATCGCTCTGAGCGAAAAACAGTATCTGGAATACCAGGTGCTTTTACGACAATTTCTTTTAACTGCAAAGATTTCGTTGCTTGTAAAAAAAGCGTTATTTTCAATGTGTCAGAAAGCGATTTTGTTTTTAAGGTTTTAGAATATGCCTCATAAATTGGATGCGTGCAATTGAGATTAATCGTTGAACCTATTGCGACATTTTCCAGTTTGAAACTAACAATTCCTTTTCCTGAAGAACGCGCATAAAAAGTTGAATCTTTACCTTTTGAATTCGCATCCATCAATTTGGCTAAAACGTTGACATTTTGAATATTTTCGCCCGATTTCGTATCGACGAACTGTATATAAACAACTTGTCCCCAGCTGAATGAGCTGAGGACAAATGTTATTAAAATGAATATGAAGTGACGCATAATACTTTACAGATGCAATAAGTATAAAGAATCCATAAAGGAACTTTCTTATACTTTAAAATTCCAACCGAAAGTATCTTCGATTTCACCTGTTTTTATCGCATCCATATGGTTTTTGATCTTGTTGGATAGTGTTCTAGTCTCAATTGCAGGAACTTCTAAACGCTCATCGCGGTAGCCAATAACTGCAACTTGTGCAATTGTAGCAGCTGTTCCAACGCCAAAAGCATCTTCTAAAGTACCATTTCTTGCTGCTGTAACCACTTCTTCAACCGTTACTTTTCGCTCTTCAACTTCCATTCCCCAACTTTCAACTAATTCAATAACAGAACGTTTTGTAATTCCTCTCAAAATTGTATCAGAATCTTCACTTGGCGTGATTAATTTCCCACCAATTTGGAACATAATATTCATTGTTCCAGACTCTTCAACGTATTTGTGTTCTCTTGCATCCGTCCATAATAATTGGTGGAATCCTTGAAGTTGACATTGTTTAGCTGGATAAAGTGAGGCTCCGTAATTTCCGGCTGCTTTCGCTCTACCAACGCCACCTTCAGCTGCACGTGTGTAATGTTCTTCAATTTTAATTCGAACAGGCTCTGAATAATAAGCACCTACAGGAGAGGTAATTACCATAAATTTATACGTGTCAGAAGGTTTAATTCCAACGTATTCATCTGTTGCAAATAAAAACGGTCGAATGTAAAGTGAGTAACCTTCTTTATCAGTAACCCAATTTGCATCAATTTCTACTAATTTACGAATTGCTTCAACGAAAATTTCTTCAGGAACTGGAGGCATACACATTCTTTCAGCAGACTCGACAAATCGTTTTGCGTTCATGTCCGGTCGGAAAATAGTGATTTCTCCGTCTTTGTTTCTGTAGGCTTTTAAACCTTCAAAAATTGATTGTCCATAATGAACCGCAGACATAGCAGGGTGCATTGGAATTGGCGCAAAAGGAATAATTTCTCCTTCTTGCCATTTTCCATCACTGTATTCCATCAAAAACATGTGATCCGAGAAAACTTTGCCAAATGGTAAATTCTCCCAATCTACTTGATTAATCTTTGAATCAAGCGCCTTTTTGATAGAAAAGTTGATTGTTGATGTTGACATTATATTAGATTTTTGTCTTGCGAATGTAAGGTTTAATGTTTAGTTGGCAATCATTTTTATTGCTTAAATCCATTCTAAATACATGAACGGCGCAATCGATTTATAAGCTAAAATGCTAAAAATTAAGCAAAACAGCTTTGTCTATACAACCATTTTGGACTCAATTTCATAACGAAAGATTAAGAATTTTTGGCTAAAAAATAAGTCGTTGAAAACTCTTTTGAAAACTTAAATTTTTTCTTTCGATCCCTTCCTAAAAAAAGCGGAATTTTGGAATCTAAATTTAAAATCATGAACACAGAACTTCTATCTCTTCAAGAACAAATTGATGCACTTAAATTGAAATTAACAGGTGATTTATTCGCTGATATGGATATTAAAGATGAAATTCATAATTTAGAAATGAAGATTAACGGAGTGAAACCAATGGACACACATATTGATTGTGTTGGTTGCGGTTCATAATTAAAATTTAACTTCAAGCGAACAAGCAAATAATCTGTGCGTTTCTTAAAATAAAAACATGAAGCAATTTGAAGTGCCTGAGTTTTATCGCTCACCGATTATCAGTAAGGTAAAGTCAAAACGAAAGTTAGAAGACCCTCGTAAAAAAGACTTCACTCCTACTGAGTTGAACTTAGGTAAAGTAACTTTTGTAATTGCTCGTCATTTTGGATTTTGCTACGGCGTTGAAAATGCAATAGAGAAAAGCTATAAAGCGATTCAAGAAAATCCAGAAAAACGCATCTTTCTTTTGAGTCAAATGATTCATAATCCTGATGTTAACGCAGATTTACAATCCTATGGCTTACAATTTCTTCAAGATACGGAAGGAAATCAATTGATTCCGTTTGAAGAACTTAATGCTGATGATATCGTCATTATTCCTGCTTTCGGAACAACACTTGAAATCGAAGAAAAACTGCGTGCAATTGGTGTAAACATCGACACATACAACACGACTTGTCCTTTTGTTGAGAAAGTTTGGAATCGTTCAGAGAAATTAGGCGAAACTCAACACACGATCATTATTCACGGAAAAGCGAAACACGAAGAAACTCGTGCCACTTTTTCTCACAGTTCTTCCAATGCGCCTTCATTGATAATCAAAGATTTAAAGGAAGCAAAATTCCTAGGCGAAGTTATTCTTGGAACGAAATCGAAAAGTGAATTCGATGCGTTTTTTGAAGGAAAAATGACTCCAAATTTTGACGCTGACATCCATTTATTGAAAATTGGGGTTGTGAACCAAACAACTATGCTCGCCACAGAAACACAAGAAATCACTGATTACCTTCGTGGAATTATGCTTCAAAAATATGGCGAAGCGAATTTAAAAGCACACATTGCGGACACGAGAGACACCTTGTGTTATGCTACAAATGACAATCAATCAGCAACGTATGGTTTACTTGAAAAAGAAGCCGATTTAGCAGTTGTTGTGGGTGGTTACAATAGTTCAAATACGAGCCACCTCGTAGAATTATTAGAAGAAAAATTTCCAACTTTTTATATCAAAAACAAAGAAGAAATAATTTCCAAATCGGCAATAAACTCATTTGACATTCATTCAAGTGAAATTATAAATCATACACGTTTTATCCCTGAAAAAGAAAACGTTAGAATTATTATTTCATCAGGAGCATCATGTCCCGACGCTTTAGTGGACGGAGTGCTTCACAAAATCATTTCGCTAATCGACCCAACAATTGATAGCAACCAAATTCTGCATCAAATCTAAAATCAACAATAATGAGTGATCAACACAAATTCAAGCCCGAGAGTCTTATGATGTCTTACGGCTTCAAGCCTGAATTGTCGGAAGGAGCAATTAAATCTCCAATTTTTCAAACTTCGACATTCGTTTTTAAAAGTGCAGAAGAAGGAAAAGCATTTTTTGAAATTGCCTACGGAATCCGTGAAAAAGGTTTAACCGAAGAGGTAGGATTAATTTACAGTCGAATCAATAATCCTGATTTAGAAATTTTGGAAACACGTCTAAAATTATGGGACGAAGCGGATGATTCAGCTGTTTTTGAAAGTGGAATGGCTGCAATTTCAACCGTACTTTTAGAGTTTCTATCTCCAGGAGATGTTTTGCTTTACAGCACTCCTGTTTACGGTGGAACGGATCATTTTATCAATCATTTTTTGCAGAAAATTGGAATTTCAACAATAGCTTTTAAACCCAATCATACAAAAGAAGACATCCTTAATCTTTTGAAAGCGAGTGGAAAAGCAGATAAATTAGCGATGATTTACATTGAAACTCCAGCAAATCCCACGAATGCCTTGATTGATATTGAAATGTGTGCTGAAATTTCTAAAGAATTTTCAAATGCTGATAAAAAAGTGTATGTTGCTGTTGATAATACATACATGGGGCCTTTATGGTCGCAACCTTTGAAACACGGAGCTGATTTCTCTATTTATTCCGCAACAAAATACATCGGTGGACACAGTGATTTAATTGCAGGTGCTGTTTCTGGAAATAAAGAAGTTATCACACGCACAAAAATTCTTCGCACCTTTCTTGGAAACATGGCCGCACCGCATACAGGTTGGTTGTTGATGCGAAGTTTGGAAACACTAAAAATTAGAATGGAGCAACAAGCAATTAATGCGAAAGAGGTTGCCAATTTCTTAAAAAATCATCCGAAAGTTGAAAAAGTTTATTACCTAGGATTTATTCCAGAAAACTCAGAAGAATACAATGTTTTCAAACGCCAATATTCATGTGCAGGTGCAATGCTTTCTTTTGACATTGTTGGAGGTGAAAAAGAAGCTTTCAAATTCATGAACTCATTGAAATTAATTAAATTGGCTGTGAGTTTAGGTGGAACAGAATCTTTGGTTGAACATCCTGCAACAATGACGCATGTTGGTGTTGATCCAAGTTATAAAAACGAATTATTTATTACAGAAAAACTAATTAGAATCTCTGTTGGTGTTGAGAATCACGCTGACATCATTTGGGATATTGAACAAGCTTTAAATGTTATATAAATGAAAATTTACACTAAAAAAGGAGACGAGGGAAAAACAGGATTGATTGGTGGCACTCGTGTACCAAAAAATGCCATTCGTATTGATGCGTATGGAACAGTTGATGAACTTAACTCCTTTTTAGGTGTAGTTCGCGACCATGACATCGATGCGAAATACAAAGCTCAAATCATTGAAATTCAAGACCGTTTGTTTACGATTGGTTCAAGTTTAGCATCTGACCCCGAAAAGTCGAAAATGAAAATTCCTGATTTAAAAGAATCGGATATTGAAACCTTGGAAAACTGGATGGACGAAATGGACGCTGCCTTGCCAGAATTACGCTTTTTTGTGCTTCCAGGTGGACACACAGCTGTTTCTTTTTGTCATGTTGCAAGATGTGTTTGTCGCAGAGCTGAGCGAATCATTGTTGAATTAAACGAAAAAGAGTTTGTTGCACCCTTGGTTTTGGCTTACATGAATCGATTGAGCGACTACATTTTTGTTTTAGGAAGAAAAATCACACAAGATTTAAACGCACCAGAACAAGCTTGGCAACCGCGAATGGGATAAGAAAAATTAAATTATTCAACGAATCAATTGCTTATCAATTAAACTGTTGATAAAACTTTTGTTAAGGAATTAATTTTTATTTGCTTTATATCAAATAAAGAATACTTTTGCCGAAAATTAGAACAGATAAAATTATAAAATATGTATTGGACTTTAGAATTAGCATCGTATTTAGAAGACGCGCCTTGGCCAGCAACGAAAGAGGAATTAATCGACTTTGCAATCAGAACGGGTGCACCTTTAGAAGTTGTTGAAAATTTACAAGATTTGGAAGACGAAGGAGACATGTATGAAAGCATCGAAGAAATTTGGCCAGATTACCCGTCACGTGAGGATTTCCTTTTCAACGAAGACGAATATTAAACCTTTTTTTAGCCTCTCATTCGCACAAAAAGAACGTTAATCACTAATTGAAAAAAAAAGTTAAAAACAGTACTGATTTCTGAAAATAAATGCACTACTTTTGTGCAAATAACTGCAAGAATTCATGAAGTTTAACTTTTCTGTTCAAAAGATAACTTTCTTTCATAGCTGTTATTTGACGCGACATTTTTTAAATCATCCCAAGAGCTTTTCTTCGGATGATTTTTTATTTTATAAACTTTTTTTAATCTAAATAGATAAATCATCAATTCTACATTTTCAAAACATTTACAAGACTCACTTTTAACTTTTAACTTTTCTCTTTTAACTTTTAACTATCAACTTTCATCTATAATCAAATCAATCACCAATTAATCCCCTCAATGAATGGAAACTTTAACGCAAATTCATCAAATTAAAAAACTACTTGTAGCCAACCGTGGAGAAATCGCAATTCGCGTATTTCGCGCAGCCTCTGAGCTAAAAGTAAAAACCGTAGCGATTTACACCTACGAAGACCGCTATTCTTTGCACCGCTACAAAGCCGACCAAAGTTTTCAAATTGGCGATGAGTCCGAACCTTTGAAACCGTACTTGGACATTGAAGAAATCATCCGAGTTGCAAAAAACAATGAAGTGGATGCCATTCACCCAGGTTACGGATTCTTGTCTGAAAACGTGCAATTTGCTACTCGTTGCCGTGAGGAAGGAATTATTTTTGTTGGGCCAACGCCAGAAGCAATGTCACAATTAGGTGACAAAGTAGCCGCAAAAATTGTCGCTCAAGCAGTAGATGTTCCTTTAATTCCAGACAGTAAAATCAAACTTACAAAAGTTGAAGAAGCTGTTTCAGAAGCAAAACGCATTGGTTTTCCAGTGATGTTAAAAGCTGCTGCAGGTGGTGGCGGACGTGGAATGCGCGTTGTACGTGAAGAATCCGAAATTTCAAGTTCTTTCCTTGATGCCAAAAGCGAAGCATTAAAAGCATTTGGCGACGATACGATTTTCATTGAGAAATTTATCGAAAATCCAAAACACATCGAAGTTCAAATATTAGGAGATCATTACGGAAATATCGTTCACCTTTTTGAGCGCGATTGCTCCGTTCAACGTCGTTTTCAAAAAGTAATTGAAATCGCTCCGTCTATTCTTAAACAAGAAACAAAAGATAAACTTTACGAATACGCAACTCGAATTGCAAAACACGTGCATTACAGCAATGCAGGAACAGTTGAGTTTTTAGTTGACAAAGATGAAAACGTTTATTTCATTGAAGTAAATCCTAGAATTCAAGTTGAACACACTATTACTGAGGAAATTACAGGAATTGACTTGGTGCGTTCACAAATTATTATCGCCGCAGGACATCCTTTGTCACACAATCAGATTTTCATTCACGATCAATCAGACGTAAAATGCAGCGGTTGGGCAATTCAATGTCGAATTACAACAGAAGACCCTGAAAACGACTTCAAACCTGACTATGGAACAATTGTAGCTTACAGAAATGCAGGTGGTTATGGAATTCGTTTAGACGAAGGAAGCAGTTATTCTGGTGTTAAAATTTCGCCTTTCTTTGATTCGATGTTGGTGAAAGTTTCTGCAAGTGGTCGTACATTGAAAGGAGCAGCAGCACGTTTGAAAAGAACTTTACGCGAGTTTAGAATCCGTGGGGTGAAAACAAACATTCCTTTCTTGGTAAACGTTATGACAAACGAAACCTTCCAAAATGGCGAGGCTACAGTTGGATTTATTCAAGAAAACCCACATCTTTTAAAACCAGAATTTGGTCACGATAAAGACCGTGGAACGAAGCTATTGAAATATTTAGCGGAATTAAAAGTTAATGGTCACCCGGACGTAAAATCGTATGACCCAACTAAAGTTTTCAGAAAACCGCATGTTCCAACATTTGATGCTAGCCAACCTTTTCCAAAAGGAACAAAAGATTTATTGAATGAATTAGGTCGTGAGAAATTCGTGGATTACATTAAAAATGAAAAGAAGATTTTCTACACGGATACAACTTTACGCGATGCACATCAATCGTTGTTTGCGACACGTTTGAGAAACCACGATATTTTAAAAGTTGCAGAAGGAATGGCACGCAATTTCCCTGAATTATTTTCATTGGAAGTTTGGGGTGGCGCTACTTTCGATGTAACGATGCGTTTCCTTCACGAAGATCCGTGGGAACGTTTGCGCTTGATTCGTGAGGCAGCACCTAATATTTTATTGCAAATGCTTTTCAGAGGAAGTAACGCTGTTGGTTATGCAGCTTATCCGGATAGTGTTTTGGATAAATTCATTGAGAAAAGTGCCGAAAATGGAATTGATGTTTTCCGAATTTTTGATTCATTGAACTGGTTGGAAGGAATGACAAATAGTATTTCTGCCGTTAGAAACAACACGAATTCATTGGCGGAAGCATGTATTTGTTACACAGGTGACATTTTAAATCCAAACCGTCAGAAGTTCAATTTGAATTATTACTTGGATTTAGCTTGCCAATTAGAAGATGCAGGAGCGCACATGTTGGCAATTAAAGACATGGCGGGACTTTTAAAACCTTACGCAGCTGAAAAACTAATTACAGAGTTGAAAAAGAAAATTTCAATTCCAATTCATTTGCATACACACGATACTTCTTCCATTCAATCAAGCACTTACCTTAAAGCAATTGAAGCAGGAGTTGACGTTGTAGATGTTGCTTTGGCATCCATGAGCGGTTTAACTTCACAACCAAACTTCAATTCTTTGGTGGCAGCATTTCAAGGACATGAGCGCGAAAATCCGATGAATTTGAAAGCATTGAACGACTACTCAAACTATTTTGAAGTAGTTCGGGAATATTATTATCCATTTGAAAGTGAATTGAAAGCTGGTACAGCTGAAGTTTACGACCATGAAATTCCAGGTGGACAATATTCAAATTTATTACCTCAAGCACGCGGACTAGGCTTGGAAAACAAATTTGAAACAATCAAAGAAAATTACGTCGTTGTCAACGAATTATTTGGTGACATCGTTAAAGTTACGCCTTCTTCAAAAGTTGTTGGTGATATGGCGATGTTTATGACAACCAATAATTTAACAGCAGCAGACGTTTTTGCAAAAGGAGAGGATTTAGCCTTTCCGGACTCTGTAAAACAATTATTCAAAGGAGATTTAGGTCAGCCATTTGGTGGTTTCCCGAAAGAATTACAAAAATTGATTTTGAAAGATGTTGAACCTTACACCAACAAACCAAACGCACACATTGCGCATTTTGATTTTGCTAAAGGATTTGAGGAATTCAAAGCTAAATTCTCACAAAAATTAAGTGAAGAAGATTATCTTTCCTATATCATGTTCCCAAAAGTTTTTGAAGATTTCTATAAATTCAGAAAGCATTTTGGTTATGTAGAAAAATTGCCAACGCCAAGTTTCTACTTCCCGATGAAGCCAAATGAAGAAATTTTGGTGAATTTGGAAGATGGTAAAAACTTATTGATTCGTTTCCGCTACATGGGCGAACCAAACGACGAAGGCTTCCGAGAGATTTTCTTCCAAATCAATGGTCAAACGAGAAATATTGTGGTGAAAGACAACTCCATACAATCTTCAAAAGTTGCCCATGCAAAAATCAATGGTCCGAATGATGTTGGTGCGCCACTTCAAGGTAAGTTGGTTAAAATCATGGTAATGGAAGGAGATGAAATTGTGAAAGGTCAGCCGTTATTCGTGATTGAGGCGATGAAAATGGAATCGACAATCAATTCGCCATTGTCTGGAACAATTCAAAAAGTGATGTTGCATGAAAACTCAATGGTCGAGCAAGATGACTGTGTGATTGTCATTAAGCAAGCATAAAGATTAGTGCTTTTTACGCATGAAAAATGTGAATCGAGTTAACTTGGTTCACATTTTTTTTGCTCTCCAAATCTATTATCCACCTTTCCATAATAAGACTGTTTCAAAAATCGATATTTTAGGCTTTCTAAAAATTTAAACCCGGAGTTTACCCTTGTAAATGAGTATTTTAAATTTTTAGAGTAACGACAAGTAGCGGGTTTTGCAACGGTCTTATAATTTCTTTGTGCGTGATATTTTTTAGATCAAAATAATTTTGTTTTTCTTTGGGAAATCAATGGTTGTAAAACCAAGCTCTCACAAGTAAAATATTAACTTTGTAATTAGCTTTTTTTTGAAAGATTGGTAATTAAAAATATTACCCAAAGACACAAAGCAGAAATGATCAAAAATAACATTGCCTAACCATTTGAATTCTTGATTTGACCTTAATTCATTATTCATTATTTTTCCAATTAGTGACAGGTATTTTACCTATAATAGTTCTATTTAACGGCAAGAAAAAATTCAATAAAGGTTTAATTGTTTTTTTGTCAGCATCGGTTATTACCACGTGTATACTTACAATTACCAGTATTTTAAAGCTTAATAACTTAGTGTTTTTTAATCTGTATCAAGTAATTTCAATTGTTAGTTTAACCTTTTTTTACTACGAATCCATATTCAATAAATCTTTAAAATATCTTATTGCTATATTTGGATTATTGTCGTTTTCGGTTTTAATTTTCGAAATTTCTAAAACTATTTTTCTTGATTATTCTCTGGTTTCAAGGAAAATATCATTGGTTGCTTTTTCAATTTTTTTGTTTTTTGATTACCTTATAAGTGATTATTCAAACCACAAAAATTCAAAATCAATTTTATTAATAAATACATCTTTGTTTGTGTACAATAGTTCAAGTTTTCTTTTCTTTATATATATTTCAGCGCTTATGATAAACAATCTCTGGTACATCCATAATTTTATCGAAGGTTTATCTAAACTACTAATTGCTTACGCATTTTGGAAATTACCGAAAACAAGTTCATCACAGCACTAAAATTACTTTAAACACGAGTTTGTTTGAATCAGATTTGTCTTTCTTTGTGAATTGAATGGTTGTAAATCCAAGCTCTCACGAGTAAAATATTAACTTTGTAACTCATTTTTTTTGAAAGATTGATAAATTAAAACCATTAGCTAATAAAGAAATAATCACCAACAAATTAATTCCTAACCCTTTGAATTCTTGATTTGACTTTACAACATTATTCTATAGTTTTTCAATTTGTGGCAGGTTTAATTCCGCTTGTTTTCATATTCAAAAGAAAAGTAAATATTGAATTAATTATTTATTTGTCTTTATCAATTGTTGCCTCAGCTATTATATTTTATACATCTAGATTTAGAATTAATAATCATTGGGTTTTTAATTCATATATATTTATTTCCTACTGGATGTTATTTATTTTTTATCTAAAATTAGTAAAGGGAAAATTTCAGTCTCAAATATTAAAGTTAAGTTCTATAATTTTTGCAATTATTTTTTCATGGGAACTTTCTAAAACAAGTAATTTGACAAGTTCTTTGGTTGCCTGGAATTTATCATTTTTAATTTGGTCAATTCTTTATTTTTTAACCGTAACCTTGAACCAAGAAACAGACAAAAGGAGTTTAACATACAACTATTTTAATCTATCAATTTTCATATACAATTGTTCATGTTTACTCTTATTTTATTACATAGATTTCATAATGGTCAACAATCTTTGGTATATTCACAATTTCATCGAAGGGTCATCTAAACTATTAATCGCATACGCATTTTGGAAACTACCGAAAACATCTCAATTTTAGAATTAATTATAGCCTTCTCAGGTTTTTTTGCTTTGCTCTCCATTGCATTCTACGGCTTGTTCATCGCTTTCAAAAAACGCATTGAACGCGAACAGGAAGCACTTCGAAAAGCAGAAATTGATTTTGAGCGCGAGCTCGGAGAAGCCACAATCAAGGCAGAGCAACAAGAAAGAGTGCAAATCGCAATGGACCTTCACGATGAACTTGGTGCTTTGGTCACAGTGTTGAATTTTAATATTATCAATGCCAAAAACCGTCAAAATGATCCTGTAAAACTTCAAAAGTCACTTGATGAAGCCTCAAATCTTATTGGTCTAACAGTTGATGCTATCCGCCAAATTTCCAACCGTATTTCCCCACCAGCGCTTGTGAAACTTGGATTAAATAGCACAATCGAAGAATTAGTAAAAACCATCAATTCAGCAGCTAAAATGCACGTTGAATACGAAAGCAATCTCAACGAAACGCGTTTTCAATTGAGCGCAGAATTGAATATTTACCGCATTGTCAAGGAAACGATTAATAATATTTTGAAATACGGAAAAAGTGAACTATTGACGGTGAATGCACAACTGAATGCAAACGAATTGCAACTTGATTTTCAATACAAAGGAATCGGCTTAACGAATGAGGAAGTAGAGAATTTATTACATTCCACAAAAGGTAGCGGTTTGAAAAGTATTCAGTCGAGGGTCAATAATTTGAAAGCCACTATTTCCTATCTTGTGGCTAACCAAGATGAAGCTAAAATCAGTGTTAAAATTCCATTAGATGAAATCAAAAATTAAGAATATGAAAGTTGACGTTAATAAAAATTGTCTTAAATGAAATCACTTCGATTCTTATTGTTTCCTTTCGCCTTTATTTATTTGGGAATTACTTCCGTAAGAAACTTATTCTATAATCTTGGGATTTTTAAAACCTTGATTATTCCCAAAAAATCTATTTGTGTCGGAAATTTATCTGTTGGTGGAACAGGCAAAACTCCTCACGTAAGTTATTTGGCCGAACTGCTTTCTGAATCGGTTGAAACCACAATTTTAAGTCGCGGTTACGGTAGAAATACAAGCGGATTTTTATGGGTAAATTCAAAAAGTAAAGCCTCAGACGTGGGCGACGAACCACTTTTTTATACTCATAGTTTTAATGAAAAAGTACACGTTGCTGTCTGTGAAAAAAGAGCAGTTGGCGTTCAGAAAATCTATGAAACAGTTCCTGAAAATGAATTAATTATTTTAGACGACGCCTTTCAACATCGCGCTGTGAAAGCAGGTTTAAACATACTAATTACAGATTTCAACAAGCCTTTTTCAAGCGATTACCTAATGCCCGTTGGAACACTGAGAGAAAGTCGTTCGGGTAAAAATCGTGCAGATATAATTATCGTTTCTAAAACTCCAAGTAACTGCAACGAATCAATTAAAAATCAAATCATTAAATCTTTAAATTTTAATCCTGATTCTATTTTCTTCTCACAGATTTCGTATGAACCTATGATACCTTTTGGAAAGAAAATCGAAAGCTTCAAAAAAGTAATTTTAGTTACAGGAATTGCTAATCCCAAACCTTTAGTGGAATTTATTTCCAAGCAATATGAAGTGGAAGAAATCACATTCGGTGACCACCACGCTTTTAGTAGTGCTGATATTCTAAGAATTCATCAAAAATTTGATACTTTTGCAAGCGATGAAACAATCATTCTAACGACTGAAAAAGATTACATGCGTTTGAAAGATTATACAAGTGAATGGAATCTGCAAAATTACCCTTGGTATTTTCAGCCTATCACGATTGAAATAGAAAACGAAAAACAATTTAAAAACCTAATAAATCAATATGTTAACACAATTTAAAGAATCGGTTGCGTATATCAAAACACGCACAAATGTTCAACCAACAATCGGAATTATTCTTGGTACTGGCTTGGGTGGATTGGTAAAAGAAATCAATGTTATCGACGAAATTCCCTATGCAGAAATTCCAAATTTCCCTGTTTCGACTGTTGAAAGTCATTCAGGAAAATTAATTTTTGGTGAATTAGGTGGTAAATCGGTTGTTGCAATGCAAGGTCGTTTTCACTACTATGAAGGTTATACCTTGCAACAAGTAACATTCCCTGTTCGCGTGATGAAATTATTAGGAATTGAGCGTTTATTCGTAAGCAATGCTTCAGGCGGTGTCAATCCAGATTTTGAAGTTGGAGAAATCATGATTCAAGACGACCACATCAATTTGTTCCCTGGAAATCCATTGATTGGTAAAAACTTCGACGAATTAGGTCCACGTTTCCCAGATATGAGCGAACCTTACGACCATAAAATGATTGAATTAGCGAAACAAATTGCAGCTGAAAACAACATTAAAGTTTCTGTTGGAACGTATGCAGGTTTAACTGGTCCAACTTTAGAAACGCCAGCTGAATATCAATACGTTCGCAATACAGGCGCAGACGCAGTTGGAATGTCAACTGTTCCAGAAGTTATCGTTGCTAACCATATGGAAATTCCTTGTTTTGCGATTTCGATTATTACGGATTTAGGCGTGAAAGGAAAAATCAAAAAAGTAAGTTTACAAGACGTTATTGATGTTGCAAGCCGCCAAGAGCCAAAAATGACATTGATTATGAAAGAATTAATTGCACGCGTTTAATATGAACGAAGAAATTCGAAATAAATACGAAGCCGTTATTGGTTTGGAGGTACATGCGCAAATGTTGACGAAGACAAAAGCGTACTCCAATGACATCAACGAATACGGCGCACACCCAAACACCAATGTAAGTGTGATTACATTAGGTCATCCTGGAACTTTGCCGGTGATGAATAAAAAAACGATAGAATTTGCCATCCGTTTAGGTTTGGCTTGCGGCAGTGATATTGCTCCAAATCAATATTTTGCACGTAAAAATTATTTCTATCCCGATCTTCCGAAAGGTTACCAAATCACACAAGATAAAACGCCAATTTGTACTGGTGGAGCGATTCATATTCGCACTGAAGATGGAGCTGGAAAAGAAATTCGCATTACGCGTATCCACATGGAAGAAGATGCAGGTAAAAGTATTCACGACGTTGATGTTTTTGATACGCTTGTAGATTTGAACCGCGCGGGCACTCCCCTACTGGAAATCGTATCTGAACCAGATATTCGCACTTCACAAGAAGCTTACAATTACGTGACGGAAGTGCGTAAATTGGTGCGTTACTTAGATATTTGTGATGGAAACATGGAAGAAGGTTCATTGCGTTGCGATGCAAATATTTCTGTGAATCTGAAAGGCGCAAGTGAATTTGGTACGAAAGTCGAAGTGAAAAACATGAACTCGATACGTAACGTACAACGCGCCATCGAATTTGAAATTTCACGACAAATTGAAGCCATAGAAAACGGTGAAGAAATTGTTCAAGAAACGCGTGGATTTGACGCTTTGAAAGGAATTACGATTTCACAGCGTTCAAAAGAAGCTGCAAACGATTACCGCTATTTCCCTGAGCCTGATTTACAACCTTTAATGGTGATGAAAGAAGATATTGAAGCAATAAAAAGCGAAATGCCTGCTTTGCCTCGCGAATTGTTCAATCGTTATACAAAAGAATACGGTTTGTCGGATTACGACGCTTACAATTTAACCGACAACAAAGGAATCGCTTTGTTTTACGAAGCTTTGATTCAACATACGAAAAACTACAAAGCCGCAGCCAATTGGATGATGGGTGACGTGAAATCGTACTTAAATGAATTTGGTTTTGAAATACATGAATTTCCAATTTCTGTTGAACGATTAGCCGCTTTGATTACGATTATCGACGAAGGAAAAATTTCCAATTCGGTGGCTTCTCAACGCATTTTCCCTGAAATGTTGAAATCAGATTTATCTCCACTTGCAATCGCTGAACAATTGAACTTGATTCAAGATTCGAGTGAAGACACTTTGAAAGGATTTATTTTACAAGTGTTTGAAGAAAATCAACCGGAAGTTGAACGTTACAGAAACGGCGAAAAGCAATTAACAGGATTTTTCATGGGGAAATTAATGAAAGTTTCAAACGGAAAAGCAGATCCTAAAATTGCCAATAAATTATTGAGAGAACTTCTTGAAGCATAGTATTTTATGAAATATATTAAATTCCTTTTTCTATTAGGTACTTTTACTTTTTTAATTCAAAGTTGTGAAGATTCTGAAAATGGAGAAGGTGAAAAACCCGAAAATAATTTCTCCATTCAAGGAAAAATTAATGGTGCTGCACAGCAAAAATTATACGTTGAAGCTCCAAGTGATCGCGGTACAATTCCAGTTGCGGATGCACTGATTAATGCCGATGGAACTTTTAAATTGGAAGGAAATGTGCCAGGTTTAGGATACTATTTTTTAAGATTAGGAGAAGATAAAAACAATATTATTCCTGTAACAATTGAACCGAATAATAAGTTGAAAATCAATTGTCAAGTTGCTGAATTCAACCTAAAACCAAATGCAAGCGGAACGAGTTGGGCAAAAGTAATGAATGAATATTTAGCACAATTGCAAGCTTTTCAAAATGCACAAGATTCCTTGATGGCAATTCAAAAAACGATGTCAAAAGAGGATTTGAACGCGAAATATTATGAAGCCAAAGAAAAAGTTGATGTATTTGTTCGCAAAAAAATGATGCAACAACCTGGAAATCCATACAACATTGTGCTTTCAATGGTTTTGTTGCCAACTACATCTTTCGATGGATGGAGTGAAACGAATTTGAGTGTTTTAGAACAAGTTGCGCAAGCGTATGAACAAAAATACCAAGGTCAACAAGCAGCAGAAACCTTTCGTTCGCAAGTAGATCAAATTACTTCCGCTTACAACGATTACGCAAAATTCAACAGCGGGACAATCGCTGCGCCAGAAATTGCAATGAACACTCCTGAAGGTAAATTGTTAAAACTTTCAGATTTAAGAGGAAAAGTTGTACTTATTGACTTTTGGGCTTCTTGGTGTGGTCCGTGTCGAAAAGAAAATCCGAATGTCGTTCGCTTGTACAAAAAATACGAGAAACAAGGATTTACGGTACTTTCCGTTTCTTTAGACGAAGACCCAAATGCGTGGAAAGCTGCAATTGAAAAAGATGGATTAATTTGGAAAAACCATGTGAGCGATTTAAAAGGTTGGAAATCAAGTATGCCTTCGCTTTATGGTTTTGAAGGAATTCCATTCACGGTTTTAGTGAACAAAGAAGGAAATATCATCGGTAAAGAACTCCGCGGAGAAGGTTTGGAACGAAAATTGTCTGAAGTTTTTAAAAATTAATACATGAAAAAAATTCTATTCATCACAGCGTTTTTGGTACTTTCGATAAGTTGTCAAGCTCAAAAGGAAATTAATGTGAAAATTTCAGGAATGATTTTTAATTCGCCTGTTGATACATTTTATGTTTCCCAATTCTTTGGCAATTACTACAAAGATTACCACAAAATCACTCCAGACAAGAAAGGAAACTTTGCTTTTGTAGGAAAACTTCCGGCAATGGATTACTACATTTTAAGAGTTGGAAATTCAAATGTTCAATTGATTTTAAGAGACAATAGCGACTTAAAAGTTTACGGTGATGGAAAAAAATTAAAAGAATTTTGCAACATTTCAGGTTCAGATGAATCAAAAGCAATGAATGATTTTGCAACGATTATTGAAAACTGGTCGATAAAAAGTGACTCAGCAATGAATGCGTTAAAAGCTGACCCAACAAGAGAACAAAACATTAATCAATACATGCAAGGAGAATACACTATTTTTCAAGGTGCGATGCAAGATTTTGTGACGAACAACCAAAATTCTCCTGCTTTGATAATGGCACTTTCTCAAATAAATGCAGAAGCTGACTTCAAAACCTACGAAGCTTTAATGACGCAAATCAATAGTACGTTTGAGGAAAGTCCAACAGTTAAAGCTTATTACGAAAATTACAGACAATTAAAAAAGAAAATTGAAAGCGGGAAATTATTAGCAGAAGGTAAACTTGCTCCTGACTTTGAAGAATTTCTTACTGATGGAAAAAAACAAATGAAACTTTCCGATTTAAAAGGAAAAGTTGTGTTAATTGACTTCTGGGCTTCTTGGTGTGGACCTTGCCGCAAAGAAAATCCAAACGTGGTGAAAACCTACGAAAAATACAAAGCTGACGGTTTTACGATTATGAGCGTTTCACTTGATACCGACAGAGAAAAATGGCTTGCAGCTATCAAACAAGACAATTTAACTTGGCCAAATCACGTGAGCGACTTGAAGGGTTGGAGTTCAAAAGTTGGAAGAATGTATGAAGTTGGAAGCGTTCCATTTACTGTACTCATTGACAGAGAAGGAAGAATCATAAAAGTAAACCTTCGCGGTGAAGCTTTAGAAAAAGAACTTTCCAAGATTTTTGGTCATTAATGAATGGAAGAATCCACTAAAAAATACACCTATTTTGCCTCAGATTTTCACTTGGGAGCACCCACAGATGCTATCAGTTTAGTTCGTGAAAAACAAATAGTCGCTTGGTTAAATCACATCGAGCCAACAGCGAAAGAAATTTTTTTAGTTGGCGATATTTTCGATTTTTGGTTTGAGTATAAATTAGCCATTCCAAAAGGTTTCACGCGTTTCTTGGGTAAAATCGCCGATTTAAGCGACAAAGGAATTAAAGTTCATTTTTTCTGTGGCAATCACGACATGTGGATGTTTGATTACCTACAAAAAGAGGTCGGAATTGAATTACACAAAGACGATTATCAAATTCAAATTGGAACTAAAAAATTCTTTATTGCACATGGAGACGGATTAGGTCCTGGAGATAATGGATATAAATTCATAAAAAAGATTTTTAGAAACAAATTTTGCCAGTGGGCATTTGCACGTTTGCATCCCAATTTCGGAATTGCTTTAGCGAGTTATTTTTCCAAAACCAGTCGCATTTCCAACGGTGAAGAAGATGCGTTATACGTTGGCCCTGAAAAAGAATGGTTGCATCACTTCGTAAGCGATAATCACCAACAAATTAAAGCTGATTACTACATTTTCGGACACCGTCATTTACCGCTAAAATTTCAAATTCAAAATGCGATTTATTTTAACCTCGGAGAATGGATAAATTACCAAACTTTCGGGCGATTTGACGATGTGAATTTTGAACTTTTTGCGTGGAAAGATTACAAAGTTTTACCTTACAAAACGATTTCAGAATAAACCATGAACAAACAGTGGAAAGTTGATACAATCGAAGAATTAGAAGTTGTTGCTCGTGAATTTCTTGAGCTCTTTCCCGAACCAAGAATCTTCGCTTTTGACGGTGAAATGGGTGCAGGAAAAACAACATTCATCACTCAACTTTTAAAACAATTCGGCATCGAAGAAATTGAAGGCTCTCCCACCTACTCTATTAT
>VEQH01000039.1 GCA_018883325.1 Flavobacteriales bacterium | reverse complement strand
CAAATTCGACTACTTTCACTTTGAGTGGACACACAGGAAATGTAGTAAGATGGGAATCTTCTACTTCGAGTACTTTTGCTTCAGGGGTTACGAATATTGCAAACACCACTACGACTTTAACAGCGACTAACTTAACAACCACGACGACCTATTACAGAGCGGTGGTGCAATCAGGAACTTGTGCTACAGCAAATAGTGCAACGGGAACTGTAACGGTAAGTCCTGCTTCTGTGGGCGGAACCATTGCAGGCAGTGCTTCGGTTTGTACAGGAACAAATTCGACTACTTTCACTTTGAGTGGACACACAGGAAATGTAGTAAGATGGGAATCTTCTACTTCGAGTACTTTTGCTTCAGGGGTTACGAATATTGCAAACACCACTACGACTTTAACAGCGACAAACTTATCCGCCACTACTTATTACAGAGCGGTGGTTCAATCAGGAACTTGTGCTACAGCGAATAGTGCTACGGGAACTGTAACGGTGAGTCCAGCATCTGTGGGCGGAACGATTGCAGGCAGTGCTTCGGTTTGTACAGGAACCAATTCGACTACTTTGACTTTGAGTGGACATACAGGAAATGTTGTAAGATGGGAATCATCACTTGATAATTTCGCAACAGCAGGTACCACCATTGCAAACACCACTACGACTCTAACAGCAACCAACTTAACAGCCACTACCTATTACAGAGCGGTGGTGCAATCAGGTTCTTGTGCTACAGCGAATAGTGCTACGGGAACTGTAACGGTGAGTCCTGCTTCTGTGGGCGGAACGATTGCGGGAAGTGCTTCGGTTTGTACAGGAACAAATTCTACTACTTTGACTTTGAGTGGACATATAGGCAATGTGGTAAGATGGGAATCTTCAACTTCGAGTACTTTTGCTTCAGGGGTTACGAACATTACAAACACGACTACGACTTTAACAGCGACCAACTTAACAGCCACTACTTATTACAGAGCGGTGGTTCAATCAGGAACTTGTACTACAGCGAATAGTGCTACGGGAACTGTAACGGTGAGTCCAGCATCTGTGGGCGGAACGATTGCAGGCAGTGCTTCGGTTTGTACAGGAACCAATTCTACTACTTTGACTTTGAGTGGTCATACAGGAAATGTTGTAAGATGGGAATCATCACTTGATAATTTCGCAACAGCAGGTACCACCATTGCAAACACCACTACGACTCTAACAGCAACCAACTTAACAGCCACTACTTATTACAGAGCGGTGGTCCAATCAGGAACTTGTGCTACAGCCAATAGTGCTACGGGAACTGTAACGGTAAGTCCTGCTTCTGTGGGCGGAACGATTGTGGGAAGTGCTTCGGTTTGTACAGGAACAAATTCGACTACTTTCACTTTGAGTGGACACACAGGAAATGTTGTAAGATGGGAATCATCACTTGATAATTTCGCAACAGCAGGTACCACCATTGCAAACACCACTACGACTTTAACAGCGACTAACTTAACAACCACGACCTATTACAGAGCGGTTGTAAATAGTGGAGCTTGTGCTGCTGAAAATTCAACAATTTCTTCAGTGATAGTTAATCAACCAATAATTGAAATTTCAGTCAATAACATAGATGTAGCAAATGGGGATTACCTTTGGAATGGTAATGTGAGTGGTGATTGCGCTGTTTTGGCAAATTGGTATCAGTTAAATAATGGAGTCTGGTCAATTCCTACAAGTCCTTCGACTCAAAACGATAAAGTCTATATCGTAAATTATAATATTGCTGGTTCATGTGTATCAGCTACCAATTCAGCTCAAATTCCATCAGAAGGCTCATTTAATTCTAAGGATGTATATGTTGGTGAAGATGCGAGCCTGACAATCGGTTTAAATTCTAAGTTAAATGTGTTTGGTGATTTTATCAATATGGGAACTTTTACACCAGGTGTTAATTCAACAGTAGAATTATCAGGACCTACTAATTCAGTTGTTGTAATGTCTTCTAATAGTAAAACATTCTATAACCTAAAACTAAACAAAACAGGAAATGTTGAAGTTCAATTAGGCAGTAACATTGCAATAACTAATGAGTTGATTTTCAGTAATGGTAATTTGAAAATAATGCAAAATGAAGTTGATTTAGGAACAACAGGTAATCTTATCGGGGAATCCGCTTCAAGTTATGCATATTGCGATTGTCCAACATCTTTAATAAAAGCAATAAGAAATATTTCTGCTAATTCAACAGTAGATCCAGGTTCTTTGGGGCTTTCAATAAATCCTTCTGTGGATATGGGAACAGTTGTGGTTGAACGCAGGCACGAACGACTGCCACTACCTGTTTATAATGGACAATCAAATTCTACCAATTCTGAAAACTCTATTGAAAGATCTTATGTAGTAAAAGATCCAATGGGTAATACAGTACTTAACAATGGAAGTTTGAACGCAACAATAACTTTTAAGTATCTAAATGATGCTGGCATAGGTGCTTTGAGTATTTACAGAAGAGCAAATCCAAGTGAAGAATGGACTGAATATGGAGGAACACATAACCCTGATAATAATACAGTTAGTTTTTCGGGTTGGAATTCTTTTTCAGAAGTCACACTTGGAGGGTTAGGTTCTCCACTTCCAGTAGAATTATTGTTTTTAAATGGTTCATGTGAAAATGAAACCAAGCAAATTCAATGGGCAACTGCCTCAGAAAAGGATTCGTGGTATTTCCAACCTGAATATTCTAATGATGGAGAATCGTGGATAAGTGGAGATATAATTGAAGCAGCTGGAAATAGTAATTCACTTTTAAATTATGAATGGATTTTGGATAATCGCGCTGAATTGGTGTATGTGCGCTTACAACAATATGATATAGATGGAAAGATCAAAACGTATGATCCGATTCTTATAACTTGTGATGAAATTCAAGTTTTTGAATTATTTCCAAATCCAACAAGCGAAGATGTGAATGTTATTTTTTCTTTAAAAAATGCTTCATCTCCAATAAAATTGTCAGTTCAAGATATGACTGGGAAGAAAGTTTTAGAACAAGAGTTTGTTGGAGAAGAGGGTGTGAATCTTTATAGAATCAATCCAAATTATCTTCCAGGTATTTACATCGTTCAATTGTGGGGAAATGGTAAGCTAATAGGTAGAAAACAATTAGTCATTAAATAATTTTCGAGGTATTTGTAGTGTAGCTCATTTGTTTTTTTGAAAGTATATTTTACTCTAAACAATTAAAGAAGAGGCAATTTAAAAAAAATAGTAATCATTAAAATAATAGCTTTTAAGTGTCTTTATTACTAAATTTCAGAGTAATGATTGAAAACTATTTTTTATTTAACGCCTTCGAAAAAACAATAGAAACAAGACAATTTGAAACTATGAAAACTGAAAATATTCAAAAATTGAATTCTAATTTTTTATTCTTAAAAATAAATGAATTTACAAATGTTATTGAACAAATAAAGCAGGAATCTAGTTTAATTGGCAATGAAAAAATTGGCAATCTCTGTCTAATTCTTCAAAAGTTAGTTTTAAAAAAAGAAAAGACAAAGACTGCTCATAAACCAATATCGATAAAAATATTCAAAAAGAGAATTTCACAAATTCATTCCAATTTAAATGATACGGAGATTTTGTTTTTTTTGTTGATAATTCAACAAACGTCAATTAATGATATTGCAACATTAACAGGTTTAACTTCAGGAACAGTAAGAGTTTACAAAGTAAAGCTAAAAAGTAAATTAGGTTTAAAACCCAAAGAAAAAATAGTTGATTACCTTTTAAAAGTTTATTACAAATAGTAGTTTAGAATTGTAAATGTAATGATTGCTTTTTGTGTAGGATTTCAAAAACAGAGTACTTGATTTTGTATTATATTTCTCAATTATTTCTCGTGAAAAATGAAATGCAATAACAAACAGGAAATAAATTAGATCAATTCCTTAAAAATTGATGTGGCTTTTTTAATAATAAGTCTCAAACATTCTAAAAAAGTAATCTAGCTTAGTTAATTGTTCACAACGTTCGTTTCTTATTCTTTGTTTTCACTTTCTATTCGTATTTTTACGTTTAATTTATTTTTAGAATGACAGACAAAGCTGTAAAGTACACACAAAAGCAAGAATTAATTGCTAAATTTTCTAACGCTTTAGGGCATCCAGTACGAGTAGCAATTCTAGAGTTGTTAAGTAAGCAAAGTTGTTGTTTTCATGGAGATATGGCTGATGAACTTCCAATTGCTAATAGTACTCTTTCTCAACATCTTAAAGTGTTAAAAGAAGCAGGACTTATTCAAGGGGAGATTACTCCACCCAAAACAAAGTACTGTATCAACAAAGAAAACTGGCAATTAGCTAAAGGCTTACTCATTTCTTTTTTGGATTAATTTTATGATAAGTAATTCGGTTTATTGTAAATAGTTCGTAATTTTACGAACATTAAAATTATAATATGAAAAATATTAAAGTATTAGGTACAGGATGTTCAAAATGTAATACTACATTTCAAAATGTACAAGAAGCTATCAAACGTTCAGGAATTGAAGCAGAAGTAACCAAAATCGAAGATATTGAAGAACTAATGAATTATAATGTATTGGTGACACCTGTTTTAATGATTGATGACAAACAATTGGTAAAGGGTCGAATTGCTGAAGTCAATGAAATTGTTGAATTATTAAAAAAATAAACATGAGTAATCAAAACTTAGTAAAAGAAATTTGTCCAACAACAACCCAAGAGTGGATCAAAAATGGAGCGTTGTTGGTCGATGTTCGAGAAAATGATGAAGTAGAAGTTTTAGCATACGATGTTCCACTGATTTTAAATATACCTTTAAGCGAATTTGAAAATCGATTTGAAGAAATTCCTACTGAAAAAGACGTGGTTATGGTTTGTAGGAGTGGTGGAAGAAGTTTGCGTGCAGCAGGATTTTTAATTAATCATGGTTATAATTCTGAAAAAGTGGTTAACATGCAACATGGGATTAATCGTTGGGTAGAAAAAGGATTTCCAACAAAAGGAGACACTTCAGTAGTTTTAGGAAATACAACTTCAAATAGTTGTTGCACACCTACTTCTGGCGGTTCAACCAGTTGTTGCTGATTTAATCAGTTATGTTTACTTGGACACAACTTTTTGCTGATTAGTTAATTTACGGTCTTTTCGGCATAGAAAAAGGATCTAAAATTGGTGATGCTTTGAACTTCTTTGTGTTTGACACCATCAAGATTTTCATATTGCTTTTTATTGTAACTATGGTAATGGGAATTATAAACTCCTATTTTCCAATTGACAAAGTGCGAAATTTTTTAACCAAACGAAAATGGTTCGGCTTAGATTACTTTTTAGCTTCTTTTTTTGGAACTATTACTCCATTTTGTTCGTGTTCTTCAGTGCCTTTATTTATCGGATTTGTAAAAGGAGGAATTCCTTTAGGAGTTACCTTAGCTTTTTTAATTTCATCTCCTCTTGTTGATGCAGTTTCAGTGGCAATGTTTATCGGGATGTTTGGATGGAAAGTCACAATTGTTTACGTTATTAGTGGCATTGTTCTTTCAATGGTAGCTGGTTTTATTCTAAGTAAAATGAAATTGGAGCGTTTGTTAACACCTTGGGTTAAAAAAATCTTGGAAAACAAACAATTAATTGATTTAGAGGAAGAAACTCAGCATCAATCATTTTCCGAACGATTACCTTCAATAGCAAAAGAAGCAAGTGGAATTGTAAAAGGTGTTTCTATTTATATTCTTGTTGGAATTGCTATTGGTGGTTTGATGCATGGCTTTATACCAACCGATTTCTTTGAAAAATACATCACTGCCAATAATCCTTTTGCTGTTCCAATCGCTGTACTTTTTGGAGTTCCGATGTACAGTAATGCTGCTGGAGTATTACCAATTATGGAAGTATTGGTTCAAAAAGGAATCCCAATTGGAACTGCAATCGCTTTTTCAATGGCTGTAGTTGGTTTGTCAATTCCAGAGGCTTTATTACTTAAAAAAGTGATGACCACAAAAATGCTCGTTCTATTTTTCAGTGTTGTAACTGTTTGTATCATTATTTCAGGATACATTTTCAATTTAATTCTTTAACTATGAAATTTTTATCTTTCATCTTTTTTGCTGTTTTGTTAACAGCATGCAAAACAAAATCTAATTCATCAAACGACCAAGCAAACAATGGCAAAAAAGATCAATTAGAAATCTACGCTTTCCACGGTACTCGTCAATGCGAAACCTGTAAACACATGAAAGCTTACACGAAAACGACACTTGAGAAAAACTTCAAATCGGAATTAAAATCTGGCGAAATCGTTTATCAAGTAATTGACGTTGACGATGAAAAAAATTATGAATTAGCGGAGAAATTTGAAGCTACTGGAACCGCTTTGATGGTGAATAAAATCAGAAATGGGAAAGATAACATCGAAGATTGGAGCAATTTCGCCTTTGAATACGCGCCTGGAAATCTGAATGATTTTGAGCCAAGATTAAAAAAAATGATTCAAGAAAAATTGAAATAACATGGAATGGCTTCACAACCTTGTTGACAATACTTCTTGGCCCATTTTATCTGCTTGGGCTTTAGGGATTTTGACGGCAATTAGTCCTTGTCCTTTGGCAACAAACATTACAGCAACTTCCTACATTGCACGAACTTTGGACGGAAGAAATAAAGTGTTATTAAGTGGTTTGCTTTATACATTAGGATTAGCTTTTACTTACACTTTTATTGCATTTATTATTTCATTGGGAGCAAGTAAATTTCATGTAGCAAAATTCTTTCAGGGTAATGGTGAGAAATTTGTTGGTCCAGTAATGATATTAATTGGGTTAATTATGTTGAATGTTATTAAGTTTAATTTTTTAGGTACATCGGATTTGAAAAATAAATTAGGTGACAAATTTAAAGACCGTGGATTATTAGGTTCGTTTTTGTTGGGTGCTTTATTCGCTATGGCTTTTTGTCCATATAGCGGAGCAATGTACTTTGGAGTGTTGATTCCTATGACTATTAAAAGTGACTTAGGAATGACATTGCCACTTTTCTTCGCATTAGGCGCAGGTTCTTTGGTGTTGTTTTTCACTTTCGTTCTTGCATTCAGCATCCAGAAATTGGGTACTTATTTCAAAAGAATTACTCAAATTGAAAAGTATATGCGCTATGTTGCAGCCGTTCTTTTTATTGCAACAGGACTTTATTATGTTTTAATCTATTTAAAAATCATTCAGTAATGGAAACAACCAAACAGTTTTATCATGCCTACAAAGAAGCAAGAACTCGACTTCAAATCGTGCTTGATTCTATTCCTGAAAAAGAGCTCGTAAAGAAATTAGGTGATAGCCCAAATAGCATTGGTTTCTTACTACAACATATTGGTGATGTAGAACTACTTTTTTCGAAAAATGTTTTCAAAGACGATACAGTTGAAGTGAAAGCAAAAACAGTAATTGACAGAAAAGATACGGGAGTTTGGATTAATCTCAAAGAAATTTCAGCTTATTTATCGGATTCATTTCAATCGATTCTTGTTGCAATTGCACAGCAAGATGATGACTCTTGGGAAGATGAGGTAACAACCAAAGAATTTGGAACCAAAACAAAAGCAGAAGCCTTTGGAAGAATTATTTCACATACAGCTTATCACGCAGGACAAATAGCAATTATTGTAAAATACGGAAAATGAAAACACTTTTTGTATTCATTGCCTTAGTTTTCATCTTCTTTCTCCTTGAAATGATAAACAATTTTTATTTCTTGATTTAATTGTTGTTCAGCTTGTAGTCGCTCTAATTCTTCTTGTTTAAAACGTTCAGCTTCTTCTTGTAGACGCACTTGTTCCAAATACATTCCTTCTAAATCTGGAGGTTCAATTCCAAGTTCTTTTTCGATTTCATATTGGTATTTTGGACGTTGAGGTCCTTCCGATCGGTAGTAAATTGCCAATAAAATACCAACGAGCATACCCATTAGATGTCCTTCCCAAGAAACTCTTGGCGAAGTGGGAAAAATCCCCCAAATCAAGCTTCCGTAAAGAAAAACAATAAATAATGACAAGGCTTGAAGCGGTAAGTATTTCCGTAAAACTCCTGACGTAAATAGAAAGGCTGCAAGTGCGTAAATCACTCCGCTCATTCCGATGTGGAAAGAACCTTTGTTGCTTGCAAAAGCCCAAACAAGTATTCCTGTCAACAACCAACTTCCAAAAAATACTTTTATTGCAATGTCTTTGTAAGAATAGAACAGAAGTGTTAAAAGTAAAAACGTTGGTACTGAATTATTAATAATGTGTTTGAAATCAGAATGCGCATGAATTAATGGCATGAAAATGATTCCTTTGAGTCCTTCAATTGTTTTTGGAAGCACGCCTAATTTGTGAAAATCGAAGATAAAAAGAAAGTCTGCCCAATAGACGACCCACATAACAATCACCACGAATAACGCGGGTGGAATAGCATTTCTTAAATGATTTTCAAAGTAAGTTTTTTGTTTCATCAGACTGCTCCGATGTCAAAGAATGTGCCTTTGAAAAATTACTGACAGAGTGGCGGAAAGCTAATTTTTAAAACTTCAAATGCTTCACAGAATTGCCAGAGTTTTGAATTTCTTTTAATGAATTGATGCCAATATTCAAGTGATCTTCAACGTATTCTGTTGTTACTTTTGCATCGCTAGCTTCAGTTTTTACACCATCAGGAATCATCGGTTGGTCGCTCACTAATAACAATGCTCCAACAGGAATTTCATTGTAAAAACCTACACTGAAAATAGTTGCTGTTTCCATATCAATTGCCATTGCACGAATCGTTCGCAAGTATTCTTTAAATGCTTCATCGTGTTCCCAAACGCGTCTATTTGTCGTGTACACAGTTCCTGTCCAATAATCTCTCCCTGCCAAACGAATGGTGTAAGAAATGGCTTTTTGAAGATTAAACGAAGGCAAAGCTGGAACTTCCGCTGGAAAATAATCATTAGATGTTCCTTCTCCTCGAATCGCTGCAATTGGTAAGATTAAATCGCCAATTTCGTTTTTCTTTTTCAAGCCGCCACATTTTCCTAAAAAAAGTACTGCTTTGGGCTGAATCGCAGACAACAAATCCATGATCGTTGCAGCCATTGCGCTACCCATGCTGAAATTAATTATAGTAATTCCTTCTGCTGATGCGGACTGCATTGGACGATCTTGACCATCAATTTCAACGTTGTATTTTTCAGCGAACATTTTCACATATCCACCAAAATTGGTCAGTAAAATATATGCTCCAAATTCTTCAAGTTTTTTTCCAGTGTAACGAGGCAACCAGTTTTCTACTATTTCTTCTTTTGTTTTCATATTAATGATTTTAAGACGTTAGGATATTAGGACTTTAAGACTCCGCCGCGGAAGGATATTAGGATTTTAGGATATTAAGACTTCTCCGTGGCGGAAGGATATTAGGACTTTATGACAATTGAGGAAGCGACAATTTGAAAATTAATCTGTAATTTGTAATCTGTTAATTTTCAATCCGTAATCCACAATCCGCAATCCGCAATCCGTAATCCACAATCCGTCAATCCGCAATCGGTTAATCCACAATCCTCACTACCAAGCGCTCTTCCTCTTTCGAAACTTTCAATAAATTATTTTTCGTTAAGGTTTTAATACTCGTATCCCAAGCCTTGTTACTCATTTCAAATTTTGCTTTCAATTCAGGTAATTCAAGCTCTTTTTCAACTTTCATTACATCAAAAATTGATTTTTCATTGTCATTCAATTCGATTTTCACCGATTTTGTTTCTGGACGCATTTGAGGGAAAAACAACACTTCTTGAATCGAAGAATTATTCGTCAACAACATCACCAAGCGGTCAATTCCGATTCCCATTCCTGAGGTTGGCGGCATTCCGTATTCCAAAGCACGCAAGAAATCTTGATCGATAAACATCGCTTCGTCATCACCTTTTTCGGACAAACCTAATTGTTCTTCAAAACGTCCGCGTTGGTCGATTGGGTCGTTCAATTCCGAATAGGCATTTGCAACTTCTTTTCCATTGATCATCAACTCAAAACGCTCCGTCAGCTCTGGATTTTCACGGTGACGTTTGCACAAAGGCGACATTTCGATTGGATAATCTGTAATAAACGTTGGCTGAATGTAATTTCCTTCACATTTTTCACCAAACAATTCATCTATCAATTTCCCTTTCCCCATCGAAGGAGTGGTTTCGATTCCTAAGCTCTGACAAGCAGTTCTCAATTCATCTTCGGTTTTACCATTGATGTCAAATCCTGTAAAATGTAAAATCGCATCGCGCATTGTTACACGAGCAAACGGCGCTTTCAAGGAAATTTCTTTGTCGCCTACTTTTATTTCTGTAGTTCCACAAACGTCTAACGCAACACGCTCAATCATTTTTTCTGTGAAATCCATCATCCAATTGTAATCCTTGTAGGAAACGTAAATTTCCATCACCGTAAATTCAGGATTGTGTGTGCGATCCATTCCTTCGTTACGGAAATCTTTTGCAAATTCATAAACACCGTCAAATCCACCAACAATTAATCTTTTCAGATATAATTCGTTGGCAATTCTCAAGTATAATGGAATATCTAAAGCATTGTGATGTGTCGTAAATGGACGTGCTGCTGCTCCACCTGGAATTGGTTGAAGAATTGGTGTTTCAACTTCCAAATATCCGAAAGTATCGAAGAAACGACGCATAGAACTAATTGTTTTTGAACGTTTGATGAACGTGTCTTTCACTTTTGGGTTAACCACCAAATCCACATAACGTTGGCGGTAGCGCAATTCAGCATCCGTAAATGCATCGTGAACGTTTCCTTCCGAATCTGTTTTAGGCAACGGCAATGGTCGTAAAGCTTTACTTAAAACCGTAAATTCCTGCACGTGAACAGAAGTTTCTCCAACTTGTGTTTTAAAAACATAACCTTTCACACCAATGAAATCTCCTAAATCCAGTAATTTCTTAAAAACTTCGTTGTAAAGCGTTTTATCTTCTCCCGGACAAATTTCGTCGCGGTTAAAATAGACTTGAATTCTTCCTGATGCATCTTGTAATTCAGCGAAAGAAGCTTTTCCCATCACACGCTGACTCATCATTCTTCCTGCCAAACAAACCTGCTTACCATCTTCAAAATTTTGCTTGATATCTGTTGCGTAATGGCTAACAGGATAAAGTGCCGCTGGATAAGGATCGATTCCTAAATCGCGCAATTTTTGAAGTGACTCGCGTCGTAAGATTTCTTGTTCAGAAAGTTCAGAATGACTCATATTTTATTTTTGTTTTAATGTGCAAAGATAAGTGTTGAAACTGAAATATGTTGAGAACTGCTAACTGAAAGTGGAAAGACAAGAATTAAAAGTGAAAAGTTACCCGCCTCGAGGTAGTGAATATTACAAATTCAGACACTAGAAAACGAGAATTACGCGGTTTGATAGAAGCGTGTAAATACTTGAACATCAAAGAAGAAACGATTCTTACCTTCGATCAAGAGGAAACGATACAAATAGAAGATATCACAGTGAAAGTTGTGGCTTTTTACAAGTACTTTTTGTGAAGAAGTTTACTTTTTATTCAGTGGTCTAATCTTATTTTTCAGGGCAAAAATCAGCAATAACACAGCAACAAATGCGAAGCTTCGTCCAATGAAATCTCCATAGGTAGTATAAATTGTTTTTTTGCTTGAAAGTTGAACTTTTGCCTTTATCACTGCGGGAACCCACCAATCAGTTTGTTGCAGTACTTCGCCTTTTTCATTAATCACGCCGCTTGTGCCTGTATTTGCAGAACGAACCACCCAACGTCTGTTTTCAATTGCTCTCAATCGCGCGAAGCTAAAATGTTGTTTGTATCCTGGTGTGTCTTTCCACCAACCATCATTGGTAATGATACATAGCAACTCAGCGCCAGATCTCACTTGTTGCGAAACGAACTCCCCATAAATAGATTCGTAGCAAACGATAGGTGCAATTGTTGCGTTTTTGGTCTTAAAGTTTTTCGGGTAAGCTTCAATTCCTAAAGTTCCGGAAGTTCCACCGTTGCTAATAGCTAATTCTTCCAAGAACGGAAAATAGTTTGAAAAAGGCAATTTTTCTACACCAAGTACGAGCTTAGATTTATGAATAAACGAATGTTTTCCATTAATCGGTATAAACAACGAAGTATTGTAGCTTTCGTAAAAACCGTTTCCATTTCCAAGTGGCAAAGTAGCTCTCGAAACCTTACGGTCAAATGCAAGCGCTGTCGAAGCACCGATTAACAACTCTGCTTTTTGATAGCGCGACAAACGTTCTTTCATTAATTCGTAGAACTTAAAATACTTTAAATCAGGTTCAAAGAATCCTTGTGAAATTGCTGTTTCAGGACCAATCAATAGATCTGTTTTGCTCGTCACTTTTTTATCTGCCAAGTCAAAAAAGGTGCTCAATTGAGCTTCAACCGTTGAATTTGGGCTAAATTTCTCGTTGTAAGGATCGATATTTGGTTGAACCAGAACAACTTCCAATGATTTTCCATTTAGTTTTGGCGCTTGTAACATCCAATAAGAATATGCAATCGGGAAAACTAAAATCAATCCCGCAAGCACAAAGAAATTTCGTTTCAATTTAGGATTAGAATCGTTAGAAAAATGCTTTTTGAGACCTAAAAACAACAGTAAATTAATGATGAGTACCCAAAGTGTACCACCAAGAACGCCAACGTATTCATACCATTGAATCCAATTCGTTCGGATGGAAAAGGCATCGCCAAAAGCGAGCCAAGGCCAAGAAAGTTCCCAGTTGAAATGCGCGTATTCAAATGCGGTCCAAATGATTAGAAGAGAAATATAGCCTTCTTTGTTTCCAATATTTTTTTTTGCAAAATGAAAACATTGAAAAGCCAAAGTCATCAAGAGAGAATTAAACACAAAAGCAAGTACGCCACCAACTTCCGTTGAATTCCAAATCCAAAAAGTGGTTCCTAAATTATAGATGAAAAAAGTGATGTAAGCGTGTAGAAAAACAGCAGCCGAGGAACGTTTTTCAGCACTGATGCTATCTTCAACAAAAAGTAATGGTATCAAAGCTACAAAAATCAAAGGTGTAACGCTACCAGTAAATGGAAAGCATAGCACCAGAAGTAAGCCACTTAAAACAGAAAATAAATAGCGTATTTTACGAGATTGGATCATGGGGTAAATTCTTTGTAAAAGTAAATAGGATTTTTGATGCTTGATTTTTAATTTTTGATTGAAAACCTACAGAGGCCTATCGATATTAGTATTTCATTTTATGATTTATAAATTAGTTTGACATGTTTTAACGATTGCTGTTAATATTCGAATTATTCTTTGATTTTCTTCTTTGAGTTCTAAGAGAGGAAATTCACTAAAATTACCTGCTTCAATTAATTCTAACCAATAGTAACACTCTCTCGCTTCTTTGGAAGCAATTCCCATTTTAGCTGTAAAATCTTTCTTAGAAAAACCTGCTGATGCCTCTTTAACATTTGCACCTATACTTGTGGCACTTCTGAAAAATTGCTTAGACAAAATAAATTCATTTTTTGCTAATAGATCTTTATACAAAGGAATTGCTTTTAAAGCAAAATCAAAGGATTTTTGTTGAATTAAACTTTCTTTCATTTTTGTTTTTCTACTAAATATAATCAAATAATAGATTTAATAAAAGTGATTCAATCAAAAATCAAGCATTAAAAATCAAGCATAATAAAAAAGGCCAACAAATTCTTGTCAGCCTTTTCAAAAGATTAATCTTTTAAATGTTATGCGTTCGTAGTTTCAATTGCTACAACTGAAACGAAAGAACGGTTGTCTTTTTTCTTACGAAATTCAACTAAACCATCTGTTAAAGCATATAATGTATGGTCTTTTCCAATACCTACATTAACACCTGGATGATGTTGAGTTCCACGTTGACGAACAATAATATTTCCTGCGATTGCAGCTTGTCCACCGAAAATTTTCACACCTAAGCGTTTGCTATGTGACTCACGACCGTTTTTCGAACTACCGACTCCTTTTTTGTGTGCCATCGTTTAAAGTTTTATTCCTTAATTGGAAGGTTAATTATGCTTTAATATCTGTAATTGTAATCGCCGTAAATTGTTGACGGTGACCATTTTTCTTTTTGTAACCTTTTCTACGTTTCTTTTTGAAAACGATAACCTTGTCACCTTTAACATGGTCGATTACTTCTGCGGTGATTTTTGCACCGTCTATAGCTGGGGCGCCAATGCTGATTTTTCCATCGTTGTCTATCAATAAAACGCGGTCAAATTCGATTTTTGATCCTGCGTCATGAGCTAAACGATGTACAAAAATCTTTTGGTCTTTTTGCACTTTAAACTGCTGCCCTGCTATCTCTACAATTGCGTACATAATAGCTTGTTTTTTAATGTTAATTTCTAAAATTAGGAGGGCAAAGATAGGATTTTATTCCTTAAAGACAAATTATTCACAAAGTTTTCTTCGTATTAAAAAGCAAGTGACCGTAATTTGCAGTAATAACTCCTGCTAATACCACAAACATAGAAGCAATTTGTCCCCAACTTAAACTCTCTTTAAAGAAAAATCCGATGATGACAGCAACCACTGGAATGAAGTAAGTAACACTACTTGCAAACAAAGCAGATGACATCCGAATGATACCATTGAATAAGAAAACAGCCATTGCAGTACCAACAATTGCAAGGATAGAAATGTATCCTAATCCTTTCAAAGCATGCTCACTTTTTTGAATAACGGAAGGGGTTCCAAAAACAAAAAATGCGATAAGTGCTGGAACGAAGACCATTAAAAAAGCCAATGAAGTAATGTCAACAGAGGAATAATGTTGCAATTTGTTTTTGATGGTCGTCAAACTAACACCATATAAAAATGTTGCTAAAACTATTGCTAATACATGAAAAATACTTGCGTTTAATGAAACAGATTTTCCAGCGTTGATTAATAAAACAATTCCAATCGTTCCAATGATTGTTCCCGCAACTTGAAAAGAAGTAATGCGCTGTTTGTAAATAATGTAGCCGATCAATATGGTGAAAATTGGAGTAAAGCTATTCAACATTCCTGCAAAGCCAGAAGAAATTCCCGTTTCGGCATACGTAAATAAGAAAGCTGGGAAAAAGTTTCCACAAAATCCCACGATGGAGAAAAATAACAAATCTTTCTTAGCTTGTAATTTTCGAACTGCACGAATAGAAAAAGGTAACATCACACTCGAAGCGATCAACATACGCAATGCGCCAACTTGTGTGGATGAGAAAATAGTTTTACCATCAACAGTAAACATTCCTTTTTTCATCAAGATAAAGGAGCTTCCCCAAATACAGGCAAGAGTAATTAATAGTAACCAGCTTTTCGTTGTGTTTGACATTGGTGGTAAAAGTAATTATCAATTTTTAATGTTTAATAATGAATGTATAATTGAGTTTGTCAATTCTATATTCTTAATCCACTCTAAACTCTTAATTCTTCACTCTAAAGTTTAATTACCACTTTCTCCCACCTTTGTGAAAAACTTTGTTATTGCTAGTATTTATTTGATTTTTATTAGTCAAAAAGAAACCTTTATCTTTTGAATCCGTTATAAGTTATTAACAATTTAAAGTTTGGTGGTAAAAAGTGGTAAAATACCATTAATTTTACCCGTTACAACGCTATGGCAGGATTAGTAGGAGAATTTGAAGTTAAACTGGACGAAAAAGGACGGTTTTTATTTCCTTCCGGATTACGGAAGCAGCTTTCTCCTGCAGCTCAGAAAGATTTTATGTTGAATAAAGGTTTTGAGGATTGTTTAACGCTTTATCCATTGACAGAATGGGAAAAATTAAGTGAAAAATTATCCAAATTAAATTTGTTCAAAGAGAAAAATCGCTTGTTCTACCGCATGTTTCATCAAGGTGCTAAACAAATCACTTTGGACAATGCTGGCAGAGTGCTCGTTCCTTCTACTCATGTAGAAAGAGTGGGCTTGAAACAAGAAGTAATGTTGATTGCTTACAACGATCGCATTGAAATCTGGGATAAGTCCAAATACTTCGAGATGATCGAAGCGAACATGGCAGATTTCGCTGATTTGGCGGATGAAGTAATGGGTGACTTAAACAATGGAGAATAATTTAGAATACCACGTTCCTGTACTATTAAATGAATGTATTGACGGTTTAGCCATCAAGCCAAATGGGGTTTATGTGGACGTAACTTTCGGTGGTGGCGGGCATTCTAAAGTGATCCTTCAACACTTAAATTCAGAAGGAAAATTAATCGCTTTTGATCAAGATGCTGATGCCAACAAAAACAAACTTGATGCTCCCAATTTTTACTTCGTTGCTTCCAATTTTGCTTTTTTAAAGAATCACTTAAAGCTACTAAAAATCAATAAAATTGATGGTTTATTGGCTGATTTAGGTGTTTCTTCTCATCAGTTTGATGCCGCTGAACGTGGTTTTACAATTCGTGAAGATGCACCGCTTGATATGCGTATGAATCAATTTTTAGATCGCTCGGCTTATCATGTGGTGAATGAAGATTCTGAAGAACATTTGATTTACATTTTCAGGTATTACGGCGAATTGACAAATGCGCGTGCTCTTGCGCAAGAATTGATTTTAAAACGTGCCGATGGCCCAATAAAAACCACTTTTGAATTGATGGAAGCATTGAGAAGATTTGCTCCAAAATTCAAAGATCATAAGTTTTATGCTCAAGTTTTTCAAGCGATTCGCATTGAAGTAAACCAAGAATTGGAAGTGCTCAAACAAATGTTGGAACAAGCGACAGAAATGTTGGCTCCAGGAGGAAGACTTGTGGTAATGTCTTACCATTCTTTGGAAGACAGATTGGTGAAAAATTTCATGAAACGAGGTTCGTTTGACGGCGAAATCGAAAAAGATTTCTTTGGTAACGTTCAAAAACCTTTGACTGAAATCGTTCGCCACCCAATTATTCCGAACGAAGAAGAAATACAAAGAAATACGCGCGCTCGTAGTGCCAAATTAAGAATAGCAGAAAAAAATGGCTGAGAACGAATTTGACACATACGAGAATGGTGAAAAAACTGGAACTCAGTCTGAAAAAAAGACGAATTCTAAAAAAAGCACAGGGAAAAAGTCCAATGCTTTTATGCAAATATTGAATGGGGAATTTTTAACTAAAGAGTTCTTTTTGAATAATTTAAATTACATTTTCTTCATAATGATTTTATTGATTATAATTATTTCGAAAGGTTATTATGGAAAGCAACTCATCGATGAAACGAACAAAACACAACGCGAATTAGATCAAAAAGCGGCGGAATACATCGAAGCAAAATCGAGACTTGAGTTCGTGACGAGAAGATACAAATTGGTAGAAAAATTAAAATCAAGAGAATTACAAGAATCTCAAAACACTAAAAAAGTAATACGATTAAAGAAAACAGATGAGTAAGGATAAAAATTTTCTTTATTACAGGGCTTATGCTGTTTATATTGGGTTTGTACTCATTATGCTTTTGGTATTGTACCAAACGGCTTCTTTGCAATGGGAAGGTCGCTCGAGTTTGTTTGAAGAATCCGACGAGGTAATTCCTGTGCGCATCGTTAAACGCTATCCAAGAATGGGTGAGATTTTGGACGAAAATATGGTTCCATTGGTTTCATCAGTGACTTTCTACGATATCCATATGGATCCAACGGTTGTGAAACAAGAGATTTTTGACGAAAAAGTATCTGAACTTGCAGCTGGATTGAGTCGAATTTACCCAGAAAAAACAGCGCGCGAATATGAAAATCAAATTCGAAGTGCAAGAGCAAATGGCTCAAGGTATTTGTCGATTAAAAACAAAGTTACAAACGAACAAAGAAAGCGATTAAGAGCTTTACCCATCTTCGAATTAGGAAGAATGGAAGGAGGAATTATCGATACAGATGAAACTATTTTGAGAAAAAAACCAAATGGTGTTTTGTTAGACCGAACACTTGGTTATTATAAAAGTAAAGCAGAAGCTGGAAAAGAACTCAAAGTTGGAATTGAAGGTGCTTTTATCGAATATCTAAGAGGAATTGAAGGGGAAGAAATTGAACAAAAATTCTCCACAGGTTGGAAAAAAATTGGTCAAATTGTAAAAGAAGCAGTTGAAGGTGCCGACATCATTACAAGTTTTGACAAAGAAATTCAAGAAGTGGCACACTCAGAATTAGAGCGTCAATTGAAAGAAATGGATGCCGAACACGGTTGTGTGATTTTGATGGATGTTAAAACTGGATTTGTAAAAGCAATTGCCAATCTTACAAGACAAACAAATGGCTCATTCATCGAACAATATAATTATGCTGTTGGTGAGTTGGAAACTCCTGGGTCAACTTTTAAGCTTGCTTCAATTATGGCAGGATTGGAAGATGAAAAATTCAAAATAACAGACAAAGTAAAGGCTTATGGAACTTACAACTTTGCTGGTGGAAAGAAAATGAAAGATTCTAATCACGGAATGGGATATGGCGAAATAACAATTCAACAAGCATTCGAAAAATCATCAAACGTTATCGCTCAAATCACCAACAAAGCTTACCGAAGTGAACCAGATCGTTTTATCAAAAGACTCGAACAATTCGGAGTAACTCAAGCTTTAGGAGTTGACATTGCCGGTGAACCAACGCCTGTAATTCCAAGACCGGGAGCAAAAGGATGGTCGGCATTATCTATTCCTTGGATGTCTATTGGTTATGAATTACGCACAACACCTCTTCAAACCTTGGCTTTTTATAATGCGGTAGCCAACAATGGTACATTGGTTCGACCTCAGTTTGTGAAAGAAATTCGTCGCTCAGGTCAAGTGGTAAAAAAATTCAATACTGTAATTCTTAAAAATAAAATTTGTTCTGACCCAACGCTTAGAATAGTTCAAAACTGCTTGGAAGGTGTTATGAAAAGCGGAACAGGTAAGGAATTAAAAGGTATTGAATTTGAAATCGCTGGAAAAACAGGTACTGCAAAATTATTGAGCGAAAAAGGAACATTTGAAGAGGAAAAAAAGAGTTCTTACCAAGCTTCATTTGTTGGATATTTCCCAACTGACAAGCCAATGTATTCTTGTATCGTTGTGATTTCTAGACCTCGAAAAGAATACTATGGTGCGCGCGTTTCAGGTACTGTGTTCGCCGCAATTGCGAATAAAGTTTATGCCAATACTTTAAAATACCACAAAGCAATAAATGAAACAGCTCCTCTAAGTTACAACTTGCCAAAAGTAAAAAGTGGGAATAAAAGAGACATCACGGCTTTGTTGAAAATGCTGAAAGTGAATTACCAATTGAATTATGAAGGTGAATGGTTGACAGCAGACACTTTGGCTAAAAAAGTACAATTAGACAAAAAGAAAATAGATAAAAACCTTGTTCCAAATGTAATTGGAATGACTGCGAAAGATGCTGTTTACTTACTTGAAAACCGCGGATTGATTGTGAAATTAATTGGTTATGGAAAAGTAACAAGCCAATCACTTAACGCTGGAATCCCTTTCGCAAAAGGACAACTAATTAAAATAGAACTGAAACAATGAGTTTGCTATTAGACTTACTTCCTGCTGTAAATTACTCGCTTCTTCAAGGAAACTTGGAGCAAGAAATCAATGAATTGGTATTTGATTCGCGCAAAGCTACTGCGGAATCAGTGTTTTTTGCAATTGTTGGAAGTACGAATAATGGCCACGAATACATTCAATCGGTTTATGAAAAAGGATGCCGCGTTTTTGTAGTCCAAGAAGAAACAACTTTACCTGCTGACGCAACAATTATCAAGGTTTCAAACACTTCAGAAGCACTTGGACGAATGGCTTGTGCGTTCTTTGATAATCCTTCGCAAGATTTGAAATTAGTTGGAATTACGGGCACAAATGGCAAAACAACTACAACAACTTTATTGCATAAATTATTCACTGAACTTGGTTACAAATGTGGTTTAATTTCTACTGTTGTCAACAAAATCGGCACAACTGAAATTCCATCAACTCACACTACCCCAGATCCAATAAATTTGAATGCATTGCTTTCTAAAATGGTTGCTGAAGGCTGTGAATACTGCTTTATGGAAGTGAGTTCGCACGCAGTTCACCAACACCGCATCACAGGTTTGGAATTTGTTGGTGCTGGATTTACAAACATTACACACGATCATTTAGATTATCACAAAACGTTTGCTGAATACATCCGCGTTAAAAAAGCATTTTTTGATGGATTAGGAAAAGAAGCTTTTGCATTGGTTAATTCCGATGACAAAAACGGACTTGTGATGTTGCAAAATACAGCAGCAAAAAAAGTGACTTATGCGCTTAAAACGCCAGCAGATTTCAAAGGAAAAGTTATTGAAAATGAATTGACAGGTCTAATTATGACTATCAATAACACTGAAGTTTATTCGCGTTTAGTGGGCGATTTCAATGCTTACAATTTATTGGTAGTTTTTGGAGTAAGCCAATTACTGGGAATGGATGAACTGGAAGTTTTGCGAATCATTAGCAATTTAGAATCCGTTGAAGGTCGTTTTCAATATGTTAGAAGCAATTCAGGAATTACAGCAATTGTTGATTACGCACACACACCAGATGCACTTGAAAATGTTTTAAAAACAATCAACGGTATCCGCAAAGGAACACAAAAAGTAATCACGCTCGTTGGTTGTGGTGGCGATAGAGATAAAACAAAACGCCCGAAAATGGCTCAAATTGCTTGTGATTTAAGCACGCAAGCGATTCTAACATCAGACAATCCAAGAACTGAAAATCCGCAAACAATATTAGAAGAAATGGAAGCTGGATTGGACGTAGAACAACAAACGAAAGCACTAACAATTCAAGACCGAAAACAAGCGATTAAGACCGCAATTTCTTTGGCAAACGCTGGAGATATTCTTCTAATTGCTGGAAAAGGTCACGAGAAATACCAAGAAATAATGGGTGTCAAACACGATTTTGATGACCTAAAAATTACAGAAGAACTTTTTAACCAATTGAAGAAATAATGCTGTACTATTTATTTGACTACTTAAATAAACTGAATGTTCCTGGAGCTGGACTTTTTGATTTTATTTCCTTCAGAGCAGCATTGGCTTTGATTACATCATTGATAATTTCTGTCGTTTTCGGACAAAAAATCATCAATGCTTTGCGCCGTCAACAAATTGGTGAAACAGTTCGCGATTTAGGTTTGGCTGGACAAATTGAGAAATCAGGAACACCAACAATGGGTGGACTTATCATTCTTTCAGCAATCTTAATTCCTACTTTATTGTTCGCGAAGTTGCACAACGTGTACGTTATCACAATGTTGATGGCAACAGTATGGTTGGGTGTAATTGGATTTTTGGACGATTACATCAAGGTTTTCAAAAAAAATAAAGAAGGACTTAAAGGAAAATTTAAAGTAATAGGTCAAATCGGTGTGGGATTAATCGTTGGATGTATTCTTTATTTTTCTGATGATGTTACGGTTCACAAGCGTGTAAGTGCTGATTACAAATTGCAAGCAGACGAGGAATTTGTATCTGATGATCATATCCAAAATGAGGGTGAAACTTACAAATGGGTGAAAACGGACGATATGACCACAACAATTCCATTTATAAAAGGTAATGAGTTTAATTACAACTGGTTAATTGGTGATTGGCACAAGTCTTACGGTTGGCTTTTATTTATTCCAATTGTGATATTTATTGTAATTGCAGTTTCAAATGGGGCAAATATGACGGACGGTTTGGACGGATTAGCAACTGGAACTTCTGCAATTATTGGTATTGCTTTAGCGGTACTTGCTTATGTTAGTTCTCATGCCAAATTCGCCGATTACTTGAACGTTATGTACATTCCAATGGCAGAGGAATTGGTAATATTTATTGCTGCTTTTGTTGGTGCTTGCGTTGGATTTTTGTGGTACAATTCCTTCCCCGCACAAGTATTTATGGGTGACACAGGAAGTTTAGCCTTAGGAGGAATCATTGCCGTTTTTGCGATTTCAATCCGTAAAGAATTATTGATTCCTGTTTTGTGTGGAATTTTCTTAATCGAGAATTTGTCGGTAATGATGCAAGTTGGCTATTTCAAATTCACTAAGAAAAGATTTGGAGAAGGAAGACGTATTTTCTTAATGGCTCCATTGCACCACCACTATCAGAAAAAAGGATTGCACGAAGCAAAAATCGTTGCGCGTTTCTGGATTGTTGCTGTTTTATTGGCTGTTATCACGATTGTAACCCTCAAACTGCGTTAAAAAGTGGAAGGAAAAGGTAAAAATATCGTGATTCTTGGCGCTGGCGAAAGTGGCGTTGGTGCTGCGATTCTTGCTAAAAAGCAAGGATGGAATGTGCTTGTGTCTGATGGTGGAAAAATCAAAGATTCTTTCAAAATTGAACTTGAAAACCGTGCAATAGAATGGGAAGAAGGAAATCATTCAACAGAAAAAATTCTTCTAGCTGATTTGGTTATCAAATCTCCAGGAATTCCTGATAAAGTCGCTTTAATTCAATCAATTAAAGCAAAAGGAATTAAAATCATTTCAGAAATAGAATTTGCAGGTTATTACTCCAAAGCGAAGACTATTTGCATAACAGGAAGCAACGGTAAGACAACCACAACAATGTTGACATATCACATTCTAAAAAAAGCAGGTTGGAACGTTGGCTTGGCTGGAAATGTGGGACAAAGTTTTGCGAAACAAATCGCTGAGGAAAATTACGATTGGTATGTGTTGGAATTGAGTTCATTTCAGTTAGATGATATGTACGATTTCCGTGCAAACATCAGCATTTTGACAAACATCACACCAGACCATTTGGACAGATATGAGTATCAAATGCAGAATTATGTCAACTCAAAATTTAGAATTTTAAATAATCAACAACACGAAGATTGGTTCATCTACAATTACGATGATCCTATTATTCAATCAGAAATCGAAAAGAGAAAACCAACGATGCAATTAGCACCTTTTTCATTGAAAGAAGAGCTTGCGATTGGCGGTTTTGCAAAAGAGAAACAACTAACAATAAACATAAAAGAACAATTAACTATGTCAATTTACGATTTAGCTTTGAAGGGTAAGCACAATACCCAAAATTCGCTTGCAGCAGGGATTGCGAGCCGTATCCTAGAAATTCGCTCTGAAGTAGTACGCGAGAGTTTAGGTGATTTTGTAAACGTTGAACACCGTTTAGAATTCGTTGCCAAAGTAAATGGTATTGAATTTATCAACGATTCAAAAGCTACAAACATCAACTCAACTTGGTTTGCTTTAGAAAGTATGGAAAAACCAACGGTTTGGATTGTTGGTGGTGTTGATAAAGGAAACGATTACGCTGAACTTGATGCTTTAGTGAATGAAAAAGTGAAAGCTATCATTTGTCTTGGAACGGATAATCAAAAAATCATCAACGCATTCAAAGGAAAAGTGGAAACAATCGTGGAAGCTAGTTCTGCAACTGAAGCGGTTGCTTACGGTTACCAACTAGCGAGAAAAGACGAAACAGTTTTACTTTCTCCAGCTTGTGCAAGTTTTGACTTATTTGAAAACTACGAGGACAGAGGAAATCAATTTAAACAAGCAGTTAGAGCTTTATAAATTCAGGAATGATGAGTGATAAAGAAAAAAGCAGCGTTAAAGGTTTTGTTGAAAAAAGTGCTGATTTAGCAATAACAAGAACAGGAACGCTGATGCCAAAAGGAAAGCTATTCGGAATGGATGCTTTCGTTTGGTTGTATCCCGGAGTTGACACATTGAGTTCAACAATCGAATCTTTTCCTTTTGATGTTGTTTGGATTGGAAACGGCGCCGAAATGGAAGCGATTTTAGAGCAAAATCCAGCGATTGAAAGCAAGGTTTTACGTTATTTAATCATTGGCGAAACGACTTTCAATAACGAAAAGTGTTTGTTTTTCAATGATATAACTGAAGCGTTGAAATCAATTAAAGAAAATTCTAAAAAGCCCGGAATCATTCTTTTCACTTCCTCAGATTCAAATACAGAATACACAAATCGACAAATAAATAACTATTTAGAATTGGTGCAAATTCAATGAGAGAATACTTAAAATATCTGAAAGGCGATCCAATTATTTGGATTATTACCCTTTTAATGATGGGTTTCTCCTTGGTGACCGTGTATAGTTTTGTGCCTATACTTGTCAAAATAGAGGGAGGAACACCTTTAAGTTATTTGACCAAACATATGATTTATGTGGTTTTGGGTTTTGTTGCAATGTATTTTGTACATCGCTTAAACCCAAAATACATTAGTCAACTCACAAAATTCGGCTATTATCTAGCAATTGGCATGTTGCTTTTCACTTTGTTCTTTGGTGTTGAAGTAAATGGTGCTGGAAGATGGATTCGGATACCTTTTGTGAGCTTGACTTTCCAGTCTTCAGATTTTGCGAAACTAGCTTTGTTACTTTATGTTTCAAAATTGCTCGTCCGCAAAAAAGAGAAATTAGACGATTGGAAAGAAGGGATTTTCCCAATTATGTTGCCGATTATCATCATTTGTGGTTTGATTGTGAAAGACAATTTCTCCACAGCTTTTATGTTATTTGCACTTTCAATGATTTTGTTGTTTATCGGAAAAGTGCCTTTTATGAAACTCGCAACGATGGGAATTGCAATCATCGGTCTAGCAGGATTGGTGCTTGTTTTACATTTAAGTTTACCTGAATTAAATATTCTACCGCGATACGATACGTGGAAAAATCGTATTACGAACCGCGCAACAAGTGATGAGAATAACCTTGAAAACGCACAAGCAAACAATGCGAAATTGGCAATTCACAATGGCCATTTAATGGGGCAAGGAGTAGGGGATGGAAAATTAAAAGAATACCTTCCGGAAGCTTATGCCGATTTTTATTTTGCAAGTTTTGTGGAAGAATTTGGTTTTTTCTCAGCTATTTTCTTGGTTTTACTTTATCTGATTTTACTTTTTAGAATCATAAAATTTGCCTTGGCAACAGACGACTTTTTTCAGTCATTCGCTAGCCTTGGAATCGGAATTCATTTGCTTTCGCAAGCAAGTATAAATATGTTAGTTTGTACAGGAGTTTTCCCTGTTACAGGTCAAAATATGCCATTTTTAGCGATGGGAGGTTCAGCATTAATCATGGCGTGTGTCTCCATCGGAATTATACAGTCTTTCGCCTACCAATTGCAAAAAAAGAAAGATGTAAAAACTGCTGATGTAGTGGCAGAAAATTAAAAAAATTACTATGATAGAACGAGTTGTAATTTCAGGAGGCGGAACAGGGGGACATATCTTCCCTGCGATTGCTATTGCCGACGAAATTAAAAGAAGAAACCCGAAAGTCAAAATCTTGTTTGTTGGTGCAAGTGGAAAAATGGAAATGGAAAAGGTGCCGCAGGCAGGCTATAAAATTGAAGGATTGCGCATAGCAGGATTTCAACGTGATTTATCCCTGTCAAATTTATTGCTTCCGTTTAAAATTATTAAAAGTTTGTGGCGCGCAAGAAGCATCTTGTCGAAGTTTCATCCGCAATTAGTTATTGGAGTTGGTGGTTACGCTAGTGGCCCAACTTTAAAAATGGCAAATTGGTTAGGTATTCCAACTTTGATACAAGAACAAAATTCTTTCCCAGGGAAAACAAATAAAATACTCGCGCGAAGAGCGGAAAATATTTGTGTGGCATATGAAAATATGGATCGCTTTTTCCCAAAAGATAAAATTGTTCTAACTGGAAATCCTGTTAGAAAAGAGTTTCATGACACAGTTGCATCTAAAGAGGAAGCGTTAGAGTTTTACAAGTTAGATAAAACAAAACCTGTTATTTTAGTAATCGGTGGAAGTCTTGGTGCTAAAACCTTGAATCGTTCGATTATTAAACACATTGATGCAATCAACGAGGCAAATGTTCAAGTGCTATTGCAGACAGGAAAGCATTATTATGATTCAATCATTGAAGAGACGTTCAATGAGGACATGTCAAACATAAAATTGTTGCAATTCATTCATCGTATGGATTTGGCTTATGCAGCGGCTGACATTATCATTTCGCGTGCAGGAGCAATTTCCGTTTCTGAATTAAGTATGGTTGGAAAACCAATTATTCTTGTGCCTTCGCCAAATGTTTCGGAGGATCATCAAACGAAAAATGCAATGGCTTTAGTTGAAAAAAATGCAGCGATTTTGGTAAAAGATAGTGAAGCTAGAAAGCATTTGTTGCCTGAAGCTTTGGAATTATTGAAAGATAAATCAAAACAAATTCAAATTGCGAAAGCTTTAAAACAATTGGAAAAACCGAATGCAACATTAGAAATAGTGGATGTTTGTGAAAATATACTGGAAAGAAAAAGGAAGAGGAGGAGAAGCAAGAGTTAAGAATTAAAAGTTGAAAATTGAAAATTGAGAATGAACAATAATAAATTGTTACCGATGGTCGAATGGAATTTGAATTTGAGAACAATACGAAAATGCAACGCATTTTCGCCAAGATGTCTTCAAGTATTGAGTCTTTTCGACTGAAAGGAGAAATCTATTATAACAAAATCAATAATCAAAAATAGAAAGTGAAGAGTTAAAAGTGAAGAATTAAAAGTGAAGAGTGAAGTCGAGAGTGGTGAATGTAATTTAGAGTCTCTGACAACTGTTGACTGAGGCTCTCGAGAACAACTGTTGACTGAGGCTCTTGAGAACAACTGTTGACTGAGGCTCTTGAGAACAACTGTTGACTGAGGCTCTCGAAGGCAACAGTTGGCAAAGGCTCTCGAAGGCAACAGTTGAAGTCATTACCCCATTTCATATTCTCTCATAAACCCAAAATAAAATGAAAAACAACCTATTAAATAGATACAAAACCGTTTATTTCCTCGGAATTGGTGGAATTGGAATGTCTGCGTTGGCAAGGTATTTTAAAAGCCAAGGATTGAAAGTTTTGGGTTACGATAAAACACAAACGGAACTTACGAAGCAATTGGAAGCTGAAGGTTGCGAAATTCATTATGATGATTTAGGGGAAGAATTAGCGCTTGAAATCAAAGATTTAAACGAGGCTTTGGTTATTTATACACCTGCGATTCCTGCAAAAATGGAAGAGTTTAAGTTCTTGAAAGCAAAAGAAATCAAGCTTTATAAACGCTCTGAAATTTTGGGAATGTTAACTAGAACTTCAAAAGGTTTGTGCGTTGCAGGTACACATGGAAAAACAACAACTAGTTCGCTTTTAGCACACATTTTAAATCAATCTTCTTGGGGTTGTAATGCGTTTCTAGGTGGAATCGCAACGAATTTCAACTCAAATCTTGTGCTTTCAACTACTAGCAATTGGACTGTTATTGAAGCCGATGAGTTTGATCGTTCTTTCTTACAACTTTCGCCATTTGCAAGTATTATTACAGCTGCCGACCCAGATCATTTGGATATTTACGGCAATGCAGACCAATTTCTAGAAGGTTTTCGCCAATATGCGATGAAAACTGATTTAAGCGGAATTTTGGTTGAAAAAGAAGGTTTAGCATTGAATACCTTATCGAAAAAAGTAACCTACGCATTATACTCTTCGTCAGCTAATTACAGTATGAACAACCTCGTTTGGGAAAACAATTTCCTATACGGCGATGTGCGTTTGAAAAGTGAATATTGGCAGAAAGTTAAGCTCGGAATTCCGGGATTACACAATGCGGAAAATGCACTTGGTTGTATTGCACTTTTGAACGAATTGGGAATGTCTGAACAAGAAATAAGAAGTGGATTGGAAAGCTTTTTGGGTGTAAAAAGACGTTTTGAATTTCATTTACGCACAGATAATTTGATTTACATCGACGATTATGCTCATCACCCAATGGAAATTAAGTCCTTAGTGGAATCCATTCGAATGCTATATCCAGATAAGAAAGTTACAGGTGTTTTTCAACCACATCTTTTTTCCAGAACGAAAGATTTCGCAGATGGATTTGTGGAAGAATTGAACAAATTGGATGAGTTAGTTCTAATGCCAATTTATCCAGCTAGGGAGGAACCAATTCATGGAATATCAAGCGATTGGCTACTTTCAAAATTAGCATTGAAAAATAAAAGTTTAAAATCTCCAAGCGAGGTACTTCAACATTTTTCAAATTTTAGTGAAGGCGTTGTGCTTACAATTGGCGCAGGTGACATTGATCGAATTGTTAAACCATTGAAAGAAATATTAACTTCAAACAGTTCGCTATAAATGAGAAAATGGTTAAAAATAGCGCTTGTAATCTGCACTTTAATTGGTGTGGTGATCGTGTTTGTGAAAGCTTCCGAACAAGAAGCTAAAAAGCAACCAAATTTGCCGCAAATTTCAATTCATGTGGACAGTGAAAATGCTTTTTTAACGGAGCAAGAGTTATTGACACGACTAAAAATGGACCGATTAATCTTTGAAGGTCAAACAAATGAGCAATTAAGAATTGACTTGATCGAAGCCAAAATTTCAGACATGGAAGAGGTTAAAAATGTGCGTGTTTACCGCGATATTGGTAAGAAATGGTACGTAAAAATTGATTTAAGAAAACCAATTGCTCGTATTTTCAATATTTATGGGGACAGTTTTTACCTAGATGAGGATGGTTTTACGATGAATCGCTCCGAGCTTCATACTGCTAGAACGCTAGTGTTTTCAGGGAATATCAAGGATGATTTCAGTCGTGAATCGGTGGGTGATATTATTAACAATGACTCCTTGAAAAGTATTCGAAAATTGGATGATATCTACCGAATTTCCAATTATGTTTGTAACGATCCACTATTGCGAAAACTCATAGGTCAAGTTTACCTCGAAAATAACGGCGACTTCGTGTTAGTTCCACTGATAGGAGATCAAAAAATTGTATTTGGTACAGCCTATTCGGATGAAGAAGTCAAAGAAAAGTTTAAGCGTTTAAAAATTTTTTATAAAGAAGCCATTCCTTACGAAGGTTGGTCAAAGTACAATGAAATTAGTGTAAAATATGATGGACAAATCGTTTGCAGAAAAAGAGTTTAACAACGAATCGAGAAAAAATTCGCCAATTGTTGTTGGATTAGATATTGGAACTACTAAAATCGCTTGTTTCGTGGGTCGTAAAAACGAACACGGAAAAATTGAAATTATAGCGATGGGTAAAAGCGAATCTCTTGGCGTTGGTCGTGGGGTCGTTGAAAATATTGACAAAACTGTTCAATCGATTTTGAATGCCGTTAAAACTACGGAAGGCAATCAAGAAGGACGTTTGAAAATCAAAAATGTGAACGTTGGTATCGCTGGTCAGCATATTAAAAGTATGCAACACCGTGGTATTTACAATCGCAAAGACCGTCACGGAGAAATTTCACAAAAAGATGTAGATAGCTTCATCGAGGAAATGTACAACATGGTAATGGCTCCGGGTGAAGAAATCATTACAGTTATTCCACAAGAATATATCGTTGATAATTTGAGCGAAATCAAGGAACCTATTGGTATGCCTGGTTCGCGCTTAGAAGCTAATTTCCATATCATTACAGGTCAAGTTCAAAATGTTATGAATATTCGTCGCTGTGTTGATAGAGCAGGATTGAATGTGAAAGACATTATTCTTGAACCAATTGCTTCTGCAGATGCAGTGTTAACGGATGAAGAAAAAGAAGCTGGTGTTGTACTTGTTGATATTGGTGGTGGAACAACAGACGTTGCCATTTTTCAAGACGGATTGATTCGCCACACGGCCGTTATTCCTTTTGGTGGAAACATCATCACGCAAGATATTAAAGAAGGATGTAAAATCATGAAAACGCCTGCTGAAGCATTGAAAGTAGGTTATGGTTGTGCATTAGCAACAGAAGCAAAAGATAATGAAGTTGTATGTATCCCAGGTTTGAGAGGAAGACCAGCTAAAGAAATTACCATGAAAAACTTGGCTAGCATTATCCAAGCAAGAATGGAAGAGATTATTGATTTGGTTTTTTACGAAATTAAAAACTCAGGTTACCATAAAAAATTGATCGGTGGTATCGTTGTAACAGGTGGTGGTGCGCAATTAAAACATTTGACACAGTTGTTTGAATACATGACTGGAATGGATACGCGTATTGGTTATCCAAACGAACACCTTGCAAACACCAATAACTTAACAGAACTAGCTAGCCCAATTTATTCAACGGGTATTGGTTTGGTAATGAAAGGGTTTGAAAAAGCGAAAGAAAGTGTGTCAATGAATGACCAAGAAGAACCAATTACTGGACATTCAAATCCTGAAAAGCGCGGTGGATTCTTTACGAGTATTTTACAGAAATCATCGGATGCAGTTAAAAACTTTTTCAACGACGAAGACAATAATTAAAATAGAATATTACAAATTTAAAAATGCCTGATAATATGGAATTTGACATGCCAAAAATGGAGTTTGACTTACCAAGAGATGTTAACTCAATCATAAAAGTAATCGGAGTTGGTGGCGGTGGTAGCAACGCTGTTAATCACATGTATAGCCAAGGAATTATTGGTGTTGACTTTATCGTGTGTAACACTGACCGTCAAGCATTAGATATTTCTCCAGTTCCTTTGAAAATTCAATTGGGACCAAACCTTACTGAAGGTCGTGGTGCAGGTATGATTCCAGAAGTTGGAATGAATGCTGCAATCGAAAACATTGAGGAAATTAGAGAATTACTTTCTAAAAACACGAAAATGGTTTTCGTTACTGCTGGAATGGGTGGTGGTACTGGTACTGGTGCTGCTCCTGTTATTGCACAAGTTGCGAAAGATCTTGGTATTTTAACAGTTGGTATCGTTACTGTTCCTTTTAGTTTTGAAGGTCGTAAAAGAAGACAACAAGCAGAAGAAGGTTTAGAAAAAATGCGTCAAAATGTTGATACCTTATTGATTATCAATAATGAGCGTTTACGTGAATTTGGTAAAAATATGTCTTTGTCTGATGCTTTCGGACATGCTGATAATATCTTGACAATCGCTGCTAAAGGTATCGCTGAAGTTATTTCAGTTACTGGAGCAATCAACGTTGACTTCAATGACGTGAACACTGTTCTTAGAAATAGTGGTCGCGCAATTATGGGAAGTGCTGTTGCTGAAGGTGACGATAGAGCAATTGTTGCTGTTAAATCTGCATTGACTTCTCCATTATTAAATGACAATGACATCAACGGTGCACGTTACGTATTGTTAAACATTACTTATGGAAACAAAGAAGTAATGATGGATGAAATCACTGACATTACTGACTATATCCAAGATGCTGCTGGTGCAACTGCTGACGTAATTTGGGGACATGGATTTGATGCTTCTTTAGGAGATAAAATTAGCATTACTTTGATTGCAACAGGTTTTTCACCTTCTCAAATCGCAGATTATGAAAAAGCACCTGAGCGTGTTGTGATTTCAATGGAGCAAGAAGCGCGTAAAGAAATTACAGCCCCTCTTCAAACGCCTGTTCAACAAATCCCAACAGTTACTGAACAATTGGCACAAGCTCCTTTCTTGAAAACGGAAGAACCAACAATTGGTGTTATGAATTCAACACCAATCGTTAACCCAATTTCAACGCCTGTTCAAGAAGAGAAAAAAACTTTTGATTTATTTGAGCAAGCGCCAGTTCAAGAAACTACACCAACTTTTACAACACACACAACCGTTAATGTAGAAGCTTCAGCTCCAGTTCAAGAAGAACCGAAGCAAGAAGAAAAAGTAGTTACTCCTGAGCCAGTTCAAAAATATTCTTGGGACATTGTAGATGTTAAAACGCCTGAGCTTACGAATGAAACTCCTGTTAATACAGTTCCTTCAACTCCAGAATACGTTGCTCCAAAACAAGAAGAGAAAGTGATTATTCGTCACGAATTGAACGTTGAGCCAAAAAGCACTCCGGTTGTTGACAATATGCCAAGAAAAGAAGTTCTTTCTCCAGAAGAAATGAATAGAAGAACAATCGAAAGAATGTCTAAAATTCAAGAGTTGACAACGAAATTGAAAAAAGCAGAAGGAATTTCAGAATTTGAAAATGAGCCTGCTTATGTTCGTCGCAATATCAATTTGAACTTCGAAACACCAAGTACAGAAACGCCGTATTCTAAATTCGGATTATCTGGAAATTCAGATGGTTCAGCAACTTTAAGAGGAAATAATTTTTTACACGATAACGTTGACTAATGAGCTTCACCGAAACAATTAATTCAGCAATAAAAACAGCAATGTTAGCGAAAGACAAAGAACGTCTTGCTGCATTGCGCGATATTAAATCGAAATTATTACTTGAAGCTACTTCAGGTGGTAGTGGAGAAGTTTCGGAAGAAGCAGCGATGAAAATCTGTATGAAATTGCACAAACAGCGTATGGAAACATACGAATTGTATGTGGCACAAAACAGAGAAGACCTTGCTACTGACGAATTGTTTCAAGCTAAAGTGATAGAAGAATACTTACCAAAAATGCTTTCAGAGGACGAAGTTAGAGCAGAAGTAATCGCTGCAATAGCTCAAACTGGCGCAAGTGGACCACAAGAAATGGGTAAAGTAATGGGTGTTCTTTCTGGAAAACTAGCAGGAAAAGCCGACGGAAAATTAATCGCATCACTTGTAAAAGAACAGTTAGCGAAATAATCAGAAACAACAACAAACAAATAAATGAAAACGCATTCGCAAGGGTGCGTTTTTTTTGTGGCTATATTGGTCAAGGATGTTTTATTCAATGAGTAATATTCCAAATTCTTGGTTAATAACTTTTTACTTTTCGTACTTCATTCTTTAATAAACTACTGACTCACTCCAATCAAAAACACAGCAGGGATTTTACCTAGGTCATAGGCATTTTCGCGCCAGTCAGCGATTTTCATTGTGCGTACGGTTCCGTTGAAATTGGTGAGATTAGAAGCAATACACAATTCAGCGGAGTCGCCAAGCTCGTTTAAAATATCTTCCAAAACATGATTGTTGCGAAAAGGCGTGTCCATAAAAATGTGGGTTGTACCATTGCGTTTTGCGTCCATTTCGTAGTCTTTTAACTTACGGATACGTTCTTTTCGTTCGCGTGGTAAATAGCCGTGAAACGCAAATTGTTGCCCTGAGAAACCACTTGCCATCAATGCCAATAAAAACGAAGATGGTCCAACTAGAGGTTCAACAATAATATTTTGTGTATGTGCCAAAGCCACTAAATCTGCACCTGGATCAGCAACGCCTGGGCAACCAGCTTCTGAAATGATTCCAACGTCGTTACCTTTGGTTAGTGTCAACAACACTTTCATCAATTCAGCTTCGTTGGTGCGTTTGTTTAAAATGGTAAATTGGCAATCATCAATAGGAAATTCACGATCCATTTTTCGTAATAATCTTCTTGCTGATTTAATTTCCTCCACCGCAAAATGACGGATTTGTGTCGAAATTTTAACAACGTCAGCAGGAATAATATCACTGATGCTTTCACCTCCCAATGTATTGGGGATGAGGTATAATTTACCTAATTTTTCCATTTTTTATTTTTTCGATAACGCAATCGGTTGCTTTATCCAATAGTTGATATACGTACTCAAAATCCTGCATTGTACCGTAATAAGGATCAGGAACGGCAGCATTTGAGTTGGGTTCTAGTTCGTTCAATAGTAGTCTAACTTTTTGGCAATCGGCTTCATTTCTAGCAAGTGATAAAACATTGCTCAAATTTGAACTGTCCATACAGTATATCAAATCGAAATTATCAAAGTCAACAACTTTAAATTGTCTTGCTCGAAGTTCGTCGATTGGTGTTCCAAACTTAGCGCCTGTAGCAATCATACGTTTATCGGGAGCCTCACCAACGTGATAGTTGGCTGTTCCAGCAGAATCAACAATTACAGCTAATTTTAAATCATTCACTTTTTTGCGTAGGTGACCATCTGCCATTGGTGAACGGCAAATATTACCCAAACAAACCATCAAAATTCGCATGGAATTTTTGTATAAATGAACTTATTGAATCGTCAGTTTTTTCTCTAAATCCTCTAAATAATGACGGAATTGTTTGTCCGTTTCAGAAAGATTCACAACCGTTCTACAAGCGTGTAATACTGTTGCGTGGTCTTTTCCACCACAATGTGCACCAATATTTGCCAACGAAGATTTAGTCATTTTCTTAGAGAAGAACATCGAAATTTGACGCGCTTGAACAACTTCACGTTTACGCGTTTTAGATTTCAACATTTCAATTGGTAAGTCGAAATAATCGCAAACAATTTTTTGAATGTATTCGATAGAAACTTCGCGCGCTGTGCTTTTCACGAATTTGTCAACCATTTGTTTCGCCAACTCAAGCGTAATTGCTTTTTTGTTCAACGAAGCTTGCGCCAACAAGGTATTCAATGCACCTTCGATTTCGCGAACGTTTGTATTGATAGAATAAGCTAAATATTCAACAACATCTTTCGGAAGTTCAATTCCGCTTCCATACATTTTCTTTTCAAGGATAGCAATTCTAGTTTCCAAATCTGGAACACCTAAATCTGCTGACAATCCCCATTTGAAACGAGAAAGTAAACGTTGCTCCATTCCTTGCATTTCGATTGGTGGTTTGTCAGATGTCAAGACAATCTGTTTTCCGTTTTGGTGCAAGTGATTGAAAATAGAAAAGAATACATCTTGTGTTTTTTCTTTTCCTGTAAAGAATTGAACGTCGTCGATGATTAATACATCTACCATTTGATAGAAATGTACGAAATCATTTGTTCTATTATTTTTTAAAGCGTCAATGAACTGATGAGTAAATTTCTCAGCTTGAACGTAAAGTACAATTTTGTTTGGGTGAATATCTTTAATTGCGATACCGATAGCTTGCGCCAAATGTGTTTTTCCCAAACCAACTCCACCGTAAAGTAACAATGGATTGAAAGCTGTTCCTCCCGGTTTGTTTGCTACAGCATAACCTGAAGCGCGAGCCAAACGGTTGCATTCTCCTTCAATGAAGTTTTCAAACGTGTGTTTTGGTTGAAGATTCGACTCGATGTTCACTTTCTTCAATCCCGGGATAATGAACGGATTTCTAATTTGCTTCTCATTCATGTCTAAAGGGACATTCACAGGAGCATTTTTTAAAGAATTCGTGTTGTTTGTTGGAATCTTAACCGTGTAGGGACTTGCTGAAGAATTGTTGTTTTCCATAACAATGCTGTACTCCAAACTTCCTTCAGGACCAATTTCTTTTTTCACTACTTTTCTCAATAAAGTAATGTAATGTTCTTCCAACCATTCATAAAAAAAATGAGACGGAACTTGAATTGTTAAAATACTGTTTTCCAACTTGATAGGCACAATCGGCATAAACCAAGTTTTGAAAGCTTGAATAGAAATATTGTCTTTTATTACTTTTAGGCAGGATTCCCACGCACTTTCGTGATTATTACTCATATTTTTAAGTTTGTTTATTTTAGTTTTACTTCAAAAGACAAATGAAAAGTTAGTTATGAACGTTTCACTGTTGAAATTTTGAGAGTACAAATGTTTGTATAAAAAAGTTATAAAAAAAGTGGAATACCCCTTGATTTTTAAAAAAAAAATACACTATAAAAAATTTCTCAATAGAATATAGAAATCCAATTCTTAAAGAATTTTGATTATCAAATATATAGAAAATAACTCAGGGGTTTTCCATTAATTTTATCTTTCTTTGAAAAAAAATACAGCTAGTTTTTTTATGGAAATAAATTTCAAACATATTAACTCCATTCGTGTCAGATACAGCGAAACGGACAAAATGGGTTATTGTTATTACGGTAATTACGCCTCGTTTTTAGAAGTTGGACGCGTCGAAGCTTTGCGTTCACTTGGTGTTTCTTATCGTTCATTGGAAGAAAATGGGGTCATGATGCCTGTTTTGGAGTTTTCAATTAAATATTTCCTTCCTGCAAAATACGATGACTTACTTTTTGTTCACACCACAATTACGAAAGTCGAAGGAACACGTATCTATTTTGATTACGAGATTTTCAACGAAGCGGACAAAAAACTAATTTTTGCTCAAACAACGTTGGTTTTTGTGAGTGCTTCAACAATGAAACCAATTCCAGCACCAAAAGAATTTCTTGATTTATTTAAAAATGAAAACAAGTAAAAGCCTCAATTTTTCCTTTGAACTTTTCTCAAAGGAGCAAGCTGCAAATTTTCACTCAAAACGCGTTGGTGAAACACGTGTTGGTGAAATTGTAACTGAAAATTCAGTTGCTTCCTCGAAATTTGTACTTTTAGGAATAGAAGAAAGCGCGGGACCTCTTGCAAATAATGGTTTCTCGGGAAGTGAAAATGCTTGGTCGGCGTTTTTGACTAATTTCTTAAACACACAAATCCATAAAAATTTCGAGGGGAAAGAGATTGCCATTTTAGGTTCGATAAAAAATGTAAATCCTCCTCAATCAATTGAAGAAGCAAAAACTCAAGTCGAGGAATTGGATGCATTTGTTTTAGAAATTTTAAATTTAGAATTAACGCAAAATCAAATCCCAATTGTAATCGGCGGCGGACACAACAATGCCTTGCCTTTGATGCGTTGGTCGGCACAAACAACTGAATTGAACTGCATCAATATTGACCCACACGCTGATTGCCGAAATACAGAAGCTCGTCACAGTGGAAATTCATTTTCAACCGCACTTGAAGAAAAAACAATCAAAAGCTATTCGGTTTTTGGCTTGCATGAAGCTTACAACAATCAATTTATACTTGATTTTTTAGAAAAGCATGCTTGTTTCCATACTTATTTTGAAGATTATTTACTTGGAAAAAGTACTTTGCTAGCCGATTTTGAAAAAAGATTGAACAAACTAAATCCAATTGAAAAAATCGCATTAGAAATTGACATGGATGCAATTGCTTTAATGCCAAGTTCTGCGTTGTCACCAAGTGGTTTTTCAGTTAATGAAATTAGAAGTGTTTGTTTGACTTTAAAATCGACACATTCAAAAGTGGCTTACCTTCATTTTCCAGAAGCGGCACCAAAAAGTCAAATCGAACAAAAAATTGTTGGAAAAGCACTTTCTTATTTCGTGAGAGATTTTGTTGGGAAGTAGATTGGGAAGCTGAGATTATTTCTTAAGAATCCTATTAAGTTTCTGATTTGTGCACTTACCATGACACGAAAAAATGCTATTGAACAAGTAATTGGGATGGAATTCAAGCATTTTCCTTCAAATCATAAATTTTAGAATCGAAAGAATATTTTTCCAAAAGAGAAAACTTTTTCAATTATTCTTATATTTAGGAAAAATCTAATCTATGCTCAGAAAAATTCTTTTGATCCGCGATTTTTTTCCAATTCGTTTATTAATCGCACATCTGAAATATAATTTCTTTGGACTTATTTTTTGGGCAATGTTGTTTGCGATCGTCACTGAAACTTTAGGTTCTTTTTTCGGCGTTCCATTTCTGTTTTTTTCACCTGAATACCAAGGAGAGGTTAGCGTTTGGAGTTTTTTATTGGTTGGTTTTAGTTTTGGTGGCTTCACTATGGCTTTCAATACTTACAGTTATGCAAAACTCGGTCCTCGCTTTCAATTTTTAGTTGTTGTTTCAACGCCCTTCTTCCGTTTTTGTATCAATAATTCCATTCTACCAATTCTTTTCACGGTCATTTACCTTTACAATATGTCGATTTTTCAGTCTAAAGAAGAGTTGGCAAGCGTGAATGACATTGTTTTATTCAACATTTCGTTTGTAGCTGGATTACTAATTTTCATTATGCTTTCAATTTTGTATTTCTTTCCTTTAAGAAAAAACAGAGATAAAGACGACGATGAACCCGACCATAATGATAGCCTCATTGCTTCATTGACGGTCAATAAAAACGAAAAATGGTACAACTATTTTAGAACAGAAACCAAACGACCTTGCTATTACATTGGTAAACGTTTTCGTATTTATAAAAGTAGAAGCGTTGCTCATTTAGACAAAGATTTGATCGATCAGATTTATGCCGATAATCGAATTAACGTAGTCGTTTTTGAGGCAATCACTATTATTTCCTTCCTTGGAATGGGTTTTTTCAGAAACTACACTTTCTTTGAAATGCCTGCTGCTATGAGTATCGTCACACTTTTAACGATTCTTTCTATGCTTTTCAGTGCATTTTTGGCTTGGTTTCATCGTTGGGGTTACCCTTTAATTTTTGGTTCTATACTTCTAATGACTTATTTGAGTTCAGTTACGCCATTATTTCGATACACAAGCTACGCAATTGGTTTAGATTATTCCGCTAAAAAACGCGTGCCATACACCGTCGATGAAATTGCAGCAAACGGAAAAGAACAAGGAGATTTAACGGCTTCACACATTGCTATCAATGAAATGTTAAATAACTGGAAAGCAAAACAAAAAGAAAGAAAACCAAAGTTGATTATCTTGAATACATCAGGTGGAGGTTCAAGAAGTGCGTTGTGGACTTTTGTAGTTTTAAGTAATTGCGACTCGTTGACGAATAATGCAATTTCCAATAAAATGCAATTAATTACCGGTGCATCGGGCGGAATGGTTGGTGCTGCGTACTACCGAGAACTCATTTTAAGAAGAAATATTGGTGAGCTCAAAACCAAAAGCAACGAAGAATTCAAGCAAAATATTTCTAAAGATTTATTGAATAAAATTGCATTTTCAGCTTCAACAAGTGATTTATTGATGCGCTACAAAAAATTTAAATACAACAATCACAGTTACACACAAGAACGTGGCGTTGCTTTCGAGCAGCATTTACACCAAAATTTAGATAATTACTTGGAACATCCGCTTGAATATTATAAAGATTACGAGACGAAAAGTCTTATTCCTTTAATGATTTTTAGTCCAACAATTATCAATGACGGCAGAAGATTATTGATGTCCTCACAAAATTTGAGTTTTATGGTTGGATTGCGCGGTGGTTCTTCAGCTTATGAAAATATTGATTATCAGACCTTTTTCAAGAACAATAAACCAGGTGAAATTCGATTTTCAACGGTATTGCGGGCCAATGCATCTTTTCCGTTTATTATGCCAATGATGACGATGCCAACAAAGCCTGAAATTCAATTGATGGATGCAGGAATCAGAGATAATTACGGAGGAAAAGTAACTATTGATTATTTATTTGCAAATAGTAAGTGGATTGAAAAAAATACGTCAGGGGTGATTGTTCTTGAAACACGCGATACAAAAAGAGTGCTCAACGACGAATCGTATAATGAAATAAATCTCTTGGATAAAATCACGATGCCTTTTGGAAATATGATTGTGAATTTTACCCGAACACAAGATTTTGACCAAGAACAATTGATGAAATTGTGCGCCAAAAGTTTTAAATTTCCTGTTGATTTAGTGACTTTCAACCTACGTGAACGAACAGATGATCACATTTCACTTTCTTGGCGACTAACAAAACGCGAGAAACAAAAAATTGACAAAGCTTTTTCGAGTAAAGAAAACAAACAAGCTTTGGAGAAGTTAAATAGTTTGTTATTTCACTGAAATATTGTTTAATACAACAACTGCTTCAACGTTGCATCCCTCAGGATTCATTGCTTTACTGTATGTAAAATCAAAGTGTATTTTTTTTCCTTCTTTCAGGTACTTTTTAGCAAGGTTGATTGCATAAACTTTTTTCGTAGCAGTAATATCCGGACCACTTGTGATTTCAATATAATTCGGACAATTGTCTTGCTTTACGTGAACAATTCCAGTGTATTTTTGACCAGAATCAGTTTGCGATTCACTTCCGGCAGTTGCATCAGATTGTGATTTACAAGATAAAATTAACAGTGCGAACGAAAATTGGAAAAGTAGCTTCATAAAACAAATGTAAAAAATTTGGCTTTAGAATCTCAGGTTCTACCAAAAACGAGATATAATTATTTGACTACTTGCTCGAAAGGAATGAATCTTATTGTTACACTAAGTAGGGTCTGCTGAAAAAGTCAGAAATGAGCCAGATTCTAGACGCAGTCAATGAAGATGTATATTAATACTTCGATTTACCTTCGGTGCTACTCCGTGGTGACTGCAACGAAGAAGATGGTTTATTTGCTTTCAGCGCTACTTCGTGGTCTGTCTAACAAAATA
>VEQH01000038.1 GCA_018883325.1 Flavobacteriales bacterium | reverse complement strand
CCGCTGATAAACAACGATTTACTTCACAACACTTTATCGATTTATCCCGATAAACCTTCAAAAGTATTGTTCGTAACTCATTGTTTCTGAGCGGTCTGAATCCAATTTTAATAATCGAACTCAGGTTTATAAATATTGACAATGTTACCAGACTTAACGTTGATAGAAAATACACTTCAATAAAGTATTTGGACAAATACCAAAACCTAATTCTATGGCCAGGTATTAGTTTCGGTTTTACTTTCTAAAAAACTAGGCTTTATTTCAAAACTAAGTCATTTTCATTTTAATCCTATTTTCCGTAATCCACGTTTAATGTGATTCCCGTTCTAAAAGGATAAACCGCAACCGTTTTTCCGTCTTTAAAAAGTGTATTTAGATTATAAGTCGCGAATAACCCAATTGGTCCGAAACCAGTTCTCACAGTTGCTTCCAATGTGAATGGAGCTAAATTATACTTTGATCTTACATTTAAATCAAAACGATCACCATTCGCATATTTCCCTGTTTGTCTCGTATTTGAAAAAATTCGAACACCACCAATTACTCCTGCCGAAAAATAAAAACTTTTCTTTTGCTCCTTTTTTGTGGCAAATTCCAACAAAAGAGGAACTGTTAAATATTGAACATTAAGTGAATTTGCTCGATACGATTGTGTGGAATTACTTATCGCAAAAATAGTGTCAGCAGTGTGAACAATATCGTAATTTTTATTCAAACCAATAGTTGTTATATTCCAACCCAAACCAGTTGTTAAGCCCAAGTATTGCTTAAAAATTGGAAACTTATAATCAAAGAAGTTAAAGTTAAAAACAGCAGATCGAACTACGTTGTTTTTCCAATAATCGTTTGACGCAAAATCCGATTTAAAAATGTCACTCATTAATACCAAAGCTCCTAAATCAAAACCAGCCCAATGACCATCGAATAGTTTGCGTTCTTCCTCTTCCTCTTCTTCTTCAACTTCCTCCAATTCTTCGCCATCAGTAAGTTTAAAATTTATCGGTATTCTTACTGTCGATTTAACTGGTTTATCAGCCAAAATAGCTGGTTTCCATTTCGGCATTGATTTTACAACTCTAATTGCTTCGAAATTTAAACTGTCGCTGATTCCTTTTTCAACTTTGACATTAGAAATTGAACCGTCTACTTCAACGGTAAAAGAAAGAAAAACCCTTCCTTGTTCGTTGTTTTCGATTGAGGATTGAGGATACCTTATGTTCTCTGTCATATAATTCATCATCGCATCAATCCCACCTGGAAATTCTGCTTCAATGTCTGGAAGTTCTTCATTTGCTTCGGAGGAAACCGCGACAACAGTTACCTTTTCAGTGTTTTCATTTACTTGAGAAAACAAAATGGCAGGACTCAATGCCAAAAGAAATAACAGATTCAACTTCATAGGGGACAATTTATTTTTTAAAGTTAAAACAAAAATCTAGCTAGTTTGAGTCTTGCACTAAAATCAACTCAAAAAAATTACAATTTCAGTAAAATACGACCTAAGAAATTTGTTCCTGCTTGCGGGTAGTAGAAATTTTCTGTGGTTGTTTGTCCTCCATAAATGTAAGAGAACGTATAACCGTTGTTAGAATACATCGAATTGAATAAATTATTAACTAAAAAGCCAAAAGTAATCTCTTTAAAAAACTTATTTTCAATCGTGTAGGACAAGGTAACATTTGAAAAAGTGAAGGGATTAATGCTTCTACTTTGATTCGATGTATTGTCTAAAAATTGACGTCCAACATATTTTGTCATCCAATCAATGGTGAATTTTTTAATTGGCATAAACGAAAAGCCAGCATTTGCAATCAAATTTGGAGAAAAAGCCAAGTCTGTATTTTTATGCAATATAAGTTGTTGCTGATAAAATGGTGCGTCATCCAAATACTCGTCAACATATTCATTGAATTCTTTTATTTTATTTTGACTGATTGTAATTGAACCATTTAAACGTAAAGAAGGAATGATTTTATAATGGCTAGCAAATTCAATTCCAGCTCGGTAACTGTCTTTGACATTTGTTCTAGTATAGCCACCAACATCGTTTATTTGACCAGTCAAAATCAATTGATTGGTGTAGTCCATCCAATAGAAATTAGAACTAAAACCAAACTTCGAAGTTGCATAAAAATACCCAAATTCTAAATCACGCATATTTTCAGCTTTCGGTCGATTTGTTGGTGTACTCTCTCTAAAATCCTTCCTAACAGGCTCGCGATTTGCAAGACCATAAGAAGCAAAAAGATATTGTTTGGAATTAATCGAATAAAGTGCCGAAACCTTAGGGTTGAAAAAATTAAATTGTACATTTTGCTCAATATCAACCAATTGCCCACTAACATCATCAATTCCAAGAAACGAATAATTAACAAATCTGTATTGTAAATCAGTTGAAAAAGTGAATCTATTTATCCTATAAGAACCTTTGAAATAATTGCTAAATTCCGTTTTTTGTGCATCGTTATCGTAATATCTATCTCGAATTTCACCATCGGCTGCATTTCTCGCCCAGACTACTTCTCCAAAATGTCTTCCTAAATACGTGTTTGCGGCACCTCCAATTAATAATTTCCAATTAGAAACATTATATTGCAAAGAATAAATACCACCAACAAAGTCATTATCCAACCAACGACGTCTGATTAAATCTGTATTTAAAATCGTATCTCCTCCAATAATTACAGGATTGTATCCATAATCTGCAAGAGCATCATCTTTACGATATTGTTCAAAGTAGCCACGACCATACGTATAGTGTCCAGCCACATTCATAATTAAATTCGGCTTAAATGAATGTGTAAAATGTAGCTGATAGTTATCTTGTTGGTAGTTATCGACTTCATTGTCATACGTGTAAAAATTATATGTTCTGCCAGAATTCAATAAGTTTTCTCTATCTGAATCACTTAAACCATTTCGATCTGCATACGCATTCATAGCAGCAACATCCCCATTTACTCTACTTTCAGGCGTCCCATACCAAGCTTGATACGTGACTTCTTTACCACTGAAAGTGATTGCTTTTAAAACTGATTTTTTTCCAACGTAAGATGCTGCTAAATAATAAGATCTTAAATCTGCCTTTGCTCTGTCAATATATCCATCTGAACTAATTCGAGAAAGACGAGTTTCTAAGGAAAATTTATTGTTTAATAAGCCTGTACCTGCTTTAATTGTGGTTTTCAACGTATTGAAAGACCCATAAGAATTATCTAATACTGCAAATGGACTTGTTGAAATATCTTGTGATTTAATATTTATACTTGCCCCAAAAGCTGCTGCCCCATTTGTGGAAGAGCCCACTCCTCTTTGAACTTGAAGATTTTCAATAGAAGAAGCTAAGTCAGGCATATTTACCCAATAAACATCGTGAGACTCAGGGTCATTGACTGGAATTCCATTTATAGTAACATTTATTCTAGAAGCGTCCACTCCTCTAATTCTTATACTAGAATATCCAACTCCAGCACCAGCATCGGAAGTTGTAACCACCGAAGGACTTGCTTCCAGTAAAGTCGGAATATCTTGACCGAAATTACTTTTTTCTATTGGGTTTGTTTTTTTATAAGTTACAGCTGATGTAGACATTTCTGATGTTCGCGTTGAAACCACTTGAACTTCTTCTAAATTTTTAGTGTTGGAATAAAGTGTTACTCGAATTTGGCTATTGAATTCAGAAGGTTTCACTTCTTTTTTTGTTAGTGACAATCCTGGAGATTCAAAAACAAGTGTAAGAACCTTCATTTGAATATTTGAGAAATAAAAGTTCCCATTCAAATCGGTATTGGTCCAAAAACTTGCACCTTCAATCGAAACATTCACACCAGGAATAGCAATACCCTTTTGGTCAATGACAGTTCCGAACAGATTGCTTTGTCCGAATAAATTAAAACATAAAGCATAAAAAACGCCGATTAAAAAAAGTCTTGTTTTCATTTTTAAAAAAAATTAAACAAGAACAAGGGGCTAATTCTTGAAAGTTATACAATATAAAATTAGCTCAGTCATCTTCCCTGCGCAAGCATTACCTTACAGGTTCAATGGGTATAATCTCAGCCTTGTCACAGGCACCCCTTAGAGACGGCACAAAACTAATTATAAATCCAATTGAAAATAAAAAGGAAGTAGAAAAATTTGGAATCTTATCCAAGCGCAACGTCCAATACCATCATCACAACAAATCCGCCAATGAAGCCAAGAACAGCAACATCAGTGTATTTATCGCGTTGCGTTTCAGGAATAACTTCTTCTACCACTACAAAAATCATTGCACCCGCTGCAAATGCTAAAGCGAAAGGAAGAATTTGTTCGATATAAATTACTGCTGCAGCGCCAATTACCCCAGCGATCGGTTCAACAATTGCAGAAAGTTGCCCAAACCAAAAGCTTTTAAAACGGCTTGCCCCTGCCCTTCTGAGCGGCATTGCAACGGCAAATCCTTCTGGGAAATTTTGAATTCCTATTCCAATTGCTAGCGTAATCGCTCCAGCTATTGTTGCGCCTTCCATCCCATTCGCTGCCGCTCCAAATAAAACACCAACCGCTAATCCTTCAGGAATATTATGAAGGGTAATTGCAAGAACCAACAATGTAGTTTTATGCAATTGAGTTTTTACACCTTCCGATTCGTTTTCACTGAAATTAATGTGAAGATGAGGCATGCTTTTATCTAAAAAAAATAAAAATAAAGCTCCAGTTAAAAAGCCAACTGCTGCCGGCATCCAAGGCATTGAAGGATAAAATCGTTCCGACAACTCAATAGACGGCATCAATAGCGACCAAAAACTTGCTGCAACCATTACTCCACCCGTAAAACCAAGCATCCCATCCAAAACACCACGGTGAATTGTTTTAAAGAAAAACACCAAAGATGCACCTGTTGCAGTTACCAACCATGTGAAAGTTGTTGCAATAAAAGCCGCAAAAACGGGATCTAATCCTTCAAAAAAATGTATTAATGCTTTCATTTTTAGATTCGTGTTGCGAAGTTATAATTTAAAAAATTTGAAAAGCAAGCAAATAAAAAAATCCCAACCATAAGTTGGGATTTAATATTTTTAAAACTAGCTCTTAATACTAATTTTTAACATGTTTGATTGTTCTGATATCAACATTTGAATTTTCGATTGAAATGAAATAAACACCATTTTCAATTTCATCTGCTTCGATTGGGAATAAATTCACTCCCTCTTCAACAGTAATTAGTTTTCTTAAAACCTCTTTACCCATTGCGTCACGAATGATTAAACTTGATTCTCCAACAAATTTTGAATCACTTACAGCAACATTGAAACCACCTTTACTTGGGTTTGGATACGTACTCAATTGAGTCGAAGTTCCATCACAATTGATAAAAATTGGATTATATATTTTATTATCTCCGTTAATATCAACTTGATTCAATCGGTAGTAAGCTGCATTTGATTTTTCAAAATCGACATACGTATACGTTTGTAATTCCGTTGAAAAACCTGCTGCCGCTTGTGTATTGATAACATTCCAATTTTCACCATCTTGTGATGCTTCAACATCGTAATGCGAACTATTAAATTCCGACGCTGTTGCCCAACGTAGAATGTTTCCTTGTTCAGTGCATTCTCCGTTGAAATAGAGTAGTTCCACTGGGAGGGGATTGTTATTATCATCTCCACCGCCTGCAAACCAACTGAATCCACTTCCAGATGCTGTTATTGAATAATTTGAATTATCACCTGTCGAACTTATATGCGTTAAAGCTTCCCATGATAGGTGACTTGGTCCCTTGGCTCTAATCAAACGAGTTTTTGTAAAATCATTTACTCCCCCAATATTATTCATTTCAAGTGTTATTTGGTAAGTTTTGGTATCAATTCCTGATCCATAAGCAGTTGGATTTATTTCCCAATACCCTTCATCCGAATAATTTTGAATCAATTGACCATCGGCTGTTGTAAACGGTAAACCTGTGTAAAGTGGTTCTGTCTGACCTTCCAAAATTGGCACTCCACTTCTATAGGCAACTGTTAAATATTGATTTTCACCTGGTGCATCTGTAAAATTAATAGTAACTCCTCTTTTATAGGTTGTATTACCAACAGGAAAAGAATAGTTAGTACCTGTAGTGTTTGCAAAATATCTTCTAAGTTCTCCCATTATTTTACCTGAATTGTAAGTTAAAGTTCCAGGTGTTGCCGAACTATTTCCAATTGTGATGGTATTTGCACCTGTTATGATATCACCACCCATTGTTAAGGTTCCTATTATCGTTTTTGAACCATTCAAAGTCAAATTTGAGTTGTTTTGTACAGTAACATTTCTAGGAGAATTACTTGTTGGCCATTCATTGCTTGTTACTGAAACTTCCCCACCTTGATTGTAAACCAAAGTTGATGAAGTACCATAAATAATTGGATTCGTTGCGATTGATCCATCTGAATTAATGGTAACAATTCCATTAACTGTTGGAGAAGTGCTAACCGTCAAGGTACCATTTATGGTTAGGTTGTTGAGAGTAACCGTTGTACCTGTACCTCCAATAGTTCCATTACCAGAAAACACAAGATTTGCCGCACCTGTGCCAACGCTATATGTACCGTTATTTGTAAATGAACCTCCACTTGCCACTGTAATCGTTTGACCATTTGCAACAAGCGTTGCACCCGAACCAATGGTTAAATTTAGTACAGTTGGAGAAGCATCCATATTAACGGTAACTCCAGAAGGAATTGAAACCACTGCCGAGCTTGAATTAGGAACTCCTCCACACCAGTTTGCTGCATCATTCCAATCGTCGTTAGAATCACCGATCCAAGTGCCAGTAGGGTTTACCGTAACTGCTACACTCGTTCTCGTGACACTTTCACAACCTGAAACTGTTTGTGAAGCGTAATAAGTTCCTGTCGAAAGCGCTTCTGAAGTTGAAAGTGCAGAACCACCAGTTGCTGCAGTATACCATTGAATGGCTGTTCCTGAAGCTGAAAGGTTAGATACATCTGAACCTGAACACAAAGATTGAGCAGAGGCTGTTGGTGCAGATGGCGTTGCCGGTTGAGCATTAACAACCGCATTACCTGATGCAGATGAAGTACAGCCGTCTGCATTGGTAACCGTAAATGTATATGTCTGGTTTGCCGTTAATCCTGTAACTGTTCCTGTGGTTCCTGAACTTGCTAAACTACCCGATGGAGTTCCAGCGACTGTCCAACTGCCTGAAGATGGTAAACCACTTAGGGCTACACTTGCAGTTGCTGTTCCACAGGTTGGTTGCGTGATCGTTCCAATTGTTGGAGCAGATGGTTTAGCCTTAATTTCATAATTAGTTGCCGTTCTACATGTTGTATTATTAGAAAATGCCGCATAATACGTAGTTGTTCCCGCAGTTGCAGTATTAGCTAACCCTGAGTTAGCGACACCTACCGGATTAAACGAAGTGCCGGTACCCAACAAAGTACCACCAGATGAGGCTGTATACCAATTGACAGGGGTCATAATGTTTCCTCCAGATGGTGGAGTTACTGTCCACGAGAAGGAGCCTAAATAAGTTCCTGCAGAAGAACTGTAGGTCGTGGAATAAAGGGTATAAATTACACCAGTGGAAAGAGAGGCAGTGAACCTTGGCTCATTATTAACTCCACCGTCATCATCTCCTACAATCCACGTACCAGTTGAACAACTTCCTGGTGTGAAATTGCCTGAAGTCAGATATGCCATACCATCATAATTAGAATTGTCATCCATCTCGAAAGTATAATTGCCCGAAACACTAACTTGGAACTGGGTTATTGTATAATTTCTAGAATTCCCATTTGTAAATGAGCAAATTGCGTCATTACTTATACTAGAAGTAGGTCTAATGGCAGTTGGGGTAGACGCCCAAGTTCCTGAGAAAGTAGTTCCAGCATTTGCGAAATCACTCGTAACAGACATGCTTGCGGAACTTGCATCCTGACAAATAGAAACACCTGTTGTTGAAGGGGCTGCTGAATTAACCGTAATGGTCACGTCAGATGTAGAGGTACATGATCCGTTGGATGTAGTCCATCTTAATACATAAGAGCCTGAGCCTCCTGCTGGTGTAAATGTGGCTGTAGCACTTGAAGTGCTGCTAAATTGGCTAGTGGATGTGTTTGGTCCGCCTGTTACAGTCCATGCTCCCGAACCAACGGAGGGCGAATTCGCAGCTAAGGTTGCCGCAATTCCGGAACATAACGTTTGAGAACTACCTGCGTTAGAGGTAGTTGGAGAAATTGTAACTGTAGTGGAGTTAGAAGCTGCACTAGCTGCTGTACAACCATTAGCATTCGTGTAATTTACGGTTACTGTTTTGCTACCGGATGTTAGCCAATTAATGGTTACCGTATTACTTGAGGTTCCTATTCCTCCAGATGCGATAGTATAATCAGTATTCAACGTGCCTGGAACACTCCAAATATAATTAGACTGACTAGCTTGGGTTGTATAAGTTGCACTCGTCGCAGAACAAAGTGTTGCTGCAGGAGAAGTGGTGAAGGATACAGTTGGCAGAGCGTTCACTGTTATGGTGGAAGCAGTGCTTGTACATCCGTTATTATCGGTGTAAGTAACAGTAGGCGAAGGCGTACCAGATATCAAACCAGTAACCAAACCACTGCTGTTAACAGAAGCTTTTGTAGGATTAGATGCTACGACCCATGGATTGGAAGCAGCAGGTGTACCAGAACCTGTTAATTGAGTCGTTGCATTCACACAAACAGTTGTTGTACCGGTTATAGTTGGTAATGCATTTACCGTCACCGTCAATACGTTACTGTAAGCTGAACAAGATTTGCCGTTCAGTATGCTGGTAACTTTTCTTCTGTAATAGGTTGTTGCTGTAATTCCTGCAGGCACATCATAGGTAGTAGATGTAGCACCAGCTATGGTGGTGATGGTGGTTGAAAAATCACTGCTTGCTGAAGATTCCCATTGGTAAGTCAACGTGCCTGAACCTGTCGAAGCTACCGATTGAGTAAACGCGGCAGGATTTCCTCCCGAACAAACACTTGTACTTCCAGCTACTGTTCCACCCGTTACTGAATTTATAAGCACTTGTCTGCAGCTTCCAGCCCAAGTACCTGTTCCACAAGAAGGTGTGCCTGTTGGCGTAACAAAACAAGCGTAAGTTGTAGTGGATGAAATACCGCTTGTTGGTGTATAAGTTGCAGTATTCGCACCATCTGTGCTCCCTAAACTCGTCCAACCACTCGTACTATTTCCTGTTGGTGCACTTTGCTGACCTGAAATCGAGTACCATTGATAGGTAAACAAACTAGAGCCTGATGCTCCACTGACACTCATTGCACTTGGTATATCCCCTGAACAATCTGTTTCTACGATACCAGAGCAATCGTTGGTTGGAGAAGAGCTGTTTCGTGCATTAGCAGTAACATTATTTGAAAAATCATTACTATTATTATCGGTATCAGTGCAACCATTATTTGCTCTTTGATACGAAACTGCATTGCCAGAAGCAGCAGCAACAGCAGTTCCTTCAGGATCTGGGCTAGAAGAGGTTCCATATCCCAACTTATCTATTACAACTGATGATGCGTTTATTAAGCGAACCTTACCAGTAGTTGCAGAGAGGTTAGTTAATCCCGTCGCATCCGCTGAAGGTAGTGATGCACCAGTAGCACCACCAGCTAGACTGATCAAATAATATTTGCCTGGGTTAATAGAACCGCTCAAGGTCGCAGCGTCGGCATATGATCCTGCGGAAGATGCGTATTGAATTTTCCAATTGGTTAATGATACAGTACTTGATGTAGGATTAAATATTTCCACAAAATCATTTGTATATGTTGCCCCGGAATTTCCACCACCTCCATACACTTGACTTATTACTAAATGATCATTTGTATTAGGAGCATTACTAACAGTTCCATAGCTCACCGCCGAATTGAAAGTAATGACTACATCATCCGTAGAAGCCGTACATGGGCTATTAGTTGTCGTCCAGCGTAAGGTGTAGGATGTACCAGCAGTTCCGGTAAACGTACTTGTTGCACTAGCTGGTGTTGTAACTGTTCCGCCCGAACCACTGATGATAGACCATGCTCCTGAACCTGCTGAAGCGGAAGTAGCTGCGAGTGTAACGGTTGCTCCACTGCACACTGATTGATCCGGACCAGCATTGGCTGTGGTAGGATTTTGATTGAACGCAATTACAACATCATCTGTAGATGCTGTACACGGACTATTGCTGATTGTCCAACGCAACGTGTAAGTGCTTCCTGCTACACCACTAAATGCACTCGTTGCACTTGATGGAGTTGTAATGCTACCACCTGTTCCACTGATAATTGACCAAGCTCCAGATCCAGTAGTTGCAGAATTACCAGCTAAAGTGACAGAAGTTAAACCACATGTTGCTAAACCTGTTTGATCTGCACCGGCATTAGATGCAGTTGGATTTTGATTAAATGTAATTACCACATCGTCTGTAGAAGAGGTGCAATTCGTGTTGCTAATTGTCCAACGGAGTGTATATGTGCTACCTGCTGTTCCACTGAAGGCACTTGTTGCACTAGAAGGAGTTGTAATGCTACCACCAGTTCCACTGATAATCGACCATGCTCCTGTTCCGCTAAGTGCAGAATTACCAGCTAAAGTAACTGAAGTTAAACCACATGTTGCTGAACCCGTTTGATCTGCACCAGCATTAGCAGTAGTAGGAGCAGCCGTTACGGTAACAGCTCCTGAGAAATTACTTCTCACGCTAGAACATGTTCCACTTACAATGCAGTAATAATACAAAGTGCCCGCTGTTGTCGTGGAAGGAGTATATGAACTACTTGTAGCATTTGTAATTGCTGTTGCTCCTGACGTTGATGCACTTGTATTTTGATACCACTGATAACTCAACCCAGTGCCATAAGCAGCAACTGAAAGTGAACTTGCTGTAGAATTCTGACAGAGATTTTGTGCTGCAAAGTTAGTTTCTGACCCTATACTTGGACGATTTAATGAGATGCTATTTATGAAATAGTCATATTGGCTTCCACTACCTGCGTTATAATTAAAGAAACGAATTTCACGTGGTACCTGATTGCTAGTTCCCGTTGTTGAAAATGTACGTCCAGTAAAATAAGTTGTGTTTCCGCCTGATGCAGGAGTAATAGATATAGAATACGTGTTAGCCCCTGTGTAAGAAATGGATATGCGCAAACCTGTTGTGGTATTAGGAACAGACGTTAGACTGGGTCCTGCGTTATCATTTATTGTATAAAAAGAAGATCCACCTGTTAAATAGAATTCCATCAGGTTTTGACTCGAACTATTTCTTAGACTAAATCCAACAACTCCTCCACTCTGAACCGAACCATTATCAATTGAGAAATTGAGAGAAGATCCAGTGGATAGATTACTAGTAAAAGGGCGGATTCCGTTTGCCTCACCGCTCGAGTTTGCATACATACCCCATGACTCAGTATTCACATCAATATCTGAAGTACCAATAAAATGACCAGCTGTTCCTGTTGTTGATAATGACCAAGAATTGAGTCCGGTTGCTCCATCAGATGAACCATTCGACCATGAAGTATTATATGTACTGGCATCTGCATTACTTTGATCTACTGTAACAGTTGTAGCTGCTGAATTCGCAGCAGGACAAACCCCATTGGTAACCACCGCTCTGAATTGAGTACTTTGCGACAATGCACCTGAGGTATAACTTGATGATGTATTTGAAACATCTGTCCATGTGGTGTATGGAGCTGGAGCTGATTGCCATTTGGTTATTGAACCCGTGTGGCCTGACAAACTTAAGGACGCGCTTGTGGAACCTAAACAAATGGCAGATCCACCGCTGACTGTTCCGCCCACAGATGCTGAACTTACACTAATTGTTGCGGAACTGCTATTGGCCGCTGAACAAGCACCATTGGTAACAACAGCACGATAATAGGTAGTAGATGATAGATTTGTTGCTGTTAAAGAAGTTGTTGTATTGGTAATATCAGATACAGACGCACTAAAATCAGAAGTGGTTGATGACTGCCATTTCGTAACACTTCCAGTATGGCCGCTCAAAGTAAGATTTGTACTATTTGTTCCAGTACAAACAGTTGTTCCTCCAGAAATAGATCCTCCAACTGAAGTTGCATTTATTGTAAGGTTGGTGCCGTTATCCGTTCCACTCAACGCAGGATTATCACTTACCACTCTAATTCTATATCCTGTTCCCTCTGCCGAATTGGAAGGAATAGTAACGGTAATAGACTGACTGCCCGATCCATCTGAAGCTACTGTTTGAAGATCTACAGGACTCGCAAAACTACCACTGGAATTTGACAATTGCGCCTTAAATGTGGCGGATGGAAAACTTCCTGCTCCCGAATAAGTAAACGGAACTGAAACACCAGTTGCACCGGCACAGAATGGAGACCCTGAGATTGAGCTGGTTGTAATTGAATTAGCAGCAACTGTTACTTGCACTTCATTACTTGTTACAACTCCGCATGGACTGCTATAGGTTACTTCACAAACTACATAATAGGTTCCGGAAGAAGCAAAATTTGGAGTGTATGTTGTTCCAGTTTGTGCAGGAGAGAAGGCTGTATATCCGCTACCAGAAGTTGTTGAATATTTCCACGCTCTACTGGAAACGGTTGCAGTTCCGGTAGAAACACTTAACTGCGTTCCATTGGTAGAAATTGAAATGTTTTGAGTGGAAGATGGACTAATTGACGTTGTTGAAGATACAACTGTAACAGCACCAGATACCCTACTTGTTGCAGAACCACACGAACCATTTGTTACAACACAATAGTAATAAAGCGTTCCCGCAGTTGCAGAAGATGGTGTATAAGAACTGGATGTTGCTAAATTAATCAATGTTCCTCCACTATTGGAAGCGGTTGTGTTACTATACCATTGATAAGCAAGACTTGTTCCACTCGCCGTAACGCTCAATGCAGTTGCAGAACCATTCTGACAAACATTTTGCGCACTACTTGATGGATGTGAAGAAATTATTGGGTTACTAATAGAAAGACTGTTGAAGAATAAATCATAGCTGGGTCCTGAACCTGCACCTGCATTGAAGAAGCGGATTTGTGTCGGCACTTGTCCACCTCCTTGACTTGAGAATGTACGTGCTGTATAACTTTCAGTTGCTCCACCTTTACCAGTTACATAAATAGCATAGGTATTACCAGCTGTATACGCCACCGAAACATCAAGGCCCCCAGAAGTATAACCAATCGAAGTATTTGTAGTTCCTGCTGCGTCTATTATTTGATAAAAAGATTGCCCTCCGATGAATAGCAATTCCATTAGATTCTCTCCACTAGCATTTTGAAGTGCAAAACCAATTGTTTTGCTATTGTCAATCGAACCGTTATCCATTGAGAAACTTAAGGTATTTCCGATTGACATCGATACTGTGCGAACTGCGCTTGCCAAATTAGAGCCCCCACTAGCAAACATTCCCCATGATCGGGTGCCTCCATTGTTCACATCTGATGATCCTGTAAAGAACCCCGCAGTTCCTGTAGTAGATAAAGACCAGGCTCCTAAACCTGTTGTATTATCATTCTGCGAATTGGACCATGCGCTATTGTAGGTAGCTGAGGAGGCTGAGCTTGTATTGGTTTCATTAATTGAGACTGCAACAGTAGAAGAAGTTGCAGATGTACAAGATCCATTTGTTACAGTTGCTCGATAGGATGTTGCTGTAATTAAATTCGGCGTGGTATAAGAAGATGATGTTGCTCCACTGATGTTACTCCATGTAGATCCTGCGTCCTCTGAACGTTGCCATTGGAAGGTTGAACCAGAGTTTCCGCTAAGTGATACAGAGGTGCTACCATTCAAACAAACGGAAGATGGAGTAGCAGAGGCTGTGCCGCCAACACTGGAGTTGACAGTTACTGTAACTGCAGTGGATGTAACGGAGGGAGAACAGGTTCCACTTACCACCACATCATAACTTCCCGCATCGGAAGTTGTTGGGCTTGTTAATGTTAACGTCGCTGTTCCCTGACCGCTAATTACCCCTCCATTTGAAAGAGCAACTCCACCTTTTCTCCAGGAATAGGTTAATCCTGTACCTGTGGCAGTTACACTTATTGTTTGTGTACCTGAACCTGAACAAGTAGCTGTTGGTGCAGAAGGTTGCGTTGATATTGCAGGTAAAGAATTTACAGTTGCTGTTACCGCTGTTCTTGTTGAAGAAACACAATTGGTGGTGGTGTTTCTTGCTTCAGCGTAATATATAGTGGTGGAAGATATGCTTGGAGTTGTAAAACTTGTAGTTGCTGAACCTCCGCTTAGAACACTTCCTCCTGATGAAGCAGCATACCAATCGACAGTTTCACCAGCACCAACTGAAGCCGAAATACTTACCGTACCCGTTCCACAACCAGAACCATTGGTGCCTGTTGGTGCGGAAGGAAGAGAATTTACTGTAATGTTCTTTGTGGCTGTAACTGTAGCACATCCTCCAGTAGTTGTAAGGGTCAAGGTTATAGATCCAGACTCTGAAGCACTAGCGGTATAAGTTGCTGTGGATGGATTGCTAGCATTCGACCATGTTCCCGCACCACCACTCCAGGTACCACCGGTAGCACCACCTCCCACAGAACCACCCATTTGTGCTGATATTCCAGACCGACAAATCGCATCCAATGGAGAGCCCGCATTAGCAGTAGCAGGATTACACGTAGTGACAGCACTTGAAGAACCTGGCGTCAGATAACATGTTCCAGTGGTATTATATTCAAAGACGGTAAAAGTGTAGCCAGTTGCAGCTGTTAAGCCAGTAACATTAACGCTGGTTCCAGTACCTGAATATACAACGAAATTGTTAGTGCCCGTTGTATTTCCTGAACCAAACGCAGCATTGGCAGTATAAGTAGTTCCACTTGTTGGATTTACAGCTGCAGTGGCTGTAGCCCTTGCAACGACAATTACGCCTGCAGTTCCATTCCCTCTTGTCCAGTTTACCGTAACAGAAGTACCGGCTGTATTATTGGTATAAGCACCGATTGTTGCCTGTGTTGATGGCGGGGTACATGCTATAGCTGCCAGCCCGTCATCCTTACCACAACCGAATGAATATGGTGATGTGCTAGGTGAAAAAGAAGATCCTGAGGTAAATGTTAGGGGATCGGTTCCGCTGGATGTTGCCCCTACCTGAGACCAAGACGATGTGAATAAACCTACATAGGGATTAGATGCAGAATTAAATGCAGTAGCATCGTTTCTTTCACTCAGGTTAAAAGTTAGAGCCGGAGTAATGGTTCCCCCTCCTGTAACTGCCTCCGTTATTTCCCATCTGCGATTAATAGTTTTAGTAACAGCATTGGGCACATAAGTAGATGCTAAAGCTCCATCAACCACTCTGACTCCATACGTGTCGCTGGTGCCTGAATTAGAGAATGAAATAGGGTTGTAAGCTGCATTACCCACAGGGAAAGTAACTGAGCTTCCTCCTACCGTTTGTTTGAGCTGACCGGTACTGGAGGTTTTTATAAATTTTGAAGAATTGGCTCCTGAAATAGTGGCACCTGAAGTAAGTGTTAAATCATTTGCGCCTAATGTTAGAGATCCGCTGGTAAGCGTGAGTGTTCCAGTTGAAGACAATAAGGCTGAAGCAGACAACGTAACTCCTGAACTATTGTTCAGCGTAAGATTTTTGATATTTGTATTGGTAGCAGAGCCGATGGCATTACCGGTATTTTGTGCAGATGCACCATTGAAAGTATAGTTTACGCCTGCGTTGGAGAACGTTCTTGTTGTTGTTAGCACACTTCCGTTAGCACCGCTGGTATTAAATGCACCGGTAGCATTGGTATTGGCAGAGATCAGCGTTGATCCTGTCGAAGCAGCAAAAGTTCCGCTTCCACTTAATGTAAAGGTTCCAAAATCCATGGAAGCGTTGTTAGCGACCGTAAATGTACCGGTGCCTGTTCCTAAATTAACATTGCTTCCAAGTTGGACAGTGTTGGTAGAGGTGCCGTTACCGACATTCCAGTTAATATTATTTGAAATCGTGCCCGCTGATTGAGTAAAAGTTTGTGTGCCTGAAGATTTATTAAAAACAAAAGTAGATACTGCATTAAATGAACGCTGTATGGCACCCCCTGTCTGTGAAAAATTACCGCCGATATTTATTGTACTCGATGCAGCATTACTAACTGCGTTAAAATCAAGAATACCTCCAGATATTGTCAAATCCCCATTGACATTTATTGTTGCGGCACCAGAGCCAGCAGTACCAGATCCAATAATTGCTAAAGTACCCCCTTGAATGTTAAGAGCTCCACTTATGGTAGAAGTCCAAGTAGAACTCGATCCTCCCAATCTCAATTGAGCTGTACCAGTTGAGATAACATTAAAATTACCAGACACGCTTCCATTCAGGCCTCCATTTAAATTTGTTGAACTGGTTTGACCTGTGCAATTCCATGTAAAATTTCCAAACGTTTGATTCAAGCCCGATGCAGCTGCAGTATTAGTTGTATATCCGATGATATTACAATTTGATGTTGAACTCCAAGTCGCTGTTGGAATAGTTCCGGCAGTCGTTGTGAAATTATGCTCATATGTACCCGTTGAGCTAAAAGTAAGAGTTCCTGTGGTCGTAATTGTTGCAGCACTGCGCAGTGTTCCGTTGATTGTCCCTGTGGCGCCTGAGGCAATCGTGTGATTATTTGCTCCTATGTCATAACGGCAACTAGCATCTACAACCAGTGAAGTGTTAATTACTTTAGCGGTGGATGCGGTAACACCTGCGGTATTGCTAATAGTAAGGGTTTTTAAAACAGTGCCTGTAGTAGGCCAGGCGGCAAATCCTGTTCCAGGTGTTGCATTTGTACCGTTAACAGTAGTTTGTGCTGATGAGCCATTATATGTCTCATTAATTCCTGTAGTATTAGTAGTATTGTAATAAAATGCATTACGAATAGATCCAGAAGAGAAAGGTTGTGCAATATTAACATTCATTGTACCAGCAGTCAACCTATTGAAATAAAATCCAGAAGTAGTTAATAAAAAACCACTAAATGTCACGCCAGAACCTATAGTTGTTGTTCCTCCTCTTATGATCATAAAAGCGACTCCAGAAGTTCCTGATGTATTTAAAAATGAAAAAGTTCCACCATTTAAGCTACAATCTCCATCAACTGTTATTTGTGATTGGTTCCCACTTCCATTTGCATCTGTAATCATGAAGGACCCACCGCTTAGAGTAAAGCTTCCTTTTACATTTGCTGAAGAGGCACCAGTAGCAGCTCTAATTTTTGCTGTACCACCTGTTTGTACATAATTCCCATCTATTACTAATGCTTGTAATTCAATAGATCCTCCGCCAGTACTCGTTACTCTAAATTCATTTGTAACATTTGTAGGAGTTATTATTAAATTATTATTAGTTTGACCAGCAGCAAGGTCAATTTCAAATTTTCCAAATGTCTGATTTAATCCGCTAGGAGAAGAGCTTGTATTAGCTGTATACTTTAACCTACATGTAGAATTACTATTCCATGTTGCGGTTGGAATTGTACCACCTGATGCTCCAAGATTATGTTCATAGATACTTCCAGAAAGAAATTGAGTTGTCCCAAATGTTGGTGCTGTAGCATTTTGGAATTTCACAGTGGCATTATTTGAAACATCAGTAGCAACTGAATTATAAATGGCAGTTCCAGATGGTAATGTTAGAGTACAAGCATTCGTACCATCACCCACTATTATTTTGGATCCGGTTCCGGATACTGTCCAAGCAGCACCGATGGTAGGTGCTGCGTTGTTGCGGATGTTGTAGGTCACATTGTTAGAAGTAAAATTAGCAGGTGCTACGCCTGTTCCATCTGTATTTGAACCCCAATTGGTTAAAACGTCCAAATTACCTGTACTCTTTGAATAAAATTGACTTACAACTGTAAAAGAATAAGCCGCATCGCTTTCTGTCCAGGTTGTTGTATAGCCAGATGCGTCACTACTACTAGCAACTCTACCCCAAGCAGCTGCAAGATTTCCATCGCTAATATAAAAAACATATTTAATTTGCGTTCCAGCTGTAATTGCAGAGCTAGGAATTGTTCCTACCCATGTACGATTAGGGTTTAAAAAATTAGAAAATGAACAAGCTACAGAAGTACCATTGGTCTTCGACGGGTTCGTACCATTGGTTGTATAAACTATATAAACTGACTTCCCTCCTGTATCAAAATTCCAGTTAACATAAAGAATTACATTCTCACCTGGAGATATTGTTGATTTATTAGAACTTGTAGCAGAACTACCTTGCCTCATAGTAGAGTTAGAATATCCCGCAGGATTATAAGGAAGCTGAGTTGTAGGTATGTGACCTTCAAAACCTAACTGAGCAAAGAGTTCGCCGTAAAATAAAAAAAGAGATAAGATCAGTAAAGAAAAAGTGCGTAATCTCTGCCCCAACCCCTTCGTGCTAAAGAGCAAGAGGGTGCTGAGGAGAAACACAAAACTTTTCGCATATTTTTTCAAGCCAAAGGCAGCAGAAGCCAGCTCCGAGAAGCGTAATTTGGTTTCTTCAGCGCATGAGCTAAGCTGTTTTGGGTTATTAGCCCGGTTAAACTTGGACGGTTGAGTATTTTTTCTCATATCGTTGTTAATAATTTGAGTATTTACAATTTGTTGGGGGGTACATAGTTACAACATTTTTTTTCAATTCAAAAAAAAATCATTGAATGTTGGTGTAAAAATAACACAAAGGTCACAAATTTGTTTTATTGTTAATTTTATTTTGAGGTTGTTAACAAAAAAATCCCGAAACATTCGTCCCGGGATTATCAATTTTAATATCAATTATTTAACTCAAAATCCCTCTTGAAATAACGATTTTTTGAACTTCAGAAGTTCCTTCGTAAATCTGTGTGATTTTTGCGTCGCGCATCAAACGCTCAACGTGATATTCTTTAACAAAACCATATCCACCGTGAATTTGAACTGCTTCAACTGTTTGCTCCATCGCTACTTTTGAAGCATACAATTTAGCCATTGCTGAAGATTGGTCATAATTTCTTCCCATGTCTTTATCAATTGCAGCTTTGTAAACCAATAATTTGGCTGCTTCAATTTCAGTTGCCATATCTGCTAATTTGAAAGCAATTGCTTGGTGTTTGTAAATTTCTTTACCAAATGCTTTTCTTTGTTGCGAGTAAGCCAAAGCTAATTCATAAGCACCACCGGCAATTCCTAAAGCTTGAGCAGCGATACCAATACGTCCACCACTTAAAACTTTCATTGCGAATTTGAAACCAAATCCATCTTCACCAATTCTATTTTCTTTTGGAACTTTAACGTCGTTGAACAACAATGTATGCGTATCGCTTCCACGAATTCCCATTTTGTCTTCTTTCGCTCCAACGATAAATCCATCCATTCCTCTTTCAACGATTAATGCATTGATTCCTTTATGACCTGCCTCCACATTTGTTTGTGCAATCACTAAGTAAATTGATGCCGATGAACCATTTGTGATCCAGTTTTTTGTACCGTTTAATACATAATGGTCTCCCATATCGATTGCTGTTGTGCGTTGAGAAGTTGCATCTGAACCTGCTTCTGGCTCTGATAAACAGAACGCTCCGATTTTTTCACCTTTCGCTAGTGGAACTAAGTATTTTTGTTTTTGCTCCTCCGTACCAAATTTCTCTAATCCCCAACAAACCAATGAGTTGTTTACAGACATACACACAGAAGTTGAAGCATCTACTTTTGAAATTTCTTCCATAGCCAAAACGTAAGATAAAGTATCCATTCCACTTCCTCCGTATTTTGGATCAACCATCATCCCCATAAAACCAAGTTCAGCTAATTGCTTAATTTGTTCTGCTGGGAATTTTTGTAAGTTATCTCTTTCAATAACCCCTGGTTTCAATACGTTTTGTGCAAAATCTCTAGCAGCTTCTTTAACTGCCAATTGCTCTTCAGACAATTCAAAATTCATAGTTTGACGAATTAAATTAATTTTGGCAAAATTAAACGAATTTCTCTTTTGAATAAGCAATTGAACAAGAATAAAATCGAAATTATTGGTTTGATGTCAGGAACTTCTTTAGATGGTTTAGATATCGCACACGTTATTTTCAACTTTAAAGATGAAGCAGTTGATTTTAAACTTGTTAACTACCAAACTATTCCATACACAGCTTCGATTTTAACACAACTTCAAAACGCGACAAACTTATCTGTTCCAGAAATTTTAATTCTTGACAAACAAATTGGAAACTTTTATGCCGAAAATGTAAATGAATTTATCCTTTACAATCGAATCGACAAAACAAAAATTGACGCAATTGCATCGCACGGTCAAACGATTTTTCACCAACCTCAAAATGGTTTCACCTACCAAATTGGCTGTGGGGCGACTTTAGCTTTCAAAACCAATATTGACGTCATCAACGATTTTCGAACCTTAGATGTAGTCGCTGGAGGTCAAGGTGCACCTTTAGTTCCAATTGGTGATTTTAATTTATTCGGTCAAAAAGCAAATTCATTTTTGAACATTGGAGGATTTACGAATATTAGCTTCAAAAAAAACAATCAAATCATTGCTTTTGACATTTGCGCTGGAAATCTACCTTTAAACGAGACTGTAAAATCAATTGGACTTTTATATGATAAAAATGGAGCTCTTGCTCGTAGTGGAGAAATTGATTTTAGCGTTTTGAAAGAACTTCAAAAATTAGAACATTTTCATAAAATTCCACCTAAATCATTAGGAACTGAATGGCTGGAAAGCAGCTATTATCCAATCTTAAACAAAATTGATTCGCTTGAAAATAAATTAAGAACGATTGTTGAGCACACAGCAATTGAAATTAGCAAAATCCTTCAGCAAGAAAAGATTGAATCTGTTTACATTACTGGAGGAGGAGCAAAAAACAATTTTCTAATTGAACGCATCCAAAACCTTTACAAAGGCAATTGCATTGTTCCATCTGATGAAATCATTGATTACAAAGAAGCTATCATTTTTGCCTTTTTAGGTGCTCGCTATTTGAGAGATGAAACCACAACTGTTAAAAGTGTTACTGGTGCTGAAACTGAAGTTTGTTCAGGAACTTTTTACAAAACAAAGAAATAGCACTTATCCACATTCTACTTGTTGGTAAGTATCGTTTAAAAAAGGACTTCAATCATACAATTTTATAATTTTGTCTGAATTTCGTAGAATTAGATAAATGAAAGATTTACTCCATAAATTTGAAAATAAACGTCCTGAGATCGTCTTTGAATGGAAAGATGCTGAAACTGAGGCTGAAGGTTGGGTTGTTATTAACTCGTTAAGAGGTGGTGCAGCAGGCGGTGGAACTAGAATGCGTAAAGGTTTAGACAAGCGCGAAGTAGAATCACTTGCAAAAACGATGGAAGTGAAATTTACAGTAGCAGGTCCACCAATCGGAGGAGCAAAATCAGGTATCAACTTCGACCCAAAAGATCCTCGTAAAGAAGGTGTTTTGCGTCGTTGGTATGCAGCCGTTTCTCCTTTATTGAAAAACTACTACGGAACTGGTGGAGATTTGAACGTTGACGAAATCCATGAAGTGATTCCAATGACTGAAGATTGCGGTGTTTGGCATCCACAAGAAGGAGTGTTTAATGGACATTTTCAACCAAAAGAATCTCAGAAAATCAATCGCATTGGTCAATTACGTCAAGGTGTGTTGAAAGTTATTGAAGACAGTTCATTTTCTCCTGATACTACTCGAAAATATGTAGTGGCAGATATGATTACAGGCTTTGGAGTCGCAGAATCAATTCGTCATTATTTCAATATCTGGGGTACTTCGGCAGGCTCAGTATCCCAAAATCAACTCGATGGTAAAAAAGTTATCGTTCAAGGTTGGGGAAATGTAGGTTCAGCTGCGGCGTATTATTTAGCTCAAAATGGAGCAATAATCGTTGGAATCATTGATAGAGTTGGTGGTTTAATCAACGAAAATGGTTTCACTTTCGAAGAGATTAAAGCTTTATTCTTAAATAAGAACGGAAATGAATTAGTTAATTCGAATTTAATGAGTTACGATGAAATAAATTCTAAAATTTGGGATTTAAAAGCTGACGTTTTCATTCCTTGCGCTGGAAGTCGTATGATTTCTGAAGATCAATTGAATAGAATGTTAAATGCTGGAGTGAAAGTTATTTCTTCTGGTGCAAATGTTCCTTTCGCTGACCCAGAAATTTTCTTCGGAGCAATTGCAGAAAAAGCGGATGCTTCATTGGCTTTGATTCCTGACTTTATTGCTAATTGTGGAATGGCGCGTGTATTTGCTTATTTAATGAGTAACGACTTGAAAAGCATTGAGGATAAATTAATTTTCGAAGACACAAGTTTGATTATAAAAAATGCACTTGAAAAAACACACGAAGTAAATTCAAAAAATACAGGAATTGCAAAAGCTGCTTTTGAAATCGCATTGAGACAACTAGTTCACTAAAATTAGAAAAATGGAATTATTTATTCTTGCAACATTTATTTTAGGATACACAGCAATTACGTTGGAGCATTCTATTAAAATTGATAAATTAGTTCCTGCTCTTTTAATGATGGTAATCTGTTGGACAACCATCGCTTTGAATATTGACGGCATCCAAAATTGGATTGACCCACACTCTGGAAAACTAACTTCACTTGTTGGTGCAAATCACGAGTTGAAAGCAGAACTTTTGGAGACGACATTATTACATCATTTTGGAAAAACAGCTGAAATCCTCATTTTCTTGATGGGAGCAATGGCTATTGTTGAAATGATTGACCATTATGAAGGATTTGCAACATTTAAAAAGCTAATAAAAACTAAAAGGAAAATCAAAATTCTTTGGATTGTTGCTGCTCTTGCTTTTATTCTTTCCGCAATCATTGATAACTTAACAGCAACGATTGTATTAATCTCCATTTTAAGAAAAATAGTTAAAGATACAAACACAAGAATGTGGTATGCTGGATTTATAATTATTTCTGCAAACGCAGGTGGAGCTTGGACTCCAATTGGAGACGTTACTACAACAATGCTTTGGATGGCAAACAAAATAACAACAGGAGAAGTAATGAAATTATTGATTTTACCATCCTTAGTTTGCACTTTAATACCTTTAGCAATTGCTTCATTTATGCCTGTTTTTAAAGGAACAATTAACCAAGAAGTAACGGAAGAAAAACAAAATAAATACGGCCCATTTATGTTAATATTTGGTTTATTGATGATTGTTTTTGTTCCTGTTTTTAAAACAATAACTCATCTACCACCTTATGTTGGAATGATGTTCTCTTTGTCTGTAATGGCAATAGTTGCTGAATATTTAAGTAATAGAACTATCCACATTACTCATTCAGACAGAGAAGGATTAGAGGGAGAACAAGCACACACCGGGCCTACAATGAAAGCTTTGAGTAAAATAGAAATGCCTTCCATTTTGTTCTTTTTAGGGATTTTAATGACCGTTGCTTCTATGGAATCATTAGGGATGATTTTCAACTTTGGTCAAACAGTCAATGCCAAAATTGATGAAAACGTTTTCATTACTTTATTAGGTGTTGCTTCAGCTATTATTGATAACGTTCCATTAGTTGCCGCAAGTATTGGAATGTTCACACAAGATACAGATGCAACAATCTGGCACTTTATTGCTTATGCAGCTGGCACAGGAGGTTCAATGTTAATTATTGGTTCGGCAGCTGGCGTTGTGGCAATGGGCATGGAAAAAATATCATTCTTCTGGTATTTAACAAGAATTTCAGCACTGGCAGCAATTGGATACTTTGCGGGTATCGGTGTATTTTTATTATTATCGTAACAACTAACAATTTTAAAGTTTAAACAATATGAGTTCATTTTTCTTTCTTCAAGCAGATCCTGGAATTGTAACAGGTGCATCCGAACCAGCAACAGGCGTTAAAGACGTTCCGATTTGGGACATCATTGACCAGTCGAATCAAGGTATTGGTTGGATCATCAATTTGATTTTGTTAATTATGTTTGGTTACACAATTTTCGTTTTTGTTGAACGATTTTTAGCATTAAGAAAAGCAACAAAAGAAGAACAAGGATTTCTTAACAATGTGAAAAGCCAAATCAGTAACGGAAACCTACAAGGTGCAAAAGATATTTGTAATTCATCTGATAGTCCAATTGCTAAAATGCTTGGAAAAGGTATTTCTAGAATTGGTTCTGCAAAAAACGAGAGTATTGCTGCAACAATTGAAAACACAGGGAAATTTGAAATTCTTCGCCTTGAACAACGATTGAATTTCTTAGCAACTGCCGCTGGTGCTGCTCCGATGATTGGATTCTTGGGAACAACAATCGGTATGGTTGTGGTATTCATCGACTTACAAAATGCTTCTACATTGGAATTAAAAACAATTGCACCAGGAATCATGACAGCGATGGTTACGACAGTTGCTGGTCTAATCGTTGGTATTATTGCATTCATGGGTTATAACTTCCTTGTTGGACAAATTGGGAAAGTTGTGTACCAAATGGAAAATGCAGCGTTAGAGTTTATGGATTTATTAAACCAACCAAATAAATAAGAAATGGATCTTCGTCCCAGAAATAATGTAAAAGTAGAAGGTGGTATGGCCTCCATGACCGACCTTGTATTCTTATTGCTGATTTTCTTCATTATCATGAGTTTAATGGCGAACAATCAAACGCCAATCGATTTACCAAAACCTGACGCTGATATCAAACCTGTTAAAGACCCTGTTGAAGCGATGGTTGTTATCACAGAAGATAACCGTTATGTGGTAATGCCTGGCGGAGATATGGAAAACCCAATGGATTTTGATGAAATTAAAGAAATCACAGCAGCAGCGGTTGAGAAATCAGGCAAAATGAAACTAAAAATTGCAGGTCACAGAAAAGCTAGTTATGATGCTGTATTCAATGTATTAGCGTTATCTCAAGCAAATGGTTGGGATCCTGTTTTAGCTTACGACAAATAAATTATGGCAGAGAAACTAAATTTATTTAATGCGAGAGTCGCAGATCCAAAAGATATTAAAATCGGTTGGATCAGTGCGATTGTTACTGTTATTTTAGTTCTGATTTTATTTTTTCTTGTAACGTATCAAATTGCCGACCCTGCACCTCAAGATGTTTTGGTCAACACTGAAACAACTTTGGAAGAACTAGAATTAAAAGAACTTAAAATTGAAACCGGTGGCGCTGGAGGAGGAACTCCCTCTGATGATCCAATCGATGAACCTAAAGAACAAGTTCAACAAGTTCTAACAAGCAAGAATGGGCAAACTACTGTAAAAACAGGAAGTTCAAACAAAACCAACGGAAACAACCCGAATAACCAAGCTTCTACTTCCGTACAAGGAAATAATCCCTTTGGTTCTGGCGGTTCAGGAAATGGAAATGGTGCTGGAAATGGTCCTTTTGGAGGTCCTGGTGATGGAGAATTTGGTGATGGTCCTTCTGGAGCTGGCGATGGAAAAGCTAGAACACGTTTAAACGACGCATCGCTTCCTTCATACGACACAGATTTTGACTCTAAAATACACTTGAAATTAAGTATCAACTCCAATGGAGATGTTTTTGCTGCAACCTTGATTAAATCAAAATCCACCTGTACCGACCAACGCATCATCAATCAAGTAATTGCTGAAGTTATGCGCCAAGTGAAATACAAAAAAGATCCAGGTTCAGGAACTGTTTACGCATTCTACACCGTTCAAATTGAAGCAAAATAAGTACGAAGCAAGTATCAACTGGCTTTTTGAACAATTTCCTTCTTATCAATTTAAAGGTGCTTCAGCTTACAAACCTGGGCTTGAAAACACACTTTCATTGTTGCAATCTTTTGATAATCCACATGAAAAACTAAAATTCATTCATGTTGCAGGAACAAATGGAAAGGGTTCAACTTGTTCGTTTCTGACAAGTCTATTAGTCGAAAAAAACGAGAAAGTTGGATTATTTACTTCACCTCACATCTATGATTTTCGTGAGCGCATCCGGGTTAATGGTATTGAAATCGACCAAGAATTTGTAATTGATTTTTGTCAAAAGGTTAAAGAAATAAATCTCGATTTTTCACCTTCTTTCTTTGAGATTACACTAGCAATGGCTTTGTGTTATTTTCAACAAGAAAAATGCAGTATTGTTGTTCTTGAAACAGGATTGGGCGGACGTTTGGATGCCACAAATGTTGTAAAACCTTTGATTTCGGTCATTACAAATATTGGTTTAGATCACACGCAATTTCTAGGAGAAACTTTGGAAGCAATTGCTTTTGAAAAGGCTGGAATTATTAAGAATGAAACAACAGTTGTTATTGGTGAAAGACAAATTGAAACAACTGCTGTTTTTGAGAAAAAAGCCGAAGAACAAAATGCGCAAGTCTTTTTTGCGCAAGAATTTCAACTTCCATTCGAAATCAAATTAGCTGGTTATCAATACAAAAATTTAAAAACGGCATTAGTTACTCTTTCACTCCTCTCCTACTCGATTGATGAAGAATTGATTGAAAATGCAATTACAAATCTCCGACGAAACAGCGGACTTTTTGGTCGAATGGAAATTGCAAGGAAAAATCCTACAGTTATTCTTGATGTTTCGCATAACAACGAAGGAATTAAAGCTACTTTGAACTCTTTAAATTTGGGAGAAAACGAAAAACTTACGATTCTGTTTGGAGCTTCTCAAGACAAAGCAATAGAAAAGATGTTGGCGATTTTCCCTGAGAATAGTATCATTCACCTTTGTACTTTTAAAAATGAAAGAAGTCAAGCATTTGATAAACTTTTAGAAATTAAAAAGCTTTACCCAAAAATCCAAGAAGTACATAAAGATGTAAATCAAGCTATTGATAAAATATTACCTACATTAAATAAACAAAATACGCTTTTAGTGATTGGAAGCTTCTTCCTGATTTCAGATGTAAACATGAATTTTCATTCATTTTAAATGAATAGTTTTTGAATTTCTATCAAGAAGAAAATTTGATTGAAAAAAACCTTGAGATTGAAGTTGTTCGAATATGGATATGGTTGATAGCTTAGTGAAGATTACTTTGAAATAATTCGTTTTGCTGTCAAAAAGATAATCTTCAAATCTACCCACAAGGTTGGATTAGCAATGTATTTTTGGTTCAATTTGATTTTCGCAGGCATAATTTCATCGATATAAGTCTTTTCAGGATTAGATGATTTTGCCAACAAATCGCTCTCTTCAAAATATTCCAACGAAGCGTAATCTGTAATTCCTGGTTTTACTAGAAGAATTTTACGTTGCTCTGAATTGTATAAATCCACATATTCTTTCACATCAGGACGTGGACCAACGATACTCATTTCACCTTTCAAGACATTAATAAACTGCGGAAATTCATCTAATTTATATTTTCGAATGAAATAGCCAATTTTGGTAATTCTTGGGTCGCGCATACCAACCGTTAGTTTGCCTAATTTGTCGGCATCTGTGCGCATCGAACGAAACTTCAATAAATAAAAAGGATTTCCATCTTTCCCAATTCGCTTTTGCTTGTAAAAAATTCCACCCTTTGATTCAAGTACAATCAATAACGAAAGAATTAAACCAAAAGGAAAAAAAAGAAGTAAAATGAATGAAGAAAAAAGAATATCAAAAAGTCGTTTCATTAAAAACTTGAATTTGCCACAAAACTAAGCTAAACAAATTGTAATTTTAACTTTGAATCTAAAAAATAAGACTTTGAACCAGCTCGAAATAAACGATTTTTTTAACAACCAAGAATTCATAGAAAAAACAGTTGCACAAATAATCAAAGATTTTAATAGTTGTGGTTGGGAAGTATGTTTTGAGTCAAACAGTATTCTTCCAATAAAAGAAGACTTAACGAACCAAATCGCATCTCAACTTTTTAGATTGTCGGCAACAGAACTTCAACAATTCATCTACACTGTTGATTTACAAGAAAATAAATTTCTAAATGCTGTTACAAAAAATGACGATTACAAAAGTTTAGCTGGTGAAATATTAAAACGAGAAGCTTTAAAAGTTTTTATTCGAAGCAAATATAGTCATTGAACATCTTCTGCTGTACCGAACCAAATTACTGCATAACTTCCATAAATTCCGATGCCAATTGCTTTCGAATTCTGGCTTTTCCACATTCCTTCATTGATCATTACGGCATTGTGTCCTGAACTCTCTTTCCAACTGTAAATCGCCGTTTTCGCATCCGTTCCAAAAGAAGACCAATGCGCTATTTCAAATCCGATTCCTTTGTAGCTCGTTAATTCTTTCGGTTTATTCCACATACAAGGTGCGTTGGAGTGATCGTCATTGTAACAGCATCCTTTCCATTTTCCTTTTGAAGACCAACTGTGCATATTGCAATCGCCTGTTGCCGGGTTTTCCTCCATGTCTTTTGCATGGGTTTGAGCCACGAAAGTCAAAGACTTAGACAGTGATATTTCTGCCAAGCCTTTTTCTTTTCGATATTCCATTACTAATTCATACAGTTTCTTCTCCTCAGCGCTTAAATCTTGAGCAAAACTTGTAAATTGAAAAATCGATAAAGCGAAAAATAGTAGAAAGTAGTTCATGATAGTAGGTTGTTTACTACAAAAATATCTATTTTGGCAAAAACAGGAAAAAATACTTATCGAATTTGTTCATTCGAATAAAAACATAGACGCTATAATCCACGTGAATTATTATTTTTGTACTAAATATAATTTTTATGAATTTTATAACGTCAAGCACAACCCTTTTACGTCATTTACAAAGTATTTCAGGTGTTCTTAACTCAAGTAATAATTTACCAATTTTAGATAATTTCCTTTTCGAGATTAAAGACGGTCAATTGATTGTTTCTGCTTCCGACTTGGAAACAACGATGGTGACAACTTTAGAAGTTCAATCCGAAGAAAATGGAAAAATTGCCGTTCCAGCTAAAATGGTGCTTGATATTCTTAAAAATTTACCAGACCAACCGTGTACTTTTAGAGTTAATCCTGAAACGTATGGAATTGAAATCACCTATGACAATGGTAATTCTGGAATGACTGGTTTTAATGGAGAAGAATTTCCAAAATTACCTAACATTGAAAACAAAAATTCAATCAAAATTTCCGGTGAAATCATTTTAAAAGCGGTTAACAAAACACTTTTTGCAACTGGAAATGACGATTTAAGACCTGTAATGAGCGGTGTTTATTGCCATTTTACGCCTGGAGATATAACGTTTGTTGCAACTGATGCACATAAATTAGTTCGTTACAGAAGAACAGATGCTGAAGCAAATGGTAGTTCAGCGTTCATTTTACCTAAGAAACCTCTAAATATGTTGAAAAGCAACTTAAGAGGTGACGAAGAAATTTTATTGGAATACAACGAGTCAAACGCTATTTTTACGTTCAATGATATAACGATTGTTTGTCGTTTAATTGAAGGAAAATACCCGAACTACGAAGCTGTAATTCCAAAAGAAAATCCAAATGTATTATTAGTTGATCGTCTTCAATTGTTGAGTTCTATGAAGCGCGTTTCAATTTTTGCTAATAAAACAACTCACCAAATCAAATTAAAACTTGCTGGTTCTGAGTTAGTTCTTTTCGCTGAAGATATGGATTTTTCCAATCAAGCACAAGAACGATTGACTTGTAATTACGATGGTGACGATATGGAAATTGGTTTCAACTCTCGTTTCTTAATCGAAATGCTTGGAAATTTAGATTCAACAGAAGTTAAATTAGCGATGAGCGAACCAAGTCGTGCTGGATTATTAACGCCTGCAACTTACACTAACGAAAATGAAGACATTTTAATGTTAGTAATGCCTGTAATGCTTAATAGATAAGTTTAAAATGCCTCAAGGTAAAAAAAACATTCGTGAATTTTCCTTGGAGGAATTACAAAATGTCATCAAAGAAATAGGTGAAAAATCATTTCGCGCCAATCAAGTTTATGAATGGCTCTGGAAGAAAAATGCTCACACTTTTGAGGAAATGAGTAATCTTAGTTTAAGTTTTCGTCAATTAATGGAAGAGAACTTTTACATTGATGCAATTCATGTTGAAGACGAACAAATCAGCAAAGACAAAACCATCAAATGTGCTTTTGGAATTGAAACAGGTAAAATCGTTGAGGGAGTTCTTATTCCTACAAAAACGCGAATGACTGCTTGTATTTCTTCACAAGTTGGTTGCAGTCTAGCTTGTACTTTTTGTGCAACAGGTCGATTGAAATTATTGCGAAATCTAACGGCTGGAGAAATCGTCGATCAAGTTGTTTACCTTAAAAACCAAGCTGAACAACGCTATAATACACCGTTAACCAATATTGTTTATATGGGAATGGGCGAACCGCTTTTGAATTATAAAAACGTTGTTCGTTCATGCGAGATTATCAGTTCTGAAAAAGGATTAGGAATGTCACCCAAACGCATCACTGTTTCCACTGCTGGAATCGCTAAGATGATTCGTAAACTTGGTGACGATGATGTGAAATTCAATCTTGCGCTTTCTTTACATGCAGCAAACGATGAAAAGCGAAACAAAATAATGGAGATAAACGAGTCCAATAACTTGGCTGAGTTAAGTGAAGCATTGATTTATTTTCATGAAAAAACAGGTAGTCGCGTGACTTTTGAATACATTATTTTCAAAGATTTTAATGATTCAATTGAAGACGCTGCTGAGTTGGCTCAATTCACGAAATGTGTTCCATGTAAAATCAATATCATCGAATACAATCCAATTGATGACGGTGAATTCCAACAAGCTGACACTGCGAAAGTGGATGCTTTTGCCAATTACTTGGAATCCAAAAATCTTATCGTAAACGTTAGAAGAAGCAGAGGAAAAGACATCGATGCTGCTTGCGGTCAACTTGCGAATAAGAACAAAGCAATCGCCTCTTCAGAGCGCGTTTTAAAATCCTAACAATAAATTTATATTTCTTAAAAACTCTAATTAATTCTATTCTATATGCTTTTAGGATAGAAGGAATCGTACACAAAATTTTTTCTATGTGTACATAATTACGCATTTGATTCCTCCAAATATGGTTTTGTATTGAATTTTACTTAGTGATTTTAAAAGGATTCCTCCCGCTTGTCGGAATGACTCTTAGTATAAAGAATTAGCGAAAATGCTTCGTATTTTCGCATTCCCCTCCCGATTCAGGAGTCATTCCGAGTGAAGCGAGGAATCTTCTTCGATGTCATTAAAACTTATGCAGTTTTAAAGTATTCTTACCTCATTACAGATAAGCGACCTACCTCAATAAATTGATGTGCCCAGTAATGTTTTTGTGTTGCTTATCGAATGTACTTCTGAAGCGGATATAATAAGTATACGTTCCGTCTTGGCATTCTTTTCCTTGATAAGTTCCATCCCATCCAGCTGAAACTTCTCTTGTTTGGAATACAATTTCACCCCAACGATTCACGATGATTAACTCATAGGTATTTTCTTCCATTCCAGCCGTAATTACAGGGAACCAAGTATCATTTAATCCATCACCATCAGGTATGAATGTGTTTGGTGCGAAAATCAATAACTCATCACGTACTTTGATTACTCTGTAAGCTGTATCAACACATCCGTGCTCTGAAACTGCGATCAATGTGATTACATATTCAGGCTCAATATCTCCTGTGTAAGTAATACCATCTGGTTGGAATAATGAAGTTTCAACTACCCCATTTCCATAATCCCAAGTGTAATCAACACCACCAATACTTGTATTTGTTACATTCAATGTTGGATTATCAGAACTAATTACTTCTGTCGTTGTGTTGAATGAAGCAACCGGTTGAGGATAAACACAAATTAAATCATCAATTGTCAACGTGTTTGAACAGCCATTTGGTGAATCTGTCGTTAAGGAAATATCGAAACATCCAGCTTCCATAAATGTGTAACTTAAATTTCCACATTGATTTACTGTTGCTCCATTTCCTAAATCCCAAGTACAATTATTTGTTGAAGGGGTTGTGTTGATTAATTTAACTGTAAGCGGCGCACAACCTTCAGTAACAGTTGCCATAAATGTCACATTCGGAACTTCATCTACAGTAACATTTGCAGTTCCTGTCACAACACATCCATTTAAGTTATAATCAACATTGTAAGTGGTATCGACATCTGTTGAAATTAATGTTGATGCTGTTGTATCTCCATTTGTCCATAAATATGTTCCACCTAAGAAGTTAGGAACAGCAGTCAAGGTTCCGGTTGAACCAGCACAAAGATTAGTTCCTGTGAAAGTAAGTGTTGGTGCATTCGTAACTGTAATAAATGCTGTATCAGGTAAACTTGGACAGTTATTTAATGTATAAACAACTGATATAGCAGAAGTTTGTGGAGGAGAAACGTCGAACGTTGGTCCAACAGGTCCGCTACTTGCTGTCCAGCTTGGTGTCCAAGTGTAAGTACCAACTCCAGCAGTTGAAGAAGGAACAGCAACCATTGTTCCTGTTGCTCCAGTACAAATTCCAATATCTGCCACAGAAACTGTAGGTTGATCTGTAACTGTTACTTGAACTGTCACTGGAATACTTGTACAACCATTTAGTAAATATGTAATCACATAGTTTGTTGTTGCGGCTGGAGCTACTGTGATACTTGGTCCATTCACTTGTCCAGCTGGAAGTGGCGCCCAATTGTAAGTACCACCTAGTAAATCTGGTGTAGCTGTTATCGTTGTTTGACCACCTGTACAAATTCCTGTGCTTGGAGCAGTAATAACTGGTGTTGGAATTACTGAAATTGTAGCAGATACATTTGGTGATGGACAACCATTAGGAGCCGTATAAACTAAACTATAAGTTGTAGTTACAGTTGGAGAAACAGTAATACTTGAAGTTGTTTGAGATAAATTTTGTGTTCCATCAGACCAAAGGAAGTCTCCTCCTAGTATTGATGGATTTGCCGTTAATACCCCATTCGTACCTGAACACATTGTTGTTGTTCCAGAAACTGTTACAGTTGGAGATTGCAACACAGTTACAGTAACATTTACTGTATTACTGATACAACCATTCGGATCTGTATACGAAACTTGATAAGCAACATTTGAACCTAATATTGGAGTTGTAACCGTTGTATTTGTAGTTGTTCCTAAACCACCACTCCAGGTATAAGTTCCACCTAATAATGGTGTTGCGATTGCTGTTAAGGTTACTGAATTACCTGAACAAACTGTCATATTACTTACTGTCAAAGTTGGGTTTGGAATATAATCAACAATGAATGATTCTGTATCTGTACATCCGTTTGGACCAGTAACTGTTACCGTGTAAACATCACCTACAGTTACAGAAATAGTAGCATTTGAACCAAAACTTGCTCCAAGACTATTGCTCCAAGCATATGTACCACCACCTGTTGCTGTTAAACTTATTGAAGCGAAGTTACAATTCAAAGTGTTTGAAGCTGTGTTGTTGATGATACCAGCAGTTGGCGGTAAAATATCATCAGTAATAGTAATTGAATCTAAACTGATACATCCATTAGAGCCAATTACAGTTACAGTGTAAGTTCCTGCACTTGTTATTCCTTGCGTTGCACTTGAACCTAAACCACCTGACCAAGTATAATTAACTCCACCAGTTGCTTCAACGTTAATTGTTGGAGTTGAACAAGTGATAATTGTAGTTTGAGGGCTGTTAAGATTTGAAATTCCAGCTGTTGGTGGAACAATGTTTTCGTCAATAACTATTGTCAATTGTTTTGGACATCCATTAGAATCATCAAGATTTAATGTATAAGTTCCTGGTGTAGTGATTGTATTTGAAGCTCCTGTTAAATTTGAACCACCACTCCAAACATAATTTGAACCTCCAAAACCTAGTAGGTTAATCAATGTATCTGTACAAGTTAATGTTGTTGTTCCTGTTAAGTTGTTGATTCCAATTGGTGTTGTACTAAAGTCTTCAATCACTGTTGCTGATTGGTTTGCAATACATCCATTATCATCTGTAACTTGTGCAACATACGTACCTGCAACAACAGCAGCTAAATCTTCTGAGTTAATCGTTCCATCCCAAACTACATTGTAAGGACCTACTCCACCTGAAATTGTTAAATCCACCGAACCAGTTCCACCGCTACAATATACATCTTGAACAGAAACACTTGTTACGATTGCTGGAGGTGCTGTGATTGTAACAGCAGTTGTGTCTTGACATCCATTTTCATCTGACACGATATATGAATGAACACCCGGACCTTCGTAGAAAGTTCCGATTCCACTAATTACTCCAGTTCCACCAATTGCGCTTACAGTTACCAATGTTGAATCATAACTACAAGCTAATGCGTTCAATACTGCATTACTACTTGCAACTAAAGCTGTTGGTTGTGTAATCGTTATTGAAGTTGAAGCTGTGTTACCATAGAAATCTGTGATTGTGTAAGTGTAAGTTCCAGCAGCAACATTGAAAATTCCATCTCCCGTATAAGGTGTTGTTCCACCATTTCCAACAACATTAACAGCAACTGAATCGCCAAAACAAGCAGCGTTATTTCCTAAAGCAACAACCGTTAATGGAAGTGGTTCTGTTATTGTTAATGTCACATCGCTAGTACAACCGTTGTCATCTGTAACTGTGTAAGTGTAAGTTCCTGCTGTTTCTGTAAATGTTCCTGTTCCTGAATATGGTGTTGTTCCACCATTTGCACTAATAGTAACTGTTGAAGTTCCACCGCTAACTGTAATTACAGAGCTAGTTCCTTGTGCAACTAAAACTGGTGGTTCAGCAATCGTAACTGTTGTTGTATAGAAACATTGGTTTGCATCAGTAACTGTAAAGTTATAAGTTCCTGCACCTAAGTTAGTAGGTGATGGCGTAACAACATAAGCAGGAAGTCCACCTAAAGAATTTATTACAACGCTACCATCTGTCAAGCCATTACAAGAAACATCAGTTACAACTGCTCCATCAAATGTTGGTGAAGTGTTTATTGTTAGTACTAAAATCTCTGTATCACAACCTGTAACTTCGGTATAAGTACCAGAAGTTGTATACGTTTGGTTATTTACTGCCCAAGTGTAAGTGTCACAAGCAACGATTGTAGTTGTGTTGGAAGATGCAGGATTAATTGTTACTGTATATAAATTTTCATCCGTACATGTTCCATTTGCTGCATAAACATAAACAGTTGTTGTTCCGATTGTAGTTATAACATCACCTGCATTCAATACTGTTCCTATTCCGCCTGCTTGTGTGTAATAAGTTCCTGAAACAAGTGCTGGTAATGTGTATGAACCACATGCTGTAACATCTGTTGGTGCATCCACAACTGGTGTAGCATTTATTGTTACTGTAAAGTTGTCCTCATCTGTACAAACGCCATTCGCAGCATAAACATAAATCGTTTGTGTTCCTGTCGTTGTCAATGTTGAACCTTGAACCAATTGTGTTCCTAATCCGCCTGCTTGTGTAAAGTAATTACCGCTTGCTAATGCTGGTAATACATATTGATCACAAACGGTTACACTCGCTGGTGCGGTTACACTTGGTGTTGGTGTAATTGTTACATCAAAGTTTGTTTCTGCTGAACAAGAACCATTTGCAGCGTAAATGTAAATTGTTTGTGTATTTGTGATTAAATCACCTGCTGACAATTGAGTTCCTTGTCCTCCTGTTTGTGTATAGTAAGCTCCTGTAGTAATCGTTGGTAATGCGTAGCTATCACAAGCTGCTGCATCTGCAACTGTAGAAACAGCTGGAGTTGTTGTTACTGTTACCGTAAATGAATTTTCATCCGTACAAGAACCTATTGCTGCGTAAACATAAATGGTTTGTGTTGTTGTAATTGCATCGCCTGCTGTTAATGGTGTTCCACCTGCGTTGCTTGCTGTGTAGTAATCGCCTACTGTTAAAGTTGGTAAAGCATACGAGTCACAAACTGCAACATCTTGTGGCGCATCAGCAACTGGTGCCGGATTTACTGTTACAACAAAGCTACTTTCATCTGTACAGTTTCCAATTTGATCGAAAATGTAAATTGTATTAGATCCAACCATTGTGATTGCATCACCTGCATTCAATGCTGTTCCTAATCCGCCTGATTGTGTAAAGTAATTTCCTGAAACAAGAGTTGGAAGTGTGTAAGAACCACAAACTGTTACATCTGCTAATACGTCAGCAACTGGAGTTGCGATAACTACATCAAAGCTATTTTCATTAACACAAGTTCCGTTTGCCGAGTAAACATACAACGTTGTCGTTCCAACTGTAGATATAGCATCACCTGCATTCAATACTGTTCCTGTTCCTCCTGTTTGTGTGTAATAAGTTCCTGAAACAAGTGCTGGTAATATGTATGAACCACATGCTGTAACATCTGTTGGTGCATCCACAATTGGTGTTGTATTGATTGTTACTGTAAAGTTATCCTCATCTGTACAAACGCCATTCGCAGCATAAACATAAATCGTTTGTGTTCCTGTAATTGTTGAACCCTGAACCAATTGTGTTCCTAATCCGCTTGCTTGTGTGTAGTAATTTCCACTTGTTAATGTTGGTAATACATACTGATCACAAACTGTTACACTCGCTGGTGCGGTTACACTTGGTGTTGGTGTAATTGTTACATCAAAGTTTGTTTCTGCTGAACAAGAACCGTTCGTATCGTGAATGTAAATTGTTTGTGAGCTTGTGATTAAATCACCTGCTGACAATTGAGTTCCTTGTCCTCCTGATTGAGTATAATAATTTCCTGAACTTAATACTGGTAATTGATACGTATCACAAGCTGTTGCATCTGCCAATGTTGGAACTGTTGGTGTAGAATTAACTGTGATATCAAATGAATGTTCTGCCTCACAAGATCCAATTGCTTGATAGATATAAATCGTTTGTGTAGAAGGCGCATTGAAAACAGCTCCTGCATTAAGTTGTGTACCTCCACCGTTAGGTGCTGTGAAGTAATTCCCAGAACTTAATGTTGGTAAAGTATAAGTATTACAAGCTGTAACATTTGCTGGAGTTGGAACTGTTGGTGCGTCAGTTATAGTGATTGTGAAACTATAACTATTGGAACATAAACCATTATTATCAAAAACATACATCGTAGTCACTCCAGGAGTACTAATTGAGTTTCCAGCGCTGTAAGAAACTCCTGATCCGTCTGGAGCTGAATTGTATAATCCATTTGTTAATGTTGGTAATGTATAGCTTAAGCAATTGACAACATTACTTGGATTATCCACAGGAGGAACAGGATTGATTGTTACTGTAAATGTGCTCTCATCAGCGCATGTTCCATTTGCTGCATAAATAAAGAAAGTGTTTGTACCAATAGTTGTAATTACATCTCCATCATTATATGTTGCTCCTCCTCCATTTGTTAACTCATAATAATCTCCATTAGTTAATGTTGGTAAAGTGTATGTTCCACATATTATTTGATTTTGAATGACATCTACATTTGGTGTAGTTCCAATTGTAACAGTAAAAGTATTTTCAACTGTACAAACACCATTTGAAGCATAAACATAAATTGTATTTGCTCCTGGATTAGTAATAATATTTCCTGCAAAAAGAGGTCCAGTTCCATTTTGACCTGTAAAATATGCACCATTAGTTAAGGTTGGTAATTCATATTGATCACAAGCAGTTACATCGCTTGGTGCATCGGCAAGTGGATTCGTTCCTATCGTCACCAAAGACCCAGCACGTGTACTTTCACAAGTACCAAACATTTGTGACGCATAGTATGTAGTTCCGTTTACTAAAACAGTTGATAGTGCTAATGGTGATCCTCCTGTTAAATCTGCATACCATTGAACACCTAGACCAACTGCGTATAAATCATTGACTGTTGGAGGTGTATCTTGACAAATCGTTTGTGGATCTGTTTGTGGCGGTGTTGGTACTGAGATATTTACTGTAACTGGCAAACTCAACGGACTTTGACATGTACCAACTGTTTGTGATGCATAATAAGTTCCATTCACTAAAGGTGTATTTGATGCCAAAGGTGTACCTCCTGATGGTGAAGTGTACCATTGTAAATTCACACCGTTAGCAACTAAGTCAGCAACTGTTGGATTGTCAGATGGACAGAAATTTTGGTTTGAATTAGCTGTTGGTGCTGAAGGATTTACTATAGAAACACTTACTGCAGTTGTATTACTGATACAAGTGTTTATTGTTTGAGAAACGTAATAAGTTGCTCCATCAACCAAAGCATCTGTTTCTTGTAATAAGTTGTTATTCCCATCAAACCATTGCAATCCTGAACCTGTAGCCACTAAATCAGCAACTGTTGGGGAATCTGCTGGACAGAATGTTTGATTCGCCGTTGCTGTAGGAGAAGCTGGAGTTGTAAAGGTTGTATTAACAGTTACTAATGAATCACAACCTCCAACACTTGTCAGAGTTATAATTTGTGTAGCTTGATTAATTGTGTTTCCTTGGTATGTGAACGGGAAATTACTTGTACAAACAATTGTATCATAAGTTGATGTAAATCCTGTAACTACTGTCAAATTCAATGTTTCATTTACATCACAAGTTGTTGCTGGATCAATTGTTGTAGCTGTATAAGTTCCTGCTGTTGTATAATCTGATCCATTCCAAGTGTAGGGTAATTGGTTACCACAAACAGTAACATTATCCACACTCGTCAATTGATTGACAATTGTTAGGTCCAATATATTCCTACCAGGACAACCATTTGATTGAGTTGTCAACTGTGTTAATTGTTGAGTTAATCCATTAGCAATGTCAACACCTATACCATTCCAAGTGAATGTTGGAACAGCTGCTTCACAAATTGTTTGAGCAGTTGTAATTACTATTTCTGGTAATACATTCAAGTTCAAAGTATGAAGCACATCACATCCTGTAACATTATCTACAGTTGTTGCTGTATATGTTCCTGGTATTGAATAAGTTTGATTATTCACACCCCATGTAAATGGCAGTTGCGTTTGACAAACATCTTGATTTGTAATTTGCGTTGCTTGCGGTGTAACTGTTAAATTCAAAGTCGCTGTTGAATCACACCCACCTAATACACTCGTTAGAGTAACAGGATAAGAACCTGAACCAGTTATTGTTGAATTCGTTAATCCATTCCATGTAAATGTTGCTAAATCTGATTGACAAATTGTAAGATCTGTTGTTGATGCTAAATTATTCGTTACGGTTACAACCAATGTTGGAATTGAATCACAACCAACAATTCCTTGTGCTGGAATAGCAGTTGCGGTATGAGAACCAGCTGTTGTTATTGTCAATCCATTCCATTGGATTCCACCTGGAGCATCTAATGCCGCTTGACATACTGTTAAGTTTGTTGTGCTTGTTAGATTTGATAAAACTACCAATTGCATCATGATTGTAGAATCACAACCTGCCACTGTTTGAAGTACTACTGATTGATTTTGAGTCCCTACAGTCGTCGTTCCAAATGAAACTGTATTCCAAACATAAGTAGGACTTGGATAACTTGTACAAATTGTATCAACTAAGTTTACTTGTGGTGAAGGAGAATAAGACAAATTCAACACTTGCGTATTAGCACATTGTCCTGGATTTGGTGTGAAGGTATAAACTGTTGTTACACTTAAATCAACAATAGCTGCTGGTGACCACGTTCCTATTATACCGTTCGGAGAAGTGTTTGATAAAGTTGGTGCTGTTGCGTTTGCACAAACTGATGGGGTAGAAAAGTTTGGATCTATATTTACAAACTGATTAATTGTTACATCAGCAGTCATAGGTGATGTACAGCCATTCGCATCTGTTACTGTGAAGTTATATGTTCCTGGTACTAATCCAGTGATCGTAGTTGTTGCTGTATTTCCTGTTATGTTGCCTGGGTTGATTGTCCAGTTGCCACTAGGCAAGCCACTCAACTCAACACTTCCTGTTGGGTTTGAGCATGTTGGTTGGGTTATAGTGCCTATTGTTAGGGTTGTAGGAGAGCTTATTGTTACGGTAACTGTTGCAGTTGCATCTGAACAGCCTACTGCTGATACAGTGTAAGTATAAACTAATCCTGTGTTACTCCATGTTCCACCTGCTTGTGGTGTACCACCCAAAGCTGCAAATAACTGTGCAT
>VEQH01000037.1 GCA_018883325.1 Flavobacteriales bacterium | reverse complement strand
ACCACGGAGTAGCACCGAAGGTAAATCGAAGTATTAATATACATCTTCATTGACTGCGTCTAGAATCTGGCTCATTTGGCTTCGCCTCTTCTTCGAGGTCTGACTTTTTCAGCAGACCCTAATTATTCAAGTTCTCCTTTTCACCTAAGAAAATGAATTCTAATCAATGATTTATCCCAACGTTTTTTTCTTGATCCGATCATTTGAACGAAAAAACAGCGTACAATTTATCATTGGAATTTGTATTCGATTTCCCCTAAAATTATTGGATAAAGATTGAATGTGTAAAAACTTTTCCTAGAACAACTTATAATTCATTCATTACGCTTGTAATCGTAACTTCTTGTTCACCATTAGGAAATAAGATATGGACTTTATCCCCAATTTTATTACCCAAAATCGTGTATGCCATGGGAGTGAAAATAGATATTCTTTTCTGACGTGAATTACTTGATTCAGGTAAAACGATTTGTGTTTTCATTGCGCCAAATGGAGTTTCTAAATCAATAGTACTATTCAATTTGACAACATTTGGTGGCAATAAGGCATCGTCAACTACTTCAAAAGAAGCAATAATCTCTTTTAACTCAAGAACAGCTTTTGTAGCATTCTGATTAGATTCTTCAATTGCGTTAGTTATTGTTTTATAGTCTGATACAGAGATCATTTTAGTCATTATTCTTACTGGTTTTTTATTCATTTATTATTGTTGCTAAAACTTTAGCATCTTCAAAAACAACTCTTATTTATTTAATGGTGTTTGATTTTTTTGCTTAGAAATTAGTGCAGCATCTAAAAGACAAATAATGTTTTAAAATTATTTTGCGCCTTATTGGAGAATGTATAATCAAACATAAAAAACAGTTTTTGAGAAAATATTTTGGGATTTAATTGTGTTTGTAGCGAATAATTCAGAAACATTTCAATAAGTTTTAGTCGCATTAATCGAAATGAATTTCCAGTGATTTTTTTGCTTTTTAGAAGAAAGGACATCCAACGATTGCTCCTTGGATGTCCTTGTCTCAAGCTTTAAATTGAGATTTGAACCTCAATTTTTATTTTTTTTACTCATTAAATTGATCAAGGGAATACACCTCTTTGGTTATAAGTCAATTCAATTCGTTTGATAGCAACAATGTAAGCTGCAGTTCTAAAGTCAGTTTTATATTCTGAAGCAGCGTCAACTACTTTTTTGAAAGAAGTTAATACTTGTTTTTCCAAACGACCAATTACGTCTTCAATTGACCAAATTTCACCTTGTTTGTTTTGTAACCATTCATAATAGCTACCAATTACACCTCCAGAATTACAAAGGATATCAGGAATGATTTCAATTCCTTTTTTGCTAAGAATGCTTTCTCCTTCTGGTGAAATTGGACCATTTGCTCCTTCAGCAATTACTGCTGCTTTAATTGAATCAGCATTTTCGTCAGTAATTTGATTTCCAAGTGCTGCTGGGATAAGAATGTCACAATCTAAACCGAAAAATAAAGAAGGATCAATTGCTTCAGCTTTAGGGAATCCTGCAACGTTACCTTTCGTCGTTTGAGTGTACTCAAGTAATTCTTGAGGATCAATTCCGTTTGGATTGTAAATAGTTCCAGAAGCATCTTGAACTGCTGTTAAAATTGAACCTTTTTCTTTCATAAACAAAGAAGCCCAATGTCCAACATTCCCAAAACCTTGAACGATGTATTTTTTATCTTTTAATGTTGTTTTTTTCCAATCAGCCCAAGCTTGAATAGATACAACAACACCAAATCCAGTTGCTCTGTCGCGACCTTCTAAACCTCCTGAACCAACAGGTTTTCCTGTAACAACGTGAGCAAAACGAGAGCGCTCTAATGGATTTTTTGTTGACATGTATGTGTCAGAAATCCAAGCCATCATTTGTGCTGTTGTGTTAACGTCTGGAGCTGGGATATCATAATCCGGACCGATATTGTCACCCAAAGCATGTGTAAAACGACGTGTAATACGCTCAATTTCTGCTGTTGAATATTTTGATGGGTCTAATTGAATTCCACCTTTTCCACCTCCGTAAGGTAAACCAGCTAGAGATGTTTTCCATGTCATCCACATTGCCAATGCTTTTGCAGCGTCAATATCAACTGTTGCATGGTAACGCAAACCACCTTTGTATGGACCTAAAGCGTTGTTGTGTTGAACGCGGTATCCAGTGAATACTTGAATTTTTCCATCGTCCATTTTAACTGGGAAATGCACAACTATTTCGTTATTTGTTGCAGCAAGAATTTTTTTAATTTCTGGGTTTAGTCCCATTACTTCTGCCGCATTGTTAAACTGGTGCATCACACTTTCGTACATTCCAGTTTTTCTTTTTTCTTCAACTTTCATTTTTCTAGTTTAAAATTTAAATCATTTGTAATGTTCACAGCTAAAAACAACTTGTGAATCAGTTCTCCATAAACAATCATTTTTGTGGTCACAAGAAACACACAAGCCTTCTGTATTTGTAAGTTCCAAAGGTATTGGTCTTATGATTTGGTCAACATGGGGCGCTTCTTTTTTTGCTTTAACAAAATGCTCTTCACAATAATAGATTGGATTTATAGATTTGGCTTCTGTCAGACAATTGCCGGAATAAATGCAATTAGGACATAACCATTTATCTTTATTCATGGAGATTTAATTTTAATTTGTTGTTTAGCCCTTTTCAATGGCTGTGCCAAGCTTAAATTGTATTTTTTTACTTTAACTAAGTTTTTCATATTGAGTTGATTATGATGCTTTGTCTTTAAATTTTTATACTTTTTATATTAAAATAGTTTTTAAAATTGGGTAAAATTTACCCAATAGGGGCGAAATTACTCACTTAATTTTTAATTTTTCTCGAAGTGTTTTTCTATCAATGCCTAAAATTTCGGCCGCCTTAGTTTTATTATTGTTTACAGCGCTTAAAACTTTAGAAATATATTTCTGCTCCATTTCAATTAAAGGAACAAAATTAGAATCATTAGTAGAATTTGAAATAACCATTTTCATATAATTTGGGATATCTTCCATTGTTACTTTTTCATCCTTCATTATTACCAAACGATGAATGAAATTTTCGAGTTCTCTTACGTTTCCAGGCCAGGTATATGAATTAAATATTTCAATAATACTTGAACTAAAATTGAGTGTTTTTTTACCTGCTTCTTTACTGTATTTTTGATTGAAAAAATTAATCAATAACTCAATGTCTCCGATTCGTTCCCTCAAAGGAGGAATATGGATAATGATTAGATTTAATCGGTAATATAAATCTTCACGAAATGAGTTGCTTTGAATCATTTCATCTAAATTAGAATTTGTTGCTGAAATAATTCGAAGGTTCACTTTTTGAACTTTCGTGTCTCCAACCATTACAACTTCTTTTTCTTGAATGGCTCTTAAAAGTTTTGCTTGAACGTTTAAAGAAGAATTTCCGATTTCATCCAAAAAGAGTGTTCCTCCATTCGCAGCTTGAAAAAATCCAATGCGATTGGTTGTTGCACCTGTAAATGCACCTTTCACATGACCGAATAACTCGCTTTCAAGAAGATTTTCAGGAATTGCAGCACAATTTACAGAAACAAAAGGCGCAGAAGAGTAATCACTATTGTAATGTATCGCTCTAGCAACCATTTCTTTTCCAGTACCGCTTTCTCCAGTTATAAGCACAGAGGCTCTATTGTTTTTTGTTTTATCAATCGTCTGAAAAAGTTTCTGCATGGCTTCAGAACGACCTATAATTCCATGGAAATTATCGCGTTTTGTTTCAATTTCAGTTGCATCAATTGCAATTCCAGATTGAGAAAATACTTTTGTTATTGCATCTTCCAACTCATCAAAAGTAAAAGGCTTGATGAGGTATTCCATTGCGCCAAGTTTCATCACTTCAACTGCATCTTGCACATTCGGATAACCTGTAATTACAAGAATTGGAATGGATGAAAAATGTTGAGACATGTATTTGATAAGTTGAATACCGCTGACTTCTGGAATGTTGAGGTCGGTGATAACTAAATCAATTTCTGTATTTTCCAGAATCTCAATAGCATCCATGATATTGTTTGTCGCCACGGGATTTAAACCTATTTCGTTCATGTTTCTTCTCAGAATCTCCAACATATCATGAGAATCATCAACGAGTAGAACGGATAGTTTACTTATCATAATTGTTAGTTTATTGGAAATTGTAAGGTAAAAGTAGTTCCTTTTCCTACTTCGGAGACAAGGGAAATTGTTCCATTGTGCGCCTTAATAATTCCATGAACGACCGAAAGTCCTAAACCTGTTCCTTCGCCCGTTGGTTTTGTGGTGAAAAAAGGTTTAAAAATATTCAGCTGATTTGCTTTGCTAATTCCGATGCCATTGTCGGAAATTTCCAATTGAATATTATCCTTAAGTAATTTTGTTTGTATAGTAATCGTTCCATTTTTAGGAACAGCATTGATTGCATTTAAAACGAGATTGAACAGCACTTGTGAGAATTGAACGGCATCTAACCTTGTTGAAGGGATTGAATTATCTAAATCAAATTTGAGAATTATATTTTTCTCTTGTAATTGTCGATTCAGAAAACCAATATTGTCGGAAATCAACTCGTTCATGTTTAGATGTGCAAATTGCTGCGGCATTTCACAAGAAAAATACATCAATCTTTTTACAATTTCACGCGCATTTTTTGTTGCTGAAATTATCTTTTGTAAATCTTTCTTTTTATGATTTTCTTTTTCTGATTTTAATAAAATTTCCGAGTAACCTAAAATACTTCCGAGCGGCGTGTTCAGTTCATGTGCAATTCCAGCAGTTAATTCAGAAAGAATATTTAAACGATCGTTTCCACGCAAAACCTCTTCAATTTTTTTGTCTTTTTCTCTTTGAGTATAACGTTCGATAAAGGCTGAAACTTCAAGTCCAATTTGATGTAACAAATCATTTTCTTCGCTTAGAAAATCAAAATCTTGGTTTGAATAGCTAACGATGATTTTTCCACATTCTTGATTGTCAATAACTAAGTCGGTTTCAAGTGATTTTTTACCTTGGGGAGAAGTGCCAATTTCAAGTGCATTTAATTGGATATACACCACTAAATGTTCTGGAAATTTAAAACCATTTTTAATTTCAGTAGCTAACTGTTGAAGTTTATCAATTAACCTATCGTCGTATTTCTGACAAATTTTAGAAATCTCAAAAAGACATTTAAGTTCTTTAATTCGCTCAACTAAAAGACTTTCTAAATATTTTACTCGTTTTTCCAAGTGTTGACTTTCAATCATCAAGGCAAATTTAAAATTTAATCTAACTATCGGCCTCTAAAAATGGATTTATTGGTAATCATATAACTTACATTAACTTCAATGGAATGTTTGAATGCCGTTCCAGCGAGTCCCGCAGTCTTATCATAAGAAACACCAAAGGAAAAATCACCAAAATCAATTCCTATATACGGAGCGAAAGAATTTGGAATGCGGAAATAAGAACCAATGTATAAATTTCGCTCTTTTGAAACACTCATTAATGTGCTTACATCTTTCAATCGCAACTCGTAAAATATTCCAAAATTCGTTTCTGTATGTGGACCTTGAAAAAATTGTGCTGCTGTAAATTGAAGTCCAGAATTTGAGTTAATTCCAATAGTGAAATTCGTGTGAATACACATTTTACGGTACAATTTATCTTCAATTAATACATTGTATTTTAAGTCAGGTTGATTCAAGTGACTCATTGAAAATCCCAATTGAAATCCATTGTTCTTTGATTTGTATTTTCTATTCCTTTTTTTAGTGAATCGATAAGAAATTCCTGCTGAAGCATCGACGTAGCCGAATGATCTAAATTCGTTTAATTCTCCTGAAGGAATTGTGTTGTCGAAACCTGCACCATTGAATTGATTGTAATAATATAATCTCGAAAAGTCAGCTGTTCTGCTAACGAAAGCGGTTTGAAAACCAGCGGACAACCAATGTCCATCTGCAAGCGTAACATTTCCACTTGCGGAAAAACCTCCACCGTTGCTTGCCATTTTAGAATCACCGCCAAAATCGTTATTGAAAAATACTCCAACTCCTAAATAAGCTTTGTCTCGACCTCGTTTCTTTCCTAATGTCAATTCTGCTAATGCGTTTGTGGTGTAAAATTTTGTCCCTGAACCAAGCCATTGACTGCGGTGTAATGCACTGAATTTTTCAAAACCGTCAAAGTTTGAGGTTGTGGCAGGGTTTATCAAAGGCATCATTTTATCTATTTGAGAAAAATGATAATCTTGTGCATTTGCAATTCCAGAAATGAGCAAGCCGATAAAAACAAGTACTCTTTTCATTAGCGAATTAAAGTTATGTTACCACTAATTGTTTCTTGCTTATTGTTTAAGTAAATCACTTCTACAACGTAAGCATAGATTCCTGAATTGCACATTTTCCCTTTAAATGTTCCGTCCCATTTGAATTTTTTATCTTTTGATTCAAACATTAAATTTCCCCAACGGTCAAAAATTCTAAAATTGATTGTTTGAATATCTTTCCCAACGATGATTTGAAATACTTCATTGTCTCCGCTTCCAGTTTGATTGGGTGAAAAAGCATTTGGAATATGAATTCCTTCTAAACAATCGAATAAATCATTGTTTGGATCACAAGGATCTAAAGGATTTGTTCCATTTTCAACTTCTAATCCATCAGTAATTCCATCTCCATCAGTATCAGGATTATTCGGGTCAGTTCCCAATGAACTTTCTTCACTATTTGTCAATCCATCATTGTCGCTGTCTAAAGTACAACCTAAAGTTGTTGGATTTGGGTCGCAAGGATCTAAAGGATTTGAACCATTTGTAACTTCAGTGCCATCATTGATTCCATCGGCGTCCGTGTCAGGATTGCTTGGATCTGTTCCTAAAGTAGTTTCTTCTGTGTTGGTTAATCCATCTCCATCTGTGTCACAAGCAACATTATTGATTGCTGGACTACAAGGGTTTAAAGGGTCAGAAGCGTTTGTGATTTCTGTTCCATCGTTTACGCCATCTCCGTCAGAATCTGGATTTGTGGGATTTGTTCCTGCTGTTGCTTCTTCGTCATTTGTCAATCCGTCGTTATCTTGGTCACAAACTGGTGTTGTTGGATTCGGGTCGCAAGGGTCAAGCGGGTCAGAACCATTTGCAATTTCACTCACATCGGTTAGGAAATCGCCGTCCGTATCTGTATTTGGGTCAATCGCCACAAAAAAGGCTACGATATTTTCGGCTCCTGAAATTGTTAAACTATTGCTTGCTTGCGTAATTGGTCCAGTTAATGGGCCTGTTGTGTATTCCCAATGGTCAAAAACAAATCCAGGGTTTGCCTGTGCAACAATATTTGTTTGAATTCCGCCGTAATAAGAAGTTGACCAAGGATAAGTTGGTGGATAAATGGAATTAACTTTTATTTTTCCTGTTCCTGCTGGAGACACATCAAATGTTGTTGCGTAAGGCCCCACAACTTGATAACAATCTTCCAAGCCAGATTCCAAAGAAGCACAACGCGCATTTATAAAATTGCGTAATTGTTGAACATTGTTTTGCCAACCTGTGTAAGTTCCTCCCCATTTCGTACACTGTCCTTGCATTTCTGGTGCGATTTCGTTTACCATACTGTCCAAAAGCGCGTTCATATAATTGCAAGAAAAATAAGTGTTGGCTAAATCAATGTAACGCGAAACATAATACTGTTTCACTGTTGGATTTTCATTGATAAGTTTTGAGATAATTTCTGTGTGACCTTGACTTCCCGGGTCGGGTAAATTTTCGGCATTGCAAGGGTCAGCATTTGGTCCTGTGTCTGGAATTCCAGTGTAATTAATGTAATGGCCAAAAGTTGCGTCCATATCCCACAGAACATAGCGCCATTTTTTCTTGTCTCCAGCAGGATTTCTTCCGCGCCACCAAGCTGTATTCCAATTTAACCAATCTTGGTTTACAACGAAAGAATTAAACATGAAGTAATCACACAACGATTCCCAGTTTAATTCACCATCAACATAAGCGAAATTGCTAGCATTCGCCATGTTATTGTTTGCAATGTAATTTTTCAAATTATTCCAGTCAGAAATCGCTTGATTTCCGCCATAGTCTGCCCACGTATTTCCCCAAGTTTTTAAATATTGAAGGTTGAATTTATCTTGATCGTAATAGTAATCCGTGTAGTCGTGGTCGTCTGCTTTTTCGCGAATTTCATAAACTCCCCAATATTGACCATTCAGGTAAACGATGCAAGGTCGCCAAGTTCTTTCGTCTAATTTCATTTGTGCTCTATCGGAAAGTGTTTGGATGAAAGCATCGCGAATATGTGCTCCATTTTCAAATGAATAATTATCGCTTGCCGCAGGTTTTAAGATAACTCGTTGAAAGTTAGCTCTTGTTTTTTCAGGAAAAATTTGATGATTTAAATCTTTGTTGTATCCATATTGATCGCGCATGATAAAGTCAAAACCTCGTTGCGCATACGACCAAGAATCGTTACCATGCTTATTGAAATCTCCTTGTCCTTCGTCAATAAAAGAACCATCGTCTTCAAACAATTCAAAAGCGCCGATGATATTTAGTTGGTTTTGATTTCCATTTGCTACTAAATCGAAAACACTTTGACTACAAACGGAAACTATTGGAATACTGTGGTTTACGTTGATGAAATAAGTATTAGTTTCAATGAAAGAAGGTTGATTAGAACTAAATGCAACAGCTCGAAGCACTTTTGTAGAGCTAATATTTATGGGAGTTGTGTATAAAGTTGAACTTACTGTTGGCTCGCTTCCGTCTAAAGTGTATCGGATTGTTGCTGTTGGGTCAACACAAGTTATACTTACAGTTTGCGCACTTGTATAAAATCCTGCTTGCACATTGAATGTTGGTTTTGGCGTGTAAAAATTGATCGCACCAGCATTTTGAGCATTTGGAGTTGGGGAAGTAAACAGTTTAAAATCAGGAGCACCATTTGTGGAACGACCAATCGAATGATTTGCTTTTGTTAAATGTTTTATTTTGAATGAATCAACCACAATTCCAGAAGGATTACTCAAAATAATCCAATCGTTTTCGGTTTGTGAAATGTTGAAATTTGTGTGTAATTGATTGTTATTTACTGTGTTTCTTTTTGAGCAGAACACCATTTTGAAACCAAAAGCAGTCATTGAACTCGGTGGAATTTGCCATTTCGTTAGGTTATTTGGTTTATCGGAAAGGTACCAACCTGTAATATCTATTGGAGTAGCTGCTGGATTATAAAGTTCAATCCAATCCTCGTATTCGCCATATCCATCGGGAAAGGTAGAAATATTGGAACAGGAATATTCATTTATAAAAACTTGACTTTTTGAGGAGAATGTAAAGAGACAAGCAAGTATTAGTAAAAAAAAGAATCTCATCTAGCGTTTGATTTGTTTAGCGATAGTAACGTAATTTTATTGAATAACGCGTTAAAGTTAATTGAATCAATCGTAATGTTGTATTTTTGAAATGAAATAGAGATTTAAAAGCAAAAAGATGAGGTATTTATTAAGTTTAGTTATTGCAAGCACATTTTTATATTCGTGTTCTAAAGTAGAAGGACAAGGTGGTTCAGCAACGGTGAAAGGTGTTGTAATGGAACAATTATATAACAGCATTGGCAATCCAATTTCTGGTGGAAAATATGAAGCGGCTGACCAAGATGTGTTTTTGATTTATGGTGAAGATGATAATTTTTACGATGATGATATAAAAACAAGTTACGACGGAAGTTTCGTTTTTAATTATTTACAAAAAGGAAAATACACTTTGTTCGTTTATGAAGATTGCAGTAGTTGTGCGAGTGGGAAGAAAGAAATTTTGGTTCCATTTGAGATAACAGAACGCAATCAAGTAATTGATTTAGATACAATTGTTATCAAAAAACAGTTGTGATGTTTCGATTTTGTGCCTTCTTATTTTTTAGTTTATCCCTTAATTTTGTTTCAAGTCAACAGAATTACTTTCAAGTTTGGGCAGAAACTGGCATTACTGGAAAATTAAGTAACAAATTTGAGTACGCTGTCGATTGGAATAATCGTTTTGGAAGTTACAATTTACAAACGACTTTTGGACAGGTTTCTGTAAAATACAAGTTCAAAAAATGGCTAAAACCTTCGATCGATTATCGATATATTGCCAATAGAGAAGACAATACAAATTATACTTCTAATCATCGCTTGAATTTTAACTTGCAATTTTCTAAAACAATAAAAAGATTGGATTTAGGTTTGCGTTTGCGTTATCAGTATTCGTTTTCAGAACTACTCGTTGGGTCTTATGAGCCTGAGTTTGACAAATCTTTTCGAATAAAACCGAGTATTTCTTACGACATTAATAATTTCCCGTTAACGCCTCAAATAAGTACGGAATTTTTCTACGACCCAAGTAATTATGAATTGGGAAATCGTTTTACGAAAATACGTTATTCAGCTTCGTTTGCTTTGGATTTAAAAGGTCCACACAAAGTAGAGTTTGGTTATATTTTTGACCAAAGAATTCAGTTGGCAACTCCTTTGAATCGCCACATTTTAAATTTGAGTTATAGCTATCAAATTAAAAAGAAAAAGGAGAAGAAAGTTCAAGTATTTAACAAAATCCAATTCCGACAAAAAGGCCCTTCGTTGAATATTAAATCAATGACGGATAAATTTGGAGAAAAAGGCTTGTTGTAAGAGAAAACCTGCTGATAATTAGGTAAATTCCAGTTTTCTTTGGTAGAAAAATCAGTATTTCTGAAATCTTTCTCAACTTCAAACAAATATTCTGAAGTGGTTCTAAAATCGAAAGGTTTATCTAATATTGTTGCAACAAATTCCAAACATTTTAAGTTTGTCTCAAGCAGTAAACCATTACTTTCAAAAATGATGTTTTGAATTTCTTGTGCGTAATCTTCAAAATACGGAGCGTAGGAATAAGCACTTTCGATTGCTCGCCAATGATCTGTTTTCCAAGAACCAGTTTGAATGATTTTTACTTGTTGGGTTGGGATTTTTACTCCACTTTGATGCACAACAGGAACACTTAAACGCAAAATTCCATTTCCAGTTAAAATCTCACAACGGTTGCGAATTGTTTGCTTCGGAAAATTTTCGTGTATTTCCAATAAACTATTTTCACATTGAAACCATTCTTTACAATATAAAATGGAAGGAAAATAAGCAATTGGAAAAACGGTCATTATTTAATGAACTTGAATAATCTTTCCCAACGAATTCCCATGTAAGCACTTTTAGAGAACCACACTAACGAAGCGCGACCAACAACGTGATCTTCAGGGACAAATCCCCAAATTCTTGAGTCAGCTGAGTTGTAGCGATTATCTCCCATCAACCAATAGTAATTCATTTGAATTTTATAGGTCGTTGTTTTCTTTCCGTCGATGTAGATTCCGTCTTTTTTCTCTTCTAATTTATGACCTTCGTAAGCGGTAATAATTCTTCGGTAGTAAGCAATATTTTCCTTTTTGAAATCAACCACTTTTCCTTTGTAAGGCACTTGGAATTCTTCAAAATTAGTAACGTTGTTATTCACATAAAAATCCTTTGGAAAGGTTCTGATATTGTCAATCAATTCGCCTACATTTGGTTTGTAATCGTTTGATTTACTGTATTGTGGATACACATCAATTTCTAATTTGATTTTGAAATCCTTTTCAATTTTTTGTTTTTCAGAACGTGTTAAATTAAAAAAGTAATACGTTTGATCCCGTGTTTCAAAATCTATTCTTGCTCCAGAAGGATCATTTTCAAGTCCATATCGACTGAACATTTCTTCTTGACTTGGGAAGGTCACTTTTGATTTTTCAATTTTGTATTTCAAACATTGTTCTGGAGAAACAAACGCACTTTTTCCGTTCACATAAAGTATTGAATTCACGATTTTTAGTTTATCACCAGGGATACCTACACAGCGTTTGATATAGTTTTCTCTTTTGTCAACTGGACGGTAGATTAAACCTCCGTGTGTCATTCCATTTGCTTCACCTGGAAATTCTCCTCTTGCTAATTTTTCACGTGCTAATTGTTTCCATTTCCAATTTGTTTCGATAAAGTAGCGGTAAAAAATGTCGTTTGAAATACTATCCGCTTCTTGTTTAGTTTTACCTTGTTTCAATAAATTATCATTCAATTCTCTGTATTTCTGACCATTTTCAGCAGAAGTATTGAATTGAAAAAAGGCTTCTTCGTTCACAATTCCGTGGTAATCGTGTCCCATTAAACCATCGGGCATTCGTGGGTCGTAAACCGCGGTGTCGCCCGAAGGATAATTGAAAACAACAACATCATTTCTGTTCACTTTTCCAAAACCGGGTAAGCGCGTGTAGCTTCCTTTTTCTAAAGTTGTGTACGATTTAATATTTACCCAAGGAACGGTATTGTGAACAAGCGGGTAGGAGAGAGGTGTCACAGGAACTTTCGGTCCGTAAGCCAATTTGTTCACAAATAAGAAATCACCTACTAACAAGGTTTTTTCCATCGAACCCGTTGGAATTTGAAAAGGCTCAAATACATAAGTTCGGATGATACTTGCAGCAACTAAGGCAAACAAGATAGAATCTCCCCATTCTTTTACACGAGATTTTACACCCGGTTGTTCTCGTGTAACAGCTCCAAGCGCAAGTGCAATTACGTGACCAATTACAGGCAAACAAAGAAATAAAACAATGTGATCTCCCCATTTACGGATTTCAGTTTCCCTCGAATTTGACCAATTTGTTTCAGCGCCAAAAACAGCTTCTTCTTTTGTCACTTTGTACATTAACAAGTAAGGAAATAAGATTCCTTGCAAGGTATCGGTAAAAGAATAATATCCAAAACGTCTTAAATAACTTACGTTCGCTGTTGCCAACATAATTAAATGAACACCAGGAAAAAGCATTAAAAGCGACCAAAAAGGCTTCTCGCAAGTAATTTTGAACATTACGAAGTAGTTATATCCCGGAATCAATGCTTCCCAACTTTTTCTTCCTGCTTTAGGAAAACTCAACCACCAAAGTGATAGATAAGGATGAACAAGAATTAACAGGTAAAAATAAAAGAAGCTCATAATTTATAGGTTTAATACATCGGACATCGTGAAAAGTCCTTTTTTGTCTTTTAAAAATTCTGCTGCAAGCACCGAACCTAATGCAAAACCTTTGCGATTGTGAGCGTGATGAGCAAGCGTAATTGTGTCTATTTCTGAATTGTAACGAACGAAATGTGTCCCCGGAACTTCTGGTTCGCGAAGTGCAGTTATTGGAATCGTTTGTTCATCAATGGATTGATTTTCATTCAATTCCCATTTTGAGTAATGGGTATTGTTTGCGATAATATCTTGAGCCAAACTAACGGCTGTACCACTTGGCGCATCGAGTTTTTGCGTGTGATGAATCTCCGTAATTTCAACCGCATATTCCGATTGATTTTCCATTAAAGCAGCAAGTTTTTTATTCAAGGCAAATAAAATATTTACTCCTACACTGAAATTACTTGCATGCAATAAAGTTCCATTGTTCGCTTTTAATTTATCGCTAACGAGTTGTAAACCTTCTTTTTGCCAAGCAGTTGTTCCAACAACGATTGGAAGATTCATTTCAAGCGCAGTTAAAATGTGAGCAACAGCAAGTGAAGGTTGCGTAAACTCAATTGCAACATCAGCAACTTCTATTTTACTCAATGTGCTTGCGTTGTTTTTGAAAGGATTTTCACTGTTGAATACTGAAACAATTTCATGTCCGCGTTCTAAAGCAATCGTTTCTATTGCCTTTCCCATTTTTCCGTAACCGATAAGAGCGATTTTCATGCAAGCAAAAATAAGATTTTCAAGTTAACGAAAAGACATTTTAAGACTTATTCCGGGACTTTTATAATTCATTAACGTCGGTTCAAATTTCATTGTTAGGTTTTCGCTTACGTCAAAATGTAAGAAATGTGCTTCAACAGCGGCATCTGCAATTTGAATAAAATACACAGCCGCAAGTCCCAAAATGGATAAATCGCGCCAATCTAAATATTGACGGTAAAGAAACAAAACCCCTTGATCATCATAAGGTTCCCAAATGGGGTTTAAATCCAATGAGTTCTCCATTCGTTTGGTGTATTCCACTTTCAACGATTTTTGAGTCACCTGATTGGAAATGAGGAAATAACCTGCTGTTCCTAAAGCAGTGTAAATGAGAGGAACTTTCCAATAAGCTTTTTTTGGTCGTAAATCAGAATTAATGGAATTGTAAATCTGTCCTGCACCGGGAATAATGGCAGAATAAAGCATTGCTTTTTTATAAGGATGCTTTAAACTATCGGGAATAGTGTCTTGAGAATAAGAACAAAATGAAAGAAAAACGATTAAAACGGTTAAAATTCGATTCATGAATTTTTCAATAGCTCAATCAATCGGTTTAAATCACTTTCGGAATTGAAATGCAAGACTAATTTACCATTTCCTTTTGCTGCTTTTTCGATACTAACTTTTGTAGAAAAACGATCTGCTAAGAAATTTTTCACAGCTTCTTGCGAAGGATTTAAAGCTTTTGAACTCGATTTAGTTGTGTTTGTGCTTACAGTCGTTTTTGTTTCTCCTTTGGATAAATTTTCAGTTTCTCTAACGGACAAATTTTCAGCGATAATTAAGTTGAAACGTCTGATTTGCTCCGCCTCATCTGGAATTGTAACCAAAGCACGAGCATGCCCCATTGAAATTAAATTATCTCGAACACCTGCTTGAATTTCAACAGGTAATTTCAACAAACGCAAGTAATTAGCAATGTTTGATCGCGATTTTGCAATTTTCTCGCTAAGTTGTTCTTGCGTTAACTTACATTCTTCAATTAAACGTTGGTAAGAAATTGCAACTTCAATCGCATTCAAATCCTCGCGTTGAATATTTTCCACCAATGCCATTTCAAGCATCGTTTGATCGTTTGCAATTCTGATGTAAGCAGGAACTTCCGTTAAACCTGCAAGTTGAGAAGCTCGAAAACGTCTTTCACCTGAAATTAATTGGTATTTATCGCGTCCTAATTTACGAACAGTTAAAGGCTGAATGATACCATGAACTTGAATTGAACGACATAAATCATCCAATGCTTCTTTCTCAAAATGTGTTCTTGGATTGAAAGGATTTGCTTCAATAGAATCAATTGGTAACAAAGAAACAGAACCTGCTGTTGCTGTTCCTGATGTCGTTATGTCAGTATCTGAATTTTGAAGTAATGCACCTAATCCTCTTCCGAGTGCAGGTTGTTTTTTTTTAGCATTAGAGCTCATGGTCTATCTCAATTTTTTTGTCATCGTTGCCAATCTTAGTCAAATTGTTTTTCTGTAAGATTTCGCGCGCAAAGTTAAGATAATTGGTGGAACCTTTGGAAGCAGCATCGTACATAATAACTGTTTTTCCATAACTCGATGCTTCCGTTATTGTTGTATTTCTGTGAATAACTGTATCAAAAACCAATTCTTGGAAATGCGTTTTAACCTCGTCCACAACTTGGTTGGCCATTCTTAAACGCGTATCGTACATCGTTAATAATATACCTTCAATTTCCAAATCAGGATTTAAGCGACCTTGAATAATTTTGATGGTGTTCAGTAATTTTGTTAATCCTTCTAATGCAAAGAACTCACTTTGTACTGGAATCATCACTGAGTCAGCAGCAACAATTGAATTGACAGTAATTAAACCAAGTGAAGGTGAACAATCGATTAAAATGAAATCGTATTCATCTTTAACTTTTTCCAATGCTTTTTTCAACAAGTACTCTCGATTAGGCATGTTAATCATTTCGATTTCAGCACCAACCAAGTCCATGTGTGAAGGTAAAATATCTAAATTCGGATTTGAAGTATTTAGAATCAAATCTTTTGGATGCACACCGTTAACCAAGCAATCGTAAATATTGCGTGAATTTTTAGGGTCGAATCCATTACCTGAAGTTGAATTTGCTTGCGGATCTGCATCTACAATCAACGTTTTGTATTCCAAAACACCTAAACATCCACCTAGGTTAATTGCTGTTGTTGTTTTTCCTACACCGCCTTTTTGATTGGCAATCGCAATGATTTTTCCCATAACTAAAATTGAGCTATAAAATTAGTGCTTGTTCCTTTCATATTTTAGAAATCCTTTAGGAACTTATCAACGAGTTTATGATAATTGTTTTTTTTTAGATAATAAGAAGACAAAAATTGAGATCATTGTTTTAACTACAATCATTTAAAAAAAAAACAAAAAAAAATTGTGCTAATCAATTTTTTTTTAAATTTGCACTTGATTCACGATCGGTGTTTCAAAGTTTATATAGAACGAGGATAGAGACAGGCTCGATGACCCTCTAGCAACCAACTAAAAGTCAATTTAATTGATTGGAAAACCGGTGCTAATTCCTGATTCCATGTTGGAAGAATATAAAAATGAAAAGATGAATTTTTTAAAATTACTCGAAAGCACCAAAAAATCATTAACAAAGGTTAACTTATTCTCTTTTTTCAAGTCATTGACTTGTTGTTGCCATTGCTGTTGTTGCAGTATGTGCATCTAGGAATCCTTTTCTCTTAAGGCTTTAATTCTGATGGCACAATATTCTGGGCCCGGAATAATACTGTCATCATTTCCAAGCATAACAATTTTAAAAATCTAAATTAAATCACTAAAAATGTCAAGTAAAAATTATCATTATGATACACTGCAATTACACGCAGGTCAAATCGCAGATCCAGTTACAGGTTCTCGTACAGTTCCAATTTATCAAACTTCCTCATTTGTATTTAAAGATGCAGAACATGCGGCAAATCTATTTGGATTAAAAGAATTCGGAAATATCTATACACGGATAATGAATCCAACAACCGATGTTTTTGAAAAAAGAATAGCAGTACTAGAAGGTGGGGTTGCTGCAGTTGCTGTATCTTCAGGACAAGCGGCACAGTTTTTAGCGTTGAATAACATTCTTCAAGCAGGGGAGAATTTTGTTTCAAGTTCTCATCTTTATGGAGGGACTTACAATCAATTTAAGGTAGCATTCAAACGTTTAGGAATCGAAGTGAGATTTGCTGATGGAATTTCACCTAGTTCAATTAAGTCGCTAATTGATGAAAATACAAAAGCGATTTACATTGAAGCCATAGGAAATCCTGAGTTTAGTGTTGCAGATTTTGAGCAAATCGCTGCTATCTCTAAAGAATTTGAAATCCCTTTAGTTGTTGATAATACTTTTGGTGCAGCTGGATTTTTGTTTAAACCTATTGACTATGGCGCAGACATTGTTGTTGCTTCTGCTACAAAGTGGATTGGTGGACATGGAAATAGTATTGGAGGAATTATAGTAGATGCAGGTAAATATAATTGGGGAAATGGAAAATATCCTCAGTTCTCTGAACCATCAGAAGGTTATCATGGATTAAAGTTTTGGGACGTATTTGGTGCAAATGGACCATTTGGAAACATCGCATTTGCTATTCGTTTACGTGTAGAAGGTTTAAGAGATTTTGGTCCTTCATTATCTCCATTTAATTCATTTCTACTTCTTCAAGGTATTGAAACTTTATCACTCCGCGTACAGAAAACAGTTGATAATACACTTCAAGTTGCAAAATGGTTGGAGCGAAATGAACTAGTTGAATACGTGAATTATCCAGGTTTGAAATCGTCAAAGTATAATGAGGATGCTAAGAAATATTTAAAAAATGGTTTTGGCGGTGTTCTAAGTTTTAAGATAAAAGGATCGGTTGAAGAGGCAAATTCTTTTATCAATAATCTCGAACTTATATCGCATTTAGCGAATGTTGGAGATTCAAAGACCTTAATTATTCACCCAAGTGCGACAACACATGAACAATTATCTGTTGAAGAACAATTGGCAGCAGGGGTTTCTCCGGGATTATTAAGGCTATCGGTTGGAATAGAACACATTGACGATATTCTTTTCGATCTAAATCAAGCTTTTGAAAAATTGGTAGAAGCAAGATCGTAATTTTTTATCCTGCGCTCTTAATTCATTTTAAGAGCGCATTTTAACAAAATTGAAAATGAAAAATCAAAAGGTAAGTTTTAATGAATTCTATTTGGAGAACGGAATTTTTCTTCAAAATGTGGAAGTAGTTTTTCACACATTCGGAACATTTAATAAAGAACTTAATAATGTAATTTGGATTTGCCATGCCTTAACTGCAAACAGCAATCCTTATGAATGGTGGCCAAATATATGTGGGGAAAATGGATTTTTTAATGAAAAGGAACATTTTATAGTTTGCGCCAATATTTTAGGCTCTTGTTACGGAACAACAGGTCCATTATCAGCAGATGAAAATGATAACACTTATTATGATGAATTTCCACAAATCACCACAAGGGATATGGCTCGTTTACATGAAAAATTAAGAAATTACTTAGGAATTACAAAAATTCATACATTGATAGGAGCTTCTTTAGGTGGGCAGCAAGCATTAGAATGGGCAATTGAGCAAACAAATCTTTTTGACCATTTAATTTTGATTGCTACAAATGCGCAACATTCACCATTTGGAATTGCTTTTAATGAAAGTCAACGCTTAGCAATTGAGGCTGACCCGACCTATTATCTAAAAACGAAATCAGGTGGAAGGAAAGGTTTGATTGCAGCACGAAGTATTGCGCTTTTAAGTTATCGTTCGTATGATAGCTATTCCCTTTCCCAACAAAACAATTTAAGTGATCAAGTTAATCAATTTAAAGCTGCCCATTACCAACGTTATCAAGGTGAAAAATTAGCAAATCGTTTTAATGCTTATTCTTATGTTACACTCACAAAAGCAATGGATTCACATAATGTTGGTCGAAATAGAGAAAATGTGAAAAATGCCCTGCAAAAAATCAAAGCCAAGACATTAATTATTGGTATAACAACCGATATTTTATTTCCACTTTCAGAGCAACTCTTTTTAAATAGAAATATTGCTAATTCAATTTTTAAAACCATAAAATCAAACTATGGACACGATGGTTTTTTGTTAGAATTTGAAGCCCTTAAACATCATTTTCATTCCTTTTATTTTAAAACTAAAAATCTAACAGGTCACTATGAAAGTTATGACTTGGGAAATATTTTATTTACTGCTTAAATTTTTTTAAATATGTCAAAATTAAAAATAGGTTTATTCGGATTCGGTTGTGTAGGCTCAGGACTTTATAAAGTGCTTAATGAATCCAAACAACTTGATGCTGAAATAGTAAGTATAGTTGCTAAAAACAAACACAAGCCAAGAGAAAAAACGAAAATTCCAATTTCTTTTGAACCAGAGGCTATTCTTGACAATGAGTTAATTAACGTTGTTGTTGAGTTGATAAACAATAGTGAAGAGGCTTATTTAATTATTAAAAAAGCCATCCAAAGCAAAAAACATATTGTTACAGCTAATAAAAAGCTACTTTCTGAGCATTTAGATGAACTCATTGCTTTGGCAAAAGAAAACGGAGTGTCTCTATTATATGAAGCTTCAGTAGCCGGGTCAATTCCAATTATTCGGAACTTGGAGGAATATTACAATAATGATACCCTTACTTCAATTGAAGGTATAGTTAATGGAACTTCAAATTATATTCTTTCTCAATCAAATAAGGGTATTTCATATACGAATGCCTTAAAAGATGCTCAAGAAAAAGGATTTGCAGAAGTTGATCCAAAGTTTGATGTTGAAGGGTTCGATTCGGTTTTTAAACTAACTATTTTAATTAAGCATGCTTTTGGTCTATCTATTGCATCGAATCAATTATTAACTGTAGGAATAAAAAACTTAAAAGAACAAGATGTTCGTTTTGTAAAAGAAAAAAAATTCAGAGTTAAATTATTTGCTAAGGCCTTTAAAGTAGAAAATCATTTGTTTGCATTTGTTGCTCCGCATTTAGTAGATGCGACCCATGCTGCATTTGATGTAGGTAATGAATTTAATGCTATTATCGTGCAAGCAGCTTATGCTGATAAACAATTGTTTTATGGAAAAGGTGCAGGGAGTTTACCAACAGCAAGTGCCGTTTTATCAGACATTTCAGCTTTAAATTATAATTATGCTTACGAATACAGAAAAACAGCCAACGCTGAAGTTAAGTTGTCAGATGATTTGAAATTGAAAGTTTATATTGGTTCCACAAATTTTAGCAGTTTATCTGAGTTTCAGTTTGAAGAAATAGAGGATTTATACATTGGAATCGATTATGCTTATCAAATAGGAACTATTTCTTTAACGGAACTTTTGAAAGTAAATTGGAACGAACGAATTGAATTATCCCTTCTTTTGTTTTCAGAACAAAAAATCAATAAACAAATGAAACCAATTCAAAATTCAAATTTTAATTTTTTGAAAAAAGACAACTCTTATTATTCCATTCACTAAAGTCAAAAAAAGAAAGCTGAATAAAAAAATAGATTTGGCTTTCTTTTTACAACTGCTTTTAATATTTTAAGTAAGTAGCATCTAAATATCAAACTTTAAAATTAGTTACTAATAAGGAAGTTTTTTGAAGATTTATATGTCAATTTAATTCGTGAAATCCAGATAAATCTAAAAAATCATTATAAGGAAATCGTTGTTATCAACGGAATATTTTTTTACTTTACATAAAAACCGGTTATTAACCTTTTTTTAATCTCCATTTAGCTCGCAAACAAGCAGCAACAATGTGGCTAAATCTATGATTAAACGCTTTAACTAGAAGTTTTTTATATTAATCTGACTAAGAGTCAGTGCCACAGGTAATTTCAATTTTACAATAGAGGTTATCAAATAAAATTCCCTTTTGAAAATGCAATTGCTCAATGTAGTTTATCAATAAATTCTCAAATCACCCTATTTTCAAATCAAAACTTTCGATATTTCATTTGCACGAGCAAGGTACTCAAAAGCACAACCGAAATTGAACTTGTCGGCATTAAAATCGCAGCAACAAAAGGAGTTAAAGTTCCTGAAATGGCGAAGCTCAAACCGATGATATTGTAGAAAATAGAAAAAGCTAAACAGAATTTCAGAACAAATTTTGAATAAGCAACAGCTTTTAAATATTCAGGTAATTTGCTCAATTGTTTTGCATCCAAAATCGCATCCGAGGAAGGAGTAAATCGGAACATGTCTTCTGAAATGGCAATTCCAACTTGTGCAATTCCGATAGCGCCCGTGTCGTTTAATCCATCTCCAATCATCAAGACTTTTTTGCCTTGTTTATTTAATTTTTCAATGAAATCAAATTTATCTTGTGGCTTTTGGTGAAAGAATAAATTTTCAGGTTTAAAGCCAAATTCAATCAAGCGTTTTTTGTCATTTTCCGTATCACCTGAGAGCACATGAATGGAATAGTTATCTAGTTTTTGCAATAATTCGGGTAAATGTTCTCTGAATTTTGCTGTAAACTCAAATTGCTGAATTAAAGAATCATTTTTAGTGAAATAAACCACTGAATTCGAAGCCTCATTTTGTTGATTGGTGAATTTAGCATTTCCCAAACGATAGATTTGATCATCAACTTTTGCTTCAATTCCTTCTCCTTTAATTTCTTGAAATTCATTCAGTTGAATCGCTGTTTGAACGTCCATTGACTTGTGTAAAGCAATTGAAAGTGGGTGAGTTGAGTTTTTTGTCATTTCAAACAGAACTGCGCTATCCTCTTTTTCAATTGAAGGCAAATATTCATTTATCGCGTATTGATTGGGATCGGTTAATGTTCCTGTTTTATCAAAAACAATATCTGTAATAGTTCCCAAGGCTTCCACCACGGTCGTATTTTTTAAGAAAAATCCTGTTTTTCCAAAAACGCGCATGATATTTCCCAAAGTAAAAGGCGCAGACAAAGCAAGTGCACAAGGACAGGCAACAATTAAGATTGAAACGATAACTTTTGTAATCAATGTAGCATCAATGAAAAACCAATACCCAGCGGCGATTGCGGTAATTATAAATTGAATTATCAAAAAGTAGTTGGCGATTTTGTCTTGGTAGCGAATAAGTTTATTTTCTTTTTGCTTGTTAATTGTTTCGTTCCAAAGTTGTGTAAGGTGACTGCGGTTTGTGGTGGCTTTAACACGCAAGCGAATTCTGCTTCCAATCAATTTTCCACCAGCGAATATTTCCATTCCTTTGTTTAATTCAATCGGCGTAGATTCACCTGTTACGAAACTGTAATCAATTGAACATTTGTCACTCAAAAGCAAGGCATCACAAGGGATAATTTCTTCGTTTCTAACCAAAATTTCATCATTTACTTCTAATTTTTCAATGGCGATAATTTCTTCTTTTTCATTTTTTATTCGGATGGTTGCCACAGGAAAATAGGCTGTGTAATCTCTGTCAAATGAAAGTGAACGATACGAAACACTCTGAAACCATTTTCCAATTAGAAGAAAGAAAATAAATCCAGCGAAACTGTCCATATATCCAGGCCCTTGTTCGGTGAAAATTGCAACTGAACTTTGAAGGTAAAGTGCTACAATTCCAATAGAAATCGGCACATCTAAGTTCAAATATTTACTTCTTAAAGCTTTGTATGCCGATATGAAATAATCATTTGCAGAAAAAAGTAAAACGGGCAGTGAAACGATAAATGTTAAGTAAGCCGTGAAATTTCGGAAGGAAACATTGTCGTTCTCGATTCCTAAATATTCTGGAGCACTCCAAAGCATGATACTTCCAAAAGCAAAACCAGCAATTCCAATTTTTAAAAGGAATTTCTTGTCGATACTTTCTTTTTTTTCCTTTTTCTGTTCAAAGTTTGGCGGATAACCAATATGATCTAGAAAAACTGCCAATTCAGAGAATTTCATCTTTGATGGGTCAAAAACAATAATTGCTTCTTTTTTGGTAAAATGCACTTGAACATTGATAAAACCTGGGTTTAATTTGTGTGCATTTTCCAGTAAATAAATACAAGAAGAACAATGAATACTTGGCAAAGAAAGTGTAATTCGCACCATTTTTTCATTCTCAAATTGAATGTAGCGTTTACGAATGTCAGGAATGTCAAGAAAGTTGTATTTATCTGTGCGAAAGGAAGTTGGTTTAAGTCCCGGGTTTTGTTCGTAAGTGTAATAGTCCCCTAAATTATTTGCACTTAGCAGCGAATAGACATTTTTACAGCCAAGGCAACAAAATTCATGTTCGTCTTTTACAATCGGTTTTCCAATGATGGTGTCGCCACAGTGATAACAGTTTTCTGCACTCATATTGTTTTAGAAAAAAGTTGTTGACCAATAACGTTTGTAGCGAGGTCTTGGTCAAAAGCCATACACGCATTGCGAACATACGGTAAACCTTTTTGGAGAATCTGAACCGTTCCATTTTCAACGATTACTAATTCATCTTCAATCAATGGTTGCAAGCGTTTGATAATTTCTAAATTGATTGATTCAAATTCTTGATTTTCTGTTAATTGTGTTTCAAAGTGACACATTAAATCTAAAATGTGTTTGCGAATCACTAATTCTGTTTCAGTCAATAAATGTCCGCGAAAAACAGGAATAATTCCTTTGTTTACTTGTTCTTGGTAGGATTCAACAGTTTTGTCATTTTGCGCGAAACCAATCCAGCAATCAGAAATGGACGACATTCCTAAACCGATCATCCAATTTGTTGATTTTGTGGTATATCCCATAAAGTTTCGGTGCAGTTTTCGGGTATTAAAAGCTAATGTTAACGAATCGTTTGGTAATGCAAAATGATCCATTCCAATTGCGATGTAGCCGTTTGCTAGCAATTTTTCATAAGCCATTTCATACAGTGCGCGTTTGTCGGCATCTTGAGGCAAATCTGCTTCGCTATAACCGCGTTGACCTGTGCCTTTTATCCAAGGCACGTGCGCATAACTGTAAAGTGCGATGCGTTCGGGTTTCAATTGCAGCGTTAAGTCAATAGTATTTTGAAAAGCCACCATTGTTTGTTTCGGAAGTCCGTAAACTAAATCGTGATTGATTGAAGTGTAACCAATTTTTTGAGCTAATAAATGAACATTACTCACTAATTCAAACGATTGCACGCGATGAATTGCTTTTTGAACTTCAAAATCATAATCTTGAATTCCGAAACTTACTCTTCGAAAACCGAAATTGTAAAGTTCTTTCAAATGCGTTTCTGAAGTTGAACCTGGATGCGCTTCGAAACTTAATTCACAAGTTTCAGGTGAAATAGAAGTTGAATTGAAAATTCTTTTGAGTAAACGGATTAATTCGCTTGCTTGAAAAAATGTTGGAGTTCCGCCACCAAAATGTAATTCTTTTATACTTGGCTCAAATTGAAAAGTTGTTTTGTATAATTCCCATTCTTTGAGCAAGGTGTCGATATATGGTTCTTCAACTTGATGATTTTTAGTGATGCGTTTGTGGCAACCACAGAAAGTACATAGGTTTTCACAAAAGGGTAAATGAATGTATAAACTAACTTCTTGGTGTTCAAAAGAATGAATAAATTTTTTAATCGTTTCCTTCCATTCTGTTTCACTTAGTGGATTGTTTTTCCAAAATGGAACAGTCGGGTAGGAGGTATAGCGAGGACCAGGAATGTTATATTTTTGAAGGAGTTCAACGTTATTCATTGGGCAAAATTACCTTCACTTTTTTGTTGAAAAAATGACAAGTGTCAAGTTTTAAGTTAATGTTTAAAAACGCTATATTTGTGTTAATAACGAAATCATGCTAGATAAATCACACAAACACGTAACATGCTCAACATGCATGTCTCGTTCTTCATCTTTATTGGGCGGACTTTGCTCTGATGAGGTTACAAATTTAGAGGATCATAAAACCTGCAACTACTATAAAAAAAGTCAATCCTTATTTTTAGAAGGTTCATTTCCAAGAGGTGTTTTTTGTATCAATCAAGGAAAGGTGAAAGTATTTAAAAGAGGCGATGAAGGAAAAGAACAAATCATTCACATCGCGAAAGAAGGAGAAATGGTTGGGTTTCGAGCGATGTTTAGCGGTGACCCTTACAATGTTGCAGCTGAAACGTTAGAGGAAAGTAACATTTGTTTTATTGCCAAAGATGACTTTTTGAATATGATGGATACCAACGTTACACTTCGAAACGGTATTATCAAAGAATTATCAAAAGAGCTTTCGGATCGAGCTTCATTTATAACAAATATGGCTCAAAAATCGGTGCGTGAGCGTTTGGCTTTTGCATTGATTCTTTTAAAAGGAGTTTACGAGCCAGAACCAATTAATCTTTCTCGTGAGGATATGGCAAACTTTGTTGGAACGGCAACCGAAACGTTGATTCGTTTGCTTAAAGATTTCAAGGAAGAAGGAATTATTGAAGTTCACACGCGTAAACTAACAATCCTCAATTTAGATAAGTTAGTTTCCATTGCTGGAAAGTAAAAATTTAAAAACCTGAGATTCTCTGTTAAAACTTACATTGGATCTACATCAATAACTACTCTAACTGATTTATTTTCAGTTTTAACGTAGAACTGATCGATAATGGTTTTGATTTTTTCTTTTACTTTTTTCTCAGGTGCTGTGCGCTCGATTTTAAGACGAATTTCTTTCAAAAATAGATTTTGAATACGTTTAATCAAAGGCGAATCTGGACCTAAAACGCGTTCCTTAAAAATTTCTCTCAAAGCATTTGCCAACTCAAGTGAAGCTCTTGCAACTTGATTTTCATCTTTGTGCTTGAGGGTAAATCCAATCATTTTGTAGAAAGGAGGATAGAAGAAATTCTGTCGTTCGATGATTTCTTGCTTGTAAAATTCTTGGTAGTTGTGTTCTTGAACCAATTGAATCACCCAATGATCTGGATTTGCTGTCTGGATAATCACTTTTCCTCGTTTTTCCTTTCTACCAGCTCGTCCAGCAACTTGCGACATTAATTGATATGAACGTTCGTACGCTCTAAAATCGGGGCGATTGAGCAACATATCCGCATCTAAAATTCCAACTAAACTAACGTTATCGAAATCTAATCCTTTGGTAACCATTTGCGTACCAATTAGCACATCAATTTTCCGATTGTCAAAATCATCTAGAATTTCTTCGTACGCATTTTTAGTTCGAGTTGTGTCTAAATCCAAACGTTTAATAACTTTGTCTGGAAAAATAATCGCCAAATCATCTTCTACTTTCTCAGTTCCAAATCCATTCATTTTTAGCTTGTTACTTCCGCAAGAACGACAAGTTCCCATTGGTGCGGCAATGTAGCTGCAATAGTGACATTTTAAGATATTGCCAAACTTATGATAAGTTAAAGAAACGTCACAATTTGTGCATCTTGGCGTCCAAGCGCAAATTTCACACGTCCAAGATGGCGTGTAGCCTCTACGATTTTGAAAAAGAATGATTTGTTCTTCTTTTTGGAAAGCGGCTCGTATTTCGTCCACTAAAAATGAACTGAAATTTGATTGCATATTTTTCAAGCGACGTTCACTTTTTAAATCTGCACAAAGCACCTCCGGTAGTTTTAATCCTTTGTAGCGTTCTAATAATTCAACGAGTGCAAATTTTCCATTTTTTGAATTGTGATATGTTTCCAATGAAGGTGTTGCAGTTCCTAATAATACTTTTGCTTGGTGGAGATTTGCCAAAACAATCGAAGCATCTCTTGCATTATAACGCGGCGAAGGATCGTATTGTTTGAATGAACTTTCATGCTCTTCATCGACAATGATTAGTCCTAAATTTTGAAAAGGAAGAAACACAGACGAACGCGCACCAATAATAATTCTAAATTGTTTGAAGTCGTTTTGCAAGACTTTATTCCAAATTTCAACGCGCTCATTTTGGTTGAATCGAGAATGATAAACACCAACCTGTTCACCAAAATAGGAGGAAAGTCGTTGAATTAGTTGGGTTGTGAGTGCAATTTCAGGAAGCAAAAACAAAACTTGTTTTCCGTTATCCAAGTATTCTTGAATAAGTTGAACGTAAATTTCTGTTTTACCAGAACCGGTAACTCCATGTAAAAGTGTTACTTGTTTTGTTTCAAATGCACTTCTAATTTCTTCTAAAGCAGCACTTTGAGGTTCAGTTAAAGCTTTGAAAGCTATTTCCTCTTTTGAAGCACTCATTAGTCGGTCTATTTGGAAACGCTCCGTTTTTAAAATTCCTTTTTTTTCTAAAGTATTTAATGTTGAAACACTTAAACCGGCATCTGTGAATTTTTTCTTTGGAACAGGTTGCTTCAAGCTTCCGCCATGCATCGCTTCATTGATATGAAAAAGTAGGAGTGCAACTTGTTTTTCGTTTTTTGCTTGTTTCTCTAATTCAGCAATGAAATTTTCTAATTCGTTTTCATTGGTGTAAGTATCACTCAGAACAATGCACGAAATTGTTTTTGGTGTATAGCGTTGATTAATTTCTTCTTTTGAAACGACAATTCTCCGATCAATCAATCGTTTAATCAATGGTTGAATGGTTTTAATTCCAACGATTTCAGATAACTCTTTCAGATCTAACTCTTCTCGAATGCTTAAAGCTTCTACAATTTCTGCGTCACGATCATCTAATTGGTCGAGGCTTTTATCAAATTCAGGATGAAGAATAATTTTAGTTTCACTTGCCAACTTGAAATTTGCAGGTAAAGCTGCGTTCATTACATCGCCAATTGGAGCCAAATAATAATCTGAAATCCAATTCCAAAATTGAAACTGTTTTGTGTTTATAATTGGTGATTCATCGAGTAAATACTCAATGTATTTCGCTTGATAATTCGTTGGGATTTCTTGATGAACGCGTGTAATTACGCCGGTTAACAATTTGTTTTTTCCAAATGGAACGATAACTCGAATCCCAAATTGAACTAAATCATTAAATTCAAGTGGAACGCGATAACTGAAAACCTGATGAATAGGTACAGGCAGCAATACATCGACAAAAAGGGTTAGGCGTTCACTCACAATTGGTGTAAAATTACAAAGCAATAAACATTAAAAAGAGAGCTTTATGTCTATTATTGACAAGCGAAACTTTCTTCTTGATTGATAACATTGTCACCAGGGTGATTTGAACAGAATAAAAGAGTTCCTGTAATTGGACCTTGACATAATTCGCGCGTACTTTTCTTGTCAATTGCTCTTATAAAAGCTTGTTGAGCAGAAACATAGAACGGTTTGAAAATTTTAATTGTCTGACGAGAAGAAAAAATCCCCACTACGCGTTTACCGTTTGAAACTGTAAGATTTGTGTAGTTTGGTTTGCTTTGTGCTAAAGTTGAACTAGGTTGATTTACAACCATATAATTGTACAATTCTTCAGCACCACCCGTTACAGTAACGTATATTCCATTAAATGTTCTTTTTGTAATTGTTGGGTCATTTGAAGCATTCGCTTTAATTAAATCATAGAAAGATTGACCTAAAGCACTGAATGTTTTTGCAGTTCCAGGTAATGTACTCACTTCACCAAGTTGCCAATTAAATCTTTTTTCTGTGATGTCATTTCCACGGTGTTCGTTAAAAGCAATGTCTAATTGTGTGTTTACCACGAAAGAATTCCCTGAGTTTGACACAGCTACACCTGTTGAAATATATTCGCCAGGATTATTAGCAAATTTAAACGTGAAATTTTGAGATGCAGTAGTTGTTGTAATTCCTTTTACAAGTTCAGTTTCACCTGTTACTTCAAATTCGCCACCATTAATTATTGCTTTGAATTTATAAGTTGCATCAGGATTCAGTGAAGTCAATTGTGGATTTGGAGAAGTTTGAATTACACCATTTAATCCTGAGGATGAAACAGTTGTAGGTAAAGTTCTGAAATAATAAACTTTTTGTTCTGGACCATAGAATGCACCATTTGTATCTTTGTTTTCAACAATTGTGTCTTCTAAAACCCAAGTACGCGTTAGGTTTCCATTCACAAATTCAGACACAGTTGCTTCCACTTGATTAAAGTAACTAGAATCTGGAATTTTTGCAATTTCGAGTGCATTTCCTGGGCCGATGAAAGCTCTGGTAATTTTTATGAAATGAATAGAATCTGAATGGTCAAGTAAACCATACACGACAGCAGTCTCTTTGAAGTCACCAACTAAATTTACTTTCTCTGAACAGCTGTAAAAGAATGAAATAAAAACAGCTAAAAAAGAAAGTTTGAAAACAGATTTCATAATTAAAATTTTATCAAATGTAAAAATTAATGCCTTTGGTGAGTTTATCTCATTTGAGGTTTAACAAAAGTTCCAGCCGGAGCACTTTCAATTAGTTCAATATCAAAACAAAGTGATTCTTTTCCTCCTTCAATTCCATAGGCAAGTTCCCAAGGAATATAGATTTTATATCTTCCACCTTTTTTCATTTTTGGTAAAGCATAACTCCATCCCGGAATCACACCACCATCCAATTGTAGAGGAACAGGTTCGATTTTCCCCTCTTGATTTTTCATTTTGTATGAATTTTGAATCGTATCACCCAAGGCAGACATCAAAACGTAATGTACTTTAACGTCGTCTGTAGGTTTAGGAAATGTACCATTACCTTCTTTGATTGTAAACATCACAATTCCGTTGTCGAAAACTGTTGCACCTGGAGTTTTTTTAGCTTTATCAAGCATTTTTATCCCCACTTTTTCGTTTAAGCTAATCATAAAATCTTGCATGATTTGGCGCATTTGTGCTTCTTTCATCACTGTATCTCGCAAGTATAAACCATCAGCATATCCTTTTTTAACCATTTGAAGATTAACCAAAGATAAGCCACCTAACTTCTTAATATCAGAGTAAAAAGCGTGTCCCGTCATTTTTCCCATACAACGCGAACCAGATTTCACATATTTTTTATTGAAATCTTGATACGTTGGCCCGAAAAGTTTTTGTAATTCAGGTAAACAATCATTGGCAGGTGTTGCGTTTAGGTTTTCGTTGAATCCTTTAATCAATTCAGCTTTATCTAAATTAGCGAATGAAGTTTCGCCGCTGCTAACGATTGTTTTTGCATTAATTGCTCCAAGAACGTAAGAAAGTTCGTCTTTTGAGTTTTTGAATTTTAATGCTTTAGGTTGATCCTCTTCTGATCCACAAGCATTCAAAAGCAACAAAAATAGAGTTCCAAAAAATAGGTGCTTCATAATATAATTTTCTATCCGATTAAGGAATGATTTATTGAGTAACGTTGAAAAAATGCTAATTGTTTAGTTGATAGCTAATAATTCAACATCAAATATCAATGTACTAAACGGTTGAATTGGTCCTCCTGGGTGTGGATTTGCTCCGTAAGCAAGATTTTGTGGAATGTATAAGCGGTATTTTGAACCAACATTCATTAATTGTAAAGCTTCTGTCCACCCGGGAATAACTTGATGAACTCCAAAACTTGCAGGTGTTCCTCTTTGAACCGAAGAATCAAAAACAGTTCCGTCGATTAATGTTCCGTGGTAATGAACGCTAACAACATCCGTTGAAGAAGGTTTTTGACCGTTACCTTCATTTAAAATTTCGTATTGTAAACCTGTAGCAGTTTCTTGAATTCCTTCTTTTGCTTTATTCATCGCTAAGAAAGTTTCGCCTTCCAATTTGTTAGCCATAAAAGCTGCTGCACGTTTTTCTTCTAAGTGATTATGTATTATTTGATTTGCTTCTTCTGCACTCAATCGAGGTGTTTTACCTTGCATTAAATCGTTAATCGCTTCAGCAATTACATTTGCATCTAATTCAGTAAGATTTTGATTTTTAAGACTTTCTGCAATACTCATTCCGATTGCGTAGCTTACGTTGTTTTGTTCAGTTCCCATATAAAATTTAAGGTAGCGAATTTACGCAAAAAAGCTGGTAGCAATCTGATTTTTGAATTATTAACCTGATTTTTAATTTAAGAATTGGTAATGGAAAATCAAGCTTTGAAATTAAAATTCCTTTCAACAGCGAAATTTACTTTTTGTCCTTGCTTTGTTTCATTTATTGAATAAGTCAATGATTTTCAAGTGAAGGATTTAGATTTGTATAAATTTGAGTTTTTATTCAACTAAATAACCTAAGTATGAAAACAATACGCACGATTATTATTGACGATGAAAGATTGGCTCGCGAGGAGTTACGTTCTTTATTGAAAGAATATCAGGAAATTGAAATTGTTGCAGAGGCGATAAATGGAATAGACGGAATTGAAAAAATTAAAGAATTTAATCCCGATTTGATTTTTTTAGATGTATCGATGCCGGGGATGAATGGATTTGAAATGCTTAAACAGTTAGAAGATTTACCACAAGTTGTTTTTGTTACTGCTCATGATGAGTTTGCATTACAAGCATTTGAAAATCAAGCCTTAGATTATATTCTTAAACCTATAGATCCAGAGAAAATAGCCAATGTTGTTCGTAAAATATCGAATGAAAATTCTTTTGAGGATGAGCAATTATTGAATTTACGCAAGTCGCGGAGATTAAGCGAAAATGATAAAGTGTTTATTAAAGATGGAGAAAAATGTTGGTTTATTGAATTGAAAAACATTCGCATGTTGGAATCAGATGGTAACTACGTAAAAGTTTATTTCGATACTTTCAGACCAATGGTTTTGCGTTCTTTAAATAGTTTTGAAGAAAAACTAGATAATGAAGTTTTTTTCAGAGCAAATCGTAAATTCATTATTAATTTGAATCATGTTGTGGCTATCGAAAACTGGTTTAATGGTGGTTTAAAAGTTGAATTGTCTAAAGGTGAAAAAATCGAAATCTCACGTCGTCAAGCAATTCGCTTTAGAGACATTTTCTCCTTGTAGTTTAGAATAAAGAGTGCAGATTAAAAATTGATTCTGCCTATTACTAAATTTATCAAAGTACTCACTTTTCTTTCGTTTCTATAGAGACGTCACTTTTAACTTTTCGCGGAGAATTAACTTTTATCCAGCAAGCTAATGAAACTTCATTTCTCACTTTTTAAGCTCTCTTTCCTAGCTCAACCACTTCTAAATCTTTGATTTTATCGCCATCAATTGTAAAACGAAGAATTGTTTTGACCGCATGAAATCCTTTAAAACCGCAAGCACCGGGATTCATCCAAAGCATATTGAATCGTTTATCCATCTGCACTAACGTGATATGTGAATGTCCACAAACAAAAAGCTTTGGTGCGCCATTTTTCAATAATTCGTCAATTGCCGGTTTTGAATATTTTCCTGGGCGACCACCGATATGAGTAATTAATACTTCTACATCTTCCACTTTGAATCTTAAAAATTCTTCGGTGTCTATTCGAATTTTGTGTTCGTCGATATTTCCCCAAACAGCACGTGTTGGTTTGAAAGCTCTTAATTCATCAAGAACTTCTATTGTTCCAATATCTCCAGCGTGCCAAATCTCATCAACTTCAGCGAAATAAGATTTAATTTTTAGGTCTAAAAAACCATGTGTGTCGGACAAAAGCCCAATTTTTACAGCCATTTTTAATCGAGAATATTAAGGAATCCATTAGATTTTCTGGGTTGATTTTCACCTTCAAGGCTGTATTCAATTGTCCAATAATAAGTACCAGCAGGCATAAGACGTTGACCTTTGTTATCGCTTTTAAAAATACTGAATTGCTTGATTACATCCAACGATTTGATTTCCTGAAGTTTATTACCCCATCTATTGTAAATCGTAAAAAGAAAATCTCGTTTTAAAATGCAATTAGAATTGAATATTTTACTCCAATTTTCTTCTTGATTAATGGAAATATTTTTTGGGATTTGCACACAGGCTATGTCTGTTTGAGAAAGAGCATTGTAACAAAAAACGAGGAAAAAACTAGCGATTATAACTTTCATCAATACATATCTAAAACAGCACAAACATTTGCTTTTATGTGGTCTGCCACGCTGATTCCAATTTTAGAATAATCCGAATTTAAGCAATTAATGCGATGACCTAAACTTGGCACACCATGATCAATTAAGAGTTGAAAGGCAATGTGCTTTCCAGTTGCCATATCGTAAGCACAACATTCGGCATAATTTCCAGCTTCACATTTTTTGCGTTTATGTCCCATGTATCCAGAGGCACCTTGTTCTGCTGCGAAACAACTAGCAAATTCTTGTAAAGTTTCGTCGTAAACGAAAGGAGCCATCGGTTCAAGTTCATTTAATTCGTCAATCAATGATTCGATGTAAGGAGAATCTTCCAATAATTTCACATAAGCGTCGCTTGGTGGCTCATATTTTTTCACTTCGATTTCAACGAATTTCTTGGGATACATTCGAGCTAAATTGATGTACATCACAGCTTCTTTTTCAACCTCAGTCAAGTCAGCGATTTTAGCTAAAGTATTAGCTTTTGCAAGTTCTTCCTTCGTCCAAGTTTGCGCGAAATTGGTGAAAGAGATAAATAGGAGTAGGGCTGTTAGTAGTTTCATTTTGTTTGATTTTAGGACTTTTAGACATAAGGACTTTAGGACTTTAAGATATTAGGTTAGCCAAAGTGGATTAAGACTTTAGGAGTAAATTAAAGAACGATTCTCCAACGCAAAATTCAATTCACTTTTCACTCTTATCTCTTCACTCTTAACTTTTCACTCTTCAATTTCAATTTCAATTTTACATTCTACATTTTCAATTATAAATTATTTAATCCTCCAATATTTTCAAGTTTGCAAAGCGCAAAATAACTGTTTTACTTCCATGATGCGGAAAGAAAATAGTTGCTTTTTTATCAGCTCCCGTTCCTTCTATTTTGGTAACTTTTCCTTTCCCAAAGCGATCATGTTCAACATTGAAGCCAACTTTAATCTCAAGATTTGTGCCATTATTTTTTGAGCCGTCACTTGTATTTCCAATGTCTTTCAGCGATCTTAAATTTGGTGTTGGCGTGCTCAATTGTTTATTTAATCCTCCTGTAAAAGGACGTTCACTATCTCTCCCCATCAACGAGCGACCACCGCCCGCATTGCGATTTGGGGTTTCAAAGTATAAATATTGACTATCGATTTCATCCACAAAACGGCTTTGTTCACAGCTATTTAATTGACCATGAATGAAACGTGAACCAGCATAAGAAAGTGTACAAGTCTTCATTGCTCGGGTAACCGCCACATAAAACAAGCGTCGTTCCTCTTCCAATTCAGATCGGGTATTGAGAACCATTTGCGATGGAAATAAATTTTCTTCCATTCCAACGATAAAAACGTGTGGAAATTCAAGTCCTTTACTTGCATGAATCGTCATCATTGAAACATGGTTGCGATCTTCAGGTTTTTCTTGGTCAGCATCTGTAAGTAGGGCAACTTCAATCATAAAATCAGACAAAGATTTAAAATCATCCGAGTCGCTTCCACGCACAAATTCTTGAATACCAGCCAAGAGTTCTTCTACGTTTTGTAAACGCTCCACTTCTTCAACACCTTTGTCTTTTTCAGCTACCAATTCACGCATTATTCCCGAAGATTTAGCAATTGTATCGGCAAGATCAAAAGCGTTCAACTTATTCAATTGTGCCGCAAAACTTTTAATCATTGTCACAAAGTCGTTTATCTTTTGCTTCGTACCTGAATTGATATCGGCAGGATAAGTTCCGAAATCTGAAATCACATCCCACATACTAACATTGTATTTATTCGCAGCGATGATGATGTTTTCAATACTTGTTTTTCCTATAGCGCGTTTAGGATAATTGATAACTCGTTTAAGTGCTTCTTCGTCGTTGTTATTTGCTGTCAAACGAAAATATGCGAGTAAATCTTTAATTTCTTTGCGTTGGTAAAATGATACACCTCCATAAATTTTATAGGGAATATTCAATTTTCGTAAAGCTTCCTCAAAAGAACGAGATTGTTTGTTGGTTCTGTAAAGAATAGCAAAATCATTAAAACTTTTGGCTTCGCTTTGTTTGATGTCAAAAATCCGATTTGCAATCGTTCTTCCTTCCTCGTTATCAGTCAGCGTGCGAATTACTTTAATTTTGGAACCATCTGTATTGTCTGTCCAAACATTTTTTGTGATTTGGTCTTTATTCTTTTTAATGATGCTGTTTGCTGCTTCGACAATATTTTTGGAACTTCTATAGTTTTGTTCTAGCTTATAAAGTTTAAAGTCTGGATAATCTTTTCTGAAATTGAGGATGTTTTCGATGTTTGCACCGCGGAATGAATAAATGCTTTGTGCATCGTCTCCAACAACGCAAATATTTTCATAAACAGCTGCTAATTTTTTAACAATCAAGTATTGAGCGTAGTTGGTGTCTTGGTACTCATCCACCATAATGTACTTGAATTTTTGCTGATAATAGGATAGAACATCAGGGAATTCAGAAAGTAAAATATTTGTGAAATAAAGTAAATCGTCAAAATCCATTGCTCCCGATTTTTGGCAACGATTAGCGTACGATTGATAAATACGAGCCATTTCTGGTCTTCGTGATTGTTTGTCTTCCAGCATTATTTCTGGGTTCATCGCATAGGCTTCTGGCGAAAGCAAATTGTTTTTAGCAGCGGAAATTCGACCAAAAACGGAACTTGGTTTGTAGGTTTTATCGTCTAAATTAAATTCCTTGATAATGTCTTTAATTACACTTTTTGAATCTTGGGTGTCGTAAATTGTGAAATTATTTGGAAAACCAATTCTGTCGGCATTAAATCGTAAAATCTTCGAAAAAACGGAGTGAAATGTACCCATTGTGATGTTTTTTGCTTCCGAAGCACCCACAATTTGACCAATCCTTTCTGTCATTTCTCTTGCTGCTTTATTTGTAAAAGTTAGAGCAAGAATATTAAATGGATCGATACCTTGTTCCATCATGTAAGCGATACGATAGGTTAAAACACGAGTTTTTCCCGAACCAGCACCAGCAATAACCATCGTTGGACCATAAATATTTTCAACAGCCACAATTTGGCTTTCATTCAATTCATTCAAATAGGACATCAGGAAATTTTAATTACAATCAAAATTAAGAATTATTGCAAAATGCAAAATCTGAGAGTTGAATGATTTACGAACAATTGGCAAATTTGAATAGTCCTTTAATATTATAAAGAATGAAAAACTTGTAATTTCTGAATTTCCTATTTTAAAATTATAATTTTGCCTTGTGAAAGATTGGAAAAGAATTTTTGAAATTGAATCGGATGCTGATTTTGAAAAAATAGCTTTGGAAGTATTTGCATTTCAATATGAGAATTGTGCAATTTACAAGCAATATGTTGATTTATTGAATAGAAAATTACCATCCTGTATCGATGAAATTCCTTTTTTGCCCATTGAATTTTTTAAATCACAAGAGGTTCTTTCTGTTCCAAAATCAGGAAAAGAAGTTCTGTTTTTAAGTAGTGGTACCGGAATGATTGGAAGAAGCAAGCATTTGGTTTCTAATATTTCAGTTTATGAGGCTTCTTTTTTCAAAGCTTATGAGTTACTGTTTGGAAATCCAACGGAACAGGTGATTTTAGCCTTGTTGCCGAATTATTTAGAACAGGGAAATTCAAGTTTAGTTTACATGGTCAATGCGCTAATAGAAGCCTCAAAAAATGAGCTTTCAGGATTTTTACTCAACGAATTTGATGAGATTAAGAAACGTTATGAAAAAGCTGTTAATTCAGGAAAAGAGGTAGTCATTTTTGGTGTTTCTTATGCTTTGTTGGATTTAGCAGAGCAGAATATGAATTTCAAGTATGCTAAAGTTATTGAAACAGGTGGTATGAAAGGAAGACGTAAAGAGCTTACAAAAGCTGAATTGCATGCTGTTTTAGTAATTGGTTTGGGAGTCGATTTTGTTTCTTCTGAATATGGTATGACAGAATTACTTTCTCAAGCATATAGTTTGAAGAATGGCGTTTTTGCTTCTCCTCCATGGATGAAAGTTCTTTTCCGAGATGTTTATGATCCATTAACGCTAGTTTCTAGTGAAAAAAGCGGTGGAATAAATGTTATTGATTTGGCAAATTTCAATAGCTGTTCTTTCATTCAAACTCAAGATTTAGGACGAAAATCCGGTCATGGATTTGTTATTGAGGGACGAATTGCTTTAACTGATATTCGTGGTTGCAATTTAATGGTGCAATAGGTTAAATAGTTACATGAAACTTACTTCGACTCAAAAAATCTATTAGGTTATTCATTTATTTTCGGAAATAATATGCAAAAAAAAGTCAACCATTAAGATTGACTTTTTTAGGACTTATTTTATTTACCTTATTAGGTTTACGTGACCTAATATTGTTTGTTTTTCGTCATTGTTCAATAGCTTGAACTTAATTTTCCAAGTATAAGTTCCATCAGGACATTTCATACCATCGTTGTACGTTCCATCCCAACCAACAGAAACATCATGGCTTTCCCAAATTAATTCTCCCCATCTGTTATAGATAAAGAAGTCAAAAGAATAAGGGTCGTAACCTGAGTCGAATATAGGGAAGAAGGTTTGATTGTATTGGTCGCCATCTGGAGTAAAGGTATTAGGAACCCAGAATATTACGTCAATTGTTGTGTCACAATCTCCTACAACAGTAACAGTTAATGAGTCAGTAGCGATACAACCACCACTACTTGTTCCAATAACTACGAATTGAGTCAAACCTACATTTGGCAAGTAAGGAACATTGTTCTGTAAACCGTTATTCCAAGAATAAGATGTAGCACCCGAACCACTTAATGTAATAGGACGACCTACACATACAGTTAAATCTGGACCTGCTTCAACAATCGGAAAGTCTTCAATTGTAAGGTTATAAGTACTTGATGCAGGACATTGATTTCCTGGTGTAGTGTAAGTAATCGCATAGGCCCCAGGTGTGGATGTCGCTAATGTGATTTCTCCGGTTGCGGCATTAAGGCTTAAACCGTTACCACTTGTATAAGTTCCTCCTGCATTTCCAACAAGCGTTGGTAATGGATTAGGTTCATTTAAACAGTAAAGTACATCAGGATAAGTAATTGCTGCTGATTGTGGACCAACAAAATCTCCAGAAATAGTTATTGGACATCCGTTGTCATCTACTATGTCAAAAGAATAAGGTCCGTCAGTTAAGTTTCCTAGAATAATCGTTCCACCATTTGCAACACTTGTATTTACAAAAGTTGCACTCGCAGGATTTTGACTTCCAACAACGACGTTAAAGTTTGTTCCATTTATTTGTGGAGCTCCACCTGTTAAGGTTACAGAAACGGTTCCATTAGCACAGTTTGGATTTTGAACAGCTACAATTTCTGGAAGGTATTGAACAGCAATCGGTGTACCTAATTCATAACAATCATTTGCAGGTGAAATTACGTAACTGTAAAGTCCATCAACAATACTGTACATTGTAATTGGTACAAAATATACGGTGTTGTTAGTGAAAGTTCCTGCTGGTTGACCATTTATTATTGTCATATCATTTACATCGGTTAGATTCGGTGTACTTGAATATATTCCAATAAAACAAGGGTCATCAGCAATTTCTGTACTTGTTGCAGCTGCTTGTGCCGGTGTCAAAGCAACTGTTGGAGGACAACTGTAAACTAACCAAGAAACACCAGGATCATAAGTTGGAGGCGCTGTACCACCTGTTACTTGGTCTGGAACAACAAAATCATTATTTGTGGTTAAATTAAGCTGATCTCCAAAACAAAGCATTGATTGTGATTGTGAGTCTCCTGTAATATTTGCATTAAATGTACCAATATCAGCTACACAAGTTGATGGAGTGACAATATTGCAGTCAGTCGTTGCAGTTCCACTTGTTGTATTTGTTTGAAATGATATATTTGTTGGTGAGTTGGAAAAATTAGTTATTAATAAAACATATACTTCTCCAGTTTGAGCATTATTTATTAAAGCTGTTTCGTTGGCTGAACTACTGTAACTACAATCGACAACAGTATTCGTACCGCCTGCACCACCGTTTCCGAAATTATCACAATAAGTCATTGCATTGTTGTATGAAGGATAAGGGCCGTAAAGAATGTAATCAATATCAACACCTGCACTATTCGTCATATCAATTACAAGAGTTCCAGCATTAGCAATCTGCATATAATACCAAGCAGGATTAGGTGTAGAACCTAAACAATCATATTCATTATTTGGATAGGTTGTACTTGCAGGTGTCTGATTAGTACCAGCAGGGAATGTTAATGAACTAGAACAAAATGGATCTTGAACACATGGAGGATTTAAACATGCGGCAGGTGCTGTATAAGTTTGAGATCGTGTACAGGCAGGTAAAGCTGAGAAAGTTGCTGTTACATTACAACTTGCCCCATTGGCATTTAATCCTGTAAAATTATAATTTAATGGTGAAGTAAAAGGTGCATTGAATGTTTGGGTTCCACCACAACCAGAAACCGTTAATGTACCGGTTGCTGGCGCAGCACTAAAGGTTATAGCTCCAGAAACATTGTATAAATCATTCGCGCAAGCAGTAGGAACTGCTGTTAAATTTGAAATAACACATCCACATGCCGCTGGAGCATTGAAGTTTTGTGAGCCTGTACAAGATGTTGCTGAGAAACTTGCTGTGACTGAACATGCACCGCCATTTGCAGTAAGTCCTGTGAGATTATAGTTTAAAGGAGAAGTAAAAGGAGCGTTGAATGTTTGAGTACCGCCACAAGAACTTGTAACTGTTAGCGTACCTGTGGATGGAGGTAAAGTAAAATTGATAGCACCACTAACTCCAAACGTATTTGTTGCAGGTGCACAAGCAGTTGGTGTTGCAGTTACAGAAGTTATAGCACAAGCTGGACCACAGGAGGCTGGAGCTGTATAGGTTTGTGTAGTGTTACAATTTGGGAAAGCTGAGAAAGTGGCTGTTACAGTACACGTGGCGCCATTCGCTGTTAATCCGTTTATTGTATAAGGAACATTTGTAAATGGAGGAGAGAATGTTTGAGGAGTTCCTCCGCAACTGCTTTGTATGGTTAATGTTCCAGTATTTGGAACAGATATACCTGGACCAGCTGTTACAGTTAGTGCACCTGAAACACTGTAAGTATTACTTGAACATGTTGACGGTGTTGCTGTAAAGTTAACACCACAAGTAAATGAACAATCCGCTGAACCTGAACCTCCAGTTTGATTAAAGGAAATATTACCAGCTTGGTCAGAATAATTAGTTATTAAAACGACGTAAACTTCTCCTGCCTGTGCATTTGGAATTGTTGCAGTTTCAACAGGAGCAGGGTCATAACTACAATCTACAACAGCACTTCCAGTACCAGGAGCCGTGGGAAATGGATTTGCTCCAGCACAAGCCGCATTGATAGAAGAGTATGGTCCCCAAATTATGAAGTCAACATCCAAACCAGTTCCAGCGGCATCTGTTTGACTAATCTCAAACGTCATCGAACCAGAATTGTCAATTTCCATATAGTACCATGCAGGATTCGGAGTGCTTCCTAAACAATCAATTGCACCTAAATCGTTAACATTTGTTGAATTTGGGAAATTGTAGTTAGGGGTAGTTGTACAGAATTGGTCCGCACCGTTACACTGAGACTTACCCAAAAATGAAATGAACAGTGTCGTTATTAGTAAAATAAAGATATTCCTCATGGGTATATTTTAATTATTTTCAAATAAATACCAATATTCTTGCTTTACTTGATGTTTATTTAATTTTGCCCAAGTTTTTGCAATTACTTTATTTTCTTCAAAAGTCTTTTCTTTATCGTATTTAGGAAAATCTTGAGGGATTTCGCCAGAGATAAAATAGGTTTTTAATTTTTCAGGATAAATCACATAATCACTATAATAAACACCTTTTGGTTCTGTTGCAGTTGGATATGTCG
>VEQH01000091.1 GCA_018883325.1 Flavobacteriales bacterium | reverse complement strand
GTAGGAAGTTTCTCCTAAAGTGTTTTGGACAACGTCTGGGATAAGGTAAGGCGATGTGCCGTTTTCGTAAAGTCGGGTATCTGTATTTATCGTTCCTATTCTAGAAGCACCGTAGATGGGTTGATCAGTGAGTGTAGCTCGGTTTACAGTACTGGATATCTTAACGCTGTAATTTGCCATTACTTGTCCGTTGGCATCGTAGGTGTAATACGTATATTTCCACTTGTCTTGAGATTCAAGTACATTGTTCAAACGAGTTTTCTCAATTTTCAGAACGCGTTGCCCCATGGGATTGTAAACGAACTCCATATCCGATTTATTGCCTGCATTTGAAGTGCGTGTCAGTGTTTTGATTTTCTTATCGCCACTTCGCCATTCGATGTTGGCAATTTGTTCTTGCTGATCGCCAATGAGTTGCCCGAGTTCATCGTAGCTGTAGTTATTGGCACTTTGACTTTCAATGTCGTCTGTATTTGCACTTGCAGTAACAGCATCACTCACGTGCCCTAACCTGTTGGAAGGGGCGCTACCAATATTGAGGTAGGTGTAAGAGAAGTTATCCATTGCGGTACTGTTGTTTTTGCGTGTTAATTTATCAAAATTTCCGTTCTTATCATAACTGTAGGAGGTTCCAAAATTATCCGATGCTATTATCCCACTCCAATTGTTTTGATTTGTAGTAGTTGCAATCTCAAAAGTAGTTGATTTTTTGAGACGTTGCAATTGGTCGTATTTGTAGGCGGTACCGAGGGTGTTGTTTGTACCATCGATGGAAATATATCCGTAATTTTATTTTTTAGATAAACCAACAAATTGGTTTTATTATTAAATTTTATCTTTGAGGATTGAAATAAAAAACTTATTTGTAACTTAGTTTAAATAAATTCATTGTATAAAACCTATTGGTTTAAAAAAAACCAAAGAAATTAAACCAAACTTAAAATTTTATTTATGCAAACAATAGATTTAATTTCAGAAATCCAACGCCTACCCATTTTTAAACGTTTTTATATTATTGAAGAAACCATTAAGTCAATAAAAAATGAAGAGATGAGCAACCAATTAGAATTGGCAGCCAACGAACTTTACAGTGATTATATAAACGACAAAGAATTAACCGCCTTTACTTCACTTGATTTTGACAACTTTTATGAAACAAAGTGAAATTTGGTTAATTGACCTTGACCCAACTAAAGGTGCTGAAATACAAAAAAAAAGACCGGCAATTATTATAAATGATAATAGACTTGGTAAACTGCCACTAAAAGTTGTTGTACCTATTACTGATTGGAAAGACCGATACAGTATTGCACCTTGGATGGTGAAAATTGAATCAAATACAACCAACGGACTTTCAAAAACTTCTTCTGCTGATTGTTTTCAAATCCGTTCGCTTTCACAAGAAAGACTAATAAAAAAATTGGGAAATATTGATAACAATACGCTCAATGAGATTAAAGAAGCCGTAAGAAAAGTATTAGATTTGTAAGATTTAATTGCCTAAACTCAGTCGTGTAAGAATTCCCACTCCTTTCGTTTCGTTGTCGGATTCTCCCGAAATTCCGCTGAAGCTCCAATCGGGATTTATTCCACTAAGGCTTTCAGTACCTGAAAACCAAGTGTCATTTAACATTCCAAATGGGAAATAATCCGTTCTTGAAACCACGCAGGCTTTAAAAGCACTGATTGGTGTCGCATTCCAAATTTTTCTATCAGAAATTACCACGTTTACGTTTCCGAGGTAATTCGTTATTTCATACGCAACATCTCCATGTGTATTTTGTTGCACGTCTGGGATGGTGTAGGGAGAAGTTCCGTTTTCGTATAAACGAACGCCTTTTCGGCGCATTCCAAGTCGTGAAGCACCGTATATGTTATTTTTGGTAAGGTTAAACAAATTTTTTAATGACATTTACCTTTGTATTTCTTCATATAGCAGAAATTTAAAACTTTACTTAAACTTGGGTCATCCTCTAAATATTTAACAAGTACAGTGTCTCCTTTTTCAATGAAATCAAAATTGTCATTTTCAATAATTGAATAAGATTGATTTTTAACTTTGTAAAATACCACAATTACTTTTCCTCCTGATCCTGACGTTATTCTACGGTCAACAATACCTTTAGCTATTAAACTTTTTTCATAGTTTAATTTTCTTTCTTTGAATATATCAAAAAGATAAAAAATAGAATTTCCAATTATGATGAATACTATTACTTGTATAATAAACTTTTTATTTTTCATTTGTCAATACTTTTTGAGATGGAGCCATTAATAATTGCTCAGTTAAAAAATTATAAGGTGCTCCAGATTTGAAAAGAGGGACTAATTGATAGGCTGGACCAAAAGCACCCATTATTGATAATGCTGTTGTCTTTCCTATTCCTTTTTTATGAACCCCATCTGAATAAAGTCCATTTTTTGAATAATTTATAGATAACCACGGATCAGCCGCACCAACTGCTGCTTGTTTCCATATCATAGATGTGTTCCCCATAGAACCTGCCATAATCAAACCAGTCAATGATTTACCTTCAAGACTCAAATAATTACTTAGTTTCCCCCCTTGAACATAACTCTGATTTATCCAATTTAGCCCAGCATTGGCATATCCTCCATTCATTCCAATCGTATTATTATATAACTTAAATCCATTTACTGTCATTCGCCCCACTGTAATAGAACTATTTACAACATAAGGAGATGCAAAAATACTAAACTCCACTAATGCTGGTAATGCTGGTATAGATAAAGCACCAATAGTAGCATAATGCATTATTGTAACGAATTGATCCATATTTTGCCAATTAGCTCTTAGGTCATCAATGTTTGAAATATTATACCCACTTGAAGCATTCATTGTAGAAGACAAATCAAAACCAAAACTAAATGAATCATCTGCTTTAGAAGAAGATTCCGCACTTACAACAACATCATCCATAAAGTATTTCGCTCTACCTTCAAGTAATTGAACAGTTCCAACTATGCCACTACCTTCAATAGTTACGCCATCTAATATTGTTCCAACTGCTGCATGTTCAGTATTTAGTCCATATTTAGTTTTTGCTGCACCCGGTGATTTAACGTCTGGATCCCATTCCCATTTATTTGACCCTTCCTTTTTTACCCAATCTTCCGCTTCCAAACCAGTAGGATCAGTAAAAAACACAGGATTATTATCAAACGCACAATATGGGCTTTGCCACGGAAACTGCGCCATCAAGGGGTCCAAACTCAGCCATCTGCCAATTCTAGGATCGTATTGCCTAAACTCCGTCGTGTAAGAATTCCCACTTCCTTTCGTTTCGTTGTCGGATTCTCCCGAAATTCCGCTGAAGCTCCAATCGGGATTTATTCCACTAAGGCTTTCAGTACCTGAAAACCAAGTGTCATTTAACATCTCAAACGGGAAATAATCTGTTCTAGAAACTACACAAGCCTTGAAAGCGCTGTTTGGTGTTGCATTCCAAATTTTTCTATCAGAAATTACCACGTTTACGTTTCCGAGGTAATTCGTGATTTCGTAGGCGATATTTCCGAGAGTGTTTTGTTGCACGTTTGATTTAATTTGAAAATTGATCAATTTGAAAATTTGAAAATACTTGATACTCAACTAACTTATTTTCAATAGACCTTCGATACATCGAAGGGCTTATTTTAAGTTTTTCGTGGGAGTAGCAATGCAACTCATTGTTTACGCTTTGTTTTTCAATTTTCAGCACCCCTTGTCCCTATGGTTCGTAATAAAAATAAACAACTTTATCAATTTTGTTTTGATAAAAATTCATACCATTCATTTTAATAAATTCTATTTCTTTTTTTGCTATTAATTTATCTAATTTCTTTTTATTTGATATAAATTTAAATTTGTAAAAAACTGATTCTATGATAATTTTTGATGTTTTTTTTTCTGATTCAGCGATGAATAAATTAAATTGATTTAAGGTCAACTCTTCGTTTCTATTTTTTTTCATCTCCAAAAAATCCATATATGCCCTTTTTAAATCAGTGCTTAAAAGACGACTTTCCAAACAGATTTTAAAAAATGATTCAAAAGATATAGAAGTAACAGATGTCGTGTCGGAAGTAGATGAAAATTTTTTATAAGCTTTATGAGCTAACTTCAATAGTTTCTCCAAAGAGTCAGATCTAGTCTTGCTTAATATGGAACCTTTATCAATCAACAAGTTTGATACCTCTATTTCAACAAATAAATAGAAATCTTTACAATTGTAATTTGATAAATAATTTTTAAAGTTGCAATTTTCAAAAACCTTCTTGTCTTCAATATCACGTATAGTGTAATTAGGATTATAAATTGTTGTTTTAGATGAATTAAAAACATTCATTCCTTTGGTGTTAATATAAATTGGCTCAGGTAACAAAATTATTACTTTGCTACTCGTATCTTGTCCGAATATAACTTGAGAGAAGTTCAAAAATATGATTCCGAAAACTAGTATTTTTTTCATTTTTGATGCTGTAATATTATTATTTATTCAAATTACCACCATTTGTAGATCTAAACATCCAGATAGGTTGACCACTTCTATATCTACTTTTTCTTACATTCAGCACTCCTAGTAAATTATATCTATAATCCCACTTTCTAAATCCAAATGCTTCCCCAAATTCAATCATTTGTGTTGGTCTATTTCTGCCTAGTCCATATCTAAATCCAAGGATGCAATCATCAGGATGCATCTGACTCTTTTTAAACATTTTTCCCCTTTCGAGAAAGTACATGTTGTAATCTTTATAGTCACCTAAACCAATATTTAAAATATTCATCCCCCCAATTGTTTCTACTCTTAAATAAAAACCCCAACCAATCTCGTGTTTCTTCCCAGCAAAAGCATTGTATATACCTGTAAAAATGCCAAATGGGATTGCTAAAGCAAGGGATGGTATTCCAAATGAAAATTTTCCTATTCCTGTTAAAATTTGTGTTGAGGCTTTAATAAACTTGTTATCTATCTGACTCGATCCCATTCCCTGATCATAAAAAATATTGCTTTCAGAATAACAAACTTCATTGTCATTCATTTTATCTTCAAATTCTTCATCTGGTTCTGCATTTGTCAATAAATTTTCTCCACTTAAACTTCCTTTTTTGTAGGTGAAAACGTCTAAACTTTTCTCTCTACCTTCATTTTTTTCTCTAAATTCTTTGTTAAACGTTTTTGAAATAAAAACATTTACTCGATCTCTAAATCTTTCAAATTTTACTGTATCTCCAAATGGATCAGTGTAAAAAATCGGGTTGTTTCCCATACCAACAAAAGGGCTCTCCCATGCGGTCATTTTAGGGTCCAAGCTCAGCCATCTCCCTAACCTTGGGTCATATTGCCTAAATTCTGTCGTGTAAGAATTTCCTTCGCCTTTAGCTTCAGGGTCTTGCTCCATACCGTTGTATCCATATCGATAAGTTCCCACAGAAGTTCTACTCGAAATCTCCATGCTCCGCCAAAAGGGCGGACACGCGAATGGAAAATAATCGGTATAATTTTTTGGTACTGCTTTGAACGCAGATGCGGTGGTGTTCCAAATTTTTCGGTCGGAGATCACCACGTTCACGTTGCCAAGACTGCGTCCGACCTTTGGCGGATAGTTTGTGATTTCGTAGCCGATATTTCCGAGGGTATTTTGTTGCACTTTTTCTGATGGTTTAGTTAACTAATCTATCTTTTTATAAAAACAATTACCATATGCATTATAATAAATTTAACCTTCCCTTTTGTAACCTGAAATACTTACTATAATACGAGTATAAAAGTCATCATTATAATAATCTTTGTTGGTGTCGATATTACATCGGCCGTAATAGTTATCACCATACTTTTTTATCTCAAAACCGAGTTTTTTTTCAAGCCAAGCGCAAGGAATAGATTGAATAAACTTAATTGAATGTGAATTATTTTTTTTTGATTTAAAAAAAATGTTGACATTTATTTCACCTAGTCCAAAAATAACCCGATCCTCTAGAATTTTGTTGTATAAATTCATTGCTATTTCATTTGAAATTTTGAAAATGCTGTCTTTCATTTTCCAATTGTAAAATGTATCTGAATAAAAAATTACATCATAAGTGTGATCTTCCGGATAAAAAGGACGTTGCAATTCTACATTTTTTAGCCCCATTTTTTCCAATTCCTTTTTGTAACTTTTTTCTTTGTCTGTAAGAGGAAAAGGCTTAAGCTGTTTTAGATAATTTCTATCTTCCTCCGACAAGTAATTATCGTTTGAAGGCCAACAACCAAAAAGAACAAAAGAAATTGACAAAATAAATATTAGATTTTTCATTTTTTGTATTTTTTAATCATCACAATTCTCAATTTCTTCCAAATCCTTTTCATTCAAATTAGAAGGTTCTAACCAAATAGCTTTTGAGGAAGATTGTTTTGTAAATTTCGAATCTAAAGCTTTAAGAAATGACCAATTATAGAAATAAGTTTTACTATCGAAATGCATGTCATGATTGGAGAGGTCTCCTTTATTACATGGATGAAGGGTACTTGTCTGAGCATATACACAACCAAATTTTTTAACACCAGGAATTCTATATCCACCATAATCTGTTGAACCAGGGTCCGCTAAAGCTAAAGTTTTATCATTGAAATAGTTTAATTGACTTCTATTAAGATGTTTACTGTTTTTTGATATTTCAATTTCATCTCCATCACACGCGCTGAAATGAACAATTTGACCTTTTTCTAGTAATTTTCTCAACTTGGGATGTATTAATTCTTTCGAGTTGGTACTAGTACTGATTTGTAAATTAAATACACGATCATTGAAATAGAAAAATAATGTAAATGAAATCCAACTTGAAATGAGTATTTGCCAAATGTAAATGGATGTATAACAATTGGAATTATGTCTAAAGCCAATATGATAAACAAACATACTATAGTTAAAGTAAAGGTTCTAAAGGATTTTTTCTTTTTAAGAATGACATTAAAACAAATTACAATAATTAAATTAATGTAAAAATAAAGATTATCATAACCCATCATTACTTTTATACTTCCTTCATAATCTGTTAAATCAATTTTTATGAAAGGAATAAAAAACGAAACAACTGTTAACGTGTAAAAAAGGATAAATAATAGTAAGTTTTTTTTCTTCATTTTAATTGTTTTAACCAGCATCATTAGGGACAGTTTGACCAGAAGTTCCATCTCTATGATCCCAATTATCTAATTCATGTTTATATAATTTGATTGCTTCTCCAGATCCATTTGTTTTCATATCAAGTATTTTTAAGAAATCCCAAGCCTCTTTAAAAGTCTTTGATCTAAAATGAAAATCATAATCAGATTCTTTTCCCCAATCTTTATAAGTTGATTGAATCACCCCAAATCTTTTAACTCCAGATATTTTATATCCTCCTGTACTCATTGATCCAAAATCTGCTTTGATTAATGTTCCATCCCATAAATAGTTTAATTGTGTTCTTTTTAATGATTTACTATTTCTTGAAATATTAATTTTATCTCCGTCACAAGCTGAAAAATGAATTATTTCACCTTTTTTTAGTAATTTTTTAAGTTCTTCATCTTCCATAAACACTTCTATCATACCTTCTGCAACAGCAGCACCCATACTATGAGTAACAAAATTAATTTCCTTTACATCGTTATTAGGATCAGAATCACTATTTAGTTTTTTTATTTCCTTTTTAATTTCTTCCGCATGTTGTTTACCTATTTCTCTCCCATATCGTTGTCGAGTCCATGCAGTTGATGTCACAAAATCCCCTGAACCGTCAACAAATTTATGAAATCCATCACCAAAGTAATCATGAGCTGCATTAATAAATTCACTAGGATTTTTTTTGCTTCCTCTCCAATATTGATAACCAGCGGGAGCCTCATTCCAATTTCCCGGCTTTCCATCACCAGTATACCCATTCACAAAAATTGTATAAAGTCCATTATCATCTTTTCCAGCAATCGGTGAGTTTGAAGCGTAGCAATAAGCACCCATTGAAGGAAACCAATGTCTCTTTGGGTCGCAAGATTTCCACCTGCCTAAACGAGAATCATATTGGCGATAATCTGTAGTATAGCTATTTCCATTTCCTGAAACTTCATTATCATTTTCTAAACCTATATACCCATATTTATAAGTCCCAGAATTAAACGTTCTACTCGAAATCTCCATGCCGAATGGAAAATAATCGGTATAATTTCTTGTTACTACTTTGAACGCATTGGCGGTGATGTTCCAAATCTTTCTATCAGAAATAACTACGTTTACGTTACCGAGGTAATTGGTGATTTCGTAGTCGATATTTCCGAGGGTGTTTTGTTGCACTTTTTAATAATTTGAAAAATGAATGGATTTGAAAATTTGAAAGTGTTGGATGCATTGGTAAATCAAATTTAAGAAATATTGATTGGGTGGAAGGGTTAGTTTTAAGTTTTTTGGTGGAGACGAAAATTAAATAATTGGGTTATTCACACTTTTTATTTTTAATGTGTTTTTTGTAATTTAAATCTATAACTTCTACAACTGTTGGATCAAATTTTGAATATTTAATCCATATTGTATCGCCTTTTTTGATATCTAAATCTATAGGGATTTCAGCTTCAATTTTGCGTTTCTTTGCATTAAAATATACTGTATTTTTTATCCCCGCACCACTGCCTTTCAATCCATTGTAAATTGCTATTGTACAATAACAATTTTTGAGTGTAAAATGTCTATATATAATGTATACAGACCACATAAATGTTATTAAAAATAACATTCCGATAATTGCAAATTTATCTTCTTTATTGACCATTATTATGCTTAATTAATGTTTCTTCTAAAAACCGTTGGTAAAGTCCTGTCCCAATATTTTCTCGAAAAGGTCCTACAACCGGGTTTAACGTTGGTCCTAAAACCACTCCATTAATTGATGTCAAAAAACCATAAACTGGTTTAGATAAAATATTAAAGCCACTATCTCCACTTAAATTGACATTATACAAACCTCCTGATGCACCTGCAAAAAGTAATCCATTTGTTATTATTGAATTTTGTGAGTTTACGAAACCTGCAGTAATTACTCCCGATATATTAATATCTTTCCAACTATCAACAGATAAAGATTGAGAAAGTAAATTACCAGTAGCATTCGCATACCCACCATTCATTCCAATTGTATTATGATATAACTTAAATCCATTTATTGTTAAACGACCCACGGTTATTGAACTATTAACAATATGTGGAGCAGCAAAAATACTAAATTCAACTAAAACGGGTAGGGCAGGTATGGATAAGGCTCCAATTGTAGCATAATGCATTATTTGAACAAATTGATCCATATTTTGCCAATTAGCTCTCAATTCATTGATGTTTGAAATATTATACCCATTTGATGCATTCATTGTAGAAGATAAATCTAATCCAAAACTAAATGAATCGTCAGCTTTAGAAGAAGATTCCGCGCTTACAACTACATCATCCATGAAATATTTAGCTCTACCATTATCTAGTAATTGAGCTGTACCAACTTTATCTGTTCCTTCAATATGAACTCCATCAAGTATTGTTCCTGGTGCTGCATATTCAGTATTTGATCCATATTTAGTTTTTGCTGCATCCGATGATTTAACGTCTCCATCCCATTCCCATTTATTTGACCCTTCTTTTTTCACCCAATCTTCAGTTGCTAAACCAGTAGGATCTGTAAAATACACCGGATTATTATCAAACGCACAATAAGGGCTTTGCCAAGGGAAAGAACTTGCCAGCGGGTCCAAACTCAGCCATCTACCTAGCCTCGGGTCATATTGCCTAAACTCGGTGGTGTAGGAATTGCCACTTCCTTTGTTTTCATCATCGCACTCCATACCATTGTACCCATAACGATACGTTCCCACAGAAGTTCTACTACTAATCTCCATCCCAAACGGGTAGTAATCGGTATAATTTCTTGTAACAGCTTTGAACGCATTGGCGGTGGTGTTCCAAATCTTTCTATCAGAAATAACTACGTTTACGTTACCGAGGTAATTGGTGATTTCGTAGGCGATATTTCCGAGGGTGTTTTGCTGCACATCGGGGAGAACGCTGGGCGAAGTACCGTTTTCGTACAAACGCTTGTCGATGCGGCGCATACCGAGGCGCGAAGCTCCGTAGAGGTGTTGTTCGGTGAGTGTGGCGCGGTTCACGGTTGATGAAAGCTTAACGGCGTAGGTGGCCATAACCTGTCTTCCGACGGCTATATTCTTACGCTTGAACAAATTCAAGCTTGAATATATGCATCGGGACAGGCTATTCGCATCGTAGGCGTAGTAGGTGTATTTCCACTTGTCTTGAGATTCGAGGACGTTGTTGAGTCGGGTTTTCTCAATTTTCACAACGCGTTGTCCGAGGGGGTTAAATTAAAAACATTAGCTTACTACTCAAAAAATTAATAATCCAAATGAGCCGGTAAGTTAAATTTTTCAAACTCACCTTTTTTATTAAACATCGGAATTATTGAATATACTTTATTATTGTAAATGTGAAAAATAACTAACTACATGACAAAAAAATAAACAATTGATTGTCAGTAAATTACCTTTGGAAACATCTGTTTAAAACCTTGAAAATCAGTATATTAGATGATGTTACCACACAATCATTTAAGCCCGATTTCCA
>VEQH01000090.1 GCA_018883325.1 Flavobacteriales bacterium | reverse complement strand
TTTCACTCCATTTTTCTCTGCTTCTTGAAGGATGTTTAATTTTTCCTCCTCTGTGTGCTTTTTTGCCATAGACATAATTACAAAAATTATTCGTAATTTCTGTCCGATTATTTAAGGGGTCAAAACAGGATTTGCTATCAAGCAATGAATGCTTAAATTATTAAAATAGAGATGTTATATTTCTTAAGTCAACTAGTAGTATCTTTAAATCTAAATCGTTTAAAAATGGAAATTACCTTATTATTTATTGTTGCCGCGCTTGTTGGTATTCAATTACTACTTGCTTTGCGTCCTAAAAGTCAATTCGACATGGAGCAATTTCGTTCGTTACTTAGGACAGAGTTCAAAGAAAATAGACTGGAACTACAAGCCTCATTGCGAGAAAACCGAGAAGAACTGGCGATTGGATTGGAAAAACTGACCAATAGTCTTGAAAGTAAACTGCATGTTATCAATGAAAGTTTAGTTAAAAATGGAGCTGATAACCGTAAGGAATTGACCGACAACTTGAAACATTTCTCTGAGCAATTCACCCAAAACGTGAAGGATTTTAATGATTTGCAAAAACAGAAGTTTGAACAAATGGGGCTTAAACAAGATGAATTGGTAAAATCCACCGAATTGAAATTGGAAAAAATGCGCGAAACAGTGGATGAAAAACTTCATAAAACACTAGAAGAACGCCTGGGTCAATCCTTTCAATTAGTAAGTGATCGTTTGGAGGCGGTTCAAAAGGGCTTGGGTGAAATGCAAAACCTTGCAAACGGTGTTGGTGACCTTAAAAAGGTGCTGAGCAATGTTAAAACACGTGGTGTGATGGGTGAAATTCAATTGGAAAATATTTTAGAACAATTATTGGCTCCAGAACAATACGAACACAATGTGAAAACTAAAAAAGGTTCCAGTGACCACGTTGAATTTGCCATTAAACTTCCGGGGAAAGACGATGGTCAACCTGTGTTTTTACCTATTGATGCCAAATTCCCACAAGAGGATTACGTTCGATTACAAGCTGCTTTTGAAGCTGCGGATCTTGTGGATATCGATGCTGCTTCCAAATCCCTTGCGCGTTCGGTGAAAAGCTTTGCTAAATCCATTCGCGATAAATATATTGATCCACCTCACACTACCGATTTTGGAATTTTATTCTTGCCCATCGAAGGTCTTTTTGCCGAAATTGTTCGCCAACCAGATTTAATTGAACAGTTGCAACGCGAGTATAAAATCATCGTGACAGGACCAACAACTTTGGCTGCCATGCTGAACAGTCTTCAAATGGGTTTCAAAACCTTAGCGATTCAAAAAAGAAGCAGTGAAGTTTGGGAAGTATTGGGCGCTGTGAAAACCGAATTTAATAAGTTTGGTGGTGTGCTGGAAAAAGCGCAAAAGAAAATCAACGAAGCAAACCAAGAATTAGACAACCTGGTAGGCACTCGCACCCGACTTATGCTTTCCAAATTGAAAAATGTGCAAGAACTCCCGAGTCAACAATCGAATCTGGTTTTGGGAGATGTTGAGGAAAATGAGGAGGAGTAGAAGGATTAAGGAAAAAATCGTAAACTTTTCGAATTTCTTTCCGAAAGCGTTTTTTGTATTTCTACCGCCACATTTACTTCATTCATTTTAATTTCTGTCCTCAACTTCACAATCGATGAATAAAAATCAATCACATAATCAACCGAAGTACCGTTGTATTCCTTTCAAATGTAATCGTTTATTTCTTAATAAAATATCCTCCCGTTTTTGATGCCCCTCTAAACTCAATGTATCCCTGTTCTCTAAGTATTTTTAAATAACGTTCTGTCGTAGCTAAACTTTTGTTTACCAAAGTGTTTAACTCAACAGCTTTTTTACCTTCTTGATTCACTATGGTATTATATAAATAGTTTAGTTCTAATAATACACCCTCATTTACACCCTCAATTTTAAGGTTTACACCCTCATTTACACCCTCAATTTTAAGATTTACCCCCTCATTTATCCACATTTTTTAGCTCCCAATATCCTCCCAATTTTGCTCCTTTCCGTTCAATATAACCTGCTTCTTTTAGTTTTTGTAAATGATTTTCCACCGTTCTTGATGTTTTTCCTATTTCATTTGCGATTTGTTCTGCAGAGAACATTGGATTTATCTTGATAATACGATAAGTTATCATTATTTCCTTCCCTAATCTTCCAAACGTTTTTTCAAATCGTTCCGAAATCCCTTCCGAAATCTCTTCCGAAATCTCTTCCGAAGTTTCTTTATTATTTGCTTGATTTTCTGAATCAACTTGCGTCCTCAACTTCACAATCGTTGAATCAAAATCAATCACATAATCAACCGAAGTACCGTTGTATTCTTTCCAGTGGTGTTCGATGTTATCTAAACCATAACCCGCATTTTCAGCAAGTTTCACCATTCGAAATAACTTGGCAAGAATGGGATTTCTGGGAATGGATAAATCTTTTCCTTTTAGTTCTGCTAAAGGTTTTGGTAAACCTCCCGGATTGTAATATTCAATATGATTGCTGAAAATCCGAACGCGTGGATGCGCGGGAGAAAAATAATCGGCATGCATCAACATATTGACAAGGGCTTCACGAATGGCTTTCAGACCAGGCGAGAGTTCTTCTCCAAAACCTTCAGCGGTCAATTTAAAATCAACGTCCACTTCTTTTCGCAAACGTTTGAAACATTCAAAATAAACTTCCCACAAGTTTTCATAATCGTCTTCAGAAAGGCGAAATAAATAAACAGGTAACAAATCAGAATAATTAAATGAGCTATAAATTTTAATTTTACTATCTTTCCATTTACAAAGAAGATTTGAATTTAAAACACTTTAACCATTAACTGAATAGTTTTAAAATGAGTGAATATAAAAATTGGAATAATGCGTTGATTGAACATTTTTTTCATATCGATAAAAACCAAGAGATAATTCTCTACTGTGATGAAGATTTAATTAATGATATTGGAGATAAAAATAAACTTGGTAATATTAATAATTTTGTAAATGAAGTAATTTCTGAAGAAAAGAGAACGGAAATTTATGATTCATATTTCAGTGATAGGTCAGGGAAACAAAGTGTGTCAATTAATAAAGAAATTAGAAGCTCTAATGGCCTCAAATTTTCTCTTTTGTTGTTTGAAAAAGGTAAACAATTCAAAATCAAATTAAGTTATTTAAGTTTTTTAATAATTTCGATTCTAAAGCATACATTAACTGAGGAGCGAAAATCGGAGTTAAAACTGGATACAATTGGTAACAATCCAAATGGATATAATGAGCTTTTTCATGATATCCATAAACAATTTCCATCTTTCATAGCAAGAAGAATTGGAAAGTTAGCTTATGAAGGGCTAATAAGGTTTCAAGTTGTTTTGAACAAAAGAGAGCATCAAGAACTTGAAGAGATTTTATATAGTAAGAACCTTCAATTTTCAGAAGACGAAAATTATGAGTCCATTTTGAATAGGGTAATAAGATACTCAAGTGGTTCATTGAGAAAAAAAATGGAATCGTCAATTTCAGATGAATGTTATAAAATCTGGTTTGAGAATAAGTTTAAGTCATTTGATATTGAAAAATATTGTTTTACGAATAAAATAGAAAAAAAATCTGTTCTGGAAGGTGAATTTGTATTAGCATTGATACTAAATGCCGATTACAAAGGTTTAAAATTATTAACAAACGTTAATCCAGAAGAATCAATTTCAAACGACTTTATGACTATTCGAAGTTCAGAAATTAATTCTAGACTTGAAAACGGTTTTTTCTTAGATACAGTGAACCTATATTCTAAAGTTGAAATTAAAGAATATTCATTTGAAGACAGTAATAGTAATGCTTCAATAAAGTCACAAAAGTTGAATGATGTGATTATTTTACAACAGATCAAAGTTGGTGTTTATGTTCAAACAATTAATCCATATCCAAATGAATTGACCTATACGATGGTCAAGAAGGACTCTAGAATAATTGAAAAATTCAAAGTATGGTGTGAGAACAAAAAAATTGAAATAAAAACAATAGATGAAAGTATTTCGAGTGAAATAATAGGAAATTCGTTTTTAATTTTCGAAAGTAAAAATTTTCACATTCCATTCTATAAAATTGATAATACAAATTACATAAAAATTGACAACAATACTCTTCAAGTAAAAAAAATCGGTGGATATAGGCCGATTGGAACATTGAATACGTATTTCGATGTTGCATTACCTCAATTCAAGTTGACAACAATAAATAACTTTGATGCATCAAAATTAAAAGTGGAATTTATTCGAAGAGATGCAGGAATTAAAGATAGAGGTACATTTAGCTACAATCTTTTCCGAAATATTATAAATATATTCATCGAAGACTCAGATTTAAATTTTGAAACAATATTCATTGAGGTTAACATTAAATATAAAGAAAATATAATTGGATCTTTTAATTTCGGTATCGAAGCATCTAAAATGAAAAAATTAGATGATGAAAAGGATTTTGTTAAATACAATAGATGGGGAGTAAAAGCTGCTGAAGATGAATCTTTTTATAATACCAAAACACTATCAATTACAGATAAAATAGAATTGAATAGAAATACACATAAGTTAGAGGGGTTGACTGAGGATTGTAGAAAGTATTCTGATTATTTTATCAATATCCTTAACGCTGCTTTTTCGAAATCTAAAAAAAATTATCAAGATAAACTAATGATTAAACAAATATATGAATCTTCATTAGACTATCTAAATTCTCATCATGAAAATAAGATAATTAAAAATGATTATACTTTTTTTAATTTACTAAAAAATCTTGTTGATTTAGGATATTTACAGAAAACCATAGTTGATACTGGAGCAAATATCAAAGAAGTTTTCTTAGCAATACCTCCTACATTTTCTAGAATTGAAAAATCATTTACACCAGGTGGAGGTCAAATTTTCATATTAACTGGATTATATAGCAGAACCTTTATTCACACTTTAAAAACATATACAGAGAGTAAGGCTATCAAAGTTAAATACAGAAAATTCAAAGATGAAGACAATCGATTTGCAGACAATTTTTTACTTCCAGATCTAATTTTTATTGATCATAATTTTCCGCTTGATGAATTTCAAGATTATTGTAAAAAGTTAGACTTGTATTTTGAAACAGAAAGTATTCATAATGTACCTAACTCACTTCTGAATTTTGTCGGCTCAATAAGTGATTTTGAAGATACATTTCTAAAATTATCTGAATTAGACATTGCTGGAAATAACACAGAGAGATCTCGTGAATATGAAAAATCACTAGAACCTGCTAAAGAAGAGGAATTTCCTAGGTTAAGAATATTGAGGTCAGATAAATCATACTATCAAAAATCAAAATATATTGAGTTTAAGGCAAATGAATTCTTGAAAGTAAGAAATGATCAAATAAGTGATTGGTTGGATATTTACATTAAATTTAAAAGAAAAGAGCCCTTTATCATATATGAAAAAATAAGATCTGAAGGTAATTTTAGTTACAAACCTAACATCTTCATTTATAAATACATCAAACTACCAAGTATTTTTTCTAAAGCTTTAACACTAATGAATATTGGAATACCTAGTGAACATAAACTATTTATTGTTAATAGCAAAATGAACAAGCGTTCAAGATCATTTGCATGTAATGATTTTTATAAATACAATATTTCAGATTCAATAGAAAAGAGAAAACATATTTCACAAGTTTTGACAGGTTCACTCGAAATAGAGGGTAATATTCAAATAATTGACTCTATTAGTAGCGATAATGTTAAAATGAAAATGGAAATATTCCAATCGAAATCATCTAACCTTAACGAGTCGTTTATCCTGATAAAAAATCTTGAAGTTACTTTGGCTTTTATTAAACTAGGTAATTATTCAAAACCGAAATCATTTTTCTTGAATAAAAACTATTTTAACCTAAATTATTCTGGTAAATGTTCTCAAATAACAATAAATAATCATATAATTACGATGGTGTTAATTGATAATCAATATATGGATGCGAATAAAATAATTTCTTGTATTATTAGAGAGAATATTGATGAAATTAATTTCTTAACATCGAATAATACGATTAATATAAATTTGGATGACTACAGTAAAGAAAATATTAAAATAATTAATAACTACTAATTTATGAGCCAATACGAAAAATTATTGGGTATTGATCCAATTGGTGCGTTCGATAAAATTAAAGATAATTACGTTCGCTATTTTAAGACAATGTATAAATTTCTAGATAAAGAACTTGATAATAGAAAGAATGCTGAACTAACAGATGAGGCAAAAGAGACCATTTTCAAAAAACCATTTTTAGAAATATTACCAGAATACAATGTAGCGGAAATTAATGGTCGAAAGATAAGTTCAATTGATGAGTTGATACCGAAATTTTCTGAAGGTTTCAATAATGACATTACATTAGGAACAGAATTCGTTCAAAAATTCATTAAACCAGGTTTAATGAATTACCCTCCTTATGGTCATCAAGTGGATATGTACATAAAGGCCTATGTTAATGGAAGAAATACTGTTATTACTTCTGGTACTGGTTCTGGAAAAACAGAATCCTTTTTATTACCTCTTCTTGGTTACTTATTTAAAGAAGCTAAAGGATGGCATGCGCCAAATTATGAAAGAACCAATTGGTTTGATGGGGAAAATGGAGATAGAAAAGATTATGATCAAGCATATCAACGCATGGGTGAAAGCCGGACTTCTGCTGTTCGAGCATTGATTATGTACCCTATGAATGCTTTAGTTGAAGATCAAATGACCCGATTAAGAAAAGCTTTGGATTGTCAAGAAATTAGAGATCATTTCGATAGTCAAGAAGGATTAAATGGTAATCGGATTTATTTTGGTAGATATAATGGACAAACAATTGGAAAGAAAAGTTTAAGTAAGGCAACGCCTAAATTAAAAAAACAATGTCAAAAGGAACTCAATGAAGTTATACGTCATTCTCAAGCTATTGATCGTTATTTGCGAAATAATCCTGGAAATAGTGAGGAAGTAAAATACATTGCGCCAAGATTATCAGAGGAATCAAGAACTGCAGAAATGATAACGCGTTGGGATATGCAAGAGTTTCCACCTGATATTTTAATTTCGAACTTTTCTATGCTTAGTATCATGTTGATGCGTGAAGCTGAGGGGTCTATTTTCGAAAAAACAAAGGCTTGGTTACAAGAAGATGAAAATAATGTATTTCATTTAATTGTCGATGAATTGCATTTGTTTCGCGGAACTGCTGGTTCTGAACTCGCATTTTTAATTAGAATGTTTTATGACGCCATAGGTCTTTCTCCTGTTGTTGAGGATGAAAATGGTATTAAAAAACCGAATAAACAATTAAGAATTCTAGCATCAAGTGCTTCCTTGGGAAATGAAGATGAAACTCAGTCATTTCTTGAAGAATTTTTTGGAGTCTATTTTTCAAATGAAAATAAAGCTTTTGAAGTTCAAACTGGGGAAGAATATTTACCGGTATCAACTAATTCAATTGACTACACAAAGTTTGAAATTATTGACGCCACTTACCCTCATTTAACTGAGGAGGAAGAAAGGAATAACATGAAAAGAAACTTAGCTCAAGAGTTCGGCTATGAGACGCTAAACAATTTTTTCCAAGAAAATGCTGAAACAATTTTCTCTGACTTTAAAAATATAACCAAAGTTCAAGAGAATGACAGAATCAGGTATGTGCCTCGGTCATTAGACTTTATTAAACGTAAATTATTTGAAGACAACGAAAATGCGCTAAGAGGATTTTTAATAATCAGAGCAGATCAAGAATTTAAGGAATTCAAACTTCCACGTATTCGTTTTCATCAGTTTTTTAAATATGTAGAAGGTCTTTGGGCTGAGTTACTACCCCAAGTCCAAGACAATGGAAGACAAGTGCCATTTGGTAAGATTATGTACCAACCACATGAGGTAGTTGAAAATAACAGTGAATTGCATAAGGTTTTAGAATTGTTAAGGTGCGAAGGATGCGGGGCCGCATTTATAGGAGGAAATGCAAATAGATCTGGAAATAAAATTACATTAAGTATAAATAGTCCTGAATTAGATAAAATCCCAAACAGAAATCCGACTCCAATGGTTCAGAATAAGTGGTTCCATGAATACGCTGTTTTTTGGCCTAGTGAAAAATTACCTAAAGATCCAAATTCGAATTTTTATTTAGTCAAAGAGAATGGAACTCGTGAGGATTTTGCTATTGAATTTAATAACGGTAGACCTTATTTTGGCAACTTAAAAATGAGATGTAACTGGCAGAAAGCCAATTTAAATCCTTTTTCTGGTGAAATTAGAAGATCATGGAATGATAGTGAAAATATCAAAGGCTATGTTTTTAATTTGATTGAACATAATGAAAGAGGTAATAATAATGATATCAATATTACTCCCGATTTAATTACGAACAATTACGATATTCAAAATCCTATTCATGCCTTACCACATAAGTGCCCCTCATGTTCGAGAGATTATACGAGTAGAAAATATACTAAATCACCCATAAGAAGTTTTAGAACGGGTATATCTAGAAGCAATCAGCTATTGAGTAAGGAATTAATGTATCAATTAAGTGGCGAAAATCCAAAATTGGTTGGTTTTTCTGATAGCAGACAAGATGCAGCAGATCAATCCTTTGGTATAGAGCAAGAGCATTATCGAGATATGGTTAGAATGTTGTTCTTAGAATGTACTAATGAGTTAACACAACCAGATCCTAGGATTCATGAATTAATAGAACGTGTTGAAAATATTGGTCAACAAATTTTTCAAGAAATTGATGAATTTTCGGATATTAATAATAGATATGAGATTGCCGGTGCTGTTATAGCTAATAATAGGAGTGCAAGACAGATATATTTAACTCCTTCATCATCTATTGCTTTGAAAGATTTAGTTGATAAAGATAATAGGGAGTTGAATGGCTATTTAATTGGAAAACTATTAAAATTAGGAATTAATCCAGCTGGAGTTGAATTTGATAAACAAACAATTGATGGAAAACATTGGAGTGTATTATATAAAATCAATAAAAGTGATAGTATTTATAGATTAGATGATGGAGATAACATTACTTCGCAAGGAATTTCTCAGAATAAATTGAATACTATTATAACAGAAGTTAAACAAAACTTATTTGCGCAAATTTATCAAAATAGTTTTGGGAAGTTTATGGCACTAGATATAGAAACAGCAGGTGTTGGTTATCTTGGTTTCATATTAAATCAAAATATCATTGATGAATTAGCCAATTTGATGCCTACAGAAATATCAGTTCAAAATTTTTTAGATGCCTTTTTACGTGTATTGGGTGAAAATTATAGATATAAAGATCCTGATTTTAACAATGATCGAAATATTAATATCAATCATTTCAATCAATTAAGTGCCGATATAAAAAAACCAGTTCAACAATTTTGTACTCAATTTAATATTGATCAAAATATTCTTATTGATAGACTTGATTTGGTTTTAAATCAATTATGTTCACAAATTAATATAATTCTAAATCCAGAAAAAATTAATTTTAATAAAGCACAAGAGAATAGTGACTTTTACGAATGTATTGGATGTGGAAAAATTCATCTGCATAAAGGAATGGGTATATGCCTAAACGCACAATGTTTAAAACCTTTAAGTGGGCAGAATTTAAAAACGGGAAATATTCAAGAGTTAAAAGAAAACAACTATATTTCATTTGACCTTTTAGTTGAAAAAAAGAAAGCTAAAAGACTCCATACAGAAGAATTAACTGGGCAAACAGATAATCAAGCAGAAAGGCAACTTGAGTTCAAAGGCATTGTTTTGGATAATCATAATCCTGATAAAGCACTTTTGACAAGAGAAATAGATATGATCAATGTAACCACTACTATGGAGGTCGGTATTGATATTGGAAGTTTAGAAGCTGTTTTTCAAGGAAATATGCCACCAACACGTTACAATTATCAGCAGAGAGTTGGTAGAGGTGGACGTAGAGGACAAGCTTATTCTTGTGCAGTAACATTTTGTAGAGGCAAAAGTCATGATACTTACTATTATCATACAGCAACAGAGGAAATGCTTGGTAGCACACCCGTAGCTCCAAAACTAACCATTAAACCAATTGAGAATAATGGTGTTTACTCTTTTAAAGTTTCAATAGTCAGAAGAATTCTAACTAAAAACATTCTGAAATTTGCCTTCAAAGAAATATTACCTGTAGCTTATCAAAATTATGGTGGGAACCATGAAAATGATGAAATTCCTGACTTTTCAGATACCCATGGTGAGTTTGGTCATGTTTTTCTATGGCAAACAATTAAACCTTTACTAACAAATTGGATTTTAGAGAATCATGATGTAATCAGGAAATGTATTAATAAGTATCTAGATCAATTTAATACCAATAATGAAATTGATGATGAAATAAATAAATTGTTTTCTTGGTATACAGAATCGCTAGTAAATGAATTAGATGAAGCATATGAAAACAAAAGTACAAATAATGGTTTAGCTGAAGTTTTTGCAGAAGCTGGTTATTTACCCATGTTTGGTATGCCTTCAAGTGTTCGAGTAATGTATCATGGAACAACTATTAATGATGTAAGAACAATTGACAGACCTATAGAGCAGTCAATTACTGAGTTTGCTCCAGGTGCAATTAAAACAAAGGATAAAGGTTTTTATGAATCTGTTGGATTGGTAGTGTTCAAAAAAGTGTGTAAAGCTTAATCAATTTTGATTAAATTTTCTTTGGAAACAGCCCTAAATAATAGGAGCTGCTTCCTCCGAATTTTGATTTTCCACATCAAATTTATGAAATAATT
>VEQH01000089.1 GCA_018883325.1 Flavobacteriales bacterium | reverse complement strand
TCTTATGCAACTCAATAGCTCTCTTTCTAAATGAACTTCTTGTTTTGTCATCAACTGTTCTAAAATCCTCTTTTTCCATGAGGTAAATATACAAATAATTTATGAATATATTACCGCTAGGTTAATACTAACTTAATTTCCTACACATTATGAAATCATTTTATTTAATCTTTAGCATTTTAGTTCTAGCGGCATTATCGTCTTGTAAAAAAGATACTGACGATGGAGAAACACCAACTGATGAGTTGTTTATTAGCTTCACAATTGATGGTGTTCAAAAGAAATATGTTTCCAATTCTTCCACTTCTAACAATACTAATGGAGGGAGTTCAGGAAATTCTGCATACACTGGAGCAGGATTTTTTGACTTTGAAAAAGATATTTACATCAGTTTGGATTTAGAAAAAGACTCAATTGTTGGTGCAGATTTAGAAGCTCTTATTGGTCAAAAAATACAAATATGTGATATATGTCCTGTTTCTATGGGAATGAGATACGATATTGATGGTGATGATTATAGTACATCAGCTTCAAATAACCCTTATCCGGCTAATTATTTCAAAATCAATTCTGTAACTTTTTACAGACTTAACAATACGTTAGGGCAAAATGCAAAAGAATACTTTGTTACTGGTGAGTTTACTACAAAATTAAACTACAGCACAACAGTTAAAAATGTAACTAACGGTCAATTTAGATTAATTTTTCAAGAAGTTACCGATTAAAAATTTAAGAAATAACTATTTGAATATCAATTATTTAAATAAAAAATCTTAGTCAATATTCTTTAATAAAAAATCAACTAGAAAGAAATGTAATTAGTTTCTATAGTTGAATTTGATATTTTTTGAATAAAGAAGACCGTTTCAAAAGTCGATGATTTTTAGAGTAACGACAAGTAGCGAGTTTTGTAACGATCTAAGAATTTTAGGAAATTATTACATCTTTTCACAAACAATAAACCCTCGACTTTTTTAAAATGACGAGGGTTTTGTTTTTTTGGGTTTTTAAAAAAAACTTAATTTAAAGTCAGGGGGCTTAATTTCATTGAGACTTGGAAATGAAATGCAGCGAGCCAAAAGCTTAGCTAGTCAAACCCTAAAACCCTTTTTTTTAATACACTTAAAATTACTGATCTAAAAATCGAGTTTTTTCCCTTTATAGATTAACCCAAATTGATGTTTAATCCCCAAGTTTTTGTTTTGACCAGTAATCCTATTCAATTATTTTTCCCTATCTTTTTGTTTTGATTCACGTTTTGCTTTGATCTAATTCATTGAAAATGAACACGATAAAACAAAAAACCCCGTAAAATCAAGTGTTTTACGGGGTTTTGGTTTGTTTTGTAATCTTTAGTGCGGAGAGTGAGGGATTCGAACCCCCGGAACCTCGCAGTTCAACAGTTTTCAAGACTGCCGCAATCGACCACTCTGCCAACTCTCCGCGACAAAAGTAGTAATACTTTGAATACTGGCAAGCCTTTGAAGAAAAAAATGAAAAATTATTTTTGAAAGTAATTTTTAGAAAAGCCAAGATTGAATTATGACTATTTGAAAATGAGCAGTTTCAAGTAAAAATCACACAGCATATTTTGACTGAAAAAAAGTGAAATTATTTTTTCTCTTTTGCTAAAATCGACCAAATTATTGAAAGTGTAAGCACACCAAGCACTATCGAAAGTGAAACTGAAGATGAAAAATGGTAGAAAGGTGCCATTAACATTTTCAAACCAATAAAAGTCAAAATAAGTGCTAAACCATATTTCAATTTTGAAAACAAATCAATTGAATTTGCCAATAAGAAATACATCGACCTTAATCCTAAGATTGCAAAAATGTTCGATGTGTAAAGAATAAAAGGATCATCAGGAGCAATTGCAAAGATGGCAGGAATAGAATCAACGGCAAAAATCAAATCTGTTGATTCGATAACAACCATTACTAAAAGTAAGCGAGTTGCAAAACGTTTAGTTCCTCGGCGAATAAAAAATTTATCACCATGGTAGTTTCTTGAAACAGGAATGATTTTTCGAATAATTTTCGCTCCTAAACCTTTATTAAAGTCTTTTTCATCATCCTCGTCGCTCGCAAATGCAGATTTAATTCCGGCGTACACTAAGAAGAAACCAAACAAGGTTAAAATTATATTAGGACGGAAAAACGTTTTTGTTGCAAAATCTGCATGGTCAGCACCCACATTATTTAAGTTGAAGTGCATTCCCATAAAATCAAAAGCAGGCAAATAAGTCATGTTAATTAACTCAACACCTGAAAAAATAAAGATGGCTCTGAAAATTAAAGCACCAATTATTCCCCAAATTAAAACTTTGTGTTGCAGTTTCCCTTCTAATTTAAAGAAGCTAAAAACAAGAATAAAAACAAACAGATTGTCAACAGACAAAGCTTTTTCTATCCAATAAGCCGACTGAAATTGCGCGAATTTTTCAAAACCTGCTTCCCAATAAACTAAGCCACTGAATAACATAGATAGAGAAATCCAAACTACTGTCCATGTTGTAGCTTCCTTGTTAGAAACAACATGACTTTTTTTGTTCAACACCCCTAAATCCAAAATCAACATAAAGGTTATTAAAACTGCAAAAACAATTAAAAGACTCGGATTTGTGGAAAGTATATTATTCATAATAAAATTAAGTCGGCAAAAATAGCTATTAATTAGTTAAACAAGTTTAACACAAAGAAGTTGGCTCAATCAGAGTTTACAACGCTTCAAGTTACTCGTTCATATTAAATTTGGTTAAATACATCAAGACTTAAATCTAAAGTAGTACTTTTGCCGTCTTAAAAATTAATAGAATGAGTACAGCTTTAGGAAACCACATTTTGGTAGAATTTATGAATTGCGACCCACACATTATGAATGATGTTGCCGCAATAGAACGTGATATGGTTGGCGCCGCTCAAAAAGCAGGTGCAACAGTGATTAATTCTACATTTCACCATTTTTCGCCTTATGGAGTTTCTGGGGTTGTTGTTATTCAAGAAAGTCATTTAGCAATTCATACTTGGCCTGAATATGGCTATGCCGCTGTTGATTTATTTACTTGTGGAGAAATGGATGCTTGGATTTCTTTTGACTTCTTAAAAGAATGTTTTGGTGCTAAGTCCTACTCTGCCCTAGAAATGAAAAGAGGTTCTGTTAATTTATTGACAAGAAATAATTTTGACATTTCTACAATGCGTCAAAAAGCTGCTGAATGGAGAAATCCAGAGTTCTACACAAGAAATGTGTGGTTCACAGATAAAGATGATGATCAAGCATTGTCACTGCGTTTTACAGGAGAAGTTTTTTATGACGTTCAATCTCCTTTTCAACGTGTTAGAATCTTAGAATCATACAAATATGGAAAAATGTTGGCATTAGACGATATGGTCATGACAACTGAAAAAGATGAATTCCATTACCACGAAATGATTTCACATCCAGCAATGTTTACACTCGAAAACGCTAAAAACATTTTGGTAATTGGCGGTGGCGACGGTGGAACTGTTAGAGAAATATTGCGTCACGAAGGTGTTGAAAAAGTAACAATGGTAGAAATTGATGGAGCTGTAATTGATTCTTGTAAAGAATTTTTACCTTCGATTGCTGCTGCGTTTGACAATCCAAAATTGGAACTTATTGTCGATGATGGAATTGCCTTCTTGAAAAATGCGAAAGCAAATTCATACGATTTAATCATCGTTGACGGTTCTGATCCTGTTGGTCCAGCGGAAGGTTTATTTTCTGTTGAATTTTACACAAATTGCTACAATGCATTGAAAGAAACAGGAATTCTTGTTGCACAAGGTGAATCTCCTAAATTCAACGAGAAAGCATTTACAGAATTGAATTATACTTTACAAGGTATTTTTGGAAAAGATAAAGCACCCGTTTCTTTGTTCTTTGTTCCAACATATCCAACAGGAATGTGGAGTTTCCAATACGGAATCAAAGGTGATTTGAATCCTAAGAAAATTACAAACAGTGAAAAAATACAATCATTTGTTGAATCAAAAGGCTTAAGATACTACAACGATGAAGTTCACGTTGGAAGTTTTGCTACGCCTAATTTCGTTAAAAATTTAATCAAATAGGGTTTTCCCTTTAACACTTAACAAAATTCAAAACTTATATTAAGTAGTTTTGAGTTCATTTAATTAATCATTTTTTATGCAAATCACACCAAACAAGGTAGTATCCTTAAAGTACAAACTTTCAAACCACCAAACAGGTGAAAAAATTGAAGAAACAAACGAACAAAATCCATTAGTATTTTTATACGGAGTTGGTGGTCTAATTCCTGAGTTCGAAGAAAATTTAGCTGGAAAACAAGTTGGAGATTCTTTTGATTTTCACATTACTGCGTCAAACGCATACGGAGACCATGACCCTGAGCATATTGCGATGATTCCAAGTAACGTTTTTCACGATGATAATGGAAATTTCGATAACGAAATGTTCAAAGTTGGTGCGATGATTCCAATGAGCGATAGTGAAGGAAACCACATGCAAGGAAAAATAGTTGAAGTTGATTCTGAAAATGTAAAAATGGATTTTAACCATCCTTTAGCAGGAACTGATTTGCATTTTGAAGGTCAAATTTTAGAAATTAGAGAAGCAACAGAAGACGAATTAGCTCACGGACACGTTCATGGCGAGCACGGTCATCAGCACTAAGTCGCTAAATAACCTAATTTATCCTACTACAAATTAGATTATTTAATTTCTATAATTTAGACAATAATGGCTACAATTTTTGAAACACGTCTTATAGGAAATATTGGAAAAGACGCTGTTGTAAAAGTAATGGACAGAGGAATTCTAGCAATAAATTTTCCTGTGGCGCATAATAAAAACTGGAAAGACAAGCGTACAGGTGAATTGAAAACCAAAACAACTTGGGTTAGTTGTACAATTTGGAAAAAAGAAGGATCAAACATGCGAATTGTTGATTTCTTAAACAGAGGTACACTTGTAGAAGTTATTGGTACACCTTTCGCAAAAGCTTTTCAACAAGAAGACGGTTTCATTCGCACAGAGATACGAATGAATATTGCAAGAACAAATATTTTAAGACCTGTAACGAAGGACGACACGATTACCACAGAAATGATGATTGACGAATCAAATTTCGAAGTTTCAATGGATGATTTTTCCATTGATGAAAATGATTTTAGTTGATATACAATCACTTAAAAAAAAGTTTAATTTTTTTCGAAATTTTCTTGCAGATTAATAATTATTTCAATTATATTTGCACTCGAATTTAAAGAAAACAAATTCCTCCTTAGCTCAGTTGGTTAGAGCATCTGACTGTTAATCAGAGGGTCTCAGGTTCAAGTCCTGAAGGGGGAGCAAGAAAATCAAAGGGTTACAGAAATGTAGCCCTTTTTTATTTCCAATTGTAACACAATTAAATTCAAAACAAAAATCTTTTCTAAAGTCCTATTATCTTTGCACAAAATCAATAAAAATGTCACAAAAACCAGTTCGCGTACGTTTTGCTCCATCTCCAACAGGCCCTTTGCACATGGGTGGAGTGAGAACAGCTCTTTATAATTATCTATTCGCTAAAAAAAACAATGGAACTTTCCTAATTCGCATTGAAGACACGGATCAAACTCGTTTTGTACCAGGTGCACAAGAGTATATAATGGATGCGTTGAAATGGTGTGGAATTATGCCAACAGAAGGTCCGGAAATCGGAGGAGATTTTGGTCCTTACATTCAGTCGGAAAGAAAAGATATGTATCGCCCTTATGCTGAGCAATTGGTTAAAGAAGACAAAGCTTATTACGCTTTTGATACTGCCGAAGAGTTAGACAATATGCGTGAGCAAGCCAAACAAATGGGAATGCCCAATTGGCAATACAACAGTGTTACTCGTTCTTCGCTTAGAAATTCGTTAACATTACCTCAAACAGAAGTAGAAAAATTATTAGCAGAAGGAGCGCAATACGTGATCCGAATGAAAATGCCGAGAAATCGCGACATTCGTTTTCATGATTTAATTCGCGGCTGGGTGGTTGTAAACACAAACAATTTGGACGATAAAGTGCTTTTTAAAAGTGACGGAATGCCTACTTATCATTTGGCAAATATCGTTGATGATTATTTAATGAAAATTTCGCACGTTATCAGAGGAGAAGAATGGCTTCCTTCAGCGCCGTTGCATGTATTATTATACGAAGCTTTTGACTGGGATGCTCCAGAATTTGCTCATTTACCTTTATTATTGCGTCCTGATGGAAATGGAAAACTTTCAAAAAGAGACGGAGATCGTTTAGGATTTCCTGTTTTTCCAACCGATTGGACAACCGCTGAAGGTGAATTATATTCAGGATACAGAGAAAAAGGTTACTTCAAAGATGCTTTTATTAATATGCTAGCGCTTTTAGGTTGGAATCCTGGAACTACTCAAGAATTGTTTTCTTTAGAAGAATTGGTTGAAGCATTTAGTTTAGAACGCGTTTCAAAGGCCGGTGCAAAATTCGATCCAGATAAAACAAAATGGTTTCAACAACAGTATTTAAGAGCGCATTCTGACGTAGAATTAGCAGAATTATTAAGTATACATACCGATGGCTCTCACTCATTAGAAAAACTAGAAATGGTTTGTCATTTAATGAAAGAAAGAGCGACGTTTGTTCAGGATATGCTTGTTGATGGTGCTTATCTTTTGGCGCGTCCTAATGTATATGACAAAGAAACCATTAAAAAGAAATGGAAGGCTGAAACTTTTGAATTGGTAAGAGAATGGTCTGAGGAACTTAAAGCCATAGAAAATTTTGTTGCAACTGAAATAGAATCAACATTCAAAGCCTACTTAGCTAAAAAAGAACTTGGAATCGGAGCGGTACTTTTACCGTTTAGATTAAGTGTTACTGGTGTTGGTGCTGGACCTGGAATGTTTGACATTGCTGCTTTTTTAGGTAAAGAAGAAGTGGTTCAAAGAATAGAATTAGGCCTAATTGCAATAGAATCTATTTTCAATGAAGCATAAAATAGAAGTTAATGGAATACAACTTTATGCGTTCCATGGCTGCTTAGAAGAAGAAGCACGAATTGGCGGTAAATACGAAGTAGATGTTAAAATTCTAACGGATTTTACAGAAGCTGCATTAACGGATGATTTAGCCAAAACGGTTGATTATGTTGCAGTTAATAGAATAGTTGCTGAGGAAATGGCAATTCGTTCTAAATTAATTGAACATGTTGGCTTGCGTATTTTAAATCGTTTAAAAAGTGAAATAACACACGAAGCAAATTACAGTGTGCGAATTATTAAAATTTCACCACCAATCAATGGAGATGTTAGAAACGTTGTTGTGGAGTTAGAAGCGTGATTCATTTTAAGAGCCTAAGACCGTTGCAAAACTCGCTACTTGTCGTTACTCTAAAAATTTAAAATCCTCATTTACAAGGGTAAACTCCGGGTTTAAATTTTTAGAAAGCCTAAATTATCGACTTTTGAAACGGTCTTAGTCTGTTTAATCTTGTATTTTACTAGCAATCAGTTTTCAAGTTTATTTATCTTTGTGAAATGTCAACCAACATACTTTATCTTTCCTACGATGGAATGACTGACTCTTTAGGTCAATCACAAGTTTTACCTTATTTGAAAGGACTCACAAAAGAGGGTTACAAGTTTCATATCATCAGCTTTGAAAAACCTGACAGATTTGAAAAATTCAGAAATGAAATTCAATTGATTTGTGACTCTAACAATATTACTTGGCATCCACTCACCTACACAAAGAATCCGCCGTTACTTTCAACGATTTATGATGTGCGTCGAATGCGCTCGTTGGCAAGAAGCCTTCATGCATTGCACGATTTTAAAATAATTCATTGTAGAAGTTACCTTTCAGCGATGGTAGGTTTAGGAATGAAGCGTTCTTTCGGTACAAAATTTCTGTTTGACATGCGTGGATTTTGGGCAGATGAACGAGTTGAAGGTAAAATATGGAGTTTGAAAAATCCAGTTTTTAAATTGGTTTACAATTTTTTCAAAAAGAAAGAAAAAGATTATTTTCTAAATGCGGATTATATCGTTTCCTTGACGCATGCCGGAAAAAAAGAAATTACATCTTGGAAGGGTTTTGAACACTTAGAAAATAGAATGGAAGTAATTCCTTGCTGTGTTGATTTAGAAAAATTTGATCCAAGTAAAATTACCCCTGAAGAAAAAGAAGAAGCTAGAGCGACTTTCAATTTTTCTAGCAATGACCTAATTCTTGGTTACGTTGGCTCTATTGGTACATGGTATATGTTGGATGAAATGTTGCAATTTTTTAAAACGTATCTATCAAAATATCCAACTGCTAAATTGTTATTTATTTCGGGTGAAAATCGTTCAATTATTGATGAAAGAGCCAAAACTTTCGGAATCGATGAGAATTTGATTTTTGTAAAATCAGTTTTGCACAGTGAAGTTCCAAAATATATTTCAATATTTGACGCTTCTGTGTTTTTTATAATCCCAACTTTTTCAAAAACAGCTTCATCGCCGACGAAACAAGGTGAATTAATGGCGATGGGAATTCCTATTTTTTGTAACAGTGGAGTTGGCGATACTGAATGGGTTGTGAATGAATATCACGCAGGAGACGCGATGGCTTTGGAACACAATATGGATTATTCAAAATTTGATTTTAATTTGTCAAATTTTAATATAGAACAGACAAAACTTGGAGCAAAAGAATTCTATGGTTTAGAAACTGGCGTTTCACGTTATCTTAAAATTTACAATTATCTTTCCTCAAAAAAATAATAGCTTGTCAAAAAAGAAAATACTTTTTATTGCACCTTATCCTCACAACGAAGCACCTTCGCAACGTTTTCGTTTTGAGCAGTATTTGGATTATTTCAAGGAAAAAGACCTCGATATTACATTTTCGCCTTTTTTGGATGCAAAAACTTGGAAAACTTTGTATTCGGAAGGAAACGTTCCTAAAAAAGCAATTGGAGTAATGAGAAGTTTTTTGAAGCGATTTCTTTTGCTTTTCACACTTTACAAATACGACAAAATTTTTATTCATCGGGAGGCTGCACACCTTGGCCCACCACTATTTGAGTTACTGATTGCAAAAGTTTTAAGAAAGAAATACATTTATGATTTTGACGATGCAACTTGGCTACCAAACTACAGTGAAACTAACGCTAGCTTTCATCGATTAAAAGCATATTGGAAAGTAAAATATTGCATCAAGTGGGCTTATCATGTCACACCAGGAAATCAATATCTTGCAAATTATGCTAAAAAGTACAATGAAAAGATTACAATAATTCCAACAACGATTGATACTGTAAATCATCACAATCTCGAAACAGATTATGAAGTAAGTAAGCCCGTTATAGGTTGGACAGGAACTCATACAACCATGCGTTATTTGGACTTTTTGGTTCCAATTATTGCAGAATTAGAAAAGAAATATGATTTTGATTTTTTAATAATTTCAAACGAAGCTCCAACTTATCATTTAAAGTCAATGAAATTTATTAAATGGAATCATGCGACTGAAATTGAGGATTTAGCAAAGATTTCAATTGGTGTTATGCCGCTTGAACAAGATATTTGGTCAGAAGGAAAATGTGGTTTTAAAGGTTTACAATACATGGCCTTGGGAATTCCTGCTTTGATGTCTCCAGTTGGTGTTAACAAGCAAATATTGGAAGACAAAGTGAATGGTTTTTTGGTAAAAACTCCACAAGAATGGAAAGAATGTTTGGAAGCACTTTTATCCAATAAAGAACTTCGAAAAAAAATCGGTCAAGCAGGAAAACAAACAGTTATAGAACGGTATTCTGTTTTAGCTAATCGAGATGTTTATTTAAATCTATTGAAATGAAATTAGTATTCGCAACGCACAACTCAAATAAAGCGAAAGAAATTCAATCTTTACTTCCCGACGACTTTCAAATTCTTACTTTAACCGATATTAACTGTTTAGATGAAATTCCTGAAACAGCAGAAACTTTAGAAGGAAATTCATTGTTAAAGGCACAATTTATAAACGATCATTTTAATTTGAACTGTTTTGCAGATGACACGGGCTTAGAAATTGATGCTCTAAACGGTAGACCTGGAGTTTATTCGGCACGATATGCTGGAGAGGAAAAAAGTGCTGAGGCAAATATGAATCTTGTTTTATCTGAATTACAAAATGAAAGTAATCGAAAAGCTCAATTTAGAACAGTGATTACTTTAATTCTTAATGACAAGACATATATCTTTGAAGGAATCGTTAAAGGCAAAATGTCCACTGAGAAACGTGGAACAGAAGGATTTGGTTATGATCCTATTTTTATACCTGAAGGACAGGAGAAAACTTTTGCTGAGATGACACTAGCAGAAAAAAATCAACAAAGTCACCGAGCGCGAGCTTTTGAAAAAATGATTGAATTTCTGAAAAAAGTTTAATTCACAAAAAAAACCGATACTCCTAAAAATATCGGTTTTGTGAAAGATTTTTTATAAAACTATTTGATTTTACTTGCTTTTGCTGCGTTGTACATCGTTTTAGTTGACTCTAAATCGTAAGTTGGTCCTTTTACATTTTGAAAATAGAAAGACTCTTCCTCACCAATTAAGAAATACATAAAGTGGTATTGAATTTGTCCCATCACTTCTGTTTGATAAATGATTCCATTTGGCTCATCAACAACATATTTTTTAAGCTTGTTTATATCATTTGCTTCAATTTCTTTTTTAGCAGCTGCAATCGAATAATCATAAACTGAATTTAATTCCATTTGGAATTTTGCACCATTTGAAATTTTAACCGCACCGTACTGTTCAACAGCCTTCACCCCTGATGGCGCTTTTGTTAATACTGGAAAACCTTCAATTGAACTACAATCCAAATCAACTAATGCCGTTTGTGCAATTGATACGTTGCTGAATGCTATTAAGC
>VEQH01000036.1 GCA_018883325.1 Flavobacteriales bacterium | reverse complement strand
TAGGGTCTGCTGAAAAAGTCAGAAATGAGCCAGATTCTAGACGCAGTCAATGAAGATGTATAATAATACTTCGATTTACCTTCGGTGCTACTCCGTGGTGACTGCAACGAAGAAGATGGTTTATTTCTGACTAACAAAATAATATCATCTAAACACAAGATAAAATAAAGATTTTGTGTTTTTCAGCAGACCCAAAGTAAGGTTTTCAGGACATTATCCAATTATGAAATAAAATTCTCAAAAGAATAATGTTCTAGAAAAGACCATTTTTGAACAATTTTAAGGCGATTTTTATCGAAATATTTTACTTAACCGACACTTTAAGGCAATTAACTAAAATCTCTTTAAAAATTTTAAAAACTAACAATTATATTAAAAATCAAAGAAAAAAGATTATAAATTATTCCTAGTTAAATGAAACATTTATTACTTACAAAAAATACTATTTCCTTTATTCAATAAAGAAAATTCCAAATTAGAAAAGGATTTATTTATTCTAAAATTACTTTAATTGATTAATTTTTTAATAAAGTGACTTTTAATTTCGTTTTACTTCAAAAACATTAGTTAAAAAGAACCATTTTAATCTAAAATAAATAACAGTTTTCAAAGAAAATGGATTAAAAAATACAAAGTTCGCTTCGTGTTTTTAAAAAGGTGTAAATCTCAAAATCAACAAATTCTTAATAAAGATGTTATACAATTATGAAAACAACTTTACTTATTGGAGCTTCTTCGGCCGTTGCAAAAGAAGTCGCAAAAGCACTTTCTGCAAAGAACAAACGCATAATTTCCATTTCAAGAAACGAACCAAATGCACCATTTACAGAGTTTTATGAACATACATTCAACAGTGAAACAAGTTTTCCAAAATTAGAAGGTGTAATCGACGGTTTGGTTTATTTTCCAGGAACGATTAATCTTAAACCCTTTCGAAGCTTGAAGGAAAATGACTTTTTAAATGATTTCAATATTAATGTATTGGGTGCGATAAAAAGTATTCAAACTTACGCTCCTAACTTACAATTATCTGACAAAGCTTCGATTGTTTTATTTAGCACAGTAGCTGTTCAAACAGGAATGCCTTTTCACTCCTCTATAGCTGTAAGTAAAGGTGCAATAGAAGGTTTAACTCGTTCTTTGGCTGCTGAATTCGCACCGAAAATTCGAGTGAATTGCATCGCTCCTTCTTTAACCAATACTCCTTTAGCGGATAGATTGTTAAATTCTCCAGAAAAAATGGAAGCAAGTACTAATCGTCATCCGTTGAAAAAAGTGGGCACTCCAGCAGACTTGGCGAATATGGTAGAATTCTTACTTTCAGAGAAAAGTCAGTGGATTTCTGGTCAAATTATGCACGTGGATGGCGGAATGGGAAGCATTAAGAATGCTTGATGTTTGATGCTTGATGTTGAATTAAGAGGTATTCCCGACTCAATGCAAAAACAAAAAATAAATATCGTTTGGTTCAAGCGCGATTTGCGTTTTACCGACCACGAACCTTTGTTTTTGGCGCAAAAAGAAACGCACCCGATTTTGCTTTTGTATTGTTTCGAACCTAGCGTGATGGCTCACGACGATAGCGATGTGCGTCATTGGCGTTTTGTTTATGAATCTTTGAAGGATATGAACGTGAAGTTGCAATCTTTCAATCGAGAAGTTTACATTTTTCATTCCGAAACGCTACCTGTTTTTCAACGATTAAATGAAGAGTTTGCTATTCAAACTGTTTTCTCACATCAAGAAATTGGCAACAAACTGACCTTTGATAGAGATATTCAGATGCAAACTTTCTTCAAAGAACAAATCATCAATTGGAAAGAAAGTCGCACCAATGGTATCATTCGAAAATTAAAAAATAGAAGCGATTGGGAAAAGCGTTGGAAAGAAACAATGACTTCTGAACCAAAATTGATTGATGAAGAAAAATCGCATTTCCTTCAACTTGAACCGGAGTTTTATAATCAATTGAAAGGCCCTGAGTTACCATCGTCGATTACCATACGCAACAAAAACTTCCAAGAAGGAGGCGAAACCTTGGCTTGGAGGTATTTGAAAAGTTTTTTAGAAGAGCGTCATGTAAATTACAGCAAACACATTTCAAAACCTATGTTGAGTAGAAAAGGCTGTAGCAGGATTTCACCGTATTTAACTTATGGAAATATCAGTATGCGAATGGTTTATTTGTACACGCAACAACATTACAAAACCTCGAAGAACAAACGTGCATTGGACAATTTCATTTCGAGATTGCATTGGCATTGCCATTTCATACAAAAATTTGAAGATGAATGCAGTATGGAATTTGAAAATGTCAACAAAGCTTATAACAACTTAGAAAAACAGCGCAATGAAACTTACATCAAAGCCTGGCAAGAAGGAAAAACAGGGGTTCCAATCGTTGATGCTTGTATGCGTTGTGTGGTACAAACAGGTTACATCAATTTCCGAATGCGCGCGATGGTCGTTTCTTTTTTTGTCTTCAATTTATGGCAAGATTGGCGCGACTTACATTTTCTCGCACGGCAATTTTTAGATTATGAACCAGGCATTCATTACCCTCAGTTACAAATGCAATCAGGGGTTACTGGAATCAATACCATACGCATTTACAATCCCATAAAAAACTCGGAAGACCACGATCCGGAAGGTGCGTTTATCAAACAATGGTTACCCGAATTAGAGCACATTCCAGCACATTTAATTCATGAACCTTGGAAATTAAGTGAAATTGAACAAGAATTTTATCAATGTAAAATAGGTGTTGATTATCCAAAACCAATCGTCGATATTGAAGAAACACGCAAGAAAGCAAGCGATATTGTTTGGTCGTTTCGAAGTACTTCCTTAGTGAAAAGCGAGGGAAAACGAATTTTAGCTAAACACGTGAATCAGAAAAGAAAATAAATGAAGTTTGTAAACCAAATTAAGTGTTTAGATTTTTGCTTTAATCTTGTGCTTTTTAAACAAGATGGAAAGCTTTCTGTTATTCCTGAAAGCAATTAAAAAGATGATTAAACTAACCAAAGAAACCTTTAGCCAATTCAGTAAAATTCCTCGATTGAATTTAATCAATAGTTGCATGGGTTACAAATCAGCGAACTTAATCGCGACGAAATCAGCCGATGGAATTAGCAATGTGGCAGTATTTTCAAGTGTTACACATTTAGGAAGTGACCCTGCGTTATTGGGATTTATTCTTCGACCAAACACGATTCCAAGAGATACATATACAAACCTAAAAGAAACTGGTTTTTTATCGGTAAATGCGATTTCAGAAAACATGATTTCGGCAGCGCATCAAACATCAGCTTCCTATCCTGCAACTATTTCAGAATTTGAAATGACAGATTTAGAAGAAGAATATTTGGATGATTTTGAAATTCCTTTTGTAAAAGGTAGTCCGGTGCGGTTACTGTGTCGTTATGTGAATGAATATCCGATTGTAGAAAACAACACGATTCACATTATTGCTTCCATCGAAGCGATTTACTACGATGCTATTTTGGACCGCGAAGACAAATGGCTCCAACTAGACAAAGTAAATGTTGTTGCGATTAATGGTTTAGACGGCTACGCATTACCTCAACTTTTGAAGCGCTTTGAATATGCACGCGTAAATCAAGAAGTGAAAGAGAAATTATAATTTTCTACGCATCAAAATATCCGTTTGTGCATCTTCACCGAGCAAAAAAATATGTTTATCAAACGCAATGAAATCATTTTTCTCGTAAAAACGAATGGCGCGCTTGTTCTCTTCCCAAACTCCTAACCAAACATTTTCTAAGTCTTTTGCTCGAGCAATTTGGAAAGCAGCTTCTAATAATGATTGACCAATATTTTTACCTAAATATTCTTTGCGCACATAAATTCGCTCAATTTCTAGTGAATTTGCGGTTTTTTGCTCTGTTTGTGCCGATTCAAAATTGATTTTCAAATAACCAATCACTTCCTTTTTGCAATAAGCAAAGTAAAATTCCGAAAATGGATTGCTTAATTCAAGTCGCAATTTTTCTAATGAAAGTTCATTTTCCAAATAATTCGACATGTTTTCTTTCGTGTTCACTTCCGCAAACGTTTCATAAAATGTCAGGCTAGAAATGGCTTGAAGCGTTTCAAGATTGTTAAGAGAGATTTTTTGGATGGATATCTTTGTTCTATCCATAAATCGCATCAAATCCCAACTTGATTTTATCAATCGCGAATTCTAAGTCGCTTACTTGATGAGCTTCAGAAATGAAACCAACTTCATAACCACTTGGGCCAAAGTAAACGCCTTCGTTCAATAAGAAATGGTGCAATTCATTGAATTTACTCATGTCTGGATTGATTTGACTCGCAGCTTGAATTTTTTTATGTCCGTTGAATGAAAACCAAAATATAGAACCAATCGAAACGATTTCCACAGGATAATTATGCGCTGCTGCGTGTTCGTTTAATTGCGCGACCATGAACTTCGTTTTAGCTTCTTGCTTCGCATAAAAATCTTCTTGTGCACAGATTTCTAACTGCGCCAAACCTGCAGCCATTGCAACTGGATTTCCCGATAAAGTTCCAGCTTGATAAACGGGACCATCTGGGGAAACAAATGCCATAATTTCATTTTTCGCACCATAAGCTCCAACAGGTAAACCGCCACCAATGATTTTTCCATAAGTCACGATATCTGGTTGAATACCATATAATTCCGATGCACCACCAAATGAAACGCGGAAACCAGAAATTACTTCGTCAAAAATCAATAGCACTTTGAACTCGGTACACAACTCACGTAATTGTTTCAAAAACACACCGTCTTGCAACAACAAACCGTTATTCGCAGGAACAGGTTCAATGATGATACAAGCAATATCGTGGTGGTAATTTTCCAAACACGTGCGTAAAGCTTCCAAATCATTTAATGGTAAAACCAAGGTTTCGTTTGCCAAAACTTCGGGCACACCCGCACTTGACGAAGTTCCCAAGGTAACCAATCCGCTTCCAGCATTCACCAACAAAGCGTCCACATGACCGTGGTAGCAACCGTCAAATTTTACAATTTTATTTTTGTTTGTAAATCCTCTCGCTAAACGAATCGCCGACATTACAGCTTCTGTTCCCGAGCTTACAAAACGCAATTTATCAATGAATGGAATTCGGTCTAAAATGAATTTCGCAAGGTCGTTTTCTTTGCGAGTTGGCGCACCAAAACTAGCTCCATTTTGCAAGGTTGAAACAATGGATTCAAATACATGCGGATGATTGTGTCCTAAAATAAGTGGTCCCCAACTGCAACAAAAATCAATGAATTCGTTGTCGTCTTCGTCCCAAATGCGCGCACCGTCTCCTTTTTTAATAAACAATGGTGTTCCTCCCACTGATTTGAAAGCTCTAACGGGTGAATTAACTCCACCAGGGAAGAATTTTTTAGAGGCTGTAAATAAGGTTTCGGAAACTGTTCTTTTGATTGGCGCTTTAGTACTCATTTGTTATATATATTTGTAAAACTTTACAAAAGTAACAATTAAAACCCGCTTATGTTGTTTGAAAACACCCTTGAATTCGCTAAAAAATTAGATGCACAAGACCCTTTGAAAGAATTTCGTGCGAAATTTAATTTTCCAACTTTCCACGAGAAAACGGTTCGCTACTTTACTGGAAATTCATTGGGATTACAACCTAAAAAAGCGGTGGAATACGTTAACGAAGAATTGGCAAATTGGGCGAAATTTGGGGTAGAAGGACATTTTTTAGCAGAGCGACCTTGGTTTGCATACCATGAAAATTTAACGCAACTAACTGCAAATGTGGTGGGTGCATTGCCAATCGAAGTCGTGGTGACACATTCCTTAACAACGAACTTGCATTTATTAATGGTTTCGTTTTACCAACCGAAAGGAAAGAGAACAAAAATTTTGTGTGAAGCAAAAGCATTTCCAAGCGATCAATACGCTTTAGAATCACAAGTGAAATTTCACGGTTTATCCAACGAACATTTGGTAGAAATTGCACCGCGTGAAGGTGAAAATTTAATTCGTTTGGAAGATATATTAGCAAAAATCGAAGAATTAGGCGACGAATTAGCATTGGTGATGATTGGCGGCGTTAATTATTACACAGGTCAATTATTTGATATGAAAACTATCACGGAAGCTGGACATAAAGTCGGAGCGATGGTTGGTTTTGATTTAGCACATGCTGCTGGTAATATCAATTTAAAACTCCACGATTGGAATGTTGACTTTGCTGCTTGGTGTGGTTACAAATACTTGAATTCTTCGCCGGGCGGTGTTTCTGGAATGTTTGTTCACGAACGCCACGCTAATAATAAAGATTTGCCACGTTTCGCTGGTTGGTGGGGTTACAACAAAGAAAAACGTTTCCAAATGGAGCCAGGATTTGAACCAATGCCAGGCGCTGAAGGTTGGCAATTGAGCAACGCACCAGTTCTCGGAATGGCTGTACAATTGGCAAGTTTGGAGATTTTTGAAGAAGCAGGTATGGACCGAATTGGTGCAAAACGCGATTTAATGACTGCTTACATGGAATTTGTGATCGAAGATATTTCTGAGAAAAATAAAGAAAAATGTACGTTTGAATTGATCACTCCAAAAGACAAAACACAACGTGGTGCGCAGTTATCCATCGCAGCAAAAGGTCAAGGAAAAGCACTTTTCAATGCACTTTCAGATTTAGGTGTTGTTGCTGATTGGCGTGAACCAAATGTGATTCGTATTGCTCCTGCGCCGCTTTATAATTCCTTTGAAGATTGTTTTTGGTTTGGGCAGTTGCTGGCAGAAGCGATTCAATAATCATTAAATCCATTTTGAAAACCCATAATCCATCCCATAGGGTTGGGTTTAAAAAACCCTATGGGATGGAAAACACATTCATCTACCATTTCAATGGTTTAAATCTGTGAAATTGTATATTAGAAAGACGTGTAGCAATTGATTTCGTAAATTTTAGAATTCAGAAGCAATATTTTACAATGAGAGGCCTTATTCTTCTCTCATTTTGATTTTTTACTCATTGATTGAATAACTAATTAGATTGGGGTTAATTTCAATGATAAACTGATTATTGACACAAATTTTACGTATCTTTTCTATGTTATCAGTAAGTATTCTTATTAACTGTTCTGTTGAAATATTACCTAAACTTAATTTTATTAGCTTCTTCGGTGTTTGAGATAAAAAATGAGAATTTCGAAAATCTGCATCCTTTGTGAATACTATGTAATCATAAGTGTCTGCATAGATGGTAATATCTTTATCTTTTGTATACCATCGATCTAAAATATCATTAACATGAATAGACTCTATTTGGTTGTAATTCAAAAACCGAACATGTTATAAGTAAAATGAACGTCGCAAAGAACCTTCATTATTATGCAAGGTCCTTGATTGAATACCCTGACATAAATAATTTCGCAAAATTTAAACAAGCCAAAATGTCCTCTTTTTCCAATTCAGGATGATCTTCTAGTATTTCTTCTTGTGACATTCCAGAACCCATTAAATTCAAAATAACTTCAATGGGCCAACGCATTCCTCTAATACAAGGTTTTCCATGACAAATTTCAGGATTAATTGTAATTCGTTCTAATTGATTTTTCATTGCAACAGCTAGATTAATTAAATTTTAGTGAATTGTTTATCCAAGCTTTTCCGGTTTGAAATCCTATACAACTTACCGTTCCAAAAACTTATCTACCATTTTCTTCAAATATTCAATTTCATCTTTCAAGGTTTGGATGTGTTCTTTATCTGATTGAAAAGTAGATTGAAGATAAGTGATTGCTTCTTTGTTATTGCTTTGATTAACAACATTATTGGCTTTTTCTCCGACTATTTCCGTTATAGTAATATCAAGTGTTTTTGCAATTACTATTAGGCGAGGAACACTAATTCGATTATCATCCTTTTCTAAACGAGCGTAGTTGGATTGAGTCATATCTAGTGCAGAAGCCATGTTTTCCTGCGAAAGACCTCTTTCTTCTCTCAGGATGCGAATTTTGTTGCCAATTGTGTTCATAAGTTGAAAAATAGAAAAAATATAACTAAAATAGTTACAAATATACTTATATAGTTAAAATAATGATTATTAAATCAAAAAAAGCACTTCAATTTTGTGGGAAAATTAATAGATGTCCCCATTTCAACAAGTTTTCAAGGATTTAGATGCTAATTTAAGTGCCAAATGCTGTGGTAAAATTATTCTTACAAACTCTCCAACGAACCCCCAATACATCAAATTGTACGATAGAAAAAATGATGCTTGTGAGGAAAATGAGCGATTTAAGTGGTATGAAATTTCTAGAATACATGAACATAATAATTCCAAAGCACGGCCAACTGGTATAGTGTGTCATAAATGCCCAAACAGCGATAAGTGCATTATCTCACTGAGAATTAATAACAAGACCACTCGATTTGCTGTAGTTAGTAATGTTGAATTGTCGAACAACAAATAGGAATAATTAAAATATTAACAATGGATCAAAAAAGAACGAAATTGATAATGTTTTTTTTCATTATCAGTTTAACCACAAATATTTTTGCTCAGAATGAAGTGAAAATTGGAAATTATGTTTGGATGACAAAAAACTTAAACGTTTCTACATTTAAAAATGGTGAGAAAATACAACAAGCTACTAATGAAAAGGCTTTCTGGGAATTATCAAAAGCAAAAATGCCTGCTTGGTGCTATAAAGATTTTGATCCTAAAAATGAAGAAAAATACGGTAAACTTTACAATTATTATGCGGTTGAAGACCCTAGAGGCTTAGCACCGGAAGGTTGGACGATTCCCGATGAAGATGATTTTTATAATTTTAAAGAAAACTCAAATAGTGATATTCTCAGCGGAGCTAAATTTAAAAGTAAAAGTGGTTGGATAAATTACTCTGTTAAGGAGATCTGTCCCTTGTGTGAAAATAAAACTTTGTATTGTTCAAAATGTCAAGGAACAGGAGAAGTTCTTGTTACCTATTCAGGAAATGGAACGAATAGCTTTGGTTTTTCAGCTTTGCCAAGTGGCCAAGTTGGAGGTTATCCAGATGAGAATAAAAATAATGCAGTATTCTGGCTTAAAATTTCGAATGAAAATAATAAAAAAGAAAATGGGGATAGTAGAAAAGAAAAAGCACCATGTTTTTATATAACTTATGATAATTATTTTTCAATCAGAGATGGTGGGTACTTAAACGAAAGAAAAGAAAAAAGTTTCGGGTATTCTGTGCGATGTGTAAAAGAGAATGAATATTATAAAGAATACCGAAATGAGTTAAATAGATTAGCTGAAGAAAAAAGGAAACGCATAGATAATTCTCCTGGAAATATTTTTAATAAACAATATGCTAAAACACAGGCAAATTATAAAAATTATCCCAGCAATTGGCAGGATTTACGAAAAAATGATATTGAGTCTTTTACAAAAATCCAACAAACAATAATAAATGAGTGGCAAAGGTTAGATAGTCTTAATAAAGTTATTAAATGGGAGGATTGTTACCCAATTTTTTCTTGTCGGCAAGATCATTATTCTGGTTATTACACATCTGTTAATGATTTAGTAAGCAATTTAGTAGATCATAAGAAAATAGAAAAAGCAAAAGAAGTAGTAGATCAATTTATAGATTATAATTTTCCAGTTAAAAATGAGAAAGGACTTAATATGGCATCTTTTGAATTGTTGTGTCAGAAGGCAAATAATCATGACAATGAAATATCCCGCAACAGTTTAAATAAAATAAAGGAATATATTTTACTTATTTCTATTATAAATGATTCAAAATTCAAATTGGATATTTTACAACATTTTTTATGTACTAGAGACAGTAGAAATAATAAACCTGCTAATATTTATTATTATATTGACGAATATTTGGTAAACAAATTGGGTTATAAGGTAACTGATTCAGATTATTTAAAATTTACAATAAATGCGTTAACTAATAAATGGGATTTCAAAATTTCACCAAATGCAAAAAGTAAATCATGGCTACAAACATACTCATCTTATTTCAATAAATACTTAGAAGATGAATTGTACGTCAAGAATAAAAAAAGTACAGAACTGATAATTAAATTAGAGGAAAATTTATACAAAAGTAAGATTGGAGATTTTAATATTTACTACTATTTGGATAAAACAGGAACTGCATACTTAGTTAATAAAAGCGACGCCACTATTTCTAAGGAAAAAGAATCTAAATTAATATTAAAAGTAAAACAAATCAGAGATGCCGATCTCTTAGAACTTAAAAATAAATTTTAACCTTATATCACTCCCATCAACCTCGGTCGGTGGGAGTTTTTTATTTTAATACGCTTCTAAAAATTATTGACTCAATAAACTTTTGTTCCCGTTATTCGCAAGTTTAGAGATTTTTAAAGAAGCAGGAATGGACCGAATTGGTGCAAAACGCGATTTAATGACTGCTTACATGGAATTTGTAATAGAAGATATTTCTGAGAAAAATAAAGAAAAATGTACATTTGAATTGATCACTCCGAAAGACAAAACACAACGTGGTGCGCAGTTATCTATCGCAGCAAAAGGTCAAGGAAAAGCACTTTTCAATGCGCTTTCAGATTTAGGAGTAGTTGCCGACTGGCGCGAACCGAATGTAATCCGTATTGCCCCTGCCCCACTTTATAATTCGTATGAAGATTGTTATTGGTTCGGGCAGTTGTTGGCAGAAGCGATACAATAATTTTGATGGTTTTGATTTGAGAAACTTCTGAAAATCAAATAGAATTTATAAGTTTTGCTTTTATTGGAATTTAAGCTTTAATGACTTTTAAGTTATTCACTCACCACCTGATAATTCCCCACAAACGTTTCCATGTAATCATTCAATCGCTCTTCGTCTTCCACTTTTGTAAAAATCAACTGGCGACATTTCGGTAAACTTTCAGCAATCCGAGAAATATATCCTTTGTTGCCTGCTCGAATTTGCTCATCGATTTGAAGAATGACAAACAATTTTAGTTTTCCAATATTAAATCCATTTTGAAAGTACAGTTCGCAAACGCGTCGAGTGGTTCCAATTATGATTTCAGTACCGTCAAATAAATCGTTGCGTTGTTTTAATTTACTTCCTTTTTCAAAAACCAAGTCAACAGTTAAATCCAACGGTTTTACGGCTTTCACCATTACTTCGTGGTAGGCTTTTGCGTCGTTGTCATTTGCCACTAAAATCACTGCTCTTGGTGAACCTTCGGCAGCTACGGGCACAAACAATTTTACAATTTCGGGCAACAATTCACCGTAACTTTCTGGTCCAGCAATTGATAAAACAGAATGTCCCGCTTTTAAAGATTTAAATAATCGTTCGCTATAAGTTAATTCTGCCATTATTTCAATTTTGGATTGTTTGCATGACGTTCAGTGTCACGAGCTGTTTTCTTTTCTAAATTTTTAATCAAGGCCTGTTCGAGGTTGATTCCTGTTTGGTTGGCAAGACAAATCAAAACAAACAATACATCTGCCATTTCATCTCCTAAATCTTTGTTTTTATCGCTTTCTTTTTCACTTTGCTCACCGTATCTACGCGCCATAATTCTTGCAACTTCACCCACTTCTTCCATCAGAATAGCGGTATTGGTCAGCTCATCGTAATAACGAATCCCAACTGTTTTAATCCAATCGTCAACTGTTTTTTGAGCTTGATTGATCGTAATTTCATTCATAAGCGAATACTTTTTGCGCTTACAAATTTAGACAAATAGAATGGACTCTAAGGAATTTTAAAACTTGGGGGTTTGTGGCGTTCTTGGGAAAGGAATTACGTCGCGGATATTGCTGTTTTAGTATATTCGATTAGATACTTTCCCATAAATCTTTACTATCAATTCTTGTTCTTTTATCGTTTTTATGGGAGTCTAAAACTTTTTTCACGAACTCGGGATTGTAATCGTCTTTTTCATCCACAATCTCAACTCCAGGATTCTTAGCTATTAATTCTAAAAAATCCTTAACCATTTTACCAGCTTTACTTCTTTGGTTGATTTTAACTGTTATAGTTTCCATTGTGGAGTGTTTAAACAAAGTTAACGAATGAATTATTATTTGTATGTACACAATTGTACTAGTAGATTCCTCCCGAAGGTCGGAATGACCAATTGTTAGGTCATGAATGCGAAAATGCTTTGCATTTTCACTGTAGACTCTGCCATTAAAGTCTTTTCGACTAAAAGGAGACCGCGCAGCAGCTCCGGAGGAAAATCTACTGGTATGAAAGCGAATACTCAGAATTTTTATTACCTAACATTATTTCCAAAAGACATTTCTTGAGTTGCGTATTTCTTCATTAATATTTAGAAATGAATACCAAATTTAATTTCTCGATTACTTAAAACTCCGCATTCTGCGGCGTTCTTGGGAAAGGAATTACATCGCGAATGTTTGACATTCCTGTTACGAACATCACCATGCGCTCAAAACCTAAACCAAATCCTGCGTGAGGAACAGTTCCGAATTTACGAGTGTCCATGTACCACCATAATTCTTCAGCAGGAATATTAAATTCCTCACATTTTTTCAAGAGCTGATCGTAGCGTTCTTCACGTTGCGAACCACCAACGATTTCACCAATTCCAGGGAACAAAACATCCATTGCTGCCACTGTTTTTCCATCTTCGTTCAAACGCATGTAAAACGCTTTGATTTTCGCAGGATAATCGGTCAAAATCACCGGACAATTAAATTCTTTTTCTACCAAATAACGCTCGTGCTCACTTTGTAAGTCGATGCCCCATTCAACTGGATATTTGAATTTTTTCTTTTTGTAATGGTTAGAATTCATCAACACATCAATCGCTTCTGTGTACGTCAAACGTTTGAAAGGATTATTGATGACAAACTGTAAACGTTCGATTAGAGACAATTCATTGCGCTCGTTTTGAGGTTTTTGAGCTTGCTCTTGTTTGTCGCGCTCGTCTAAGAATTTCAAATCTTCCGCGCAATTTTCAACGATGTAAGAACAGATGTATTTCAAGAAATCTTCTGTCAAATCCATGTTGTCTTTCAAGTCGTTGAATGCAACTTCGGGCTCAATCATCCAAAATTCAGCTAAATGGCGAGAAGTGTTGGAGTTTTCAGCACGAAACGTCGGTCCAAAAGTATAAACCTGACCTAAAGCCAAGGCTGCTAATTCTGCTTCCAACTGTCCAGAAACGGTTAAGTTCACCGATTTTCCAAAGAAATCTTCTTTGTAATTGATCGTTCCATCTTCGTTTAACGGTGGGTTTTTTGGGTCTAAGGTTGAAACGTGGAACATTTCTCCCGCACCTTCCGCATCTGATCCTGTGATAATTGGCGTATGTAAATAGAAAAATCCACGGTCGTTGAAGAATTTATGAATCGCATACGCAACTGAATGACGAATTCTGAACACAGCGCCAAACGTATTGGTTCTGAAACGTAAATGTGCTTGTTCACGCAAAAACTCCAAACTGTGACGTTTTGGTTGCATCACTGTTTTTTGAACGTCGTCTGGATGCGCATCGCCTAAAATTTCAATAGCACTCACTTGTAATTCAACTGCTTGACCTGCACCTTGAGATTCAACTAAAGTTCCTGTTAATGCAACTGATGAAGCGGTGGTAATGCGTTTCAATAATGCTTCGTCAAATTTTTCAAAGTCAACAACAGCTTGGATTGTTCCCATGCAAGAACCGTCGTTTACTTGTATAAAACGATTGGAACGAAATGCACGCACCCAACCTTTAACTGTTATTTCTGTATTTATTAATGATTGACCTTCTTGGCCTAAAATTTCTTTAATTCTCCATCTTTTCATGTGTGCTTACTTTTTACAGGTCTTATGGAATCGCCAATTAAATTCATCATTGATTGTGACGAATTTTATTTTGGCTTATTTCACGGTGCAAAAATAATGGATTTATAGTTTTAAAATTCAAATAGCATCTTGTGTTTTACTTATTTCAATCTTTCAGTTTTTTTAAAGACTATTTCATCATTTTGATATAAATAACCAAGTAAAAACACTAACTTTTTTTAAAATGCTTTATAAAAAGTAACTTTGTTTTAATTATTCTAAACTTATGGCAACTATCACGTTAAAAATCAATGAGCGAAGTACCTATGGAAAAGCGATTTTAGATCTTATAAAAATTGGAATTAATGAAAAAAAAGGGGTAGAAGTGGTCAAAACACCTAATAAAGAAACAATTAAAGCAATCGAAGAAGTAAAAGCAGGAAAGGTAATTCGAGCAAAAAATGCAGCAGAATTAATCAAAAAACTCAACTCGTAAATGTACACGGTTGTTTCATCTAATAAATTTCAAAAAGACTATAAACCTGAGTTCGATTATTAAAATTGGATTCAGACCGCTCAGAAACAATGAGTTACGAACAATGCTTTTGAAGGTTTATCGGGATAAATCGATAAAGTGTTGTGAAGTAAATCGTTGTTTATCAGCGGAATACTTTTTCGCTTTTCATAAAAACCAGTTATTCGGCGTTGTTCAATCTCGATTTAGCCCGCTAAACCTTCGATTAAACGCCTTGACTAACAGATTTTTATGATAATCTGAACTTCAATTTTACAATCGAACTCAGGTTATAAGCTTTGTAAGAAAAGAGGCTTAAATATGAACTTGATTAACGAATTAATTTTAGAGCTCGAACAATACGGAAAAGTTTCCCCAAAATTTAAACCTCACATTTTAAAAGGAAATTTCAAGGGCTTATGGGAATGCCATATTCAACCTGATTGGTTGTTAGTTTGGCAACAAGATGATGAGATTAAGCTTATATCCTTAACGAGGACTGGTACTCATTCTGACTTATTTTAAATTCTTCAACTCACAAATACCTTTCTGACAAAAACGTAACGTTTAACTCAATTCTCCGTAAGTTTGAAAAAACAAGAATTATGAACAACGCAGCACATTTACACTTATTGGTCAACCATTTTCCGATATTTCTTCCTCTTTTTGGTTTAATAATATTAATTCTAGGAATTATTTTTAAGTCAGAAATCACAAAACGAATCTCTTTAGGGATGTTTATTTTTGGTGGTATTTTCGCTTTTGTAGCTTCCCAAACTGGTGAGGGAGCTGAAGAAATTGTAGAGGGCTTAAACAGAAGTCACGATTTAATTCATGAACACGAAGAAGCAGCTGAAGTTTTTTCGCTTGTATCTTATTTACTAGCTTTAATTTCAATTGTGGCTTTGTGGTTTAATTGGAAAAAACATCCGTTCAGCAACTTGTTTACTTACATTACTTTAGTAGTTAGTATTGTTGTGCTTTATTTATCCTACCCAACAGGGCAAACAGGTGGGGAAATCACGCATCCAGAAGTTAGTAATTCATTCAAGGTTCCTGCTGGGGAGCACGACGAAGATTAACATACCTGACAGGAAAGCTATTTCAAAAAGAATTTTAAAATCTCTTTTTCCAAAAAAGGGAGTAAAACGATACCTTTGTCGAAAATTTTCTGTGGCTTTTACTCCTTTTCTTTCTGATATAAGTGAAATAGATTTACCTCAAGATTTCACCTACCCTTTTTATTATTCGCCACATCCTTTAAGTTTAATTGCTTGTCAAGAACTACAAGATTATTTAAAAATACAAACTGATTTTAAACACAATTTTGGCTTCGACGAAAAAGATACAAGTTTACAAATCGGAAAAATGTTTGGCGTTTTGGTTGTTAAAAATCAATCGGGAAAACTGGGTTATTTAGCCGCTTTTTCTGGAAAATTAGCTGACGAAAATCACCACAAAAGATTCGTTCCTCCCGTGTTTGATTTGCTCGAAAAAGACAATTTTTTTCGAATTGGTGAAGTAGAAGTAAACGACCTAACTTTAAAAATTCAAGCGTTAGAAAGCGACAAAACTTATCTTCAACTGAAGGCGAATTTGGACAGTTTCAAACAAGAAATGGACGCAGCAGTTGCGCTTAAAAAACAAGCGTTAAAAACTTCAAAAAAGCAAAGAGACGAAAAACGAGCGCTTGCCAAAACAACCTTAAATGAAGCGGAACAACTGCTTTTAATTGAACAACTTAAAACCGAAAGTATCCGTGAACAATTGCAAGTTAAAGATTTTATTCGCGAGATAAATTTAAAATATGCGGAAATAGAGGGTTTATTCCTTGAAAAAGAACAAGTAATCCTTCAACTAAAAGAAGAAAGGGCAAACAAATCTTCGCGCTTACAAAAAGAAATATTTGAACAATACACGTTTTTAAATCAAGCTCAAAAAACGAAAAGTCTATTGGCTATTTTTGAACAAACGGTATTTCAAACGCCACCTGCTGGTGCTGGAGAATGTGCAGCTCCAAAATTATTACAATACGCTTTTTTAAACCAACTTCAACCTATTTGCATGGCAGAATTTTGGTGGGGAAAATCACCAAGTTCTGAAGTTAGACTACATGGTCAATATTACCCTGCTTGTCGTGGAAAATGCGAACCGATTTTAGCACACATGCTGGAAGGAATTTCGTTAGAAAAAAACCCAATGTTGGAACAAGCAAGTGTCAAAGAAATTCCCGTCGTTTACGAAGATGAGTATTTGCTGTTAATCAACAAACCACCAGAGTTTTTATCTGTTCCCGGAAAAGAATTGAAAGATTCCGTTTATGAACGAATGCGCTTAAAATATCCAAACGCAAGCGGTCCATTACTGGTACATCGCTTGGATATGTCCACTTCTGGATTGTTGTTAGTTGCAAAGTCGGAAGAAATTTACAAGCAACTGCAATCACAATTTATTCGCCGCAATGTCAAAAAATCTTACATCGCTCTTTTGGATGGAATTGTGGATAAAACAGAAGGTGATATTTCTTTGCCACTTCGCGTGGATTTAGAGGATCGTCCAAAGCAATTGGTTTGCTACGAACATGGTAAAAATGCTTACACCAAATACAAAGTTCTCGAAATTAAAAACGGAAAAACACGCATTCAATTTTTTCCAATCACAGGTAGAACGCATCAATTACGTGTTCATGCGGCACATCATTTAGGTTTGAATTGTCCAATTATCGGCGATGATTTATATGGAACGAAAAGTGAGCGATTGTGTTTACACGCACAATGGATTCAATTCAAACATCCTATTTCGAAAGAAATTGTAGAATTTAGTTGTGAGCCAAATTTTTAAACTTATTTCAATTCGGGTTCTTTAATAAATGTTTTTGAGAAGTCAATTATACCAGAAGAGGAAACTTCAATATCGCGTGCTCGAATATTAACTACGATAAAAATATCTTCTGTGTAAAGAGGAACAACAGCAGCTTGATTTATTATTATTTGGTCGCACTTATTTTGAAATTCTAATTTTTTTGATTGATTTTTGGTTAAAATAGATTGATAAAAAAGGGAGTCAAATTGTGCATTTTTGAATTTATTTAGGTTCCAGGTATAATTATTTAATCCTTTGTAACCGCTATAAAACACTCCTAAATAAGATTCTGAATCGGGATAATCAGACACCCAACCAGCTTTCCACAATTTAATTTTTCCTTTTTCAATCAACTTATTTCTAGTGGCATAATCTGTATGTTCGACTGTTATTTCTATCCCTAAATTTTCTTTTATTTGGCGTGCTAATTCACTGTAGAAAATGCTTTGTAAACTACCTTTTTTTGCGGTCAAAAAAAGTTGCTGTTTAGGGAATAAATTTGATTTTGAGTAGCCCGCACTTTGCAAATAATTTCGTGCTCTAACAGGGTCGAATTTCACTGCTTCAATCTTCTCATCGGAATAAATATTACTTCTAGGAACAAATCCTTTTGAAGCTATATTGCCATCACCGTTTAATACATTCAACCATAGTTTTTCACGATCAATTGCATGATAAAACGCCAATCTCACCCTTTCGTCATTGAAAGGTTGTGTGGTGCAATCAAAGGCTAAAAAATTTACTTTTATTCCTTTTCGATATAAAATTCGATGCAGTAAATTGCGTCCGTTTTTTGCTTCTTTTAATGTTCCAAACGCAAAATCTAAACGGTCAACAGGCAGTTGAAGTAGAATATCTGTCTTTCCTTTAGAAAACAATAATTGTTCATTTTTCGCAATATTCGGTTTTATAACGCGTATTTTACTTAAAAATGGCAATTGATTTCCATAAGCATCATATTTCCAATAGTTGGGGTTTCGTTCTAAAACTATTTGGTTTTCGTCAGTAGATTCCAATTCAAAAGGGCCTGTTCCAACGGGATGATGCACACTTTTATCTTTGTAATACAAATAGGCTTCTTTTGAAAAAATAACGATACTTGGATGACTCAAAATACTTGTAAAATTATTGAAAGTGTTCGTTAACTCAATTGTGATTGTTGAGTCGTTTTTGATTTTAATTCCACTCACTCCTTTTGACGGAAACTCGCTTTTTGAATTTTTTTGAAACCATTCTGAACCAACAATTTTTTTGGTTAATACATGACCTAATTGATTCAATTTATTTCCTGAACAAGCAAATTCAAGTGAGAATTTTACATCTTCTACACTCATCTTTTTTTGTTCAAAATCATTATAGGCGTCGGTGTGAAAAAACACATCGTTTCGAATGATTAATTCGATTGTTTTTCCATTGTTTTTAACCGAAAATTTCTTCGCTAAATTAGGTTCGATGCGTTTCGTTTTTGAATCTTCTATCAATAAGGGTTCAAAAATATTTGACAGCAAACGTTGGTCATGAAGTCCATAAGCGTATAGTGGAAAAAATGAACTTACTTTTTCTGTTTCAACAAACGATATTTCACCACCATATTTTTTACCGCCTTTTGCAATTTTATCTTCTAAATTTTCTTCACACGCAAAAATTAGTAAGGTTGTGGCAGCAATAAAAAATAGATTTTTAAAGGGATTCATTTTGCTAGTTATTTAGAAATAAAACCATCCTAACGCGCTTTAAAATTGTAGTTGAACACTTTTGTTGTTTAATGTCAAATTTCGTTTCTGTGGGCTTTTATCACTTCAATGATTGTCTTTTTTAACCGCAGAAAAATTATTGACTCCTTGTTTCTTTAATTCGTGACTCACTTTCCAAGCGAAAAAAGCGAGGTAGGCAAAACAAACTACACCAACAAAATAAGAATATTGAATTCCCAATACGGATTCTGACGCCAATGCTCCCTGGATGGTTGAAATAAATCCGCCTCCCATAATCATCATAATTAATAAACTTGAAGCGGTATTGGTTTTATCACCAAGACCTGCGATGCCGAGTGTGAAAATACAAGGCCACAAGGTGCTACAGAATAATCCAACAGAAATAAACGCAAAAACACTTGTCATACCAGAAGCAAAAATTCCAATCAATAAGGCGACAATTCCTAAGGTGGCATAAATTAAAATTTGTTTTACAGGGTTTCCATCACTTAATTTATCAGCTGCAATCAAGATAAAAACGATTCCGAGATAAGGATAAAACACTTCCAATTTATTTCCTGCTAAATAATTAACAAGCAGAAAAATACCAAAAGCAACAAAAGGTAAAACAATTCCCAAAAGCGATTTCATACTTTTTGAAAGGTTAAATGCACCTGCTGCTGCTGTCCAACGACCAATCATTAAACTTGCCCAAAACAAGGAAACATAAGGCGCAACTGCGTTTTCTTCCGTTCCTAACTTTTGTTTCATAAATTCAGGTAAATTACTTGCTGTTGAAACTTCCACTCCAACATATAGAAAAATAGCAATCATACCAAGAACAACTTGTGGGTATTTTAAGGTTGCTAAAATATTGCCTCCGCTTTTTTCAGAAGCATCGTTTTCATCACCAAGTCTGTCTGGAACTGAGGAAAATTTAAAAATAATTGCGGCAATTAAAAACGCAGCACCAAGAACTAAGTAAGGGATTTGAACAGCTTCTAAATTCAAATCTGTGTTACTTGACACGCCACCAAAAATGGCAAACGAAACAATCACAGGACCAATTGTTGTACCTACATTATTAATTCCGCCAGCAAGACTCAGGCGAATATTTCCTTTTTCAGGATCACCCATTTGAATAGCCAAAGGATTAGCTGCAATTTGTTGTAAAGAAAATCCTAAACCAACTATGAACAATCCTGAAATCAGTAAAAGAAAGGAAGCGTTGTTGGATGCAGGAATAAATAATAAAGTTCCTGTGGCTGAAATAACTAAACCTAAGGCCAAGCCATTTCGATAACCTATGAGGTTAAGAATATCTTTTTTTAGAATGGATGAAATCGCAAAATAAAGTAAAGAACCAACGGTATATGCAACGTAAAAAGCAAATGCAATTAACTGCGATTGCATTTGTGATAAATCAAGAGCTTTCTTAAAAACAGGAATTAAAATATCATTACTTGCAGCAACGAATCCCCAGAAAAAAAAGATAGAAATGAGCGTGGCAAATGCGCCAATATTAGTTTTTTTCACAGCTTTAGATTAAAATTATTGTCCAAATTACAATAACTAAAAAATCTAGCTCACTTTCTGGATATTATTTTTTTCTAGAGCAGTAATTCCAAGCATTTTTTTCACCGTCTCAACAATTGCATCTTTATCAAAACCGCAGTCTGCCCATAATTCTTCTTGTGTGCCGTGGTGAATGTATTCATCTGGAATTCCTAAGCGAATAATTTGTGAAGAATATCCTTGGTCGGCCATAAATTCAACAACAGCAGAACCAAAACCTCCCATTAAACAACCGTCTTCGATAGTTATTACTTTTTTGAATTTTGTAAATACTTCGTGCAACATTACTTGGTCAATCGGTTTAATGAAACGCATATCGTAATGCGCAACAGAAACTCCTGTTTCTTTTAATTCGTCAATAGCTTCTTGTGCAAAATTCCCAGGATGTCCAATACTTAAAATAGCAATGTCTTCTCCATTTGTAACTTTACGACCTGTTCCAACTTTTATCTCTTTGAAAGGCGTTTTCCATTCGGTCATCACTCCATTTCCACGTGGGTAACGGATTGAAAAAGGACCTTGGTTTTCCAATTGAGCTGTGTACATCAAATTGCGCAATTCTTCTTCATTCATTGGTGCTGAAACAACCATGTTTGGAATCATGCGCATATAAGCTAAATCATAAGCGCCGTGGTGAGTTGCACCGTCTGCTCCTACCAATCCTCCTCTGTCTAAACAAAATACAACGTTCAAATTTTGAATTGCAACATCATGCAAAACTTGATCAAAAGCGCGTTGCATAAATGAAGAATAAATATTGCAGAAAGGAACCATACCTTGAGTTGCTAAACCTGCACTGAAGGTCACAGCGTGTTGTTCTGCAATTCCAACATCAAAACTTCTATCCGGCATTGCTGCCATCATAATATTCAAAGAACAACCCGATGGCATTGCTGGAGTAATTCCCATTATTTTATCGTTTTTTTCTGCCAATTCAACAATTGAATGACCGAAAACATCTTGATATTTTGGAGGCTGTGGCGATTTTGGAACAACTTTTACAATTTCACCTGTTTCTTTATTAAAAACACCTGGTGCATGCCATTTGGTTGGATTTCCTTCTTCAGAAAATTTGTAACCAGCACCTTTTCTTGTGATGCAATGTAAAATCTTTGGTCCAGGAATATCTTTTAAATCTTCTAAAACTTTTGCTAAACCAATAACATCTTGTCCATCAACAGGTCCAAAATAACGGAAGTTTAAAGATTCAAATAAATTACTTTGTTTTAGTAAACTTCCTTTTAATGCTTGAGAAACTTTAGAGGCAATCGTTTGCGCGTCTGGTCCAAATTTGGAGATTTTACCTAATAATTTCCAAACATCGTCTTTTACTTTATTGTATGTGTGCGAAGTTGTTATATCCGTTAAATATTCTTTCAACGCACCAACGTTTGGATCGATTGACATACAATTGTCATTCAAAATCACTAGTAAATTAGCGTCTTTTTCAAATCCACCGTGATTTAAACCTTCAAAAGCCAATCCTGCTGTCATTGCACCATCACCAATCACTGCGATGTGTTGACGGTTTTTCAATCCTTTGTAACGGTTAGCAACCGCCATTCCTAAAGCCGCTGAAATTGAAGTGGATGAATGTCCAACTCCAAAAGCGTCATACTCACTTTCAGAACGTTTTGGAAAACCAGAAATACCACCTTTAATTCTATTCGTGTGAAATTGAGTGCGTCTTCCTGTTAGGATTTTATGTCCGTAAGCTTGATGTCCAACGTCCCAAACCAACTGATCATCAGGAGTATTGAAAACATAATGAAGTGCTACAGACAATTCGACCACGCCCAAACTAGCACCAAAGTGACTATTCCCAATTTCTGAAATAACATCGACAATATACTGTCGCAATTCATTGGAAACTTGAGGTAAATCTTCAATTGAGAATTTCTCTCTCAAATCTTTTGGAAACTCTATTTGTTCCAAAAACGGTCCAGCTTTATAAGGTGTCATAGGCAATGTTAATGCAAAAATAAATGAATTGCAGGTGATATACTAACAAACTTAGTTTTAAAAAGTTCGTTCGCCAAAAATGCCATTTAGAAAACGTTTCTGTTCAACTAAAAAAACAAAGAGTAGATAGCCAAAAATTAAGCTATTTGAAATGAAAAAATTCGTGACTTTTGAGTCAACTGAAAGGTAAGAACCAAAATAAAATAACGCAATTGCTCCACCAATATAGGCTAAAAATTTTCTGGTATTATAGGGGATTGGATAATATTTTTGTCCAAGTAGGTAAGAAACAATCATTTGCAGCGCATAGACCAAAAGCGTTGCCCAAGCACTTGCCATATAACCGTATTTTGGGATAAAAATAACGTTTACAAGCACTGTAACTATTGCTCCACCTATAGCGATGTAAGCACCAAACTTCGTTTTACCGCTGAGTTTATACCAAATACTTTGATTATAATAAATCCCCAAAAAGACATTTGCCAAAAGTAAAATTGGAACAACCTTTAAGCCTTCCCAGTAATTTTCATTTCGGATAAAATGTTTGAAAACATCAATATTTAAGGAAACAACTAAGAAAATCAAACACACAAAAGCAATAAACAAATTCATGACTTTCACATAAATTAGATTCCTATTTTCATTCTTCATCTGTGAGAAGAAAAAGGGTTCTGCGGCGTAGCGATAAGCTTGAAGAATAATTGTAACGAGCATTGCTAATTTGTAACAAGCACTGTAAATTCCAACTTCATATTCAGCAGTATGTAAAGTACTTGGAACTAAAGGATCGTAAATTATTTGCTTTAGCAAAATTCGGTCGAGCGTTTCGTTGATAATTCCTGCAAAACCAGCAATTACAAGTGGAAAAGCATAAATAAACATAGTTTTAGACATCTTCCAATCGAAATCAAATTTTAGATTGGTGAACGAATCCATCAAAAACAAAGGTTTGACTAACGAAGCACAAAGGTTGGCTATTAGAATAAATAAAACGCCTTCTTCAGGTCGTTTTGAATCAAACAAATAAAGCATGAAGATTAAATTCAATCCAATATTTACAAGAATTGAAGTGAATTGAATACTAGCGAATTTCAATGCTTTTTCTTCTGAACGTAATTTTGCCAATGGTAAGGCTGTAATTGCATCAATACCAACAATTACTCCCAATAAAATAATGTATTCATTGTGACCTTCATAAAGCATGAAAGTGGCGATATCATTATTGAAATAAAGTAGAATTAAAAAGAATAAAACATTGATTCCTATAACCGTTAAAAGCACATTATTGAAGGTTTTTTTCTTGTCGACTTCGTCTTGCAAGAAACGAAAATAGGTTGTTTCCATTCCAAAAGTTAGCAATACAATAAGAAATGCCACCCAAGCGTATAATTCAGAAACGACACCATAATCTGCAGGATCTGCAAAAACGTAAGTGTAAAGGGGAACAAGTAAGTAATTTAATAAACGACCAACAATCGAAGACAAACCATAAACAGCAGTTTGCCCTAGTAATCGTTTGATTGGATTTGCCATTTATCCTCTAAAATTCGCTTTTCTTTTTTCTAAAAAAGCTGTCGTTCCTTCTTTGAATTCGGCAGAACCAAAGCATTTTCCAAACTCTTCGATTTCTGTTTCAAAACCATTTACTCCATCAACAAAACCAGCGTTTACAGCACGAATTGCTGAAGCGATTGCCAAAGGTGAATTTTGTAGAATTTTATTCGCAATTTCCTCACATTTCGCGATTAATTCTGCTGGTTCAACAACGTGATTTACTAAACCCCACTGTAACGCTTCATCAGCTTTAATCATTCCTGCAGTGAAAATAAGTTCATTTGCTTTACCTTTTCCAATCAATTGTGCCAAACGTTGTGTGCCACCATATCCTGGAATTACACCCAAAGAAACTTCTGGTAAACCCATTCGAGCATTACTAGAAGCAACACGAAGATGAGCAGCCATTGCTAATTCTAAACCTCCTCCAAGAGCAAAACCATTAACCGCTGCAATGACAGGAGTTGTTAACTGCTCTACAAAATTGAAAAGTGTTTCGTGTCCGTTTAGCGCCAATTCTCCAGCTTGAGCAATTGTAAAATGGGCAAATTCTTTGATGTCAGCACCAGCAACAAAAGCTTTCTCTCCACTTCCAGTCAATATTATTACACCGATTTCTTTGTCTAAATTCGCTGTTTCAAGCGCGTTATGTAGCTCTGCAATCGTTTCTTTATTAAGGGCATTTAATTGACTTGGGCGATTGATTGTGATGTATGCAATCCCGTTTTTATTTTCAACGATAAGGTTTTGAAACATGATTTTGATTTTTTAAGCGTTAAAGTTAAATAGATTGAAAGAATGCGTGGCAAAGTTCCACTAAAAACTTAAAGAAATCAGTAATAATTATACTTTTGGTCGAAAGATTGAATTCATTTCTCCTAAATCAATACTCCACTCTTGGCGATTTTCAGCAGAAAAATGAATTTGAAGAAATGTTGCTGTTTTGAGGTGTACTTCATGGCCAGTAAAATAGGATGCGACTTCAGAAATCCCTTCGTTATGACCAATTATAAGCAAGTCTCGATTGTTTGTTGAATTCCAAATTAATTCTCGAATTGCTTTTGCAGATGCTAAATACAATTCATTTTTAAACTCAATGTTTGCTGATGGAAAATGAGTATCAATAAATGAAAGAGTTTGTTTTGTTCGCATGGCGTCGGAACACCAAATGTCAACATTTTTGAAATCAAATTCTTTCAAATAGTCATTTAAAATTTCAGCTTGCAAACGACCTTTTTCAGCAAGTTCACGATCGAAATCTTTTCCTGAAATTGCTGTTTTTTCTGTTTTTGCGTGACGAATTAAATAAAGATTCACAGAATGGTGTTTTTCAAAAGGTAGTTTCCAATTTTATGGATGTATGGAGAGGTTAGACTTTCTTCCAATAACATTAAATGCTCGATTCTGTGGCAATCTGTACCGATAAAATCGAATTCTCCTGCGTCGATTAATCGTTCAGCTTGTCTTTTTATATCTGGACCATAATGACCTGATAGAGAATTGATATTTATCTGAATATTAATTCCTTTTTGGCGCCATTCAACTGCTCTATCGATTTTTCCGAGGTAATACATATACCTTTCAAAATGCGCAACAACTGGGCGATAACCACGCGATTGTAACTCAAAAAACATTTGATCGATAAATTGTGGAGGAGAATGAAAAGCAAACTCCAATAAAACGTAATTATCGCCAAAAGTCAATAAATCTTTGGCTTTGATTTTAGCAACAAAAGTTTCGTCGAAATAATATTCAGCGGCAGCTTCAATTTCAATAGTTAAACCTACCTTTTTGATTTCTGCACGAACGTCTTCCAAACCAGAAAGAATATTATCTGACGTGTTTGGAAAACTATCCGACATTACATGCGGTGTGGTAATAACTTTTTTGTATCCCAAACTTTGGAATTTTGCCAACATTGCAATTGTTTGATCCATTGTTTGAGAACCATCATCAATACCTGGTATTAAATGGCTGTGAATATCAACCTTTAACCTAGATAAATCGAAGGGTTCAAGAACTTCCTTTTTCTTCTTAAAAAGATCTAAAATCCCCATTAAATTTCTCTATTTGAATACATTTTGTGGTAATACTCTTTGTAATCTCCACTTGTTATACGATTAACCCACTCAGAATTATTTAGATACCAATCAACTGTTTTTTCTAAGCCTTCTTCAAAAGTAATAGAAGGTGTCCAACCTAATTCTTCTTCTAATTTAGAAGCATCAATTGCATAACGTTTGTCGTGACCTGCTCTATCTGCAACGTAAGTAATAAGCTTTTCAGATTCACCGTGCGCTCTTCCTAACTTTTTATCTAACATTCGACAAAGGAATAAAACAAGTTCAATGTTTGTCCACTCATTTAGTCCACCAACATTGTAAGATTCACCGATTCTTCCTTCATGGAAAATTTTGTCAATTGCGCTTGCGTGGTCTTCAACCCACAACCAATCGCGAATATTGTCACCTTTGCCATAAACAGGAAGAGGTTTGCTGTTTCGAATGTTGTCAATCATTAATGGAATCAACTTTTCAGGAAAATGATGACTTCCATAATTATTCGAACAGTTTGACATTTTTACTGGCAAACCATATGTATGATAAAAAGCCATTACAAAATGATCCGAAGATGCTTTAGATGCAGAATATGGACTTCTAGGGTCGTAAGGTGTTTCTTCTGTGAAAAGACCTTCGTCGCCTAAACTACCATAAACCTCATCTGTTGAAACGTGGTGAAATACATGGCCTTCTTCTTTTCCCCAATTATCTTTTGCTGCTTGTAAAAGATTTACTGTGCCAACAACGTTTGTCATCACAAAATCCATTGGTCCTTCTATTGAACGATCTACGTGAGATTCTGCTGCAAGGTGAATAACATCCGTAATTTGGTGTTTTTTGAAAACCGATCTGACAGCTTCTGTGTCCACAATGTCCACTTTTTCAAAAACGTAATTCGGAAGGTTTTCAACGTCTTCTAAATTGGAAAGATTTCCCGCATAGGTTAATTTATCCAAGTTAACGATTAAATAATTTGGATATGATTTTAAAAACCTTCTAACAAGATGAGAGCCGATAAAACCGGCTCCACCTGTGATTAATATTTTCTTTGAATAAGTACCCATGATTACAAGCTCCAGTATTCTAAATCTTTAATTTTTCCTTTGTAGATTCCTTTAACATCAACAAATACTCCTTTTCCGTCTTTTAATAAACCTTTGAAGTAAGATTCGTCTAAACCAACATATTCTTTATGGTTTACTGCTACAATAACTGCGTCATAATCTTTGCCTGCTTCTTTAACAAGACCAACGTTGTATTCATGAATCATTTCGTCATTGTCAGCATGTGGATCAATTAAATCAACTTGAACATCAAAAGTCAATAATTCGTTTACAACATCAATAACTTTCGAATTACGGATGTCACTAACATCTTCTTTAAACGTTGCTCCCATGATTAAGAACTTAGAAGATTGAATGTGTTTACCTTGTTTGATTACTTTTTTCACTGTTTGATCAGCGATATAAGCACCCATTGAATCGTTCACATTTCTTCCAGCCATAATAACTTGAGCGTGGTAACCAGCTTGTAAAGCTTTGTGTGTTAAATAGTAAGGGTCAACACCAATACAGTGACCACCAACTAAACCTGGTGAAAATTTCAAGAAATTCCATTTAGTTCCAGCAGCTTCTAATACATCAAACGTGTTGATTTTTAATTTGTTGAAAATAATAGACAACTCATTAATCAATGCGATGTTTAAGTCTCGTTGTGTATTTTCGATAATTTTTGCAGCTTCAGCAACTTTAATTGTTGGTGCACGGTGAACTCCAGCAGCAACAACTAATTCATACGTTTTTGCTATTTGCTCTAAAGATTCATCACAACATCCAGAGGCAACTTTAACAACGTTTTGAAGTGTGTGTTGTTTGTCTCCTGGATTAATTCTTTCAGGAGAATACCCAACTTTGAAATCTTCTTTAAATTTCAATCCTGAAAGCTCCTCTAAAATTGGAATACAATCTTCTTCTGTACATCCTGGGTAAACAGTAGATTCATAAACAACATAATCTCCAGCTTTTAAAACTTGACCAACCGTTCTTGATGCACCTAAAAGTGGTTTCAAGTCAGGAAGATTTTGATCATCAATTGGTGTTGGAACAGCAACGATGAAAAACTGAACGTCTCTTAAATCCTCAATATTTGCAGTAAATTCAATATCACAACCGTCAAAAGCAGAAGCCTCTAATTCATTACTCGGGTCGATGTTGTTCTTCATTAAATCAACTCTCGCTTGATTAATATCAAACCCAACAACTTTAATTTTTCTTGCAAATTCTAAGGCAATAGGTAAACCTACATATCCTAAACCAATTACTGCCAATTTCGCTTCGTGATTGACAAGTCTGTCAAAAATTAAATTACTCATTTTTGTTGTTTTTTTTTATTTTGAATAGATTAGTTGTTCATTTCTTACTTTGTATATTCTTTCGATGATATCTACCACCTTTAATCCTTCTAACGCATTTGTTGTTGGGGAGGTTCTTCCTTTCAAGGTATCAATCACATTTGAAATTACATAATTGTGATTTGCAGCAGAACCTTTGTATGGCCCGTAATCATTAGCTGGATTTGATTCCTTTAACACAGGCATTTCATAACCAACAATGTTACAAACTTCTACTTCATTCATATATTGTCCTCCTATTTTCACGCTTCCATTTTTACCAATGATAGTCATTGATGACTCTAGATTTTGATCAGCAACGGCTGTAGAATAGTTTATACAGCCCATTCCTCCGTTGATAAAATCAAAACTAACAAAACCAGAGTCTTCAAAAGCCGTTGAATCTTGGTGATTAAAATCGGCAAATTTACCTTGAACGTTATCAATATCACCAAAAAGCCAATACATTATATCAATAAAGTGAGAGAATTGTGTAAAAAGGGTTCCTCCATCTAAGTCTTTTGTTCCTTTCCAGCCGCCAGCTTTGTAGTAACGCGCATCACGATTCCAATAACAATTTAACTGAACCATGTAAATATCACCTAAAACTTTATCTGTTATGATTGATTTTATCCATTCTGATGGTGGAGAATATCGATTTTGCATTACACAAAAAACTTGTCGTGAAACTTGCAAAGCTTTAAAGATTAACTTTTCGCAACTTTCTTTTGTTAGTCCCATTGGTTTTTCGCAAACAACATGTTTTTTAGCCTCTAAAGCCATTAATGATTGTTCTGCGTGTAAACCATTTGGAGTACAAATATTTACCACATCGAATTCTAAACCGCTGTTTAATAATTCTTCTATTGAATTGAAAAAAGGAACATCGAAGTCTGTTGCATTACATTCTTCTTTTGAACGTACATCAACCATTGCAACTAATTCACCTTCATCATCTCTTCGAATCATTTCTGCATGACGCTTGCCAATATGACCAGCTCCAACAACAGCGAAACGAATTTTATTGTTATTTGACATTATTTAATTTTTGTAACGTTATTGTTTTCTAATTTATATTCTTGGTTACTTTCTGGGCAAATAGCAAGTCCATTTTCGTTAAACTCCAATCGATGACCAAATTCACTCATCCATCCAATTTGTCTTGCCGGGTTTCCAACCACTAAAGCATAAGGAGGAATGTGTTTAGTAACTACAGAACCTGCACCAACAAAAGCATATTCACCAATGTCGTGACCACAAACGATTGTTGCATTTGCCCCGATACTTGCTCCTCTTTTCACTGTTGTTTTTAAATATTGTCCTCTTCTATTGACACCACTTCTTGGATTGTTTACGTTCGTAAAAACCATTGAAGGACCTAAGAAAACATCGTCTTCACAAATAACTCCTGTATAAAGCGACACGTTGTTCTGAACCTTTACGTTCTTTCCAAGAATTACCTCTGGAGAAACAACAACATTTTGCCCAATATTACAGTTTTCACCTAGTTTGCAATTTGACATTATGTGTGAAAAATGCCAAATTTTTGTTCCTTTTCCAATTGTGCAACCATCATCAACGATTGCGGTTTCGTGTGCGTAGTAGTCCATAGTTATTTGAGGATAAATTTATCAAAATTATTGTGTTCTGTTGCGATTAATTCTTCTTTTGATAATTTCTTGAAATATGCATAGGTTCTTTCTAAACCTTCTTTTCTATTAATTTTAGGTTCCCAGTTTAAAATTTCCTTTGCTTTTGAGATATCAGGTCTTCTTTGTTTTGGGTCGTCAACTGGTAAATCTTTGTAGATTACTTTTTGTTTTGTTCCTGTTAATTTTATTATCTCTTCAGCAAATTGAGAAATCGTAATTTCATCGGGGTTTCCAAGGTTTACAGGTAATGAATAATCGCTATTTAATAAGCGAACAATTCCTTCCACTAAATCATCTACATAACAAAAAGATCGCGTTTGAGAACCATCTCCAAAAACGGTTAAATCTTCTCCTCGAAGTGCTTGACCAATAAATGCAGGTAAAACTCTACCGTCATTCAAGCGCATCCTAGGTCCATACGTGTTGAAAATTCTCACAATTCTTGTCTCCAATCCATGAAATGTATGATAAGCCATTGTCATTGCTTCTTGGAAGCGTTTGGCTTCATCGTAAACTCCTCTTGGCCCAACAGGGTTAACGTTTCCCCAATATTCTTCTGGTTGTGGATGAACATTTGGATCACCATAAACCTCCGAAGTTGAAGCGATTAACAATCTTGCTCCTTTTGTTTTTGCCAATCCCAAACAATTATGAATACCTAAAGAACCAACTTTCAGTGTTTGAATTGGAATTTTTAAGTAGTCGATTGGGCTTGCTGGTGAAGCAAAATGGAGGATATAATCTAATTTTCCAGGAACATGAATAAATTTTGAAACATCGTGGTGATAAAACTCAAAATGTTCCAACTTAAATAAATGTTCAATGTTTTTTAAACTCCCTGTTATCAAATTGTCCATTCCAATTACATGGTAGCCGTCCTTTATGAAGCGATCACATAAATGTGAACCCAAAAACCCTGCGGCACCTGTTATTAAAATGGTTTTCATCTAACTTTTGAATCAGTTGTTTAAGTATTCTGCAACACAATTAGTGATATACTCCAATTGATCTTCTTGCATTTCAGTATGAATTGGTAAAGAAATAACTCTTTCTGTTAACCAATCTGTTGTTGGTAAATGCGTGTCTGCACTTCCAAAAGCGGCGAACATTTTTTGACGATGTGCAGGAATTGGATAATAGATCATTGAAGGAACATCTTTACTTGCTAAATATTCATTCAATCCATTTCTGTTATGGCCTTCTAATACTAATGTATATTGGTGAAATACATGCTTCGAATCGTCAGCTCTGAAAGGAATTTTAACACCTTTCATTGTGCCAAAGAAATTATCATAATAGGCCGCCACTGCTCTTCTTGCATCAATATAATTGTCCAATTGACGCAATTTAATTCTTAAAATAGCCGCTTGAATAGTATCTAATCGAGAATTACAACCAACCACATCGTGCACATATTTCACACTTTGACCGTGATTTGCTATCATTTTGATTTTTTGAGCCAATTCCGAATCATTTGTGAAAATAGCACCACCATCACCATAACATCCTAAGTTTTTTGATGGGAAGAACGACGTGCAACCAATGTGACCTATTGTTCCTGTTTTAACTACTGAACCATTTGTTAAATGATAGTCTGAACCTATAGCCTGCGCATTGTCTTCTACAACGTATAAATTGTGTTTTGCTGCAATTTCCATTATTGCATTCATATTGGCAGCTTGACCGTATAAATGAACGGGAACGATCGCTTTTGTTTTTGATGTGATTGCTTTTTCAATTTCGTTTACATCAATGCAAAATGTTTCTTTGTCAACCTCAACAAATACAGGTTTTAAACCCAAAAGTGCGATCACTTCTGTTGTTGCTATATATGTAAAAGATGGTGTAATTACTTCATCTCCTGGTTTTAAACCCAAAGCCATCATCGCAATTTGAAGCGCATCCGTTCCATTTGCACATGGAATGACGTGTTTTACATTTAAATATTCTTCTAAATCTTTTTGAAAACTTGTAACTTCTGGACCGTTAATAAAATGAGCATTTCCAATAACTTCCAATATTGCTTTATCTATTGATGGTTTAATCTTCTCATATTGAGAGGACAAATCAACCATTTGAATTTTCTTCATTTAACTTTTTTTAAGAGCGCAAATTTACATAAAATCGAAACATGTAAAAATAAATTTTGTGCAACAATTTAACGCTTGAAAAACAGTTTTAATTAACAAACTAAATCAAAAACATAAATCTTCTACAATTCATTAAATTTGAGGCATGAAAAATTTATTTTTAATCGTTTTCCTACTTTGTTCAATGCTTTCATTTAGTCAAAGAAATGTGAAGGATTCGACTATTGGATCGCCACTGATTGGTGTGCATTATGGTGGGAATTGGACCGCAGCTGATTTAGCAGACCGCTATGGATTTATGAATCACGTTGGAATAAACGCAGGATACAAAACAAACAAAAATTGGTACTGCGGTGTGGATGCGAATTTTATGTTTGGAAATCAAGTTCGCATGACGGGTATTTTTGATCATTTAGTTGATGACAAAGGAAATATTACAGATGTTAATGGCGACATTGCAGCTGTTGTTGTTTTTCCGAGAGGCGTTAGTGCAAATGTTTCTTTTGGTAAAATCTTTCCCGTTCTAAGTCCAAATTCAAACTCTGGAATTTTTATTCACGGAGGTTTTGGTTATTTATTGCATCGTTTAAGAATCGAAACGAACGAGCAAGTTGTGCCACAAGTCGAATTGGATTATAAAAAAGGCTACGACCGATTAACAATGGGTGTTAATTTTCATCAATTTATTGGTTATTCTTTTTTAGCAAATTCAGGTGCCTATAATTTTTACGGTGGTTTCTATATCCAAGAAGGATTAACTAAAAATCAACGGACAATCTTTTTTGATCAACCCAATACACCTGTTTCAACTGCGACACGATTAGATATTCAATATGGTTTTAGATTGGGTTGGTATATTCCTTTTTACAAACGTCAACCTAAAGAATATTACTTCGATTGATGAATAGTATTTATAGCTTAGGAATCTATCTTTACGGTTTAGGAATTCGTGTTTTTTCTTTTTTTAACCCAAAAGCAAAAGATTGGATTAGCGGACGAAAAAACTGGAAAGCTGAAATTCAAAAACTTCCAAAATCCACTTCAATCATTTGGTTTCACTGTGCTTCTTTGGGTGAATTTGACCAAGGTTTACCTTTGATGTGGGAGCTAAAAAAGAAATTTCCTTCTAGTTTTATTTTAGTCAGTTTTTTCTCTCCCTCAGGAATGAAATATTTCCAAAAACGCAATCATTGTGTTGATAAAGCTATTTATCTTCCCTTGGATACTCCACAAAACGCTAAGCTTTTTATTCAATTAGCACAACCAAAACTAGCCGTTTTTGTGAAATATGAATTTTGGGCAAATTATATCTTTGAACTAAAATCTCATCAAATAAAACTTATTTCGATTGCAACGATTCTTCGTTCTGAACAACCGTTTTTTAAATGGTACGGTGGTTTTTTTAGAAAAGTATTGCGTTCATTTGATTTTTTCTATGTTCAAAATAATGAAACGATTACGTTGCTTGAATCCATTGGAATAAATAATGCAAAAAACGTTGGCGACACACGCTTTGACAATGTAATCGCAAATAAAATACGTTTTGAAGAATCAGAAAAAACAGAGGCTGACTTCGTATTTCAACGATTTCTTGATAATGAAAAAGCTATTATTTTTGGCAGTAGTTGGGAGCAAGAGGAAAAAATTCTTAAGGAAAGTTTAGCGCATTTAACTGAAGAAAAAATAATCATTGCTCCACATAACGTTAGCGAAAGTAATTGTCAACGCTTACAACAATTCTTAGGAAAAACGGCGATTCGCTTTACTCAATTCGAGCACTATTCCAACGAATCAATTTTGATTTTAGATACCATTGGTCACTTGTCCTCCGCTTATCACTATGGAAAAGTTGCTTTTATTGGTGGTGGTTTTTCGGGACAGTTACACAACATTTTAGAACCTGCTGTATTTGGACTTCCTGTTTTTTTCGGACCAAAACACTCTAAGTTTCCTGAGGCTTCCATTTTCATCGAAGAAGGATTCGCATTTCATATTGAAACCACAACGGAATTTAAAGAACGGTTGATTTTTGTTTCAGAAAACCTAGAAATTCTTTCTCAAAAATCAATTGATTTTATAAATAAGCAAAAAGGAGCTGCTGCTAGAATAGCAAGTGATATCGAAAAGCTTTAAACCTCTTTTGAGTCAATAAAAATTGTAACAGGGCCATCGTTTATTAAAGCAACTTTCATATCAGCACCAAATTCTCCAGAGAGTACTTTTCCTTTGAATTGCGCTTTCGTTTTATCGAGAAAATAGGTATAAAGTGGGATTGCTTGCTCAGGACGCGCAGCTTTGATATAACTTGGTCGATTTCCTTTTTTTGTGGCTGCGTGTAATGTAAATTGACTGACAATCAACACTTCTCCATTTACATCTGAAAGCGATAAATTCATTTTTCCGTCAGCGTCTGAAAACACACGAAGATTGATTAATTTCTGAATCAAATAATCGGCATCATGAGTTGTGTCCTCTGTTTCAATTCCTAACAAAACAAGAAAACCTTTTTCAATGGCGCTTTTGATTTCACCATCAATTTTCACCGACGCTTCGCTAACACGTTGAATGATAATACGCATAACTATTTATTTAAAACTCATTTCTACGATAAGGATCGCTGCTGTCTTCAAGCATAAGTTGCACATAACTTTGGTAACGAGATGGGGAAATTTCTTCTGCTTCAACAGCAGCTTTTACGGCGCAATGTGGTTCGTTTAGGTGTTGGCAATTATGAAAACGACATTCACCTATTAATTCGCGCATTTCGGGAAAATAGTGTGCATAATGTTCTTTCTCCAAATCAATAACGCCAAAAGCTCGAATTCCAGGCGTGTCTATAATATATCCGCCCGTTTGAAGTTTGTGCATTTCTGCAAAAGTAGTCGTGTGTTTTCCTTGTTCGTGGAACGTAGAAATCTCACCTGTTCGCAAGTCGAGTGTTGGGTCAAGAGAATTAACTAAAGTTGTTTTTCCAACCCCGCTGTTACCAGAAATCATCACTTGTTTCCCGTTGATTGCTGTTCTTAAAAAGGCAACATCAGCTTCATTTTGTGCAGAAATAGGATGACAAGCATAACCAATTTTGCTGTAAATAGCGGTCAATCCCTCTAACAACAATTGCTCTTCTTCCCCGAATAAATCAACTTTATTGAACAAAATACTTGTTGGTATTCGGAAAGACTCTGCGGCAACTAAAAAACGATCGATAAATGCAATTTGAGTGACGGGCGATTTTAAAGTCACCACCAAATACGCGTGGTCCACATTTGCAGCTAAAATTTGCATTTGCTTGCTAAGATTTGTGGATTTCCTTACGATGTAATTTACACGTGGAAGGATTGATTTGATGGAATAATCTTCTTCGTTATTGTTACCGTTGGCTTCACCTTTTATGATTTCAACGCGATCGCCAGCAGCAATTGGATTGGTTGTTTTTAAGCCTTCGATTCTTAGTTTACCGCGAATTGTTGCTTTGATGATTAATCCGTCATCGAGAACAACATCGTACCATTTACCTGTAGATTTTAAAACAAGACCTTGCATAAATTAGAACAACCAACGAACGATGTCGTTTGCGTTTGCATAAATCATCAAACCAAGTAAAAGAATAATACCAACATATTGTGCGTATTCCAATACTTTTTGCGGAGCTTCTTTCCCTGTAATCATTTCATACAATAAGAAAACAACGTGACCACCATCTAAAGCAGGAATTGGTAGAATGTTCATAAATGCTAAAATGATAGAAAGCAAGGCTGTATTCAACCAGAATAATTGCCAATCCCAAACTGGTGGAAACATATTTCCGATTGATGCAAAACCACCTAAAGATGTTGCGCCTTTTTTCGTGAATACAAACTTAAATTGAGCAACATAATCTGTCAACGTATTGCTTCCGTATCTAAATCCAACAGCGATACTTTCACCAAAGCCATATTTTACTGTTTTGATTGCTGCAGAATCCAAGATGATTTTTGCTTGTGTTTGAAAACCAATCGTCCCATCTGCTTTAACATCAGAAACAATTTGAATGGTATCTTTTCCTCTTAAAACTTCCAAATTTGCTTTTTTACCTTTCACAGCATACAAGCTCGACTGTAAATCGTCAAAAAACACAAGTGGACGTTCGTTCACAGAAAGTAGAATATCATTTTCTTTTAATTCGGCTTTTTCAGCTGGTGAACCTTTAACTATTTCTTTAACAGTATTGGCTTTTGAACGCAAAGAAAAGGCAGGCATTGCACCTGCTTGAAATAATTCAGTGTCGATGTTTTCTGGTAAAACAATCACTTTTGTACTTCCGTCTGGACGCTCAACTTTTAAAGTACGCGCATCACGCAACAAGATTTCTTTGTTGAGTTCGTCAATACTAAGCACTTCTTTTCCTTCAAGTTCGATTACTTTATCGCCTGATTTTAAATCGTATTTTTCAAGGTAAGGATGCACACTCATTCCATTTTTCAAATCAGAAGGGTTGATTTCTGTTTGTCCCCAGAAGAAAATAACACCAATGTAAATTAGAAATCCTAAGACTAAATTAACGGTAACACCACCCACCATAATAATCAAACGCTGCCACGCTTTTTTTGATCTAAATTCCCATTCTTGAGCTGGTTGTTTCAATTGTTCAGTGTCCATTGATTCGTCAATCATCCCGGCAATTTTAACATATCCGCCAAGTGGCAACCAACCAAATCCCCACTCAGTTGTGTTTTGGTCTTCACTCCATTCTTTAGGAGATTCCTTTGTGAACCAAGCTGTTTTATTTTCGCCATTCACTTTTTTGAAGCGAAACAAAGAAAACCAAGGGTTAAAGAATAAATAAAATTTCTCGATACGTGTTTTGAAAAGGCGAGCAGGTAAAAAGTGTCCGAATTCGTGTAAGGTCACTAAAATCGCCAATGAAAGAAAAAGCTGAGCAGCTTTAATTAAAATATCCATTTAATAATAATTGAGGGACAAATATACATTTAATCTAGTCAAAACGAATAGCCAAAAATGTTTAAGACTGAGGAAGAAGCGAAGGGTTCATAACGCAATTTGAAAGTTTGCGAATTAAATGTTTATTCCAAATTTACCTTGAGAGCCTCTTAAAAACTTAAATATCTTGTAAATCAACCATACGCATCGCTATAAAAGCTTTTAGAACACGTTCTCCCACGCCTGGAACTTCAACGTGAATCAAATACATTCCTGAAGCAATTGGAATGTTTGCCTCATTCGTCAAAGTCCAATCTTGATAAGTTATTGGGCTGTCTTTTTCAAATCTTTTAATCCGCTTTCCATTGCTTGTGTAAATCGTTATGGTACAACGTTCGGGCAAATTGGTGATTTTTATGCGGTTATCTAAACGCGTTCGTTCGTATTCAGAAAATGCATTGTACGGATTTGGAACGACATTTATTAAATCCAAAGCATCTTTCAAGGCGTCAACGCTTCCTGTTAAAGTGCGTTCTGTTTTCATATTCCAAGAATACATTGGTTTTCCACCATTTTTTCCTGTGGTCACTAAGTTTTTGTATTCTTTATTAATTCGAAGTTTTATTAAAGCATCTGTTGAAAGCAAACTTTGCCCTGAGCGCAAAAGCGGATACATTACCCAAGTCATACTTCCGTAAAGTTCGCGTTTTGCTTGTGCTGAATTTGTTTCAACTTCCGACCATTTTTGATATAAAAAGTTACTTGCTGTATTTTCTGCTTGACTTGGAATATAAGCTGGGAAATCAAAACTTGAAACAGCGCCATTGATACTTGCTTGCTTGTAACTGAAGACATAAATTGGATGAACTCCACCCATTAAAGGTGCTCCTACGTTGCTAACCAAACGATCTGTTGGATTCCAAATCATATCTGCACCATTTTCTCCACCTAAAAATGAATTTTCTCCAAAAGCCATATAAAGTCTTGCGCCAGATTCTAAATCAACGGCATATCCAGGAAACCAACCCATTCCTGTTCCGCTGCCATCGGGTTGCCCATTTTTGCCAACACTTTGACTTTTACGCATTCCTCCGGGTAAAGCATTTCCAATATTCAAATTCGCATCTCTACCTGTTTCGATAACTGGACAACGTGTCCATAACGATTGATCTGACGTGAAAACGATGTTTACACTTGGTAAAAAACTAATGGAAGAATTTGATTTAGCCGAACCAGGATTTGCAGTGGTGTTGTAATAAGATAAAGGCATAAAATCAGCTTGATAACCTACTAAACGATGCGGAGCAATAATGCCATCTAAGATTTTTTCAAATCTTGCGTCGTCATCAATCGTGTTTTCATCTTTGTAATTACAAGGATTTAAATAGCTTGGTCCATCGGGTAAGCAATCTAAAGCTTGGTCGGGCATATAATCGCCTGAACGAATCCAATTGGTTGGATAAAAAGCATCGTTGTCTTGAACGCCTGTCAACCAACGTTTAGAAGAATCCGCAAATGTTAAGGAAGATTCAATCATCGTTGTTGTCCTTGTTGGCAAACTAGAAGAGGCGGTAAAGAAATATTTTTCTTGGTGAATTTGAACAGAAATTCCCCATTGTGGAATGATTTGTTCGTTGTCGTTGAAAATTGTTAGTTGAGAAGAAACCGAATCGAGGAGTTCTCCATCTTTTTCATCGTAGCGATAAACAATCCAAGAAGCGGTATCAGCGGCATTTCCAGATGTTCCAGAAGTGTAATTTCTGAATTTACACTCAAAATATCCATCGGCAAGATTCAATGGGTCAACCACTTTCACATTGATTGGTGTTTTTCCATTTTTATACGTTGGGGTATCAAAAAATCCGTTTTGGAGAATTGTTTCCAAGGAATTATCTGTCAACTCTAAAGATAGATTGCCATTTCCATAACCGTCTAATCTGGTGATTTCTGGTGTCATTCCGTATTCTAAATAATGTAAAGTTCCGCCTGCCTCTGGTTGTGGATTGTGTGGAATTGCCTCAACGACTTTCACTTGTCCAACAGCTGCTTTTCTACTGGCAATGTAACGCTTTTTTTGACCGTCGATTGCGCTTGGTTCATCGGGAATATATTGCTTGAAATTATTGTGTGCATAAGCAACAGCAATAAAATAATAACGCTTAAAATTCACCAATTTTGGGCTTCCTAAAGCAAACAAATCCCGGTCAACTCTAAAACTGTGGCGAATTCCTTTGTTTTCTCCATTCACACGTTCAACAGGAATACTAGCGTTCAAATCGTCGCTAAATTCAAAATTGATGATTTTTCCAACGTTGTCTTTAATATCGCATTGTGCTACCAATCGTGCTTTTGCGGGGTCGCTCAAGTCAGAAACGGATGTTTTATTGTCTTTTAATTGATAAATCTGATAACCTTGAAAACGATAAAAATTGTCAGAATTTGGATTTCCAGAAACAATAAACGGATCAAATTCTGCGTATTTTTCGTTGAAATTATTGGAATTTGACGGATTAGAAATCGTTAATATGACTTCATTGCTCAATTCTTGAATTTGTAAATCTGGTGCGTGTGGTCCTTCTAAAACCTTGAAACAATTTTCAAAAAGTGCTTGTGCCTTATCATCGGCACGTCTTAATGACTCCACAGATTCAAAAGGTTCTCCCGAAGTTGAACGCGCCCAAGCCACACCAACAGTAATGTTATTTACAGCTCCGGGTTTTAAAATAAATGGTCCTGCTGATTGCACAAAACGGCGGTCATTTGGTGTGTTGTTTGCTGTTTGTTCTGTCCAATTCGGTTGCGGAACGCCTCCTGTTCCCCAGCCGAGCGGATCTGTTGTTCCGGGAAACATAAAATCACAAGGCACTAAAGGATTTGCTTCTGGAGAAGAAATGTGTCCACTTCCTCCATAGACAAATTTGCTGCCGTCTTTCCAAAAACCACGCAAATAATTGTAATAATCTGAAGCACTTGTTGGGTCGGTTTGACTTGGATTTGCGCCATTTGTTGTGTTTGAATAATACAAAAATCGACGCATTCCGTAGCGTTCATTGTCAATCAAACCGTCGCCATATCCAATTCCGTTTAAGGCTTCATTGTTTCCTATTCCGAAAGCGTTATCGACTCCATCGTTATCTTGATAAGGACCTTCAAAAAAGTCAACACCAACAGCTGGAGGAGAATAACCATAGCCTTTGTAGCCTGCGTTGTCTCCATCAAAATTGTCTCCGTTGTAATAATAACCCAAGCCACGGTTAACATCACAGCCGACATAATCATCTTGTGGATCACCAAGCGCACCATCTGTAAAAAATCCAAAATACGTGTTGTAAAGTGTTTGTGTTCCTCGATTAATCAATTCGTAATTGTAGAAAGTCATATTATTGATTTCATCATTGGACGAAAAAGCAAAAGCTTGTGCTCTAATTTCCATTCCAATTGGATCGGCACCTGTTTCCGTATGAATATTTCCTTTATCGTTCATCACCCACCAAAAATTTTGGTCGCCATAAAGCGAAACTTTTCGGTCGGAACTACATTCTTTTGTGCGTTTCAAATCATACCAAGGAAAATCACCGTCTTGCCAATTATAATTTCCATCGCTGTTGAAATCAAAAAAAGGAGCTAAATAATAATCTTGTCCTTGTGAAACATCTCCGTGTGCAGGCCAATTTTTAATAATTTCTGGAACTTTATAACCTGGAAATAATTCATTTTGTGTGTTCGTACCATTTTCATTATCGGCAATTCCTGCTTCGTACCACGCATTAAACTCACGCACCATATCTTGTGTGGTCACAAAGTGTTTGTCGTATTTTTTACAGTTTTCATAATTGGTTTCTGCGGTAACGTTTGACAAAGGTCCCGACCAATAATCTTGACCATTTCGATAACGTAAAGCCGCTAATTTAAGTTGGTTGTTTACATCTGTTCCTCCCAACCAAAGAGCAGCTGTGAATAGCGCCATAATCCCAGAATTCTTTGGGACTTCGTACATTGAATAATTCTGATTTGGGATTTGCCAAAGATTTCCTGCGGTGTGAACCATTGCTCGCACGTTGTTTAACTCCATAAACGTGGTTGTTGTTGGCGGTGCACATCCTGCTGCTTTTGCGGGTGGTGTTTTTATTTTATAAGTCCCGTTGTAAACTTGTGATAAGGAAATAAACGAAAAGATTGTAAGAACAAAAAGCAGTAGAAATCGAGACATACTTTGGATTTTGGCTTGAATATAGAAATAAAATCAATTAAAGCGTAACTTTGAAATATGAAAGCTATTTTAAATAACGAAGATGTCCGCCAATTAGTGGAGGTTTTTTACTCAAAAGTTTTAAAAGATTCCGATTTAGCACCCTTTTTTAAACACTTAGATTTTGAGGCACATCTTCCGAAAATGATCCACTTTTGGAGTTTTGTTTTGTTAGACGAACCTGGGTACACAACAAATGTGGTTGAAAAACATTTGAATATGCCTTTGGAACACAAACATTTTGAGAGATGGTTGGCTTTGTTTAATGAAACAATTTGTGAACTTTTTGAAGGAGAAAAAGTAGAATTGGCAAAACAAAGAGCCGCTGTTGAACAAAAGCTTCGCTAGCCTGCATCGTGTTTCCATGATCTAAAAATAGTGTTTTCTCGTATGTAAAAGTCAACTTTTAAAAAATAAGTATGACTTTCAAGAAAGAAAATTTGTTGCTG
>VEQH01000131.1 GCA_018883325.1 Flavobacteriales bacterium | reverse complement strand
ACTACAGCTATGATTTAGTGTCGGGTAACGTGCATAGAATGAGTGTTCAAAACGGCGAAGTGGACCAATGGCACCACGCGTATCAATACGATGCCGACAACAGAATCACGGCGGCTTACACCAATTCGCAAACGCCTTTGATTGCTACATCGCAATTGCCGGCTGCATTGGAGAATGAATTAGTGTACAATAATGATTGGGAAAACGATGCGAAATACTTCTATTATGCGCACGGCCCTTTAGCACGAACAGAAATTGGCAATGATGAGTTGCAGGGTTACGATTTTATTTATAACTTGCAGGGTTGGATGAAAGGAATAAACGCTATAACTACTGCTAATGATCCTGGTCAGGATGGTTTCGCGGGTGTAAACAACACCTTTGCAAAAGATATTTCTGCTTTCAGTTTGGAGTATTTCAACAACGACTACAAAGCAATAAATACTGCTTCTCCTTTTGCCCAAGTGGACACAATTACAAGTCATGCAACGTTGAATAGTTCGCAGTTATTCAATGGAAACATTCGATACATGCAAACGCGCTTGACGAATCCGAACACCAAAGCAGACATGCCGATGTTGAATGCTTACAAATACGATCAATTGAACCGTTTGAAAGAATCAAGATCGTATGAAACTGGTTTAACAAGCAATGTTTGGAATCCAACGACTTATGGAAATGCGTATTACAATGCTTTCACGTATGATGCGATGGGGAATATCGAAAACCAAATTCGACATGCTCGAAATGGAGCAATGATTGATAACTTAACTTATCATTATCAAAAAAGTGGTGGAAAATTGGTTAAAAACAGATTGTACCATCTCAATGACGATGTAACTGATTCAAATGCTTTCGATGATGACATTGATAATATGCTAACGTTCAGAAGTGATGTCAATCGTTTGAATGTTAATAATAATTACAATTACGATGAAGAAGGACGTTTAGTCAAAGATTCATCGGAGCGAATAAATAAAATTGTTTGGAGAGTTGATGGTAAAGTGAAAGAGATTCAAAGAAATGGAGGAAGTGCTAAATGGTTGCGTTTTGATTATGATGCGATGGGAAATCGCATAGCGAAACACGTTTTTGCTAATAATGGCAGCACGCATGAAAAATCAACTTACTACGTACTAGATGCTCAAGGCAACCAAATAAGTACTTATGATTATGAGGTTGTTGGAGGTAGTGCTAAATTCCATTTGAAAGAAAGAAATATCTTTGGTTCATCGCGCATTGGAAGTAAACAAGATTCGTTGAATGTGTTAACTGCTACTTTAAGCCAAAACTATACGCAGATTTTAGGTAAAAAATATTATGAATTTACAAATCATTTGGGTAATGTTCTTACAGTTTTTACTGACCTAAAAGTAGCATTAGATGAAAATTCAAATAATGTTGTAGATGGTTATAAAGTACAAGTATTAAACATAAGTGATTATTCTCCTTTTGGTGTTCAATTAGATGGACGAACACTTCAAAATGATTTTTACCGCTTTGGCTATCAAGGCTCTGAAAAAGATGATGAATCTAAAGGTGGAGGAAATTCTTACACGACTTTTTATAGACAGTTAGACCCAAGAGTTGGTAGATGGTTTTCGATGGATCCAGTTAAAAAATCTTGGGAAAGCCCTTATGTTAGTATGGAAAATAAACCAATTACATTTTCTGATCCAAATGGTGATGATGTAATTGGAACATCAGAAATTTCAGCTGAAAGAACTCAAAAGATTATTGTAAATGATGTTTTTAAAAATGAAAGTTTTAATGATTTCAAAAAACTAATTGTTCTTGACTCAGATAACAAAACATTTAAGAAAATAGACAATAAAAAATTTGATGAAGCAACTAAAAACTTAAGTCCTGATGAAAAAGCACTTGCAATGGGTTACTTTAAAGCTATAAATGACGATAAAAAGCACTACGTTACAGTTTATTTACCAACTGATAATTTAGGTTCTACAACTGAAAATCAATTTTCAAGTGGAGGTTTAAAAAGTAATATGAAGGCGTCAGTCTTAGATCCATTAGCAGGAGGAGGAGTAAATACTTCACTAAGTGCAAATTCTGATAAGACATTGATTTTAATGAATTCACAACGTTTTATTGGTGATGCTTTTAGTTCCATAAATGAAAGTTCAATTTCAAATCATAAGTCATCAGCTGGTGAATTATTAACTCATGAACTTATTGGTCATGGACTAACGCTTTATAACAATCATTCTGATTACAACACTTGGAAAAACGCGATACAAATGTCAAATTTATATTTGAGAGTAAATAAAATTGACATATACAGAGACGGTAGTCATCATGAGAATTTACAATCAAAATCTAAGGTTTATAATCAAGAAATGATTGAGAGGAGAATGACCAAAAATGCTGCATTCCAAATACCTGAATATATTAAATAAGTAACCTGTTATGAGAAATTTTATATACTGTTTTTTATTTATTTTAGCATCCTGTGAAGAAGATTCAAAATTAAATTTTTGTATAAACTTCAACCAATCAGATGTTAGAAATAATGATATTATTATT
>VEQH01000130.1 GCA_018883325.1 Flavobacteriales bacterium | reverse complement strand
TTTCTTGAAAGTCATACTTATTTTTTAAAAGTTGACTTTTACATACGAGAAAACACTATTTTTAGATCATGGTAACACGATGCAGGCTAGCGAAGCTTTTGTTCAACAGCCGTTTGGCAAAAGCGGGTTCAGTGGTTAATTGAACATTCTACCTCGTATCAACTTTTGTGCTGGGTTGACAGTTTAGTAATTCGAAATCCGCTTCTTCGCCAAGCGCCAAAACGTTAGGCACAATTTTAAAAAAGACAACATACATCATAAAATATATGAATGAACCGATAATTAAAAAATACCCGACAGAAATCTTCTGCAAACCTTTTACGGACAAGTCAGACGATGCAAAGACTGCGTTAGAACAACAATATTGTTCTTTCCTAAAAGGAACTTGTACCAAACCAAGAAAGAGTGAACCCCATATTAAAGTTGGGGTTTGTAGTTTAGGATATAAAGGTAGCTTTACTGATGACTTTTTACCTGTAATTATTTGCCCACAACGTTTCAGAGAAGACGTTGTGTTTGAGACAATACGTTCCAAATATTTATCACATTGGACAAACATTGAGTGGGTTAGCGAAGTTACCATAGGCGTTGGTGGTAATATTGATTATGTTGCTGTAACGAAAAATGACGAAGGAGAAATAACAGACTTCCTCTGCGTTGAATTTCAAGCAGGTGGAACAACTGGCTCACCTTGGCAAGCAGTTCTTGACTACAAAGAACACGGCAAATTTTTAAGCGACACATATCCTTACGGTATTAATTGGGCTAACGAGTTTATGAAAACTATGATGCAACAAGTTTATAAAAAAGGAAAAATCATTGAATATTGGCATCATAAAATAATCTTTATTGTCCAAGATATTGCTATTGACTATCTTAAACATGCTGTTGACACTAATGATTTGAGAACACAGGATAATAATGACCCCATACATTTTTGTACTTTTAAAATGAAATGGAACGAAACTAAATGGGAACTTGAATTTAATGAAATAGTCAGCACCGACCTTGACGGAATTAATAGAATACTTGGCGGTTCTCATAGCGACAATTACCCAAGCGTAGAAGACTTTAAAAAAAGTATTCTTAGAAAAGGGAAGATTGACGGGGTATTTCAATAAATTCATAAATTCTGTTTTTAGCTATTTCGTTATATTTTTCACTTAAATCAATTCCAATTCCTCTGCGATTAAGTTTTAATGCAGTTGCAACACTACTACCTGTACCTGAAAATGGGTCTAAAACGATACCATTTTCGGGGCATGTTGCTTTTATTGGGTTTATTAAAAGTTCTTCTGGAAAAACAGCATAATGAGCATCTTTTCGCCAAACATCCTCTGGTGCAATTCGCCAAATATCAGACGGTAAATGACCATTTGCACCCATTCTTAATATATAGTATCCTTTTAATTCAAGTTCCTTGGCTCGTCCACTAACAGTGGTTTTGTCGCTATGAAAAGTCCTTTGTTCACCCCTTATGGTCATTCTAAAATCAACGGCTTTACCTTCGGCTAAATCATTTAAAACTTCATCTAATGCATTTAAAGCATTTTTTCTTTCCTCTTCTGTTAATACAGTACTTTCAATAATTTGTTTTCTGTATTTTTTACCACTAACACCAGTAGCAGAAACCATTTCACCATTATACATTTTAGGCTTTCTAATTGGTTGTATTCTTATTTCATCATGTGCATAATAGTATTTCTTTGATTTAACAAAATGGAAAATGTGTTCATATACATCTCTTAATCTATCTTTTGCACTTTGAGTTCCTTTCATTTGGTCCCATATAATATCATTTCTAAGAATCCAACCTTTATCCATCATAGCCAATGCAACACGCCAAGGCATACCCATAAGTTCTTTATTATGGTATTTATCACCTAAATTAAGCCATACTGAACCGTCTTTTTTTAAAACTCTTTTTATTTCATCAAATATTTCAACTAATTTATTTACGTAATCTTGATAATTTTTTTCATCGCCAAGTATTTCAGTTTGATTTCCATTTTCATCCAAAGCATCGTATTCTCTCAAAAGCCAATATGGTGGTGATGTAATCACACAATTTACTGTTTCACTTGGAATATTTTTTAATTCAATTAAAGAGTTCCCAGTAATTAGACAATATGGTTCGTTATTGTCTAAAAAATCTTTTATATTATTATTTACTTTCATCATTATTGTTTAAATTGTTGCGTTTTTTAATTGTAGAACTTATAAAACTTTTTTCAGATAACCACGATATGACAATGCTTCTTACAATATCCGCATCGCTTTCACCCAATTCACCTTTGAATTTCTCTAAAAGTTCCCACTGTTTTTCAGTAAAGGACACTTGAACACGTTTTGTTGACATACTACATTATGAGTTTATTTAGACACAAAAATAACACATTTCAGACACATAAACAAATAAATTGATAGAAAAATTAAAGAAAAATAAAAACTGTGCCTAACATAGAAGGACTAAACCGAAGCGCAACGCAGTGAAGGTTCGGCTTTAGTCTATTGTTGACAGATGCTTTCGCTAGCCCTACTTTGTGTTGTTATGGGGTTTGCTTTTTAATCGATACATTTT
>VEQH01000129.1 GCA_018883325.1 Flavobacteriales bacterium | reverse complement strand
CCCAACTTAATCAACCTAAACCAACCTGATAAACAATGAATTAAACGTTCTTTAATTCTTGTGTTTTCTTCAAAACGACCATAATCGTAATGGGTAAATAATGTCCATTCAATTCAGATTATATATCCCTATCGTAACAAGCAAAAAGAGAAAACTGTTTAAACATATTATAAAGCTTCAAATACTTAAGAAAATACATTTTATATCCCTCAAAAAATCGTACAATTAGTTACTAATCCCATAGTTTGGCTTCGTTCAACTCCATTTTATTTGCCATTTAATGTTTATTTTTGCTTAAACGGCAAATAAAATGCTGAAGAAGTTCTCTGATATGCTTATTGACAGTACTCCGTCAATATTTCAACTAATTTATAAACTTTAGTTACAGGACAAGAATAGGAAGGAGTTGTTCCATTACTTATATGAAATTCATCCAGTTTCCTAGCCCAGGCGATAGCTCTGTTTACATCACATTTAGTATTAATATGTTCAACAACTTTTATGTCATTTTTCTCGTACTTATAACCTAATCTCTTTGACAAAATTGAAATGTAATCATGCCTATGAATACATGTTTGTAAATTATCAAAATGAAGAACGTACCACAATTCAAAGGATTGATTTGAATAAGCACATTCTATGCCTTTTTGATTTGCATACAAAATAGCATTGTCGAAATTTTGATTCGGAAAATCATCTTTATCAAATACTGCCCAGACTTCATCAAAATCAGGTAATACAGTATTATTTTTTCTTTTATCTCGAATTTCTTCGGCTTTTTTGACAATATTAAGAGTATTGTCTCCTTCTCCATGAATTTCTACAGTACTTACTAAATCTTTTGGTAAAAACTTCTTAAAATATTCAAAATAAAGGGGCTCTGTTTTTTCTCCTTCACAAACTATCAAAAAATACTTTCTCTCTTCTTTAGAATCTACTACAACGGAAGTATTAATCGCTTCGGTCTTCAGTTGCTCAACAAAGTCATTAAAATTAAAACTACTACTATTTTGCTTCTTGCTCATCCGAGAAAATATTTTCTAAATCATTAATAAAAGGTATACCACCATATTTTCCGTCTAAATAATTTTTGTCATAAGGAGTTTCTTTTCTTGGCTTAAATTCTGCTAATGTTGATAGTTTTGTCGCTCCATAAACATCCTTCTCAACAAAATAAACTTGATCTCTTCTCAATACTTCCCTATCTATTAAAGATGTGTCATGAGTTGCAACTATTAATTGAGACTTTGTTTTAATTTTGCTAGAATTAAACAATTTTATTATTGATTTTGACAATAACGAATGTAACCTTGCATCAAACTCATCAATTATTATTGGGCGATTTTCGTTCAATGCTAAAATTAATAATCCAACTAAACTAAAATATTTTTTAGTCCCTTCTGATTCTGCTTGACTAAAAATAAAGGGCTCAACTCCAATAATTTTATCTTCATCGAAAACATTATGAGTTGAAATTATTGTCACAGGTTTTCTTTTCTCAAATGTTTCTTTAAATCGCTCTCTAAGTTCCTCTGGAACATTCTCTTTTATGTCATCAAAAGATATTGGAATATCCAAAATATCAACAGAGTTAATACCTAAGTCTGCTTTTTTAATAAACTTCTGAATTAGGTCCACATATTTCTTATTTTTCAATAAATCAATAGTAATATCTCGATATGCCTTGTCATCTATACCATGTACATTATATATTTTGTCTATGTACTGCTCAATTTTCTGAGCTTTGGAAACATTCCATTGTGCTGAAACTGACAAAAACAATGCATTCTTTCTTGTTCTCTTTTCTAAGCCTTCTGCGTTTTCAAAGTGTTTATTGTTTATTTGAAATTCTTGATTTATTCTTAAAAACAAAGGTTTTTCGCTTGATGCTACTTCTAACAACCATTCTTTATGAACTTTTTTATCATCTAATTCAAACCCATACCTATATGTAACGTTTCCTATTATAAAAATTAATTCAAAAAGAGATGGCTTATTTTTAGTCTGTTTGGAGAGACGAAAAGGTTCTAATGTTTGTCTAGTATTTTCAATTTTTTCAGTTGCCGAATTAACAGTATACCACTGAAAAAAACTCAACGCATCTAATATTTTAGATTTTCCACTAGCATTATGTCCATATAATAAAACAGATTTTAAAATCCCTTTATTACCTTGCATATATATGTTACTATCTCTGTGTTCAGACAATCCACTCGCATTAAAATTTAATACAACTGGCTCTTTAATCGATTTATAGTTACCAACTTTAAATGATATTATCATAGCTTTTTGCAGATTTTCCGCATTTTTACGGATATTTTACACAAAAATAATAAATCATACGACAGGAAACAACAAAAAACAGCAAAATAAATCAGTACATCAGATAACATAGAAGGACTAAACCGAAGCGCAACGCAGTGAAGGTTCGGCTTTAGTCTGTTGTTGCCTGCCCGTCCTTTGGCGGGACAGAAGCAATTCGCTAGCCCTACTTTGTGTTGTTATGGGGTTTGCTTTTTAATCGATACATTTTTTGAGTTTAAGTCGTCCTATTGTGGTGACTTTTTTGTTTTGATTGTCCCGAGTTAAATCACTTTGAGTGGTT
>VEQH01000035.1 GCA_018883325.1 Flavobacteriales bacterium | reverse complement strand
CACTCAGCAACAAATTTTCTTTCTTGAAAGTCATACTTATTTTTTAAAAGTTGACTTTTACATACGAGAAAACACTATTTTTAGATCATGGAAACACGATGCAGGCTAGCGAAGCTTTTGTTCAACAGGATTTGATGCGCCTTGTGTGCATACGATGTATGTAGATAAAATCATGAAAGGTCACAATTTGATGCAAGCCATTGCACGAGTGAACCGAGTTTTTGAAAGCAAACCTTCGGGTTTAGTTGTTGATTTTATTGGAATTTCAGGATTCTTAGCGGAAGCTACAAAGAAATATACAGGAAGTGGCGGAGAAGGAAAACCAACCTTCGAATTCGAGGAAGCTGTTGAACTTTGTTTGGAGCAATTAAATACTGTAAAAACAATGTTGGGCGGATTTGAGAGTGCTACAATGAAAACTTTGAGCCCTGCCGAATGGATGAAATGGACGAACAAGCAAGTGAATGAAATCTTAAAAACAGATGAATTCACCGATCGTTATTTAACAGAAGAACGCAAATTATCAGAGTTAGTCGCAATGACCAATTCAGACCCGCGCATTTGGGAAATATTGGAAGATGTCAGCGTCATTCAAAAGATTCGAGAAACCGTTCGCAAGATCAAATTTCCAAAAGCGATAGAACGCAATAAAGTACAAGTTATCAAAGATTTAATCAATAAATCATTGGAATCTAACAAAATTGTTGACTTGGCAGAAATGTATAATTTAGACAAGATTGATATTTCTATTGTCGATGACAAATTCCAAGCAATCGTTAAAGAAAAAGGAAGCGAAAACATTAAAATTGAATTGTTGCGACGTATCTTGAACGATGAAATACGCATTCGACAATTAAAAAACATTCGAAAGGCAACTACTTTAAAAGATGAACTAGACAAAGTATTGAGTAAATACCACAAAAACAGTCTAGATTCCATTGCTACAATCAAACATTTATTGGATTTAGCCAATGAGTTCCGCAATGAAGACAAACGTCGCAAAGAACTTGGGTTAGACGAAGAAGAATTGGCTTTTTATGATTTACTTTCCTCCAAAGAAAGTTTACTCAACAAACAAGGCCCAATCCAAGATTTGGTGCACAATGTTGTTGCAAGTGTTAAGAAAAACCTTCAACTCGACTGGACAATAAAAGAAGATGCAAAAGCTGCAATTCGATTAGCTGTCAAAAAAGAACTCAAAGGAATTGTTCCATTTTCTGAATTAGACAACTTATTAAAAGAGGTCATCGAACAAGCCGAAGGACAATTTAAGGATTGGCCTTTGGTGGGTTGATTAGTTGCTATTTGAGGTTATTATATTTTCTGTTGACACAAACTAAAACCAAAACTCATCAAACAAACCTCCCATCTCGCATCACCAAGCTTCTGTCAGCCATGTGAGCAAGTTCTTCGTTGTGTGTAACAATTACAAAAGTTTGATTGAATTCGTCGCGTAATTGAAAGAATAATTCATGGAGTTCTTTTGCATTTTTGGTGTCGAGATTCCCTGAAGGTTCATCGGCAAAAATTACTTTTGGATTGTTGATTAAAGCTCTACAAACGGCTACACGTTGCTGTTCACCGCCAGAAAGTTCCGAAGGTTTGTGTTTTTTACGCGATGCAATTCCCAATCTTTCAAGTAAGGGCAACGCAAGTTCTTCCGCTTCTTTTTTACTTTTTCCACCAATTAGCGCAGGCAACATTACATTTTCAATCGCTGTAAATTCAGGTAACAATTGATGAAATTGAAAAATGAAACCCAAAGATGCGTTTCTAAAATTCGCTAATTCCTTTTGAGATAATTTGAAAGGATTGACACCACCAATTTCCAAAATACCAGAATCAGGCTTGTCTAGAGTTCCAAGAATTTGAAGAAGTGTTGTTTTTCCAGCACCAGAAGAACCGACAATCGAAACGATTTCTCCTTTGCTCACTTCAAGATCAACACCTTTCAGAATTGGAAGTTCACCATAAGCTTTTTGTATGTCTTTTGCAACAAGCATCAAATATCCAATTTTAAATTGTGTCCCATCTTTTCTTTTTTGGTTTTAAGGTAAGATGCGTTGTGAATATTGCTTTTAATTTCAAGCGATACGTTCTCTACAATTTCAAGTCCATAACCAACTAGTCCAGTGCGTTTTTTAGGATTATTTGACATCAATTTCATTTTTGTAACTCCCAAAGCACGCAACATTTGAGCTCCTAAACCATAGTCGCGCTCATCTGCTTTGAAACCAAGTTCGATGTTCGCTTCCATTGTGTCCATTCCACCTTCTTGTAATTTATAGGCTTTTAATTTGTTAACCAAACCAATTCCACGACCTTCTTGATTCATATAAATTATAACTCCTTTTCCAGCCTCTTCAATCATATTCATTGCAGCATTCAACTGAGGGCCACAATCACAACGACAAGAACCGAAAATATCACCTGTCATACAAGATGAATGTACACGAACTAAAACGGGTTCGTCTTTGTCCCAAGTACCTTTAACTAATGCTAAATGATCCATGTCAGAATTCAAATCTTTGAAAGCATGTAATTGAAAATCACCAATTTCAGTTGGGAGATTCACGTCAACAACGTGTTCAATGTGCGTTTCATTTTTGATTCTGTATTTGATTAAATCTTCAATGGAAACGATTTTTAAATCAAATTTCTTTGCAATTTCAATCAATTGAGGCAAACGCGCCATTGTTCCATCTTCATTCAAAATTTCAACAATGATTCCAGCTTCTTCAAATCCAGCCATTCTTGATAAATCAACTGCAGCCTCTGTGTGCCCAGCGCGTCTTAAAACGCCACCTTTTCTTGCGCGTAACGGAAAAATATGACCTGGTTTACCAAGTTCTTCAGGGCGCGTTTCTGGATCTATCATTGCCAAAATTGTTTTCGCACGATCACTCGCAGAAATTCCAGTTGTGCAACCGTGACCAATTAAGTCAATACTTACCGTAAAAGGAGTTTCATACGCTGCAGAATTATTACGAACCATCATTTCCAAACCTAAGTTATCGCAACGTTCTTCGCTGATTGGCGCACAAATTAATCCACGACCATGCGTTGCCATGAAATTGATAATCTCAGGTGTTGCATTGCGTGCCGCAGTTAGGAAATCACCTTCATTTTCGCGGTCTTCGTCGTCCACTACGATGATTACTTTTCCTTTTTGAATTTCTTCAATTGCTTCCTCGATTGTATTTAGTTGAAATGTCATTTTTTTGAATTGAGAATTGAGAATGTAAAATGAAAAATGGATTCTCATTCTAAATTTTACATTCTACATTTTAAATTATTTTGTAGGTATTTGCTTCAACGTTTCCAAATAGTATACCCAGAATTTTTGAACGGAAGAAATCTGAACTTTTTCATCTGGTGAATGTGCTGCACGAATATTTGGTCCGAAAGAAATCATATCAACACCTGGTAAATGTTTTCCCAAGATTCCACATTCTAAACCTGCGTGACAAGCTTTTACTTGTGGTTCTTCGTTGAATAGATTTTTATATAAGTTTTCCATCAAGTTCAAAATCGCTGAACTTGGATTTGGTTTCCAACCAGGGTAATCGCCACCTTGAACTACGTCGCAACCTGCATTTTCAAAAGCACAACCGATGTTCATTGCCACTTCTGATTTTGTGGATTCAACGCTACTTCTTTGTAAAGATTGACTGGTGAATGAACCGTTTGAAATAATAATTCTAGCCAAGCTTGAAGATGCTTCCACTAAACCTGCGATGTCTGGACTCATTCTGAAAACACCGTTGTGAACTGAACACAAAAGGTTGATGATTTTCTTGAAATCACTATCATTCATTGCTTTTTCAGCGGGAACAATTTCTTTTGCTTGAATTTTGATTGCAGGTTCTATGCTTTGGTATTCTTCTTTTAAAGTTGCTACTTGTTTGTCGAATAGTTCGTGGAATTTTGCTGCGTCATTTGCTTGAATGGCAAGAACAACCGTAGCTTCACGTGGAATTGCATTGCGTAAACTTCCTCCGTCAAATGAAACTAATTGTAATGAAATAGATCGACTAATTTCCCATAAAATGCGCGCCATCCATTTGTTTGCGTTTCCGCGTCCTTTGTCAATATCCATTCCAGAATGCCCACCTAGTAAACCACGAATGGAAATTTCAACTGTTTTACTATTGGCATTTACAGGAACTTCTGAATATGAATAAGTCGTATTTGTGTCAATTCCACCTGCACAACCTATTGATAATTCATCATCATCTTCAGTGTCGATATTCAATAAAATCTCACCTTGCAACAAAGAACCATCCATTTGCATTGCGCCCGTCATTCCTGTTTCTTCATCAATTGTGAAAAACGCTTCAACTGCTGGATGTTGAATTTCATTGGAAGATAAAACAGCCATAATTGCTGCAACTCCGATTCCGTTATCCGCACCAAGCGTTGTACCATTTGCACGCACCCAATCACCATCCACCAACATTTCAATTCCTTGTGTATCGAAATCAAAAACGGTATCCGAATTTTTCTGGTGAACCATATCCAAATGCGCTTGAAGAATCACTGTTTTGCGATTTTCCATGCCTGCCGAAGCTGGTTTTTTGATGATTACATTTCCAATTTTATCAATAATGGTTTCTAAACCAAGGTTATTTCCAAAATCAACCATGAATTGACGTACGCGCTCTTCTTTTTTTGAAGGACGAGGTACAGCATTCAAATCAGCGAAGTGATTCCAAAGGATTTGAGGTTCTAATGAGCGAATTGACATATTTTTTAATTAAGGAAATTTAGGATATTGTTGGAAGTTTGGATCGCGTTTTTCTAAGAAAGCATGTTTTCCTTCTTGCGCTTCTTCCGTTAAATAATAGAGTAGGGTAGCGTCGCCAGCCAATTCCATCAAACCATGTTGTCCGTCTAATTCAGCATTCATCGCACGTTTAATCATGCGAATTGCCAAAGGACTTCTTTTCATAATTGTTTTTGACCAAGCAACAACAGTATCTTCCAAATCATCAAAAGGAACAACTTTGTTTACCATGCCCATTTTTTCTGCTTCTTCAGCAGTATATTGTTCACACAAGAACCAGATTTCTCGTGCTTTTTTCTGACCGACGTGACGAGCTAAATACGATGAACCAAATCCTCCATCGAAGCTTCCCACTTTTGGACCTGTTTGACCAAAACGTGCATTATCCGATGCAATAGTTAAGTCACAAACAACGTGAAGTACGTGTCCACCACCAATTGCATAGCCGTTAACCATTGCGATTACAGGTTTTGGAAGCGAACGAATTGCTTTGTGAATATCGAGCACGTTTAAACGAGGAACGCCGTTTTCAGAAATATAACCACCAACGCCTTTCACGTTTTGGTCGCCACCAGAACAGAACGCTTTGTCTCCTGCACCTGTAAGAACAACAACGTTAATGTCTGGATTTTCTCTACAAATTACCAATGCATCAAGAATCTCAAAATTCGTTTCTGGACGAAAAGCGTTGTATACGTGTGGACGATTGATTGTTATTTTTCCGATACCTTCAAAAAATTCAAACTTGATGTCGGTATATTTCTTTAGTGTTTCCCAATTTCTTGTTGCCATAAAAAAAGTTTTTGCAAAAGTAACAACATCAAAGGAAAGGGGATTGTTTAGTTGGTCTTATTTTAGGAAAACTAACATATTTTGTAATTGAATTACGAAACAAACAGTTAACTAATCAATTTACTGTTTAAATGAACTTTCAGAAATCAAACGAAAAACAAAAATACTTTTGGTCAAATTAGAAAATTCAGTTTGGAAATTTTCCATCGTTTCAATTTTGAATTTCAATTTTAACTTCATTCATTTTTTCATAGTTTTACAAAATGTTAGAAATTACGGATGTTTCAAAGTCGTTTAATCGAAAATTAGCTTTAGATGCTGTTTCACTTCACGTTCAGAAAGGTGAGATTTACGGATTATTAGGACCAAATGGCGCAGGAAAAACAACACTTATTCGAATTATCAATCAAATAATTGAAGCTGACAAAGGAACTTTACGCTTTGATGGAAAATTGATGGGTTCGGAGCATTTGCGCTTAATTGGATATTTACCTGAAGAACGTGGTTTGTATAAATCAATGGGAGTGCTTGAACAGTTGGTTTTTTTGGCACAATTACGAGGAATGTCAAAAGAAAATGCGGTTAAAAGTGCTAATTTTTGGTTGGAAAAATTGAATATCAAAGATTGGTCTAAAAAACGCATCGAAGAACTTTCCAAAGGGATGGCGCAAAAAGTGCAATTTATTGCTGCAATTGTTCACGAGCCTGATTTATTGATACTTGATGAACCTTTGAGTGGTTTCGATCCGCTGAATGTAGAATTGATTTTGAATGAATTGAAATCCTTGAAATCACAGGGAAAAACAATTATTTTATCAACGCACAATATGCGAAGTGTGGAAGAAATTTGCGACCGTGCAGCATTGATTCATCATTCAAAGAAATTAGCAGAGGACAGTGTTTGGAATTTGCGATCAGTTCAAAAAAGTGGCGAATTTTCGATTCGTTTCAGTGGAAATATGATTGCTTTTGCCAACGCACTTTGGACTGATTTTGAGTTGATAGATAAAAAAGAACTCGGAGATAATCGTTTTTTGGCAGTTGTTAAAATGCGAGGAAATAACCAAATTAACGATCTATTAAAAGCCTTGATGGGACAGATTAAAATTGAAGCCGTGGAGGAACGAATTCCAACAATGCAAGAAGTTTTTATGAATTTAATTGGCGGAAAGGAGGTCGAAAATGCGTAACAGTTGGTTAATTGCGATTCGGGAATTGAAGGAACGTTTTTCGAACGGAACATTTTTGTGGATGATGGTTCTTGGACCTTTATTTTTTCTGCTTTTTCTATTCTTTTTGTTCAAATCAGGTGATGAAGGAAAGAAATCGTTGAAGGTACTTATTGCCGACCCAGCGGGTTTAATGGATAATAAAATTGTTTCCTCAGAAGGAAAAACGGTCAATTACTATTTTATTGGTGACTACCTTGAAATTGAAGAATTTAGAGATGGAAAAGCTTATCAAAACTTCGACGCATTGATTGAGTTGAATGAAAAAGTGTTGATGAATAAAAAATCCTTTGTTTTTTACCGTGAAAATCCTTCTGCTGATGTTAAAATGCAACTTAAATTTCAGCTAGAGAGAAGGGTAGAGGAGGTGATGATTGAAAATTTTACAAATCTTTCCGTGGATCAATTTCGACAAATCAAACAGCCTTTGAATGTCGATTTTCGCAATGTTTACGACCCGAAAAATGAAGCCTCTGATTTGGAAGGTTATGTAGGTTTAGTTTTTGGTTTTCTAATTGTGCTTTTCGTTTTACTTTTTGGAATGACGATTTTGAGAAGCACAACCAAAGAAAAAAGCAATCGAATTGTAGAAGTAATTTTGGCATCTGTGAAACCTTATCAATTGATGTTGGGAAAAATCACAGGAATTGGTTTTGCGGCTTTGATTCAGATTTTTGTTTGGACATTTTTCATTGCTATCGGCTTGATTGTTTTCCGTCAATATATTTTTCCAGATATGTTTGATCCATCAAATTGGGAAGGCATTCAAGTGAGCGCTGAAGTTCAGCAACAGCTAATGGAAACCAATTCAGCAGAACGCTACAATCAATTTGTGGACTTAATTTATGAGCGCATCAACTTTGGTTTTATGTTCGCTCATTTCTTGTTCTTTTTTATTGCAGCTTACTATTTTTATGGTGCATTTTTCAGCACAATTGGTTCAATTGCAGGAACAGAAAGCGATGGTCAACAGTTTGTATTACCGATTGTAATTATTCTTGGATTGTCCGTTTATTTGGGCTTTTTGGCAGTCGTTGTTCCTGATGCGACAATTGTCAAATGGGCAAGTTTAATTCCTTTTACAGCGCCAGTGGTAATGATGGTGAAATTGGCACAAGGTTTACCACTCGGAAGTTATTATTTAGTAATTCTCTCGTTATTGATTTTGGTCGTTTCTACAATTGTATTGCTGTGGCTAGCAGGGAAAATTTATAAAAATGGAATTTTACAATTCGGGCATCGCGCCAAATTCAAGAACATTATTCAAGGTTTAAAATCGAAGTAAATGCGAAAAGCAGTCATTGATTTAGGAACAAATACGTTTAACTTGGCAATTGCCGACGTGGAAAACAATTTAATTCAGTTGGTGCATTCTGAAAAAGAAGGTGTTGCAATTGGAATGGGCGGAATCAACGATAAATTACTTTCAGCTGATGCTGTGGAACGCGCGATTGCTTGTCTTGAACGGTTTAAAAATCGCTGCGATACTTTTCAAGTAGCTAAAATTGAAGCAATTGGAACTTCAGCAATTCGAGATGCAAGCAATAGGCAAGCATTTTTAAAGTCTGTAAAAGATGCAACAGGAATCGAAATTGATGTAATTAACGGAATCCAAGAAGCGAATTTGATTTATCAAGGAATTGCTTACACTTACAATTTTGAATCACCGAGTTTAATAATGGACATTGGCGGTGGAAGCACTGAATTTATTGCTGCTAATTCTAAAGGAATAAAAGATTTGATTTCTTTAAATATTGGTGTTTCACGAATTTTTCAGCTATTTTCTTTTTCCAATCCAATGTCTGCGGAAGATATTTTGAACGTTGAAAATTATTTAGAGGCGCACGAGCACGATTTTTTTGATCGCATCAATTGTCAAACTTTAGTTGGAGCCTCGGGAAGTTTCGAAACATTTTATGAATTGGTTCATCAAACAGCTTATCCTAAAGGATATGAAATACAAGAGCTTGATTTTAAAGAATTTGAATCCATTTTAGAATGGATAATTTCAACTTCTCAATCCGAAAGAGACTTGAATGATTTCATTATTCCGATTCGCAAAAAAATGGCACCAATTGCAGCAATTAAAACGCGTTGGGTAATAAAAAAAATGAAGGCAAATCGAATTGTAATATCTCCGTGTTCTTTGAAAGAAGGTGTTCTTCTAAGAAACGATTAGCTAGCTCTATTTTTTCTTTGTCACATCGCAACATTCCATACTCGGTTGAACGTGAGAATTTTCCATTTTCACTTTAGGACATATTTTTATCAACCACAAAACTATTTTGGAATTCCAATAAGATAAATTACAAACCCCATTTTGTTTTTTTTCTTTTCTATTTTCCAGTTAAAGTTGTCCTTTTTTTCAAGTTTACTTACAATTTCATTCAGTTCTTCAACAGAATAGGTTCTTAATGAAGAAACTAGACCATCCCACAAGATTATTATTGGGACAATTGGAATTAAATAGGTGAAAAGTATTCTTCCAAAATTAAAAGGTCTGATAAAAGGTGTTGTGAAAAGTACACTTAATGGAGAAAGTAACATCGCGATAATACTTGGTAAACTTCTATCCTGAATTTCGAAAATCCCAATTGCTTGATTGCTATTGATTGCGTTTTGCAATATAGCACTAGCATCCGTAGGTTTAAAATGGTGAAAAGAAAGAAATTGCGTTCTAAATCCTTTTAGGTGACTTGGAACATTTCTTGCGTCAATAGATTCTCGCTCGTAATTGAAAACATTTGTATCCTTTGTATTGTGTTCAAACGCGCTAATGTTGGGGTAATAGTCGGTTAATGTTATTGTTAATTCATTATTTTTCTTCTTTAATTCTTTACCGAGCGAAAGTAACCCACCACCTCCACCTGAGCATAAATCAACAATGTTAGTATTGTTTGATTTTTTAAGTGCCTCCTGAATTTCATCTAAAACACATTCATAAACTTTTGCTTTGTTAGATAAATATTGAAGAAAATCAGTCATATAATTTCTTAAAAATGCTGGAAACCAATGTAGATCTTCAAACTCAAAAAGTTGAATTCTTCTCATTTTTTTGTTTTTTAAGGTAAATAAATTTTAATTTTAGACCAAATGTACTAATAATTTAGTCCAACTGTACTAAAAAATGAAAAAAATAAAGGAAAATATTTTAATAAAATCCCTTCAACTTTTTAATGAGAACGGAGTTTCAAATGTTTCATTAAGACAAATTGCATCTGAATTGCAAATAAGTCATAGCAATTTAATTTATCATTTTAACTCTAAAAATTTGATAATTGAAGCTTTACATCAGCAAATTCTGGATAAGGCAATTGCAATCAATAATCAAGTTAAAAAGTCTGAAAACTTAATTCAATCTCTTTTTGAATCAACAAAATTGGGATTTAAAATTTCTTTGGAATTTAGATTTTTCTTTCTTGATTTGAATTTTATTATGCGAGAGAATCCGAACTTGAAAAAAACTTTTTTAGAGGTTGAAAAGATAAGAGCAACGATGTATAAAAATATTATTGAAATTGCTATTCAAAATGGTATTTTGCGACCTGAATTGTTTGAAAATGAATATGATTATTTTATTCATCACGTTAAAATTTTCAGTGATTTTTGGATAAGTTCATCAGCTATTTATGATGTAGAAGGAGATGATCAATTAGTTTTAAAATACAGTGATTTGTTTACAAAACTGTTTTTTCCGTATTTAACTGAAAAAGGAAAAGAAGATTTTTTTACTTTTTCGAGTGAAATTCAATTGTAGTATTTTCCTTGTTTAACTAATGAGAAAACCAAAATTTATTTTTTTTGCTTAACATCACAACATTCCATACTCGGTTGAACGTGAGAATTTTCCATTTTCACTTTAGGACTGAGAAAAGGAATTCCTAGGTTTAAGCCGCGAGCAATCGTTAATAAAGCCGCAATCGTAATAAAATAGGGTAGTAGCTTGTTCAGATTCGATTTGTACTTTGCATTGATACTTTGCATGAAATACGCAAAAATGAGCATAACGGGAATGGTTCCTAAACCAAAGAAAGTCATCGAGAGAACAGAAGTCATCAAATCTCCCGTACTTAATGCATTCATCAATCCGACATAAACCATTCCGCAAGGAAGCAGACCATTAAGTAAGCCAAAGAAAAAAGGACTTAAACTCGTTTTGTTTTGATTGATTTTTGAAAAATTAGTCGAGATGAAAAGTCCTATTTTATTCGAAAACTGCTCGATAAAAAGCAATTCTTTGAAGTAAGGACTCCAAGCAAAAAGAAGCATCAGCATTCCAAGTACAATACTGATGATTTGAATGGAAACAAAAAGGTTCAAGCTCATTCCAATAAACCCAACCAATAAACCTAAAATGGAGTAGGTGAGTATTCTTCCAATGTTGTAAATGAGTACACCAATGAAAATAGTGAGTTTACTTTTTCTGTTAACAGGAATGATTAAGGTAAGAGGTCCACACATTCCAATACAATGAAGATTGGAAGTTAAACCGATAATCAAGCCCGTTAGAAGAACGTTTATCATTCAACGATTAATTCCTCTACCTGTTCGTATTTTTTTCCTTCAATTTCGTAAGTAATTACCATATCGTAGTTTCCGTTTTTTAAGAATTTAACAGGAACAGTTGAAGGAACAGAACCAATTTTCACTTCGCGATCCAATGCTTTATCATTTGGACGAGAAAAGCTAATTTTTACATTTTCAGCAAGTCTATTTTCCTTAAAAGCAATCGAAAGTAATTTATTTTCAATTTTCACAATTGCTGGGTTTTGAATGTCCATTGCCAATTGACGTGCATTGATGTTTTGTTGAAAATTCTTGTCTTTTAAGTAATAATCTTCAGTAGTTAGTTCAGATCCTTTTGAGCTTAATACTACCACTAGTGAGAGGATGAATACCATAAAAAGCACCATTCCTGCAATTATTCCATTTCTAAAGTTCATAGTTAAATATTATAAAAGTGGACCAATGAATTTCGTTTTAATGGTTTCGATTAGTTCACCATTTCCATAAACTTGAATTTCAATTTTTTTCAATCCATTGTCTAAATTACCATTTTTTATTTTCACCAAGATACGTTCTCTCACTTGTTTTTGACCTTTCAAAATAATGGTTTTTGCAACTTGTTCAACAGAAACAGATGGGTCGTTTGATTTGAAACTGATTTTGAAATCATTTTTAGTCTTGTTCAATAAATTTACCTCGTAAATATTACTGATTGTACCATCGTCCATCACTTGGTAAGTTGTTCCACGTTGACGAATAATATCTGTTTCAAAATCTTTTCGAGTGAACAACAACACACTCAAAGCGATGATCAAACCAGCAAGAAGAACGGTGTAGGAAATAACTCTTTTTGTCCAAATAAATGGTGTTCTATTTTTAATTCCATTTTCAGAAACAAAACGAATCAAACCTTTTTCTAAGCCAACAGATTCCATCATATGGTCACAAGAATCTATACAAGCTGTACAGTTGATACATTCTAATTGCGTTCCGTTACGGATATCAATCCCGGTTGGGCAAACGTGAACACACTGATTACAGTCGATACAGTCTCCTTTAGAAGCCTCTTTTCGGTCTTCTCCTTTTCGGATTTTTGCACGATTTTCTCCGCGGACGTTGTCATAAGCAACTACCATAGAGTTTTTGTCGAGAAGCACACCTTGAAGACGACCGTAGGGACAAATTGTTGTACAAACCTGTTCTCTCAAGAAAGCAAACACACCATAGAAAACACTTGTAAAAATGACAATTGCTATAAAACCACCTATGTGTTCTGCGGGATTAGAAATTTGAATTTTGAATAATTCTTCAGATCCAATGATATAGGCTAAGAAGGTATTGGCAATTAAGAACGAAATAATCCAAAAAATCGTGTGTTTAGCAACTCGTTTGAAGATTTTTTCCTTATTCCAAGGTGCTTTATCAAGTCTTTTTTGTTCTGTCCAATCTCCATCAATCCAGTATTCGATTCTTCGGAATACCATTTCCATGAAGATTGTTTGAGGGCAAACCCAGCCGCAGAATAATCGTCCGAAAATGATGGTGAACAGAATAACGAAAACCACACCTACGATAATCATTAGCGCGAACAAATACATGTCCTGCGGCCAGAATACTTTGCCCAAGATGACGAATTTTCTTTCAATGATATTGAAAAGAAGCATCGGCTCACCAGCAATTTTAATATGTGGCGCTCCAAAAAGAAGCGCCAGTAAAAAGTAACTTAAAATTTTCCTTTTATTGTAATAGGATCCCTTTGGTTTTTTAGGAAAAATCCAAACTCGTTTCCCTTTCTCATCAACCGTCGCTATGCGGTCTCTGAATTTTTCGTCTTGCACACTCATTTTACAATAAATTTTAACCCCTCAATCCCTCGCTCGTACCTCAAAAGGAGGCACACTTTTTTAATTTTTAACTATTTTTCAATTATATCTCCTTGCGCTTCTTTACCTTTAGCTGCTGGTAATGAAAGAACATAAGATGAAACTTGTTGTATTTGAACAGGATTCAATTTTGAAGCATGTTCAGGCATACCCGCAGGACGTCCTTTTTTAACACTATAGAAAACGTCTTTAACATCAAACCCGTAAATCCAGTTTTTGTCAGTAAGATTTGGACCAACATCACCTTCACCTTTTGCTTTGTGGCAAATTGTACAGTTGTTATCAAAGATTGTTTTTCCAGCCGCTAAATCTGATTTTTCAGTCAACAATGTTGCATTCGTTTCATCGACATTCATTGCCATTTTAGAAAGGTAAGCATCGATGTCTTTTTGAGCTTGTTCCATTTCTTTTTCATATGCTTTAATTTGTAAATCAGATACACCAAGTACGTGATAATTAATTAAATAAACGAAAGCGAAGATGATACATGCAACGAATCCCCAAACCCACCAAGGTGGTAAATTGTTATCTAATTCTTGGATGCCATCGTATTCATGATCCATCAAGATTTTATGCTCTTCCTCAATTGGAACTGCATCTGTTAGGATTGCATTAATTTTTGTGAAAGTTTCTGCTGCAATCGGTTGTTCAGCAGCCAAGTCAGCCTCTTTTTTCGTCATTGCAACCATTTGATTGAATAAGCTTCTCAAATAGATAACAACAAACATCAAGACGATATTGATTGTAAGCAAACCAATTAAGTCCATATTTTCAACCAAAAGCCAAGGCTCTCCTTCTTTTGCTTCACCCGCACGAAGGAAAGTTAGAGCAGAAGAATTAAAAGATGTGAAAAGTGCACCAACTGTTAAGATAACTGCCATCATTGTTGTATTTGATTTTTCAGCTACTTTTTGTTTGAAGTAATCCGATTTCACGAATACGATGATTGAACCTGAAAGAACAATAATCACAACCACTAGAATTATCGTAAGAAACATTAACCAATTGAAAACAGTTAAGTTGTATTTGTAATCAACTTTCGCTACGCCATTTGCAACAGCGGTTGAATCTGATGTTGTCGCACTTGCTGCTGCTACTGGAGGCGTGTAAGTTTCGATGTATTCAAAAATTGCATCAACTTCCTCTTTTGTTACAGTTTGAGCAGGCATTGCCGTTGGACTGTAGCCAGAAATATCTTTTGCAAGTTGGCTTTTTCCTGAAGCAATTAAAGCTGTAGAATTACTAATCCAAGCATATAAGTTTTCACCTTCTCCAGCGTCTGCCCATTTTTGTTTAACTCCTTTTAATTTAGGTCCTGTTGAATTTTTATCAATTTGGTGACACGTATTACAACGTGATTTAAAAAGTTGCTCCCCTTCCTGCGCAACTGTATTTGAGGTGTTGCCTAATGCTGCAACAATCAAAATGTATATCCAATTTTTTGCAAAGTTTTTCATTCTACAAGTCTTTAATATTAGTATCGATTTTGTCATTTAATGGTAAATCGCTTAATTCTACTACAGTTGCTTTTGACATTTTAATCACTCTCATGACAACTACGATGAAGAAAATCACGAATATGAGTAGAGAAAACAAAGGATACAATTCAACGCTACTTATGCTTTCTAAATTATATTTTATAAATCTTAACATGGCTTTATTTATTTGGTACTTTAACTTTGATATCTGTTCCCATTCGTTGTAAGTAAGCGATGATTGCGATAATTTCTTTTTTCTCGATTTCTCTAATCTTAGCTTCCTTGTTCACACCTTTTAGCGCTGATTTTGGCGTATTGTTAACGATGTCAACTGCTATTTCATGTGCTTGTTTTTCCAAATCTTTCATAGCTAGTTTGTCGTAACCTTTTGGATATGGAACTCCTAAAGTTTGCATTGCTCTGATTTTTCTTTCAAGAAGTGAAACATCTAAATCGTTGTCGTGCATCCATGTGTAAGCTGGCATAATTGAACCTGGAGAAACAACTTTAGGACGATACATGTGTTGGTAATGCCAAATGTTACTTCTTAATCCACCTTCACGTGCTAAATCTGGACCTGTTCTTTTTGAACCCCATTGGAAAGGGTGATCATAAACGAATTCTCCTGATTTTGAGTACTCACCGTAGCGAACTGTTTCAAAACGCAATGGTCTAATCAATTGAGAGTGACAGTTGTAACAACCTTCTCTGATATATAAATCACGTCCTTCTAATTCAAGTGGCGTATATGGTTTTACCGTTGAAATTGTTGGTACATTTTCTTTAACAATTAATGTTGGAATAATCTCGGCAATACCACCAATTGCTACAACAACTAAACTCAACACCATAAATTGTACTGGTTTACGTTCAATTACTTTATGCCAGTATTCACCTTTGTGAGAAACGTGTAAGTTTTTAGTAACTGCTGCTTCTGCATCTTCGTTTGCTAAAAGAACTCCTGATTTTGCAGTTTTCACTAAGTTATAGAACATCATGATTGCACCAGACAAGTATAATAAACCACCTAAAGAACGCAAGTAATAGAAAGGTTTTAATTCATTAACTGTTTTTAGGAAGTCAGGATTTGTTAAAGTTCCATCTGGGTTGAAGTCTTGCCACATCAAACCTTGCATAAATCCTGCGATATACATTGGTATAGCATATAAGATAATCCCCAAAGTTGCAATCCAGAAATGTTGGTTCGCCATTTTTGTTGAATACAAGTTTGTTCTGTAAATTTTTGGGAACAACCAATACAATAAACCAAATGTCAACATACCATTCCAACCTAAACCTCCAACGTGAACGTGTGCGATTGTCCAGTCAGTAAAGTGAGAAATTACGTTCACATTTTTCAATGATAATAATGGTCCTTCGAAAGTTGACATACCGTAACATGTCAAGGCAACAACCATGAATTTTAACATTACATCGTCGCGAACTCTATCCCATGCACCACGCAAAGTCAATAAACCATTTAACATACCACCCCAAGATGGCGCAATCAACATTACAGAGAACACAACACCTAAACTTTGTGCCCAATCAGGTAAAGTAGAATACAATAAATGGTGAGGTCCAGCCCAGATATAGATGAAAATCAATGCCCAGAAATGGATAATTGAAAGTCGGTATGAATAAACAGGGCGATTTGCTGCTTTTGGAACGAAGTAATACATCAAACCTAAGTAAGGTGTTGTTAAGAAAAACGCAACCGCATTGTGACCATACCACCATTGAACCAACGCATCTTGAACACCTGCGTAAACCGAATAACTTTTTAAGAATGAAACGGGTAATTCAAATGAATTGAAAATGTGCAACATAGCAACAGTAACGAACGTCGCGATGTAGAACCAAATTGCAACGTATAAATGTTGAACTCTTCTAACTAAAATCGTTGCAAACATATTCCAACCCCAAACAACCCACATCAGCGCGATTAAAATATCAATCCACCATTCAAGCTCCGCATATTCCTTACCTGCTGTAATACCAAACGGTAATGTTGCTACTGCACAAACGATGATGAATTGCCAACCCCAAAAATGGAAATAACTTAATTTATCACTCCACATTCGAGTTTTTAATAAACGTTGTAATGAATAATAAACCCCCATGAAGATACCATTTCCTACAAATGCGAAAATCACAGCATTCGTGTGCAATGGTCTTAATCTTCCGAATGATAGGAAACTAAATCCTAAATAATCGTTATAAAACTCCGGGAATGCAAGCTGCGTGGCAACTATCAATCCAACCAACATTCCAGTTACGCCCCATATTACGGTAGCGTATGCAAAATTTCTTACGATCTTATTGTCGTAACTAAACTTTTCTACTTCCATCTTTGTCTTCTTTTGTTATTAGATCTTCTTCAAAGAGAATTCGTACAGAAGGCGTATAGTCATCATCGAATTGCCCACTCTTAGTTGCCCATAAAAAAGACACCAAAAAGAAGCATGCAATCAATAAACTTACTACGAGCATTATGTATATCATTCCCATGATACAAAATTCAATACTTCACACCAAAAATTTTATGATACCTGTTTGCTAAAAAATTGACTTTTATCAGTTTTTGTCAGAGAATCGAAATTTGTTAATAAATGTGAAAGTTTTAAAGTTAAATGAACAATTTGAATGGGAAATTTAGAATTGAACAAATTGAGATGAAAGTTGATAGTTGAAAGTTGAAAGGGAAGAACTAAAAGTGAACAATGTGCTAATTAAGTAATGTGCTAATGTTCTAATAAGCAAATAAAGGAGTGCAAGAAATTAAAAAAAATCTAGAACTCAATCGGTGAAACGATTAGCACAAATATCTTCGAATAAGTAAATTCCAATTAAACATTAACACTTCGACAGGCTCATTGCAAGAAATTCAACATTCCTTAGGGAAAGATTTACAACGATTCCCTTCGACATATAAATCCTATTCAAAAATTAACCATTTTAACCACATAGATACATAGAAAAACGAAGTTTAGTCCGCAGTCGCGGAAGAGAATTAGAAAAGTGAAAAGTTGAAAGGGAAGAACTAAAAGTGAACAATGTGCTAATTACAGAAATGTGTTAATAAAGGAGTGAAAGAATTTAAAAAATTAAAAAAAACTATTGAGTATTGGCTTTCAAACCAGTAGATTTTCCTCTGGAGCTGCTACGCGGTCTCCTTTCAGTCGAAAAGACTATTTGTGTAGATGTTTTTAGCGAAAATGCTTTGCATTTTCGCATTTTTATCACTTGAAAAGTCATTCCGACCATCGGGAGGAATCTACTGGTACAATTGCGTACATTCATAAAAACTATTCTTCGACCTAAAAATCCCAATCAAAAATCAAGCACCAAAAATTAAAAATCTAAAACTCAATCGATGAAACGATTAGCCACAAATATCTTCGAACACGTAAATTCCAATTAAACATTAAACATTAACACTTCGACGGGCTCAGTGCGAGAAATTCAACATTCTTCGGGTAAAGATTTACCACGATTCCCTTCGACATATAAATCCCAATCAAAAATCAAACACCAAAAACCAAAAATCCTTTCACCGGCACATTACGAAAGGCTCAGTTTGTGAAATTCAAAAATCGAATTGTGTTTTATTCTAAAAAATAGTAATATTTTTGCCCCACTAATTATTTAATCCAACATAGTATGCAACTGTGGAATACATTAAATAAGGAGGAATTAGAAGCTCATTTGCGAACTGTAGGACATAAATATGTCACTATTTCTTTTTACCAATACGCAAATATTGCTCATCCTCGCTTATTCAGAGATCATTTATTTTTGATGTGGTCAAAGCTAGACATCGTAGGTAGAACTTACGTTGCGAAAGAAGGAATCAACGCTCAAATTGCTGTTCCAACAGAAAATCTTAGTCAGTTCAGAGAAGAGCTGTACCAAATTGATTTTCTCAATGGGATTCGTTTGAATTTTGCAGTGGACGACTCAGAAGCAGAATTCCCGTTTTTGAAGTTGAAAATCAAAGTGCGTGACAAAATTCTTGCCGATGGACTCAATGATGAAACATTTGATGTAACCAACAAAGGGAAACATCTGAATGCAGAGGAGTTTAATAAATTGACAGATCAACCCGACACGATACTTATCGACTTCAGAAATCATTATGAATCGGAAGTTGGTCATTTTAAAGGTGCAATTTTACCTGACGTTGATACATTTAGAGAATCGCTACCTTTTATAGAAGAGACTTATTTGAAAGGCAATGAGGATAAAAATATCGTAATGTATTGTACAGGTGGCGTGCGTTGCGAAAAAGCTTCCGCATGGTTCAAGCACCGAGGTTTTAAAAATGTTCACCAATTAGAAGGTGGAATTATTAAATACGCTAATGATGTTCAAGATAAAGGCTTAGAAAATAAATTCATTGGAAAGAACTTTGTGTTTGATGAAAGACGAGGTGAACGAATTTCTGATGATATTATTGCTGTTTGTCACCAATGTGGAGAACCTGCCGACACGCATACGAATTGTGTAAATGATGCTTGTCATTTGTTGTTTATCCAATGCGATAACTGTAAAACAAAAATGGAAAACACCTGTTCAGACGAGTGTTTGCATACGATTCACCTTTCGGAAGAGGAACAAAAAGCACTTCGCAAAGGAAAAGAAAATAGCAATAAAATTTTCAAAAAAGGTCGATCTGAGAACCTTAAATTTAAGATGAACAACGCGAAACCGATTGCGTTGATTAAAGAAAAATCACTTGATTAGTTTGTTTAATTAGTTGCTTCTTGTTTGATTAGAACGAATAAGAAGCAACTATAATTTTTCGATTTGCTCTAAAACCCAAGCCAATTGCTCTTCACGATTCAAATTGGAATTGTCTAAAACGATTGCGTCGGCAACTTGAATAAGTGGACTTTCAGCTCTTGTTGAATCAATATAATCGCGTTCTTTTAAGTTTTCCTCTACTTCTTCAAATGAACTTTCAATGCCTTTGCTTTTTAGTTCGTCAAGTCTTCGTTGAGTTCTGATTTTAGTGTCGGCAGTAACGAATAATTTTAATTCTGCATTTGGAAAAACAACTGAAGCGATATCTCTACCATCCATGATGATGCCACCTTTTTCTCCCATTTTTTGTTGCTCAGAAACTAATTTTTGACGCACTTCTTTAATTGTTGCAACCTTTGAAACTACATTCGCAACAGCATTTTCACGGATTTCAGTTGAAACATCTTTTCCATTCAAAAATAAAAGTGATTGTTGGTCAATTGTTTTGAATTCTAAGCGAATATGATTTAAATGTTCGATTATTTTTTCTATCAAAGGTTGACCTTCAACGATCAGATTGTTTTCTAAACAATACAATGCAACGCCACGATACATTGCGCCAGAATCAACGAAAATGTAATTTAATTTTTTTGCTAAATCTTTTGCTAAAGTACTTTTTCCACAAGCTGAAAAGCCGTCAATGGCGATGGTTATTTTTTTCTGTAACATAGTAGTTCAAAATTAGTTAAAATTGAAAGATTGAAAATTTAACATTGAATGAAATCTTTCTATTTTTTCATCATTGATATCGGATCTTTTGGTCGAAGTAATGGATTCCATTTGAATCCTTTGATAAATTGTTCTTCTGTTTTAATTTGATCCATCGGGTAAAAAATCCCATCGGGTTTATCGAAATAGGTAATGCCGCTTACTTCTCCGCTGTCCAAGTAAATTCTTAGATCGGAAGCAAACAATCGGTTCATTCCCATTCTTTTTTTAGTAACAAGCGAATCTGTTTTTTCTTCATCTTCTGGATAAAAAATCGTCCAAGCATTTCCTTTTACATCTGCACGAACTAGTTGATTATTTTTCAAGAAAGCTTGCATTTCTCGACCCGCAATTTGATTGTAATATTTACCAGAATCGAGTTGCATCAATGCGCTTGCATTTCCTGTAATGTCAATACGTTCTACTAAACTATCGCTTAAAGTAATTTCCATCAAAACGCCTTTTAATTCTGAATTTTGAGCCCAAACCATTGGATTGGATCGAAGAAAAAGTTTGTCCGCTTTTGGTTCATAAATGGCACTATCACAAGCAGCTTGAATACTTTTTTGGAAAATTCGAACGTGTGCGTATCCGTTTATTTTATTGGTTGCGTCCAAACTATCTTTCGTTAAAATCAAACTATCTGCATGAATGAAAATCGTGTCTTTATCTTTGACTTTTATAGCTAAGGCATGTCCAGTTAAATAAGTGATTTTTTTTGCCTCACTGGAGTAAGCTTTGTCTCCTACGAAAATCATATTTTGCTCAAAATCTTTGTAGAAAACATTTCCTCGACCTTCATACTCTTTAATTTTACCATGATAATAAAGCGTGTCACCTTTCATGATATTGTTTTTTTGTATGATTTGTGCTTTTTTGTAGAGCGTTCCTTCTTCCTTTTGAACGTTATACCACCCTTTATTGCAAAGAATGGTGACACTATCATTAACAATTTGAGTTGGTCCGAAAAAATAAGCGGTTTGTTTTTCGTAAGCAAATTGCAAGGTATCTGTGGTCATTGTCAAATCGTCCTTTCGGTAATTTACGTTACCACTAAAGAAAAAATTCTGTTTTTGAGGGTAGAAGTAACCAACTTTACTAATGATGCGTTCATTTGAAACGATGGATTCAATTTTTCCTTTATTTCTATAAATTCCTTTTCCTTGTTTGGCATCGTAATCCATGGAATCGGTCGTAATCTTGTATTCTCGATCGCGCACTTTTACATGTCCCCAAAGTTTTGCGTACTTTGTACTTCCGTTGTAGCTTAAAGAATCACAAAAAAGATTTACTTCATTTTTACGGATTTGAACATTGCCATAAGCTTTAACCAACTTTTGTTTTTCTTGGTAATGAGCAGAATCACAGTACATTGTGTTTCCTTGGTACGTGAAGATTACATTTCCGATTAAGCGATGAGTTCCACTTCTTTCTTCGAACACCACTTTTTCTGAACCTGGAAGTAACTCCAAAATATTATTTTGAGCAAATAAAAACGTATGTAAAAAAAATGCGCTTATGAAAAGCGCAAATTTTAAAATATGTGAGTTTTTTATCACGCAGGATTTGCTAGTGTTTGTTTACGGTCTGGACCTACAGATACAACGCTAATTGGAACGTTTAATTGTTTTTCTAAATAACTTACGTAATCTTTTAATGCTTGAGGTGCTGCTTCGTAAGAATCCAATTCAGTCAAATCGCAATTCCAACCTGGCAATTCCTCATAAACAGGTGTGATTTCAACGTCGTTAACATCAAAAGGAAAATCGATTACTTTCTCGCCGTCAATCAAATAATGTGTACATACTTTGATTGTGTCAAAAATGCTTAAGATATCAGCTTTCATCATTGATAATTCGGTTACACCGTTAATCATGATTGCATAGCGCATTTGAACTAAATCAATCCAACCACAACGACGAGGACGTCCAGTTGTTGCACCAAATTCTCTTCCTTCGCGTCTAATTTCTTCTCCAACTTCATCTAACAATTCAGTAGGGAAGGGGCCACTTCCAACGCGTGTACAATAAGCTTTGAAAATTCCGATTACGTTGCCAATTTTAGTTGGCGCAACGCCTAATCCTGTACAAGTTCCAGCGGTAACCGTATTGGATGAAGTCACAAATGGATAAGTACCGAAGTCAATATCTAACATTGTTCCTTGTGCACCTTCAGCAAGAATTTTCTTCCCTTCTTTAAGTGCTTTTTCAATAAATATTTCGCTGTCAACTGCGGTTAACTTTTTTAGTTCTTCAATTGCAGTTAACCATGGATTTTCTAAAGTTGATAAATCGTACTCAAAACCTTCGTAGTGTTTCAACATTCCAACATGTTTCTCTACAAGAGCATTGTATTTTTCTTTGAAATTAGGTGAGAAAATGTCCCCAACTCTCAAACCATTTCTTCCTGTTTTGTCCATATAAGTTGGTCCAATTCCTTTTAAAGTTGAACCAATTTTATTTTTTCCTTTTGCTGCTTCTGACGCTGCATCTAACAAACGGTGCGTTGGAAGAATTAAATGAGCTTTTTTTGAAATAAACAAACGATTAGCAAAATCAATGTTGAAAGGTGCCAATTTATCAATTTCACCTTTGAAAATTACAGGGTCGATAACAACTCCGTTTCCAACTAAATTGATAACGTTAGTGTGAAAAATCCCAGACGGTATCGTGTGAAGTACGTGTTTTATACCATTAAACTCTAAGGTGTGACCAGCATTTGGTCCTCCTTGAAAACGAGCAATGATATCGTATTTGGGTGTTAGTACATCAACAATTTTACCTTTTCCTTCATCTCCCCATTGAAGACCTAACAGAACATCTACTTTCATTTTTATTGCTTAAAGTGATTTTTTGCAGTTTCAAGTGTTTCATAAATTGTAAACACTTCATGCATTTTAGTTATTTCGAATAATTTTGATAATCCATTGTTTGGGTTAAGAAGTACAACATCACCGTTGTTAATTCTTGCTCTTGTCATACTTTTCACCATAAAAGCGATACCACTTGAATTGGTGTGAGTTAGTTGTGATAAATCGAAAATAATATTCCAAACTTTAACAGCTGTCAACAGATTGTTTGGCTCCACTAAATCGGAGTCGCTGAGTATTCTACCTTTTAATTCAAAAATAGAAATGTTATTATCTTTCTGTAATTCAATTACTAAACTCATTACTTCTTGAGGGATTTTTTTGTTCCGTAAAAATACAAAGTATGATGATTGATATCTACATTGAAGAGTTCTTCAATTGTCGCTTTTATTTGCTGGATGCGTGGATCACAAAATTCAATTACTTCACCCGAATCAGTTAGAATTACGTGATCGTGTTGCTTTGAGCTATGTGATTTTTCAAATTGAGCGATGTTTTTGCCAAATTGATGCTTTCTAACGAGGTTGCAAGCAATTAATAATTCTATGGTATTGTATAACGTTGCTCTTGAAACGCGGTAATTGTGATTTTTCATTTTCACATACAATGCTTCGATGTCAAAATGTCCTTCGTAATCGTAAATTTCAGCGAGTATTGCGTAGCGTTCCGGTGTCTTACGGTGACCATTTTGCTCCAAATAGGCAGCGAAAATATCTTTGACTTTTCCCTTTAATTCAGTGTTTGTCATAATTGCACACAAATTTAATCAATATATTTTTTTTCGATTACGGATAGTTGCTTTAACTTTTTGAGTTATTAACACCTTATACACGAATGCAAAAAAAAAAAGAGGCCCGAAGACCTCTTTCTTAAAAATATAGTTGGGGAGCTTATTCTCCTTTTTCCATTTTTTCTTTCAAAGCAGACAATGCGTCAAAATCACCTAGAGTTGATTTTTCTGAACTATTGTTCAAAGCTTTCACTGCTTGATCAGTTGAAGAACCTCCACTAGCTGGTTTTTTACCTGCTTTTGGTGTAGATGGTTTATCTTCTCCTTCTTCAAACGTTCTTGTGTGAGAAACAACGATTTTCTTCGCTTCTTTGTTGAATTCAATCACTTTAAAATCAAGGATTTCTTCAACTTTCGCTTGGCTACCGTCTTCTTTTTTCAAGTGTTTAGCAGGACAAATTCCTTCAACACCGTAAGGAAGAGAAACGATTCCTGATTTGTCTTTCATGTCGATAATTGTACCGCTATGAACTGAACCTTCAGCGAATGTTGATTCAAATACATCCCAAGGATTTTCTTCTAATTGTTTGTGTCCTAAAGAAATTCTTCTGTTATCGCGATCGATTTCCAAAACAACAACTTCTAAACCTTCACCAACTTTACAGAATTCAGATGGATGTTTGATTTTTTTCTGCCAAGAAAGGTCAGAGATGTGGATTAATCCATCAACTCCTTCTTCCAATTCAACGAATACACCAAAATTTGTGAAATTACGAACTTTCGCATTGTGACGTGAACCTACAGAGTATTTAACTTCGATATCATTCCATGGATCTGGCATCAATTGTTTGATACCTAAAGACATTTTTCTCTCTTCGCGATCTAATGTTAAGATAACTGCTTCAACTGTATCTCCGATAGCCATGAAATCTTGCGCAGAACGTAAATGTTGTGACCAGCTCATTTCTGAAACGTGGATTAAACCTTCTACACCTGGAGCGATTTCAATAAATGCACCGTAATCAGCCATAACAACAACTTTTCCAGAAACTTTATCACCAACAGTTAAGTTAGCATCTAAAGAATCCCATGGATGTGGTTGTAATTGTTTCAAGCCAAGAGCGATACGTTTTTTATCATCATCAAAGTCAAGAATAACAACATTGATTTTTTGATCCAATTCTAACAATTCTTCTGGATGCGTTACGCGACCCCAAGAAAGGTCTGTGATGTGAATCAAACCGTCAACTCCACCTAAATCGATGAATACACCGTAAGAAGTGATGTTTTTAACAATACCTTCTAATACTTGTCCTTTTTCAAGACCTGAAATAATTTGTTTTTTCTGTTCTTCTAACTCAGCTTCGATAAGCGCTTTGTGAGAAACAACAACGTTTCTGAATTCTTCATTGATTTTCACAACTTTGAATTCCATGTTTTTACCAACGTAAACATCATAGTCACGAATTGGTTTAACATCAATTTGAGAACCTGGTAAGAATGCTTCGATTCCGAAAACATCAACGATTAATCCTCCTTTAGTACGACATTTTACATAACCTGTGATGATTTCACCTGTACGTAATACATCGTTCACACGAATCCATGCAGAGTGCATACGAGCCGTTTTGTGAGAAACGATTAATTGTCCTGTTTTGTCTTCACGACATTCAACATAAACGTCCACTACATCACCAACTTTTAAATCTGGATTGTAACGGAACTCATTAGATGCAACAACACCTTCTGATTTGTAACCAATATTGATAATTACTTCTTTTTTAGTAATCATCGCAACTGTACCTTGCATTACTTCTTTCTCGTTGATAGAAGTTAATGTTTTTTCGTAACGATCAGACATTTCTGAACGTTGAACTTTTGAGTAACCGTCAAGTTGTAACGCTTCCCAATCGAAATCTGCAGTTCCCTGCGGGTTTAAAGAATTTGCCATGTGGCTTTTAAAAATTTGTATTTCAGCGCTCTATCCATCTGAAAGTGGTTAATAAATAATTGAACGTTTAATAGAGTAACGTCTTTATTTGAGGGCGCAAAGATACACTTTTCTTTTTTAGGTTCTAGGTTTTGGTGTTTTTTTATTTTGAATAGGAAATTGAGTATTCGTTTTCAAATCAATAGATTTCCAAACGGGAGGAATTTCTTTATAAAAAGATTTCTCGTTTCACTCGAAATGACTTATGAATTTGGAATAGAATGCGAAAATGCTTCTCATTTTGCCACCTAATCTAACTACTGTGTTTTTCCGACGATCGGGAGGAATCTACTTATAGGGTTGTGAATACTTATTAATCGAAATTCAATTTTTAGAATTTACATATCACCACCACCGTCTCCTCCTAGAGTTCTAGATTTATTGCTTATTTCTAGCTTACCGAATTTGTAGCTTGCAGATATATATACTCGGCGTGTAAGCCATTTGAATTCAGAAGTTTGATACACATTTTCTCGGTCAACTTCCATGTAAAATCCTTGTTTGTTGAAAATATCTGAAACACGCGCACCAACTGACCATTTTCCTTCTTTGAATTTTTTCTCGAAAGCTATGTCAACTGGACCTTGACGTTGAGCGATACCTTGAACTGTAACTCGCGGACCATTGTAAGTTACACTTAATTGAACGGTTGCTGTTTTTTTCCAAAATTCATAAGAAGTATTGAATTTCATATTCATATTGAAACCTTGACGGTTTGGTAAATCAGCCATATTTGTGATGTACCAAATGTAATTTCCGTTCCAAGAAAGTGTATTTCTCCATGCTGCGTTCGGTTTGTAAACCAATACGATTTCATTTCCTAAACTATTCGTTTCACTGATGTTACGGAAAGTGACAGCGCTCGTATTATTGTCGTAATATTCTTTAAATCGAGTGATTACACCTGTGTTTCTTCTAAAATAGGAACTTGCAGAAAGATTAATCTTTTTCGATTCAAAGGAGTAAGCTAAATCATAAGAATCAATAAATTCAGGATTCAAATATGGATTTCCTCTTCTTAAATTAAATGGATCGGAATAACTCGTAAATGGGTTCAAATCTGACGACGAAGCTCTAGTGATACGTTTGCTGTAACTTAAACTAATTTCAGATTTAGGAGTGATTGCGTAACGAACATGGGCTGATGGAAATACTTTAAAGTAATCATTGACAATCCGAATTGAGTCGGAAAGTAGATTTGGAATTTGATAAGCTTGCTCTGCTCTTAAACCTGCTTGGTATTTGAATTTACCCAATTGTTGTCCCCATATTCCATAAATTCCAAAAATCTGTTCATCGTATTTGTAATCGAAATTTGCTAATGTGTCTTGATAATAAGTATTCGTTGCATTATCCAACGTTTCAGAATAAGTATTCACCATTTGATTGCGAAGAATGGCTTTACCTCCTGTTTCAATTCGCGCATTGATTTTTGGCATTAGATAAGTAAAATCTAGCTGTAAAGTCGTAATATTATTTTTTTCTACGTTGAATAATTGCTGTTTCTCAAAAGATTGAATTCCCGTGCTTGAATCAGCTGGATTGAAGAAATTATTTTGATAAAATCCTTGAATTTTTTCTTTTCCAATCGATTGATTCGCATCAAAAACCAAGTTTCCTTTATCGTCTTTCAAGTCCCATTTATAATTCAAGTTAAAATCGAAATTCTGTTGTTGTGAAGGATCGTAAGAAGTTCGTTGCCAAAGTTGCGTTTGCGTTAAGTTTTCATCGAAAATATTATTCCACAAATCTCCTGTTCGGTCTCTAATGCCAATGTTTCCTGTTCCAGAAAAGCCCAATGTATTTCTTGCTTTAAGGTTGAAATCTGCTCCTAAACGAAAAGTTTGTCCAGCATTTAAGTCTGTTCCTGTACGGTTTTGATCGACAATGTTTTGCGAACCGTTTGTAAATGTTTGTTTGATGTACGAGGTGTTATTTCTAAAACCATCTAAGTAACGCACGTTGTACGTACCGTAAACATTGAACCAAGAATTTCGATAACTTAAAGAAGCATTTGCCTCAGCAACGTTACCGCCTGTTAAATCACCTGTTCCTAGATTTGTTGAAACTGCTCCGTTGAAACCTTTTAGTTTATTTTTTTTCAATACGATATTAATGATACCTGAAGTTCCGTCTGGATCGTATTTAGCTGAAGGATTTGTAACAATTTCAATGCGTTCAATTGAACCAGCAGGAAGTGCATCAAGTAAGGTTTTACCATTTCCTCCTGAGAGTGAACTTGGGCGACCATCAATGAGTATGGTCACTGTTCCTTCACCGCGAAGCATTACGCGTCCATCTTGATCTACTTCAACAGAAGGCAAACGGTTCAAAATATCGTTTGCTGTTCCACCTCTCACAGAAATATCTTCTGCGACATTGTAAACTTTTTTGTCAATTCCAGATTTTAGAACATCCATTTGACCAATAACTTTCACTTCTTCAAGTTGTAGAGCTTTATCAGCCTCAAGTTTAATCGTACCAACATTGTAGATTTTTGAAGTTCCAGAAACAGTAATATTTGAAATAAATTTACTCTGATAACCCGTTAATGAAATCTTCAAAAGGTATTTTTTGTAGGCAATATTTTCAAAGTTAAATTTTCCTTCTGCGTCTGTGAAAACTCCACTAATAACAGATGAATCTTTCACATTGAGTAGTCGAACTGCAACATATTCAATGGGTTGATTCGTGGTTTCGTCAATGATTTTCCCAAAAATACTGGCATCACCAGTAGACGTTGGTTTTTGAGCAAAAGAAATAAAACTAGAAATGAAAAATATAGAAAGGGTAATGAACTTCATAAGTATTTTAAAACCGCAAAAATACGAAAGTGTTTATGAATCGATTGTTAATCTTTTGATTAAACCTGATTATTTAACCTATGTTAAGAGCTTTTACGAATTCAAAGATTCGAGTTTTGAGTAAACTCTTTTGTACCACTACTATGAATTCATCAGCTTTAAATAATGGTTTGAACTTAAAGGTTTTTTGCCATTCTTTTGCTTGATACTTCGACAAGCTCAGTACAAGCAAAAAGAATCAAAAGTCAAGGCTCTGAATTTCTATTTTGTTCGCAAATCATTGTTTTACAATTAATTCCAACTCGTTGCGAACAATTTTAACTCCTTTCTGAAACTGAAATTTTTGAAGTCCGTCAGCTGACGGAACAGAAATTCTAAAAATTAACAGTTTCAGTTCAGTAGTTAAAACCATGAAATTCAAGGCCGAAATGGTTCGCTTATATTTACAAAATAGTTCTTACTTCGATTAAATTCTTGATTTTCAGAATAAAATATTTTTACTGGTACGATTGCTAATACTCAATTTAGAGTTTTTTCTAATAAAGCCTGTTTAAAATTCGTTTTATAAATTTTAAACAGGCTTTTATTTTCTTACAAATTTACTTGCTTGTCTTTGTTGTGTTTTACTTTAAAATTATAGTCAAACAATTTAGATTCTTTTGGTTTCAAAGTGAAACTCCATTCCATTAAACCTGTTGTTTCATCTAAGTTTCCGCCTTTTCCTAAATCAGATTTTTCAATGGTAATATCCGCATTTTGTGTTATTGGAATTTGATCTTGAATAACAATTTCAACAGGAATTGATTTCATATTTTTCACTTCAATTGAATAAGCAAAACTGCGTTCTCTTTTTTCAGCAATGACTTTATCCTTCGAATCTTTTTTCAAAAGGGTGCGTTTCACCATGATGTTTGGATCTTTTCCCAAAGATAAATTTAAGGTGTCGTCCATACTTGTTGGGTCAATGTATGTTTCTCCTATGTAAGAACCATCAAAGTAGATATTTGCTCTTGCAGGAACCAATTGAAGTTCGTCTAGTTTTGTCATTTGAGCCACAAGGTAAACGCCTTTATCCATTTTTGGAACACTGTAATATTTGAATTTTGTGTCCAAATCCGTTTGTTTTATCAAAACCATGTGTTGCTCATTGTTTGATTTGATGGTATATGGTAAATCAATTTTAAATTCTGCTGCAATCAATTGCTGAACAACTGTTGTAAATTGATTTGCCGTTAGCGCAGGTATATCTTCAAAAGCATCTTTGTTAAAGGTGTAGCCCATATTAAAAGCTTCTGATTGAACAGCTGGCGCATTGTTGTAGTCTAAATTTCTTTTCTTTGTTGCTTCAACCCGGTAAGTGGAATAATCGATATACCAAGGTTGTAATTCTGGTTTTGTTTTATTGGCATACGGATTATTTGTTGAAATATTCAATTTTACATCGTTCCAATCTAAACCAGTATTTTGATAAACTTGTGCTTTGTAGGTAAGGTTTATTTTTCCTGTTAAAGCCTCGCTTCGTAAATCATAAAAAGGAGTCCAACCTGCGTTTGAAACAAAATAGGATAAATTCATTTTGCCAGAAACGGGCTCAGTTGAAGAAACTGTGATTATTACTCTTGGTATTGGATTGTTGTTTTTTAGATTCAATCCATTTCCATTTTGGTAGTTTCTCAAATTCTCTAAGCGTTCTTCCATTCCTTCACGCTTGTTGATTTTTTCATTTTTACGCTTGTTTAAAGCCAATACTTTTTTGTTGATTTCTGTGACTTTCAAGGTGTAAAATTCAACTGCTTGTTTCAAGAAATTCAGTGAATCATTCACGCGACCTTGACTTTTCATTGAGCCGTTGTTCATCACGATTGATTTGGTAACGTTCAAAACGTCAATTTCATCTTGAATTTCTTGGATGTCATAAGCCATATTTCTCAACGAATCTTCTAAAAGCGCTATGTCTTTTTTGATTTTCAAAGGAATGCCATCCTCAGAAACAGGACCAGGCTGCGGATAATACAGCGAATAGCGACTATCCAAAATGACCACATTTCCTACTGCTTTCACTTGGATACTTTTTGCATCGATATAGGAACTAATTCCTTCGACAATGATTTCTGTAACGCCAGTTTTTACTGTGTAATTTGCACGGTGATGCAATTGCGCACCTTGCGAATAAACAGTTACTTCATTTAAAGTTGCTTTAACGATTTCTTTCTCTCCTGCTTGTGCTTGGAAAATACTTCCAAGTAAAAAAGCCAAAATTACTATCTTGTTCATAATTGTTATTTTGACCGCTTACATCTTGCCTCAGGAAAGGTTCATTCTTTTTTTGAATTCAATTAAAAATATTAAGATTTTATTGATTTTTGTGAATGTACACAATTGTACCAGTAGATTCCTCCCGATTGGTCGGAATGACTTTCCAAGGGATAATAATGCGAAAATGCTTTGCATTTTCGCTGAAACATCTGCATAAATAGTCTTTGCGACTGAAAGGAGACCGCGTAGCAGCTCCAGAGGAAAATCTACTGGTATGAAAGCGAATACTCAAATTGATTTTTATTCCTTTAAATTTCTGTCATTCAATTAGTTGGTATTTTTTTTAAATCAATTGGATTCTTTGTGTTTGTTGTAAATGAGTTGACAAACTTTATCCATTGCTTTAAAAAGCGAAACATCCAAATTACTTGAACTTGAAATACTTGAAAGCGTAACAACAGCATTGTAAAGTATCACGTTTTCTTCTTGCTTGATTCGTTCTATGAAATTTATTTTATTGCTTCCTTTTGGTGATTCAGAAACGATAACTTCATTCGTGTTTTGGTCTATTGCAAATAACATATTAATGTGTTTTTAATCTAAGTTTATTAATGTAAATGACATCTTCCACTTGTGTTTTTTGTCATATTTCTACAACGAGCTCCTTTTTTTGTCGTACCCGAACATTGCCGAGCTGTTGCTGTGGAAGACGAATTGGTGGTGCTTGATTGTTTAGAGCCACTGTCGCAGCAATTTGTACCAACTTTTCGATTGTGAATTTTGCAGTAACAACTGTTTGATTTACTTCGATTGCATTTCAAACAAAGTAGTTGAATATTCGATGCGTCGGTGCTGCTTCCACCACAAGAATAAGGCGTGATGTGGTCGTATTCCAAACTTTCAGAGCTTCCACAGCATTGACAAGCGCCACCGTCACGGGAGTAAACAATTTTTTTAATTGTTTCTGAAATGTACCGACTTTGCGCAAAGCTTGAAAAGCTGAATAAAAGTAGTGAAAGGAAAAAGAGAAGTTTTTTCATTTGAATTTTGCTTTCACGAATGTAAAGATTTAATTTTCTTTTTCAATTTATTTTGGTTCAAATAAGGAGTAAATCAAATGGAATGGAGGTGTAAATTCAAACAACTTTTTAATTTCATCCAATTTTAGTCACAGCTTAAAAACGCTCTTATGAACCTAAATTACATCTCCTTGTTTAAATTAATACACTGAATAAATACTGTTATGAAATATCTTTTGTTGTCGCTTTTTATTTATGGATATAGTTTATTCGCTCAGCCGCTTTTAAAATTTAATGAACAACGATTGCAAACGGATAAGGGTTTAATGCTAGGTCTTGGATCGTGGGCTGGTGCTAATTTTTTGGTAAGTGGAGTAGGGTGGGCGACAGTTCCAGCAGGTGAAGCGCTCTATTTTCATCAAATGAATGTGCTTTGGAACACCGTAAATATTGGGCTTGCGGTTCCTGGTTATTTCAAAGCAAAGAAATCAAATCCAAATTTAGCTTTTGCCGAAACCATCCAAATGCAACACAAAACAGAAAAAATATTTCTTATCAATACAGGTTTAGATGTAGCCTATATTTCAGCAGGTTTGCTTTTGCGAAATAACGCAAAATTAAATCCTTCAAAGCGCGACCAATTCAATGGTTTTGGATCGAGTTTATTGTTACAAGGTGGATTTTTGTTTTTATTTGATTTAACAGCCTACATTCTTCACAATCAACACGCAAAGAAGTCACTTTATCCTAAAATGAATGCAATTGAACTTAGCTCTTCTTGCCTAGGTATTAAATGGAATATTGGAGCAAATTCAGATTTAAAAAGGAATAGAGTTTTGGGATTAGCGAAGAATTAAAATCATTTTAATCGCTCATTAAATGCTTGATGAATTTTTTGCAAGGTATTTTTAAATGCACTTGCTCTCGTGTGAAAAATATAAAGTTTATTTTCATCAATAAGAATAAAGGAATATGTATTGACGTAAACAAATTCCTTGATTTTATTAATTTCAGTGAACGCTTTCAAAGCATCACTTTTTGAATTGAAATGCCATTCTTCAATTATTCCATCTTCAATAAAATTGCTTTCTTTTTTTTGACGGTAATAATATGCGAAAATGAAAATAGGTTTTAAGAAGATTTTAAAGTCAACTACGAGAGTGTCAACTACCTTCAAGATTTTGAGAAACTGTTTCGTTCGCTGAATTTCATGTTTTTTTGGAATCAAAACAAAAAATGGTTTGTTATTTAAATGAATTATTTTGGAATGATTCAAATCAGATTCAATGGATTGGGCGCGCGCTACATCGCAAATAAAGCCTACACTGTCTAAATAAAAAGTAAAGTTTAAAAACAAATCAGTCGGTTGATTTGAAATTTCTTTAACTTTCTTGCTGTGATTTTGAAGGTTAGACGATTTACAGCTAAGAAATACCAATGTAATAAGGAATAATGATAATTGTTTCATTCTTTGTTAAACGTAAAGAGTTTTTGATTTTCTAAAATTATTTTTTTTGATTGTACACAAAATTTACAACAAAAAAATCTAATTCTCAATGTCTTAAATCTAATGATTCACCTCCAAATCCATTTATCATTAGAAACATAGCTGATTTTTAAAAGCTCAGCTAATCTTTTTAAATCGGATTTTATTTCTTGAATTTCAGCGATTTTATCTTTCGGTAAAATAAATGTTTTTCCGCCTTTAAGCCTAATTAAAATCAGCGTTGGGATTTCAAAGATTTCATTTATTTCAGTAGTACTTACTTTTGATTCATTAAATTCATCTTTGATGAAAATGGTTTTATCGTTAATTTCTAAAATGGCAATTTTTCCAAAAGCTTCTTTGAAATTTTCTTGGATGAAATTTTTGTAATGTCTGATGTAATTATTTCTTCCCCAAATAGGATAGAGGAAGAACCAAAGTACAGCGAAAACGCAAAACAAAACACCTGTCAATGCCGAATTGTTGTAGTAAGCATAAATTCCAATAAATAAATACAGAATGGGAACGATGATTTTGCCACGCTTTCTTTTTCTTTGGATGGATTTGGATTGAGAGGCAACAAAAAGTTGATAAGTGAGGTAATCGTTTTCGTCAATTTTTAATTCGAAAGTCATAAGGTTTATAAAAGAATAAAGGTAATTCAATATTAGAAATGAAACACGAAACCGTTAAATTGCTAAGGAATAAATCACTTTTATTGTCCTCAAATCTTAATTGTCGAACTGTTTAGAAATTGATTTAACTTTCTGCTGCGCTAGCTCTGAAGTTAGGTTTAATAGAAAATTTAGAGTTGAGAGTTTTCTAGAATTTGTTCTCTAGCTTTAAACATTCGTTCGAGAAATAGTTTGTTTTTATCAAAATAGACATCGGCGTTAAATCGCACAAATTCACCGTTTCCGTGAAGCGTGAAGCCTTCTGATTGAAAAACAGATAATTGATAATAAGGCAAAACCCACGAAAAACGATGGTTTCTTTGAGAAATGTGAACAATTATTCCATCAGGTCGAAGTTCGATATTTCCAAAAAGTGCATTTGAATCTTTGTGCAAATATTTCTCAAATCCGCTACTGTATGCTTTGATATACATACGATGCGAACCAATTCCACCCATTCGATAGCTCGCTAAAAAAGAAAAAGGTTCGCCTACTACTTTATTTATTTTACTCGTCAGTTCTGGAGTTGGCGCACTGTTGTCGATGATCATAACCACTATTTTGTCTTTAAACAAGTGTGAAGGAAATTGGTTTGATTCTGGGGTTTGAAAGTCAGGTTTTTAAAAATAAAAAAGCAAAATGAACGTTCTCTTAAAAAACATAAAGTATGCGATTTCTTTCAGTGTTTGTTCTTTTGCTTGTTGTGCAATTCACTTTTTCTCAAGAAAATCAAGCTTCTTCGAAAAATCAATATTCATTTTCACTGGTAAATGGTCTGAATAGAAACGCAACCAAAATTGAAGTTGGGGAACATAGTCCTGAGAATGCTTTGAGTGTTGTTCACGGTTTTAATTTCCAATACACACGAATTTTGAAGCCTACATTTTCTTTAGCAACAGGACTTGGTTTTGGGTTTTTACCAACAAACATAAAAGTGAAAAGCTTTGAAAATTACTTAGGGACAGATGTTTTTCAAAGTGGATTTTATTCTCGTAGTAATTTTAGACCTTTTTTTCGCTTAGAAGTTTTAGCTAGCTACCATCAGAAAATTAGCGATAAAATTGAATTGAAATATAGTTTAGGAACAGGTTTGGTTTTTTATGGTGGATATGAGTATGCTTCTAATGGTGGTTTTCAAGATTCAACGGGTAAATATAATATTTACGGCATTAACATCAAATACAACAATCACTTTAAACCATTTGCCTCTTTGGGCGTTGAAGCAACTAAAAAGTTAAAAAACAAAGATTTACTTTCTTTAAAATTGAGTTATGATCATTCTTTTTCAAACGCTTATTCAGGAACTTACTCTTTATATGATGGAAATTCAGCAGGTCAATATTTCAATAGAGGAAGTTTTTTGAATTTGAGTTTTGGATATGTAATCACAGGAAACAAAAAGTTAAATCGCATCAAAGAACTTCAAACTCTCAATCAAATAGATCCTAAAACTGCTAAGAAATTATTGAGAAAAGAAAACCGTTACATCGATCCAAAGAGTTCATTTTTAAACATTTCCGCAGGAATGGGTTTTGGAGGAACTAAAGTACATTCAGATCCAAATGGGTATATGGAAAATTATGCTTATCCTGGTTTTTTACCGCGTATAGCTTTTGAAAAAGGTATTAAAAACAATTTCTATTGGGAAGTTGGAGTTCATTCACAATTGTTTTGGGATGTAACCAAATTCAACATTGATAAATATTCAAGTAGTGGCTCAAGTGCTTTTTATGCAGTTCAACTTTCTGGTGGAGGTTTGTATAGATGGATTTTAAAAAACAATTATAATGTGTTAAATATACATTCAGGAGTAACAATTGGATTTCATGGTGCACAAAATGATGAAAACGGAATTTGTTCAATGGGAAGTGGTGCAACGAACGGTTCCATTAATGGAAATTCGTTTAATTATAGTTATTCATCTGTTTCACGTATTAAATCAAATGTCTTAAGTTCTTTGTATCTAGGGTTTTCTAAAGATTTTAGAATCGTAAATAATTTTTACATCACACTGAGTTATCGCCAACAATTTGGTTTGTATAAAGTTTTAGAGTCAACTTATAATTACAGTGGTGTCAATGTTCCAACAACAATTGGAGCGACAACAAAACTAACGGGTTCAAGCAAAGATTTTCAATTTGGGTTTAAAATAAAATTAAAATAGTAGAACGAATAAACTATTATCTTTGTCGCTCAATTTTGGAAATGAAAGTATATCACAATCCGCGTTGTAGCAAAAGTCGTTGTGCTGTTGATTGGCTAAAGGAAAATAACATTGATTTTGAAGTGGTTGAGTACCTGAAAAATCCATTAACTAAAGCTGAAATTCAACAGATTTTAACGCAATTGAATATCCCAGCTTTGGCATTAGTGCGCAAGTCGGAGGAAGAGTACAACCAATTCATTAAAAATGAAACATTGAGCGAAGACGAAATTTTGGATTTTATGGTGAAATTTCCGAAACTAATTGAACGTCCAATCGTAGTAGGAGACAAGTTTGCAGTAATTGCAAGACCACTTGAGAATTTAATTGACAGAATTAAAAAATAATTGAATAACCTAAAGGAGCATTTAGCTTCATTTTATTGAAATGAGAACAAAATACATTGATTTAATTGACCAAACATTTGATTTTCCGCAAAACGAATTTCACCTGAGAGAAGATAAATTATTTTTCCATGGAATCGATTTAATGCGCTTGATTAACGAGTATGGTACACCGCTTAAATTCAATTATTTACCTCAGATTTCCAATAACATTCAACGCGCAAAAAGTTGGTTTCGTGAAGCGATCAACAATTTAGGTTACGCTGGAAAATACCACTATTCTTATTGTACGAAGTCGAGCCATTTTGCTTTTGTGTTAGACGAAGTTTTGAAAAACGATGTACACATCGAAACGTCCTCTACTTTTGACATCGACATCGTTCGTAAATTGGTTGAAACTGGAAAACTAGAAGAAGGAAAATTTGTAATCTGCAACGGCTACAAACCAGTTCAATACTTAAATAAAATCGCTGAATTAATCGAAGAAGATTACCTAAAAGTTATTCCTGTTGTAGACAACACAGATGAACTTCAACGATTGATAAACATTACCACAAAAGAATTAAATATTGGTATTCGAATTGCGTCTGAAGAGGAACCAAAATTTGAGTTTTATACGTCCCGTTTAGGAATCAGATACCGTGAAATTGTTCCTTTCTACAAAACAATTTTGAAGGATAATCCACGTGTTCGTGTGAAAATGTTGCATTTTTTCATCAACACAGGAATCAATGATACTTCGTACTATTGGAATGAGTTGACGAAATGTTTACGTGTTTATTCTGACCTTAAAAAATTGTGTCCAGAATTAGACTCTTTAAATATTGGTGGCGGTTTCCCGATTAAAAAATCCTTGGCTTTTGATTTCGATTACGCCTACATGGTGCGTGAGATTTTAACACAAGTAAAACGTGTTTGTACAGATAACGATATTCCAGAACCTAATATTTTCACTGAATTTGGATCGTTTACAGTAGGTGAAAGTGGTGGGGCAATTTTCAGTATCATTCACCAAAAACAGCAAAACGACCGTGAAAAATGGAATATGATTGATTCATCTTTCATGACCAATTTACCTGATACATGGGCAATCAACCAACGTTATATTATGTTACCAATCAATCGATGGAATGACGATTACGAGCGCGTTTTGTTGGGCGGTTTGACTTGTGACAGCGATGATTATTACAATTCAGAGCAACATTCAAATGCGATTTATCTCCCTAAATTCGATAAAGACAATACCTTGTACATTGGTTTTTTCAACACAGGAGCTTATCAAGAAACAATCGGTGGATTTGGAGGTTTGAAACATTGTTTGATTCCTGAACCGAAACATATCTTGATTTCTAGAGATGAAGACGGAAAAATTCAAACAGAAATTTTCAGTGAAGAGCAAACAGCTGCTGATTATCTTAAAATTTTGGGATATTAATTTTTTTAAATCATTACACAAACTAATAAAATCTTATATTTGTGGCGTAAGCGGTAAGGGACATGAAGGTTGATAAAATTTATTTAAAAGCGAATAGTAAGTTTTCTGAAAGAATTGCCGAATGGGCATCTGAAAGAGCTAATGAGGTTGTTACGGTTTCTGAAAAATTACACGAATCTTTCGATTTGTTTGATAGTATGTTGATATTCAACGAAAATCAAACATTGCCGAAAGAAGTTGCCGACATAAAAGTACTATTCGACAAACAACAAAAAGCAGTTCACAAAATTGACATCAACGGTACATTATCTGTTGGAATATCAAATCTTGACCTTTGGGCAGAACAATCTAAATGCAAAAACTTACTTTTGATTGGTGGAGACGAACTTGTTAAAAATCACAACTTAGATCGCTACATTACTCAAAGCAAAAAATAAGCTTCCTACGTTTCGTTAGAATTTTAGCGGTAAAAATTGAATTTAAGAAATGAGAGCAAAAAAAGTTCTTTAACTTTATTCATACTTGTTGAATTAAAAATTCAAAATCCCCTCGGGTAATAATTCACAACAATTCTCTTCGACTTATAATCCCCAAGTAAAAATTCATCATTAACACTTCGGTAGACTCAGTGCAAGAAATTCAACATTCCTTTCTTCGACTTATAATCCCCAATTAAAAATCAAGCATCAAGCATCAAAAATCAAAAATCACTTCTTCCATTTGAAATAATTTCTTTCCTGAACAGGTCTATTTTCCTCAATTTCAGTCAAAGGTTCACACGGAATTAGCGTGGCGTGACAATCCGAAGGAAGTTTTTGATACAATCCTGTTCCTTCTGTCTTCCAAGCAATCATTTCGTCGCTTACTTGTTTGATAATTTTCGCAGGATTTCCTACAACCAAGCTTCTTTCAGGGATTTCCATATTGGCAGGCACAAAACAAAGCGCACCAATAATTGATTCTTTGCCAATTTTCACATCGTCCATAATTACAGCGTTCATACCAATAAGGCAGTTTTCACCTAAAGTTCCTCCGTGAATAATTGCACCATGACCAACATGCGCACCTTTTTTCAAATGAACCGTTGTACCTGGAAACATGTGAATAGTACAGTTTTCTTGCACATTGCAGCCATCTTCAATGATAATTTGACCCCAATCTCCTCGAATTGCCGCACCTGGTCCGATGTAAACATTTTCTCCGATTATCACATTTCCAGTCACAGAAGCCTGAGGATGAACGAAACTCGAAGGTTTTACAACAGGAATGAATCCGTTAAAAGAATAGATGGACATAGTTTTAATGTGTTAAGAATCAATTTTTTAAGAAGAATGAAGTTCGACTAAACCAAAACAGCAATTTAATTTACCTCAATCGCGCCAATATCAGGTGGATTGTTTCTTGGATTTCCGAAAATATCAGTGATAACAGAACTGACAATTCCGTTTCCGTTTAGGATTGAATTTGTTTCAAAGCTAAAATCAAATTTTGGAATGTCTTTGAAATTAGGATTGTTGTTCCATAAAATGTTCTGATAGAAAGCATCTGTTTGAATTTCTTTTGACTTAATAAGGCAATTTTGAAAATTGAAATTTACTGTAACTCCAGTTAAAATAAGCGTGTCAATTGCAAGTTCGGTTTCTAAATTCCCCGTTAAAACACAATTTGTTAAGGTTCCTTCATTGATTGAACCAACCGTTGTAACATTCGTAAAACCATTTTCGAAATAGTTACTTATTCCAACTGCCGGAGAAGTCGAACTTCCGTAGCCCATCAGATTACAGTGGTTGAAATTGAAATCACCGCCTTCAAGTACAAGTAAAGCGTGGGTTCCTGATTTAGAAATAATACAGTTTTCCGCCTTTACCTTTGCACCTGAGTAAATAAAAACTCCATAGCGAGCTTGATTTTGAATGATTGTATTGGTCAAATTCAACGTGTATCCTGTATTGTTTTCATCCTCCGAATACAAATGAATTCCAGCAGTACCATTTTTTATTATGGCATAATCAATTGTGCTAGGTTTAGCTTCTTGAAAGTATATTCCGTAGTATTGTCCTGCCACGTCATCGTAATCCGTTTCTAGTCGATCGCCTTGAAAAACAACTTCATTTCCAAGTGTTCCTTGAATGTTTAAAGTTGATTTATAGACATAGAAAATGGCGTTTTTGTGCATGTGAACTTGTGTTCCAGCTGGAATTGTTAATGATTTTGCAGAATCTACGGCCGCGAAACCATAGACGACGTGTGGTTTATCATTTGGCCAAGTTCCCTCGTTCAAATCTTTATAGTGGAAATAAGCATCTTGACCCCAAACAGCAAGTTTTACGTACTGGTCAACGCCATTGGTTCGAAAACGAATCGAGTCTTCCACAATCATTGGCAGATTTTGGGAATTAATATCTAAAGTTACTTCCACAAATACAAAAAGTGAATCTTTTCCTTCCAAGTCAATATCGGTAATTTTTGTTCCTTTGATACCATCGACATTCATTCTAAAAGGAGAATTTTCGCCACCAACCAATTCAATTTCTTGGATATTTACCGTTCGATTTTCGTTGTTATAGATTTTGAATTGCTTTGTTGTTGAGCCAATTGTTGTAAAAACGGTATCAAAAACTAAGGTATCAACAGAAAAAGAAAGGTTCTTTTTAGATAAAAATTGTTTTTTACCACAATTTGTAAATGTCAGCATCAACAAAGCGGCTAGGAGGGAAGTGATGAAAAATCGATTTATCATATTTAAGTGAACGCACAAAGCTAAATTTTATTGATGATTTTGAAGAATTACTTTGTGAAAAATGTTTATCCCTTATTTAAACAATCGTTGCACAAAGTTCTTCGCCCAAAGCATCGTAATCAATTCCATCAAAATTTCCAGAGGACATCATCAATAAAACTGAATTTTCCCATTTTTGAGCTCGGATAAATGTAAGAACGTCTGCTGTTTCATCCATAACGAGTACGTTTCTGCCAAATCCATCCAAGACTTGTGCTTTTGAAATAGGCTCTAATTTTTTATGCTTAACGACTTCCGGACTGTAATATACGACAGCTATGTCTGCTTTTTCCATTGCGTTTTTGTAGTGAGGTAAAAACTCTTTTTTCAGTGAAGAAAAAGTATGTAATTCCATACAAGCAACAACTTTACGTGTCGGATATTGATGTTTAATGGCGTTTGTTGTTGCTTTTAACTTGGACGGAGAATGCGCAAAATCCTTAAACATTACGAAATCTGCTTTTTCTGACACTTTCTGTAATCGTTTTCCTGCACCTGTAAAATCACGCATAGCATTCAGAAAATCAGTAGTTTGAATGCCGATTGCTTCACCTAAACGCATTGCACCGATCAAATTCTGTAAATTATGTGGTCCAAATATTTTCAAATCAAATTCCTGACCTTCAAAACTTAGTTTAGTGCCATTTTCAGTGGGAACAAATGTCGGCGTAGCATAAGGAATTGTATTTAAAGCCGAACTGTATTTCTTTCCTAATTTGTTTACTTCTTCGTCTTCCGTGTTGTAAATGAGTTTGCCTTTTGGATCAATAAGCGAACAAAAAATGTCGAATTGCTCAACGTAGTTTTCAAAGGTTGGAAAAACATTGATGTGGTCCCAAGCAATTCCGCTAATAATAGCAATTGTTGGTTGATATAAATGAAATTTCGGTCTTCTGTCGATGGGTGAACTTAAATATTCATCTCCTTCCAAAATCATAATTTTCGCATCTTCACTCAATTTCACCATACAATCGTAGCCTTCCAATTGCGCACCGACCATATAATCAACGTTGATTCCTAACTTATTGATTGCGTGTAAAAGCATAGAAGTTATTGTTGTTTTACCGTGACTTCCACCAATAACAACACGAATTTTATCCTTACTTTGCTCGTATAAATATTCAGGATAAGAGTAAATTGGAATATTCAATTCTTTTGCTTTCAATAATTCTGGATTATCAATTCGAGCGTGCATCCCAAGAATGACAGCATCCAAATCAGACGTAATAGCAGAGGCATCCCAACCCAATTTTTCAGGCAGAATTCCTTGTTTTTCTAAGCGCGTGCGTGATGGTTCAAAAATTTCATCATCAGAACCAGTAACTTTTGCGCCTTTCCGACTCAAAGCGATTGCTAAATTGTGCATTGCACTTCCACCGATTGCTATAAAATGTACGTTCATATCCTAAAAATAAGTAAACGAATTTAAGTTGCAATTGGCTTGTAAAATTGAACTGACTGATTAGTTACGCACATTCAATTTTTGAAAGGAAAAAAGCTTTTAAAACAGATCTATTGTTTTTCCTTTGTTTTCCCAAATCTATTTAGAAATCCTAAAATCTATTCGTTTTTGTTATTGCTAAATACACAATTAAAAAGCGTTTTCATATAAGTATATTTTCCTCCAGAGTTCACGCTCTCATTCCAGTTAAAAAAGACTATTTGTTTAGATGTTTCAGCGAAACACTTTGCATTTTAACAATTTATTCCCTAAAACATCTAATGATTCCTCGCTTCTCTCGGAAGGACTTCTGAATATGGAAGAGAATGCGAAAATGCGAAGCATTTTCGCCACCTACTCATACCGCAGTGTCATTCCGACATCAGTAGGAATCTACTAGAAACCTGAGATTCTGTGTTAACATGCAAGAAAAATCATCTATTTTTCTATATTTGTCATTCATAACGGCCTTGAGCTAGTTACTGAGGGAGCTTACATTTTTTATGGCTCCCTTTTTTTGTTCATAC
>VEQH01000034.1 GCA_018883325.1 Flavobacteriales bacterium | reverse complement strand
CTCAAAAAATGTATCGATTAAAAAGCAAACCCCATAACAACACAAAGTAGGGCTAGCGAAAGCATCTGTCAACAATAGACTAAAGCCGAACCTTCACTGCGTTGCGCTTCGGTTTAGTCCTTCTATGTTAGCCACATATCGCGCACAATGACAATTTGCAAGGAATCTTCTGGAGTTCTGAATCGCTTTTTTATGGCTTCCATTGACTCTTTGGTGCGAATATGCGGATTCCATTCAACGGGATCTTTTGAAATGTTTCCTGTCATAATCACCGCAACTTCAGGACAATTTGGTAATGCTTTCAAGGCATCGTACATTTTCACGCAATTACGGCGACTCATGCAAACAATCATCGCTTTCCCTACGAATGTCTTAATCCGTGCATTGAAGTGAGTTAGGATTTCATTTGCAATTTGCTTCACTCGTTCTTCGGCTCCTGCTGCATCTTCAATAGCAGCCCATACAATGTTATTGCTACTTTCTGCATCTTCCTTAACTTCTTCCAGTTCTTTGTAGGAATCAACCTTAATATTCAATGGAACCATTTTCGGTTCATAATAGATAGGAACTGTAGCTCCGTCTTCCACAGCTTGTTTAATATCATAAGTGTGAATGGTTGCTCCAAAAACTTGTTCCGTATCGGCATCTTTTCCATCAACTGGCGTTCCTGTAAATCCTAAGAACGAAGCATTGGGTAACGCACGGCGTAGATTTTGTGCATAGCCACCATTTTCAAATCCGTATTGTGTCCTGTGTGCTTCATCGGCTAAAACGATAACGTTGTAGCGTTCGGAGAGAATGGGGTGAACTGTTTCTTCGTTGTCTTCTGTCACCCCTCTTAATCTCCCCTCAAGGGGAGAGACAGCTTCCCCCTTTGAAGGGGGATCGAGGGGGATGACACCCTTCTTCAACCGAAACTTTTCAATCGTTGTAAAAATTACACCGCCACCATCTGAGCTTAACAAGGAACGTAAATCTTCTGTTGATTCAGCGTGTTTTACTTCTCCCACTAAATCTTTGCACAACACAAAGGATTCATACAATTGTCGGTCGAGGTCGTTGCGGTCAACTTGAATGACAATCGTTGGGTTTTTCATATCGGGCAACTGGCGCAAGATTCCGGTCAAAATAGCCATCGAAATGCTTTTCCCTGAGCCTTGTGTGTGCCAAATGACACCTAAACGTCCGTCACCTTTTGGTTTGATATTATCAATGGAACTTTTGACAGCAGCGGAAATTCCCCAATATTGGTGGTATTTTGCTCCTTTCTTGATGATTTTCCCGTTGTGGTCTTCGTGGAAAATATAGTTTTTGATGTAATTCAATAAAGTTGCTTTCGGGAACAAACCTTTTATTAGGGTTTCCAATTGCAATTCTTCATCGCGCACCAAGGCCTCTCCATTGGTACTTTTCCAAGGGGCGAACCATTTCAAGGAAGCGTTGTACATCCCGTGGAATGCCTCCTGACCGTCAGAAATAACGGTAAATGTATTGTAATCAAATAATTGTGGAATATCTAAGGCATAATGCGCCAATTGCGTGTGTGCATTTTCAATTCCAACCTCTTGATCGAACATGTTTTTAAACTCAAACACTACAAGTGGCAAACCATTGATGTAAATGATTAGGTCGGGAATGCGTTTGTTTTTACCAATGATGACCACTTGGTTGGAACACAGAAAGGAATTCTTTTCCGGTTCGTTGTAGTTGATTGGGTAAATGTGTTTTGCCTTTTCAGCACCGCTTGCATCCTTCCAAGTGACTGCTATTCCTTTTGACAATTTCAAATGAAACTCTCGGTTGCGCAAGTGCAGGTCGATGCTTTCTTGTTGCATGAAACTGCTCATGGCTTCCTGAATGGCGTTCGCAGGCACATCGGGGTAAGCCACAGAAAGAAAAGAGCGCAATTCTTCTTCCAAAACTACCTTTTTCAGCTCGCGTTGCAACTCGTTACCGTGCTGGTAGCGATAGCCCAATTGCTCCAACCATTCGATGGCTGCTTTTTCAACGGTGGATTCGAGGAGGTTGGTCATTGTTGTGCAAAATACATCCAACCTCTATCTAAAGCTTTTTTCTTTAAAAGCTTTGCTTTACTTTTTATCTGACCATTTGTTTCACAAGTGGAATAATCAATATATGCATGACCATCAAATGGAATATTGTCTTCAAGAGCAGATAAACCAACAGTTTTCACTTCTTGGAATGTTACCGATAAAACGCCAACAGACGAGTAATTAGCAACAAAATGTTCAAATGCTTGTTTTGCCGTGAATTTATCTCCGTTGTAAACTGAGAGCATTTTATTATCCTTAGGTGTTGGAGTAAAAGCGGATGAAGTTGCTTCAAATGCTTGTGAAGAAACTTCTGACTTTTGAATAAAGGATGGGTGAATCTGGCGATGTAGTAGGGTATTTTCTTCCATCAAATCATATTTTTGGATATCCATGAATTAAGTTCTGACCAACCGTTCATTTCATTCAAATTAAGCTGTCGTTCAATTTCCTCCTCATTACTAAATGTTATTGCATGAAAATCACCTAACATTTTTTCAGTGTCAATTGTTAATGAAAGATCATATAAATCGTTAGACCATTCAAATTGAACCTTTCCTTCAACTGTAGGAAAGACATTCGGATTTGGTAATTCATTCGGATAATTAGCATTAAAAAGTAGTAACAATTGCATTATTTCTTCCTTTTTGAATCCTTTTCCTTCTCCATAATACCAACCTTCCTTAAGTGACGAAATATGTTCTAAACGAACTTCAATATCTCCCGCATCTAATAAATCTATATGTTCTAAGGTATTTATCATACTAATAGTGTTTGATGCATTAAATTGTGCTTCAACTTTCATTTTTACGTAACTTCCTAATTCAAATTCGTCAAATGCTTTGTAAATGTTTTCTTTATGTTCTGGTTGAATAGAAATACCTGCAATTTTTACGTTATGATTTTGAATAGAAAATGTTTGTTTTACCTTATTTAGTTCCGTTATTTGAACAATCAAGGTAGTATTTTCTGAATATTCAGCATTTTGATCAACAGACAATAAAATACGACGACGTGTTTGCTTATTCAATGTTGCTTTATGGTTAGTTGAAATTGGATTAAACTCGATTGCTTCATCATCCAAAAGGTTTTTACCAATTCGATTAAAGTAAGCGATGAAGCGTGGAGTAAGTCCAATTTGCTCTGCTTTTTCAGCCTGCTCCAAAGCTGTTACAAATGTTTCCTTGGCTTGTTCAAAATAGGTTAATGTTGAATCTGAAGTTGAAAACAAACTATTTGCTGTAAGCAAGGAGGATAAAACAAAACCAGTTAGTACGCTTCCTTCTTCAATTGTTGCTAGATTTAAAGATATACCGTCCGCAAAACCTCTTGGTACTCGTTTACGATCTGGATGAGCATCTAAGTATTTTTGCTTTGCTAGTTCAATAATCAATTCTTCGAGCGCAGCAAAATCACTGAGTAATTCAACCGGAAGCGTATGTGAATCAAAACGTTTCCCCGTTAATCTGGGTTGAAAAAAAACTTCACTCATAGAAAATCATTGGTTTTGAATACTACGAAAATAGAAATAATATGATACAAATTTTGTTAATGCCTTGTTTAGCACTCTTTAAGTACACTTTTCTTAAATTCTACCAACCATTCGATGGCTGCTTTTTCAACGGTTATTTCGAGGAGGTTAGGCATTTTCAAAAATAATGAATCATAAGAAATTATGACAGACTTATTCGCAAACACGGTCAACATTTTGTTAAATGAAAACAAAAAATTGTTGTAAAACACAAAAAAGTTATACTTTCGTTGAAGTATTCTTAGAATCATGAGTGAAAAACAAGAGAAGTGGGTTGGTATTATCGTTTCAGTTATTCTTGTTGGACTGCTTATTAGTTTTTTTAAAAATTTGAATAAAAAAACTCAAACAAGTCTAATTTCAGATGATGGGCTCGATGCGTTGAATGACCCAATTAAGAAAAAAGCTATTGATGATGCAATAGAAAATTCACGTAAAACACAAATTCAAACCGGAATTTGGAAAAATCCAGAAGTAGATTTTAAATAATTAGACTCGATGACATTAACCATTGGGTTCGTAATTCTCTTTGTATCCATTTTAATTCCTGGATATATTTTTCTAAGAACATATTACTTTGGAGAATTTTCCAAACAATTCACTACCAGTGAAAATGTATTAAATACACTTTTGTCTGCTTTAATCCCAGGGTTAATAATTCAATTCATTACTTTTTGTTTATATCAAGGTTTTTTTGATAATCAAATAAAAATTAGTGAAATAGTAACATTGTATAAAGAAATTGTGAATGAAGGTATAGAATTAGGTAAGAACTCCAAATATTTTTTAGCCAAATATCACATTTTCATGATTTATTGTTTTTGCTTATATTTTGTAGCTTGGATTTCTGGATTTCTTTTGTCAAGAGTCATTAGATTCTTTCACTTAGACCGAAAAATTAAAATTCTACGATATAAGAATCCTTGGTATTATTTGTTTAGTGGTGAAGTTTTTCACTTCAAAAAATTTAAAAAGGCTGTCAATGTATTGGATAGACCTGATTTATCACTAGAAAAAGTGCAAATGACATTAGCAGATATTTTGGTTAAGTCAGGAGGGAAAAATGAGCTTTATTCTGGAATTGTGATCGACTATGAGTTGGATAGCAAGGATCCTTCGAAATTAGAATCTATCTATTTGTTTGATGCACATCGTTATAAAGTTAATGAACTAATTGAAGGTAATGCAAATGAAAAAAATCCAGTTTCAATTGAAAGAAAGGCAATCCCTGGTTCAGTTTTCATGTTGTCAACTAAGGAAATGATCAATATGAATATTTCCTATGTTGTTGAAAAGTTAGATAATGCAATAGAGGAGGTTAATAAAAGAAAAAAAGTTCGTAATCGTGAATTTTTCACTTTAAGTATTCTACTAATTTTTCTTTCCTTTATTTTCTATATTTTTTATGAGGGTACTTGGATTCCTTCTTCAATTTATCATAAATTTATGAAAACTGCAAAATGGTATGATAAAGTATTTTTACTCTTTTGCTACCTTCAATTTATGCAAGTTTTTATCCCTGTTAAAAGTGATGATGGATTTTTGAGTTTTAAAAAGGACTTAATTACTAAAATAATAATCCTTTCGATTTCTTCTTCTTTATTTGTTTTAGTTCAATATATTTTCTGATCTTTGAGTTTAATCTCCTCACTTATCAATTTCGGTAAAAGGGAATCGCGTTGTTCTTTCAAAGTTTGAGTTTCTAATATATTATTTTCAATCAAATTGTAAATTGATTTCGATTGAAGTTCGAATGATTCAATATTATTTCCGATTGATATTGGAAGAGCTCTAAATTCAGACTTGCTAATCTCTTTAAAAGTACTTCCATTTGCTTTAGATAAAATTAAATCTGAGTTGTATTTCGTCCAACCATGGAGTTGATATATAGAAACAATTTCATTTGGAATCATCGAAATAAATCCTTGATTTGTACAGGCTTCTTTTCTTGTAATTGTTAAAGCTCCAATAGTTGCCCGACTTGACATTAAAAGAGAACCAGGAGGTAAGAGTCTAGAAGAACTCTTCTGCAAACCTAATTTTGTGATTTTTTTTGCTGTACCTAATGAGAATAATGTATTTGAACTTGTCAAGTCAGTTGGAGAATACCAATCAATTTCTCCATTCTCCCAATATTCAGGTACATTAGTTTTTGGAGTTCCTCCACCTATTGTTTCTATAACTTCGCCAATACTTTTCACCTCCCAACCTTCAGGAATCATTCCCAACTCACTTTCCACAAACGTTCCATCTTTGAACGGCCCAAAATCTACGAACCAATGTTTGTAGAGTGCCATGGCCATATCCTCCAAGGTCTTGTTCATTTGGAGGTTGAGTTCGATTTTGTCATCGAGAGCAGAAAGAATGGAGGCGATGGCGCGTTGTTCGGGGAGAGGCGGGAGAGAGATTTCGATGTTTTCGAATTCTGATTTATTCAATATCGGCATTGTTGAACCTCCGGTTGCCAAAGTTCGCAAAGTAGAGTATTCAGATACAATCTTGTAATACAAAAAATGAGGATTTACTATGCTTTTATCAGGAACTATTGAATTTATTTGTTGATTAGTTAAACATGGAATTTGATTTAATACTACTTTACCCATATCAGAACCTATACAAGTAACAATAATTGAATCAATAGGAAGAATTTTGGTTTTTAAAGCAATTACTCCTTCTTTTGAAATATTTCTTTCAGCGAAAGATACGTTTTTTACATAATTTTTAAAATCAGTAGGTGTTACAAATGGAAGTTCATTGCCGAAATGTTCAGGATTTTTCGCAGATGGAGTTTTGCCGGTAATAATTTTACCGACTTCCACAAGTTTATATGTTTTCCAGTTTTGGGGCATTTAGCTATTAACTTTGAATTTATTAATATCGTTGAAAGTTGTATTAAATTCTTGAATTGCAATTTGAATATCAAAAATATAAGTTGTGTAATCTGCATGACAATAAAATGGTGGATGTAGGCGCTTATTTAATTCATTCATTATGTCTTTGTATTTGATGGTATAGAGATAATGTAGTTTTTTGTAAAGAAAATCTTTATCCCCGGAATAGTTATTAATTAAATCATTCGTTAATCTTATTTCAGTAATGAAATAGGTTAATTTATTCAGTAATAGAGCATTTCCTGCATTAAAAGGGCTTTGATAATAACTTAAATTTCTAATAATTCCCCCAATTATTTTTTCAATTTCCATTTTATCTTCCTGAATTAATGAGATTTGGTCTAATATCATTTTACTTTTTTCTTGATTTTTGAATATCTCATTTGCCTTGATTTGTTCCTTGAAAGCAAGAAAAACTAAAATTGCAGCTAAACCATTTATAAAAGGTGCTGTAATACCACCAATTGTATCTCCAATTTGTCCTTTTTCGGAAAAATTCAAGAAATTGAAAATCGCAGGAACTGTAAGTAAAATTGGTAACACCATAATAATAAATGCAATCAAAAGAAGCATTTGAGGTATTGTATATTTCTCGATATTTATTAATTTCTTAATCATATTATTTCATGTAACCTTTTAATTCTGTGTTTTTTAATCTCTTACTAATATTCTTTATTAATAATTTAAAAAAGCATTTTTTTTGATGATTCTTTTGATTGTTCCCAAGCTTCTTTTAGAATAACTCTTGCGGAATTGATTAATACATCTTCATCAATTTTTGTGTTATTCGTTGTATTTGTATTTGTTATTTGGATTATGTAATTGTCAACATCACTAATGAATTTTTTGTGATTTACCTCATTGTGATTTAAGAATAGTTTTATTTCATTGAAATTTTTTCTAAAATCATTTATCAAAAGTAAAATTTCAGAAACTTCATTTTGCATATCTAATGGAAGTTCTGAAATTGGTTGATTTTTATAGTTTTTTTTCTTAGTGAACTCATCAATTTTGTAATCTAAAGTCCCTGCAATTGAAATTAACCCTCCTAATAACGGTCTTAGTTTTTGAATCCATTCAATTCTTGCTTCTGAAATAACTAATTCTCTGTTGTGTTTATGACTAGCTTTAGCTTGATATACTGAAATTCCTAATGATACAAAAATTGTAAATCCTGCTATTATACCACTTGAATATTTATCCCAAAAATCAGTTTTATTTTCAGAATATTTTTTTTCGTGTTTAGTTGCTATTTCAGTTTTATTTTTTGAAACAGAAGCCAGAAATGACAAACAAATTAAAACAAAACTAATAGTTAGGGCTTTTTTCATATTCTCCCAAAATTCATTTTTATCCTTTCCTGCAATTCATTACCTTTCTCAAACTGCTCCAATAACTGCGCTTGCAAACGTGCCATTTTTTCTTCGAAAGGTTCGCTGTCCTCTTCTGCGGCTTCGGTGCCCACGTAGATGCCCGGCGTGAGTTTGTAATCTTGGGCACGTACTTCTTCGAGGGTGGCGGATTTACAAAAACCATCGATGTCTTGGTATGCTCTGGCTTCGAGAGCCTCAGCTGTCGCATTAACGAGCGTTTCAGTCTTCGCTTTGTTTCTCCAAGAATGGTAAGTGGAAGTTATTTTTTCAATGTCGGCATCTGTGAAGACACGGAGTTTGCGGCTAGCCATCGTTCCCATTTTGGAGGCATCGAGAAACAGGATTTCGTTCGTTCGATTGCGGTGTTTGCCGTCTTTTCCATCGCGGTTTTTACTCAAGATAAAAATGCAAGCAGGTATGCCAGTTGTCAAAAACAATTTATCGGGCAAACGTACAATCGCGTCAATCATGCTGTTTTCTACCATGTGTTGGCGCACATTTTTTTCTCCTTTGTTGTTGGAAGTCATTGCGCCGTTTGCCATCACAATTCCTGCTGTGCCTACATCGCTCAAATGACTCCAAAAGGTTTGCATCCACATGTAGTTGGCATTTCCGTCAGTTGTGAATTCTTCTTTTGGTCCAAACAAACGCGGGTCGCCATCGGGCAAATCTTCTGGATGCCAGTTACTTACATTAAATGGCGGGTTTGCGATAATAAAATCCGCTTTCAAACTTGGGAATTTGTCGTCGAGTAATGAATTTCCTAGTTTAATATCGAAAGATAAATCACGTAAAAGGAGATTCATCAGGCATAAACGCAAGGTTTGAGCAGTCATTTCTTGTCCGAAAATGGAAATGTCGTTTTTATTTCCTCCGTGTTCATTAATAAACTTCAAGGATTGAACGAACATTCCTCCACTTCCACAAGCTGGGTCAAAAATGCGTCCTTTGTAAGGTTCTAACAAATCAACCAACAAGCGCACAATGCTTCCGGGTGTAAAAAATTGTCCTGCTCCAGAACCTTCTGCCATTGCAAAACGTCCGATGTAATATTCATAAATTCTACCTAAAATATCACTTTCAGGATTTTCTTTTTCTGAGAATTTTGGATGTGAAAGTAAATTAATGATTCCACCAGTTTGTTTGGGAGACAACTCACTTTTCACAAAAATTCGAGGCAATAAATTCTGTAATTGAGGATTGTGTTCAATTAACAACTCTTGAATCACTTCAAAAGCATCATCAATGATAACTTTAATGTCATCTTGTTCTGCATTGTCTTTTAAATATTGCCAAGAAGCTTTTTGAGGAATCATAAAAGTATTTCGAGACAAATATTCATCTCTGTCCTCCAAAACATAATTAATTTCAGATTGATCTAAAGTATAATAGGTAGAAGTTGGACTTGTGAGGAGTTCTTTTATTTCATCTTGCACGATTTCAAACCGTTCGCTCAAATGTTTTAAAAATACAAGCGGCAGAATGTAGTTTTTGTAGTTGTTTTCAGAAACAGCACCACGTAATTCATTCGCTGCATCCCAAAGTTCCTTTTCAAAATTGATGTCGGCTTTAGCCATATAAAATTGAGTTTTTGTAAATATAATTGAAAAATCTTTTGTTTTTCCTTAATTCACAGCGACTCTTAAAGGTGATTGGATTAAAAAATCATTTGAAAGTTCATAATCGTACGAATAAAAAATCCTTTATTTTGAAAATCAAGAATTTATTCGAAGTGAGCGCTTTTTTGTAAATTTCGACGAACAATTCTCGGTCTTGAATTACATGGTTTTAGCTACTGAAGTTGAAATTCAAAGCCTAGACTTTTAGCTTCGCTGCTACTGTGTGTTGTTTCTTTTTCACTTGCACTGAGCTTTTACACTGAATCTGCTGAAGTGTATTGAAGTATCAGTTCTCAACTTTCAATTTTCATTTTTTCTAATTTTCTTCCGCGAATGCGAATTAAACTTCCTTTAGCTATGTATCTATGTGGTATGAATTTTAATTTCTTGCTTTGAGCCCGTCGTATTGCGGATGCTTGATTTTTAATTAGAATTTTGGCTCGAAGAATTACCTCATTAAACCTTAACTCGAAGAAGTGTTTTTTAATTCTTTCATTAGCACATTTATAATTAGCACATTTTTCCCTCTTCACTTTTTTAAGCTGAGCATATCAAAGTACCATGTAAAAAGAAAAGCAAAAAACGCAAGAACCTCGCAAGTTCCTTACTATAAAAGGGAAAACCGTCCCAATCCCCCCACCCAAAAATCGAACAAATCACAATCTCTACCATATTTAAGTTTTGGGAAATTTATTTTAAAAGAAGAGTTTTTGTTTATCAAATTGAATACAATACAAGTTTAGTTTTTTCAAATTGTGCAATTGATTTAATATTTCAAAATTTTAATTTTTAAAGTGAAAAACATGAACATAGAAACAAACAAGTTAATTCTTATTGAACGAATTATGAGAATTAAACAAGTTTCGATTATTGATAAGTTTGAATCACTTATAACAGATTTAGAATTACAAGCTAGAACTGAAATTTCTTTAGATCAAATCCAAAATAATGAAGGGCGTTCTTATGAATCTTTTTCAAACGATGTTGAACAATGGTTGAAGATCAAGAATTCGAAATAAAAATAACGCCTTTTGCAGAAAAAGCATATTTTCAAGTTTTAGAATATGTTTATGAATACCTTAAAAAAAATCAGAAACTAATCCATATATTCCCGATTCCCTTTCTCTGATAGACATAACAAACTCCCACTACTAAAAATAGTTCCCCCCACCCAAAAATCGAACAAACAACAATCCTTGATTTTGTTAATTCCTTATGAATATCTTTAAGTTTTTTGGGAATTTCATAGGCTTCAAAGTCTTAACTTTGCACCTTTCTAAAAAGATATGAATTTCAGTCCTCTTACCGCAATTTCACCGATCGACGGTCGTTATTTTTCTAAAACAAAATCCTTGAGTCCATTTTTTTCTGAATTTGGATTGATTCGCTACCGTGTTCAAGTTGAAGTTGAGTATTTTATCGCTTTGACAAAAATGCCTATTCAAGCCTTGAGTTCGTTTCCAACTTCAAAAATTGAGGAACTTAAAGCGATTTATCAAAACTTCTCTGAATCTGATGCTCAATGGATTAAGGATTCGGAAAAAATCACCAATCACGATGTGAAAGCTGTTGAATATTTCTTAAAAGACCGCATGCAATCGCTGGGATTAGGAGAATATTTAGAGTTTATTCATTTCGGTTTGACTTCGCAAGACATTAACAATACATCGATTCCATTGTCCTTGAAAGAAGGAATTTTGCACGTTTATTTACCAATACTCGATGAAATTATTGCCAAGTTGGTTGAATTCCAAAATGAATGGAAGGATATTCCCATGTTGGCAAAAACACATGGTCAACCTGCTTCGCCTACACGTTTAGGAAAAGAAATTCAAGTGTTTTCTGAACGTTTATCTGTTCAACGCAAGCATCTTTTAGCAATTCCTTTTTCCGCAAAATTTGGCGGTGCAACAGGAAATTTCAACGCGCATCATATCGCTTTTCCAGAAATCAATTGGGTAGATTTTGCAAATGATTTCGTGAATAAAAATCTAGGTTTAGACAGAAGTCAAACAACGACACAAATCGAACATTACGATAATTTAGCAGCCCTTTTTGACTGTCTAAAACGAATCAATACAATTTTATTGGATCTAAACCGCGATATGTGGACTTACATTTCAATGGATTATTTCAAGCAAAAACTGAAAGACGGAGAAATCGGTTCTTCGGCAATGCCCCATAAAGTGAACCCTATTGATTTTGAAAATTCTGAAGGAAATATAGGTATTGCCAACGCCCTTTTTGAACATTTAGCTGCAAAATTACCTGTTTCTCGATTGCAACGTGACTTAACTGATTCAACCGTTTTACGTGCAGTCGGAATGCCACTTGGTCACACCATTATCGCTTTTCAATCTACTTTAAACGGTTTAGGTAAATTATTACTAAATTGTGACAAATTAGAGGAAGATTTGGAAAATAATTGGGCTGTTGTTGCCGAAGCGATTCAAACAATTTTAAGACGTGAAGGATTTGAAAAACCTTACGAAGCACTAAAAGGTTTGACTCGTAAAAATGAAAAAGTAACAATGGAATCTGTTCATGCTTTTATCGACACTTTGGCAGTGAACGAGCAATTAAAAGCAGAGTTAAAACAAATAAAACCAACAACTTACCTCGGTATACAATTGGTAAACTAAAACAAATGAAACTACTACTTTTACTTCTTTTTTCACTCATTCAAGGAATTGTTTTTTCACAAAAAGAGTTCCCTATTTTTTGGGGAGAATTGGAAAGAAGTCAAGGTGCTTTGCTTGAAATTTTACCTAAAAATTCAAATGACTTTTACAGTTTACGCTACACAGGAAGTTCATTTGGAACCTATCGAATTTCAGAAAATGAAAATTTAGCCTTCCTTCAGCAAAAAAGAATAAAACTTGTTGCCGAAACAGGAATCGCAAATTTCGAAACTGCTTATTACTTTGGTAATCAATTAATTGTTTTCCTCTCCGACAAGAGCAACGGCGTAATGACTTTGTACATGCAACCCTTGGATGAAAATCTTGATGCCTCTGGACCATCACTTTTAATTGCAAGCTATACCAACAATAAATTGGGTGCACAACCGAATTTCAACATCATTCAATCGCAAAATAGAAAATACATCGGGATTGTTTGGGAAGTACCTGGAAGAAAGGAAATTAGTGATATTTACGGTTATAAAGTAATCGATCAAAGTTTAAAAGAAGTGCAAGCTGGTGAGTATTCTCTTCCTTTTGATGGAAATATTACAACAATCAATGAACAACACATTTCAAACGCTGGTGAGTATTTAGTTAGTATTACCGAACACAACAAACCCAATGATCGCCTGTTTGGTCGCGATTTTGAGAATTTCAAATCCTTACATCTTTATAAAATCAACAACAACCAACTCAAAGAATTTTCAATTGAGGTCGATGGTTTGAGAGTTGACGATATGCAACTAAATTCTAATGACAGCAGTATTTGTACGCTTTCTGGTTTGTATGGAAAAGGCAATCGACAAGGGATTTTAGGTGTTTTCATTATTACAATTGATGCAAAAAACGACAGCGTTGTCTCCAAAGGAATCATTCCGTTTGACAAAGAAATTGCGATGGAAAGTTGGTTAGACAACGATTTGTATGACCGACAAGCAACAATTGGAACGAATCCAAATCTTCAAAATCAATATTACAATTATCGTTTGCGAGATATTTTTGTGCTGGAAGATGGGTCAATCGTTGGTTCGATGGAACAATATTATGTTTACAGGCGAGCAAATTACGACAACCGAACAGGAATGTCCTCGAATGTGACGTATTACTACTACGATGATATCATTGCGTTCAAAATTGGAAAAACAGGAACTTTTGATTGGCAAAAAAGAATTTCAAAATCACAAGTTTCTATCAATGACGGTGGTCCATTTAGTTCTTACTCAAGTTTTACGGATGGAAAAACAATTAATTTTATTTTCAATGATAACCTTCGAAATTACGATGACCTCGGAAATTTCAGACAAGATTTAAGAAAAGTATATTCCTTCAATTTATCGAAAAGAAAAAATGTGGCAGCAATCACAAGTTTAAATTTAAGCGATGGTCAAGAGGAACGTAAAAATTTATTTGCGCGCAAAGATTTGAAATCGATTGTTGTACCAAAAATGTTTAAAGTCGATTTAGTGAACAAAGAAATTTTAATGTACTCCATTCTTGGAAACAAGGAACGATTTGGCGTACTGAATTTTAAATCCAATTAATGCACTTTTTAAACAAATTTCTAATTGTTTTTTTAACGTTCTACCTCGTTTCTTGTGATACGACACCGAAAGCGCCTGCCACAAAAACAGAACAACTCGCCGATTCGAGCTACGACGATCACAGCTATTCGAACTTAAAAGAAATAAAAACAACGCATTTAGACTTGGAATTAGAAGTTAATTTCAACAACAAGACGATTTATGGAGTTGCGCGTCACACAATGAAAAACTTCGGAAGTGACACTGCCATTTTTGACATTAAAGGTCTTCAAATTCAAAAGATTACCACTGGAAAAGCAAATCAAGAACGCGAAGCAGATTTCGTAATTGGCAATATGGACAGAGATTCCATTTTGGGTCAACCTTTACTTGTTAGTGTGAGTCCAAAAACAACACAAATAAATATTTACTACCAAACGACAAAACAATCGGAAGCACTGGATTGGCTAGACTCAAACCTAACAAGTTCAAAGAAATATCCGTTTCTCTACACACAAGGACAAGCAATTTTAACCCGAACTTGGATTCCAATTCAAGATTCCCCTTCCAATCGCATTACTTATTCGGCAAAAGTGAAAGTTCCCCAAGAATTGATGGCCGTAATGAGCGCTAAAAATCAAAAGCAGAAAAACGATTTAGGCATCTATGAATTTAGAATGGAAAAAGCGATTCCTTCTTATTTGATTGCCTTGGCTGTTGGCGATTTGAAATATCATGCTTTCAGTAAAAACACTGGTGTTTACTGTGAACCTGAGTTGATGAATGCTTCAAAAAATGAGTTTGTGGATTTACCCAAAATGTTCAATGCAGCTGAAAGACTTTACGGAAAATACCAATGGGACCAATACGATTTACTCGTTCTCCCCTACTCGTTTCCGTTTGGTGGGATGGAAAATCCAATGTTGACTTTTGTAAATCCAACAATTATCACAGGCGATCGTAGTTTGGTGTCTGTAATTGCGCATGAACTTGCTCATTCTTGGTCGGGAAATTTGGTTACCAATCACACGTGGAATGACTTCTGGCTGAATGAAGGTTTTACGGTTTATTTCGAAAATCGTATCATGGAAAAACTATACGGTAAAGAAATTGCAGATATTTTGGCAATCATTGAATTTCAAGAATTACAAGATGAAATTGATGAAATCAGAAAATCAAAACATCCGGAAGACACCAAATTATACCTCGATTTAGAAAACAGAAATCCAGATGATGGAATGACAGACATTGCATATATAAAAGGTGCATTTTTCCTGAAAACATTAGAAGAGAAAGTTGGCAGAAAACAAATGGATATTTTTCTTAAAAAGTACTTTCATCACTTTGCTTTCAAAACAATTAATTCAAAGGTTTTTGTTGAATATCTGAATGAACAATTACTTTCAAAAAACAAAATTCAATTCAATACCGAAGAATGGATTTATAAAAAAGGATTGCCAAAAAATTGTTTGCAACTAAGCTCTACCAGGTTGGAAAAAATGACCGAAATGGCAGAAAAAACCAATGCAGGCGAAGTTTTATTTGCTCCAAAAATCACTTATAAATATTACAAAAGAAAAGGCAAACGTTTGCGTCGAATGATTGTGAAAAAAATCGAACGAAAAGATTTTATTGTTCAAGAATGGCAAACGTTCATTCGCGCTCTAAATCCAGCAATTGGTAAGCGAAAAATGAAAGAACTCGATCAGTTTTTAGGCTTTTCAACTTGTGGAAATGCAGAAATTATGAATGAATGGTTTGTGCTTGCTATAAAAAATGATTACACCGAAATTCGACCAGAAATCGAAGCGTTTTTAAGTAAAATAGGAAGAAGAAAATACCTAGTTCCGATTTACAAAGCTTTAGCTGAAAAACCTAAAAATCTTGCTTGGGCTAAGGAAATATTTCAGAAAATCGCTCCGAAATATCACGCTGTGTCTAGAAATACGGTAGAAGAAATATTGACAGCAAATTAAACGCTGAGTTTCAATTGAAGTAAAAGTGATTGCGAAACAAAACTGAGTCAGCTAAAGAACTTAGTTATGAATTAAGAATTATCTCCCGAAAATAATTCCGTGACCAGAAAGAGATTGGTAAAGTTTATTCCATTTTAAACGAACGATTGACGGACGCATTAAATCAGAAACAGTGATTAATAAATCTCCATTATCTTGGAAAGTCATACCCGTTGGTTTAGAAAAAACCTTTGGATCAAGCATTGTGAAATTCACAACTTCTCCAAATTGATTGTAAACAACTAAGCTTCTATCCTCTGAGGAAAGCACGTAAATTTCATTCGTTTTTGGATGAATTGCCAACGCAGATGGATTAAAGCTTAAACCTTCCGTTGTGTCACCTGCGAAACTTACTTTATTTCTAGGTAAAGGCAAATTGTTGTTTAAAGCGAACGTTTCAATGGCAAGCGAGTTAATTTCAAATAAAGGCTCTTCACGTAATTGACGCTTGTTTAAATTGAAAGAATAAAGAAAACTTGAAAATTGACCTTCTTCTTTTTCTTGTACTTCACTCAACAAAAACAATCTTTTAGTTGATTCGTGAAAACAAATACCCGAAGAAATAAAATTTTCTTTGGTTTCATTCATTGACACAAATGAAGTTGAATCGTAAGGCGGAAGTAAAAAATGTACCTTACTTTTTGAGTCAAGCAAAATCAAAGTAGAATCCATTCTTGAAATATCAACAAATTGAAATTCTGAGCCAAGTGATAATTGACTTGCAATGGAGTTGTTTTGTAAATCTAGCATTAAAACAGTTCCATTAATTGGTTCAATACCAATCAAATGCGTTGAATCTAACATCGTAACATCCGAAAAAGAAGAAATTCCCATCGGAAAAGAACTCACTGTGCTTGGATTTGCTAAATCAAAATAACCGTCCTCTTTTTGAAAATTGGTAGCTTTTTGTATATAGTATCGTTCAACCCCAACTTCTTCAAGGGATTTCGCAGCTACAAATGATAGTGCAGCAAGGACAAAAGAAAAAAAGTATTGCTTTTTCACGTTAATTTTCGAAACAAATTTACTAATTAATTCTTTGTATTTCAAAAATATTAAAACTAAGCACGAATTGTAATTTTTAATGTTTAATGCTTAATTTTTAATTTGGTTTTTTTTAACCGGAGACAATTGTGTTAAATCGTTTCACCGAGGTGGTAGTTTTGAATTTTTAATGCTTAATTTTTAATTGGGATTCATAACTCAAAGAAAATCATTGTAAATCTTTGTCCAAGTTCTCAACTTTTATCTTTTCTCTCTCAACTTTTAACTTTTTTAATTCTCTTCCGCGACTGCGGACTAGACTTTCTTTTTCTATGTATCTATGTGGTTTTTCTTGGGATTTTTGATTTTTAATGCTTGATTTTCGAATTTTGAATTTTGAATTTTGAATGTTGAATGTTGAATTTTTAATTGGGATTCATAACTCAAAGGAAATCATTGTAAATCTTTGTCCGAGTTCTCAACTTTTATCTTTTCTCTCTCAACTTTTAACTTTTTTAATTCTCTTCCGCGACTGCGGACTAGACTTCATTTTTCTATGTATCTATGTGGTTTTTCTTGGGATTTTTGATTTTTAATGTTGAATTTTTAATTGGGATTCATAACTCAAAGAAAATCATTGTAAATCTTTGTCCGAGTTCTCAACTTTTATCTTTTCTCTCTCAACTTTTAACTTTTTTAATTCTCTTCCGTGACTGCAGATTAAACTTCATTTTTCTATGTATCTATGTGGTTTTACTTGGAATTTTTAATGTTTAATGCTTAATTTTTAATTAGGTTTTTTGAGTCGAAGAAAATTAAATTTTTAATGCTTAATTTTGAATGTTGAATTAAGGCTTTTAAGTCGAAGAAAATCAAGGTGAATCTTTACTCTAAGAAGGATTATTTGTTTTTAATGCTTGGTTTTTAATTGGAATTTTGGGTCTAAGAAAATTTCAATAAATCTCAACTCGAAGAAGTGTTTTTAATTTCTTTCATTAGCACTTCAAAATGTTGAATTTTTAATGTTGAATTAGGGCTTTTGGCTCGAAGTAATTTTTAATAAATCATAACGCGAAGATTTCACTTTTAACTCCAACGCTGCAGATTAAATTTTACATTTTCAATTTTACATTCTTAATTTTCAACTTTCAGTTTTCAACTCCCACTCTCGTGTTATCAACTAATTTACGTTCATAAATTACGTTTAGTAACTAATCATTTCTTTGTTTATCAGTTATTTTTGTTAAATTGAAGAATTCTATAAAAAATGGCTGAAAATCAATATACTGAAGACAACATACGCTCCCTCGATTGGAAAGAACACATCCGATTGCGTCCGGGAATGTACATTGGAAAATTGGGTGATGGCGCTGCTGCCGACGATGGAATTTATATTCTCGTGAAAGAAGTTGTCGATAACTGCATCGATGAATTTGTAATGGGGAATGGTAAACGCGTCGATATCAAAGTGAAAGATGGAAAAGTAAGCGTGCGCGATTACGGTCGTGGAATTCCTTTAGGTAAAGTTGTGGAAGTGGTTTCCAAAATGAATACAGGTGGAAAATACGATTCCAAAGCCTTCAAAAAATCGGTAGGTTTGAATGGAGTCGGTACCAAAGCGGTGAATGCACTTTCTTCTTATTTCTCGGTTTACTCGGTTCGTGAAGGAGAAAAAAAACGTGCGGATTTTAACAAGGGTGAATTGGTTCAAGAATATCCAATCGAAAAAACGGACGAACAAAACGGTACTTACGTTGAATTTACACCCGACGAAACGATTTTTAAAAAGTACGCTTTCAAAACAGTGTATTTGGATAAAATGATGTGGAATTACTGTTATTTGAACCGTGGTTTAGCGATTTATTATAACGGAGAAAAATACCAATCAAAGGAAGGATTGAAAGATTTGTTGGAAAACAACATGGATGGCGATCCGCTTTACCCAATTATTCACATTGAAGACGAAGACATCGAAGTGGCTTTCACGCACGGAAGAACTTACGGTGAAGATTATTATTCGTTCGTAAACGGTCAACATACAACGCAAGGTGGTACGCATCAAAGTGCTTTCCGTGAGTCGGTTGCAAAAGTGATTCGCGATTTTTACAACAAAAACTACGAAGCTTCTGATATTCGCCAGTCGATTGTGGCAGCGATTGCAATTAAAGTAATTGAGCCCGTTTTCGAATCACAAACGAAAACAAAATTAGGGTCGCAAGAAATTGAACCGGGTGGAAAATCCATGCGTGCGTTCATCAACGATTTCTTGAAAGACAAATTAGATAATTACTTGCACCGTCATCCCGATGTGGCGGAGACGATTGAAAAGAAAATCAAACAATCGGAGCGCGAACGTAAAGAATTGGCTGGTATTCGTAAAATTGCTCGTGAACGTTCTAAAAAAGCAAACCTTCACAACAAAAAGTTACGTGATTGCCGCACACATTTAACCGATTTGAAAGACGAAAACCGTGAGAATACAACCTTGTTTATTACCGAGGGAGATTCTGCAAGTGGTTCGATCACCAAATCAAGAGACGTGAACACGCAAGCTGTTTTTTCTTTGCGTGGTAAACCTTTAAATTGTTACGGTTTGACAAAAAAAGTGGTTTACGAAAACGAAGAATTCAACTTGATTCAAGCTGCTTTGGACATCGAAGACGATATGGATAATTTACGATACAACAAAATCGTGATTGCAACCGATGCCGACGTCGATGGAATGCACATTCGTATGTTGTTGTTGACGTTTTTCTTGCAATTTTTCCCAGATTTGGTGAAAAGAAACCACGTTTATGTCTTGCAAACTCCACTATTTCGAGTGCGAAACAAAAAGAAAACAATTTACTGTTATTCCGAAGAAGAGCGTAGAAATGCGATTGCTGAAATTGGAAAAACAGCTGAAATAACACGATTCAAAGGTTTGGGAGAAATTTCCCCCGACGAATTCATTCACTTTATTGGTGCTGACATTCGCTTAGAACCTGTTTTATTATCCAAAGACAATTCGATTGACTCGATTTTATCGTATTTCATGGGTAAAAACACACCAGAACGACAAGATTTTATTATTGATAACCTTCGTGTGGAGAAAGATATTGCAGAAGAAATTCTAGCAGACACGCATCCAGACGATCTTGACCAAGCTTCCTAATCATGGCAGAAGACGAAATTGAAGAAAACAACTTAGAGCAAGGCGACGAACACAATCCGTTTGAGCACAAAAAAGTGGATGAAAAAGTCATTCCAGTGGGTGGCTTGTACGAAAATTGGTTCTTAGATTACGCCAGTTATGTAATCTTAGAGCGCGCCGTTCCTTCTTTATACGATGGATTGAAACCTGTTCAGCGTCGTATTTTACATTCCATGAAAGAAATGGAGGACGGTCGTTACAACAAGGTCGCAAACATCATTGGAAACACCATGAAATATCACCCGCATGGGGATGCTTCAATCGGTGATGCGTTGGTGCAATTGGGTCAGAAAGAGCTCATGATTGACTGCCAAGGAAACTGGGGAAATACGTTGACGGGCGATGGTGCTGCGGCTCCACGTTACATCGAGGCACGACTTTCAAAGTTTGCTTTACACGTTGCTTTCAATGCAAAAACGACGAATTGGCTATCAAGTTACGACGGTCGAAATAAAGAACCGGAGCAATTACCAATGAAGTTTCCGTTGTTGTTAGCTCAAGGCGCAGAAGGAATTGCGGTTGGTATGGCTTGTAAGTTTTTACCGCACAATTTCATCGAATTAATTGACCAAGCAATTAATCATTTACGTGGTAAAAAAGTAGAATTATTACCCGATTTCCCAAATGGTGGAATGGCTGATTTTACAGGTTACAACGATGGTTTACGTGGTGCAAGAGTGCGCGTTCGAGCGAAAATCAGAAAAGTTGACAACAAAACATTAATCATCAACGAAATTCCTTTTGGAACAACGACAGGTTCTTTAATTGAATCAGTAATTAAAGCCAACGATAAAGGAAAAATCAAAATCAAGAAAATCGAGGACAACACTTCGATGGAAGCCGAAATCATCGTGCATTTGTTCCCTGGTGTTTCGCCTGATAAAACGATAGATGCCTTGTATGCTTTCACGGATTGTGAAGTTTCGATTTCTCCCAATTCAACAATCATCGACGGTGACAGACCACGTTTTATGGGCGTTTCTGAAATCCTGAAAGTGACAACGGACAGCACAGTTCGCTTGTTAAAATTGGAGTTAGAAATTCGCTTGGATGAGTTGGAAAGAATGTGGCATTTCTCGACTCTAGAGAAGTTGTTCATCAACAACGAAATGTACATCGACTTCAAACATTACTCTGACAGAGAAGAATTATACAAGTATTTGTACAAACGTTTTGAGCCATTTTTAGGTCAATTGTTGCGTCCAATTACGGATGAAGATTTGCAGAAATTGACACAAATTCCAATGATTCGTATCACGCGTTTCGACTCTTCAAAAGCAGACGATGCTTTGTTGAAAATCGAGGCGGAAATGGAAGAAGTGAAAGGTCATTTAGCGAATTTAGTAGAATACGCAATCGACTATTACAAAGATTTGAAAAAACGTTTTGGCGCTGGAAAAGAGCGTAAAACAGAGATTAAAGTTTTTGACAATATCACTGCGAGCAAAGTGATCATTGCGAATAAAAAATTATACGTTGACTACGAGGAAGGATTTATTGGTTATGGTTTAAAGAAAAACGAAGCTGTTTCCGATTGTTCTGAAATCGACGATATCATTTGTTTCTTTGCCTCAGGTAAAATGATGGTGACGAAAGTAACGGACAAAAAATTCGTTGGTAAAGATTTGATTTTTGCCAGCGTTTGGAAAAAAGGCGATACGCGTACAATTTACCATTTGTTCTACCAAGACGGAATTGGTGGAGCAACAATGATGAAACGATTCTATGTTAATTCCATCACGCGCGACACCGAATACGATTTAACACGCGGAACGAAAGGTTCTAAAATGTTGTATTTCTCCGTGCATCCGAATGGCGAACGAGAAGTAGTGACAATTTTACTACGTCCACGTCCGCATTTGAAACGTTTGCGCTTTGATATCGATATGGGTGAACTTTTAATCAAAGGAAGAAACTCAGCTGGAAACAGAGCTACCAAAGAAATCATTCAGAAAATCGTGCAAAAAGAAGTCGGTGGTTCCACATTGGCTGCTCGCAAAATCTGGTACGACACAATCGTTGGACGTTTGAACGATGAAGGTCGCGGGAAATTCTTAGGTTCATTTAAAGGAGAAGATAAAATCTTAACGCTTTATAAAACAGGTGAATACCGCTTGAGTACTTTCGATTTAGCAACTCACTTCGACGAAGACATGATTCACATTGAAAAATGGGTTCCAGACCGTCCGATTTCAACTGTTTATTACGATGGCGAAAAAGAATTGCATTACGTGAAACGATTTGTGTGCGAAATTCTAAGCGACAAACGCGTTTTATTTATCAGTGAAAGTCCTGGTTCTTACATGGATGCCGTTTCTACAGCTTATCGTCCAGAGGTTAAAATCGTTTACAACAAATTATTGAAGGAAACGAAAAATCTTCCTGACAATATTATGAACTTGGCGGACATGATTGACGTGAAAGGAATGAAAGCGCAGGGCAATCAAATGACGAAATTGAAAGTGAAGGAAATCGTTTTGACGCATCCAATTGACGAAGGAAAAGAACCTTGGCCACAAGATGAAGTTGCAGTTACGACAGATGAAAATGAAACTGAAATTGATACTGAAGAAGGAGACGCTCCAACCGTTGAATGGGATTTAACCAAGAAACCCGATGAAGACGAGGACGAAGATCAGATGAAGTTGTTTTAGCGACAAAAAGTAAGGTCGAGTTGCGATTCGACCTTACTTTTTATCAGCTAAAAATTCTCTAAACCACAGCGCGCTATCCTTCAAATAGCGTTTTTGTGTTTTAAAATCAACATAAACAAGACCAAAACGCGGTTTGTAACCTTCGCTCCATTCAAAATTATCCAATAAAGTCCAACTGAAATAACCACCAATATTTACGCCTTCTTTTTTTGCGCGAAGTACTTGTTTTAAGTAGCGTTGGTAATAATCAATTCGCTTGGAATCATGCACTTGTCCATTCACTAAATCATCAGGAAAAGCACAGCCGTTTTCAGTGACAATTATCTTCTTAACTCCCTCATAGGCTGCAAATTGCTTGATAATTTTATAAATTCCCTCAGGATACACTTCCCAACCCATTTCAGTTACTTCTTCCACATTTCGTTTCACAGGTTTAATTTCTAAACCCTTCATAACAGGAATTATTCCCATGCCTTTCACAACCTCACGTGTATAGTTTTGAACACCAATAAAATCAAAATCAAATTTCAAATTGGCGATGTCACCGGGCTGAATGTATTTTTGCATTTTCTTCAATATAGGAAAACTATCAATTGGATAACCTAAACCCAAAGCGGCTTCAACAAACAATCGATTCAATAAAACATCCCATCGTTCCGCTGATTTTCCATCTCTTTTTTCACTTTTCAAAACATCGACATGAGAGCACGAAAAAGTAGTTCCAATGTTTGCATCATCAACGTTTCTACGAATAATTCTACCTCCTTCAGCTTGACATAAACAAACGTGATGAACAGTTGGTAGATAGTTTTTAAAACCTTTTAAACCCGGTGCGTGATAACCAATTAAATATCCCAATGCCGTAAATGCTGAAGGTTCATTGAAAACCATCCAATTTTTAACTTTAAGCGCATATGTTTTGGTAACCAATTCAGCATATTCTGAAAACCAAGCAACTGATTCTCGATTCATCCATCCACCCTTGTCTTGTAAAACTTGAGGTAAATCCCAATGATATAAAGTAACCCAAGGTTCAATTCCTCTTTCCAAACAAGCATCGATCACGCGGTGATAAAAATCCAATCCTTTTTGATTTGGAAGCCCTACCCCATTTGGCAATACCCGACTCCAAGAAATACTAAATCGAAAAACAGTCATATTCAATGACTTCAAAAGATCCAGGTCTTTTTCATAACTGTGGTAAAAATCGCAAGCTATATCGCCATTTTCGCCAGTTTTTATGTTTCCTTTTTCATGTGAAAAAGTATCCCAAATCGAAGCAGATTTCCCATCTAGGTTGTGCGCACCTTCAATTTGATAGGCAGCAGTTGCCACGCCCCATTTAAAATCGGGACCAAAATCTAAACTTGAAAAATCTAACTTTTGATCAAAAGGCTTCTGACCAAAAGCTAATTTAGGTGCAACCATCGCTGCAACCGAAGAAACTAAAAATAGGCGTAAAACTTTGCGACGTTCCATAAGTTGAATTCATCAATATTTGATAAAGATAAGATTTGCGAGCGATTCACAAACTGTAATTTCAAGCAAGCCAAATTATTTTATGCTCGTTTCTGTGTCAATTTATAAGTTGAAAAGCGGATTGTTGAATGTCGGGTTAAGTTAGTTGAATGATTTAATCATAAAAATACAACCTCGTTTTTTTTTGAAGTATTTACAAAAACACACACTAGCTCATAAAAGTCCTTAACCATGTATTGACTTGCGGAGAATAATCTTTACAATTACCGCAAATTTGCGGAGAATAATATATATATTTACCGCAACAACTATTTCAAAAAGTGGCAAGATATATATACCAATATGAAAACTGGACAAACTTCACTTGGCGGGAAACCGACATCAATGCCATTTTTGGTGAAGTTCGAAACTTACAAGGTAAGATAATTGGGCAAATGAACACGCTAGGTTTTGCAACAAAAGAAGAAACGACACTTACTACTTTAACGCTTGACGTAATAAAATCATCAGAAATAGAAGGGGAAAAACTGGACTATCAACAAGTTCGTTCATCAATTGCAAGAAGACTTGGTATTAACATCGCTGGACTTGTATCAGCAAACAGACACGTAGAGGGAGTTGTTGAAATGATGCTTGACGCATCTCAAAACTATCAAAAACCACTAACAAATAAAAGACTGTTTGCTTGGCATTCTGCACTCTTCCCTACTGGACATAGCGGAATGCACAAAATAGAAGTTGGACGCTATAGAACAGGTGAGATGCATATTGTATCGGGAGCAATGGGAAAAGAAAGAGTCCATTACGAGGCGATTCCAGCTAACAGCGTGAAAGAAGAAATGGAGAAATTTTTAAAATGGTTTAATGACAACTCTCCGATTGACCCAGTTTTAAAAGCCGCAATTGCTCATTTTTGGTTTATTATCATTCACCCATTCGATGATGGAAATGGAAGAATTGCAAGAGCTATTTCAGATTTAATGCTTGCACGTGCTGACAAAACGAAAGAACGTTATTACAGTATGTCAAGTCAAATTTTGGTTGAAAGGAAAAAGTATTATGAGATTTTACAAAAGGTTCAACACAGCAGTGGTGACATCACAGATTGGTTAAACTGGTTCTTTCATTGCCTTAAAAATTCACTAACAGCAACAGAAGCAACATTACAGAAAATATTAAGAAAAACCGAATTTTGGAAAATTCACGAGAATACAACATTTAATGAAAGACAGAGATTAGTGTTGAACAAACTTTTTGACGGATTTGACGGGAAACTGAAATCATCAAAATGGGCAAAAATTGCAAAATGTTCGCCTGACAGTGCATTACGAGACATAAAAGATTTAATTGATAAGGAAATATTGCGACAAGAACAACAGGGCGGACGTAGTACAAATTATGAACTTGCGGACTTCTAAAAAATAAAAACACTGACATCACAACTTTTTATCTCAAAAAATTGATGGAAATTTCGAATCAACGGATAAATAATAAATCAAAAAGTTTACTTTTCAAATCGAGATTCTGTACTTTTCAAAAGCCCAAATAACAATACCGAATTCTCAAACGAAACTTAGCTCCTATCGCAACAAATTGACATGACCTGTCAAAATGGTGCTTTTGGCATTTTCTAAACTACTGTATTGAATGTAATAGGTGTAAGTTCCGTCTTGCGCTTTTTTTCCTTCAAAAGTTCCATCCCAAGCTTGGTGATAATCTTTTGTATAAAACACTTGCTCACCAAAACCGTTAAAAACGCTACACTCATAGTTTCCTTCATTTACAAATGTGGAAAAAATGGGCAACCAAACGTCATTTACTCCGCTTTGATCGGGAGTGAATGTATTCGGAATATAAACGTATAATTCTTCCTTGAAACTCACTTCTTTTTGAATACTATCTCTACATCCAAACTCGCTTTCAACAACTAATTCAACTGTAAATGAAGCCGAACTTTCAAAGAAAAAAGTGTGAGTTGGATTGTTGTCATTTGATGCTATTCCTCCATCGCCAAAATTCCACCAATTTTGAAGCGCATTTTCACTTGAATTTGTAAATTCAACATTTGCTGAAGTTTGGTAGTTGGCCAATTCATTGTGGTAAAAATTAGCAACTGGATTTGGATAAACACAAACTAAATCTGTGTAACTAACTGTATTTGAACAGCCATTCGTTCCTAAAATTGTCAGGGAAATATCGTAGCAATTTGGATTATTGAAAGAATAATTCAAATCTCCACAATTTGTACTTACTTCTTGACCGTCAATTTTCCATGAGCATAGACTCGACTCTAAAAATGGCGTTGTAAAAGAAATATTTAAAGGAGCACAACCTTCTGTTTGCGAAGCGTTGAAAGATAAATCAGGTAATTCTAAAATAGTAATTGTTGCCGAGGCGCTGTTTGAGCAACCATTTAAAGCGTATGAAAAAGTAACAGTTGTATCTGCTTGTGGAGAAAACTGAGCGCTTGCAGCTGTTGAGCCATTTCCCCAAGTAAAAATTCCGCCAGGTATCGAACTTGAAGCATTGATTGTAGCCGTATTTCCTTTACAAATCGTTGCATTATTCGCACTCAACACAAATGGTGGAGCAATGCTAACATTAATCGTTGCAACCGATGATTGGCAAGCATTTAAAGTATATTGAACGGTGTAAGCTGTGTTTTGAGTTGGTGAAACTTGAATCGAAGCTGTAGTTTCCCCTGTGTTCCATAAATAAGTCCCGCCAGTTGTCATTGGTGAAACAGAAATTGTTGCCGACTGACCAAGGCAAACGCTTGTATCTTGATATATCAAAACAGGACTTGGAGTAACATTGACCATTCCGATTCCGTTGCTTGCACAACCAAATTCATTGGAGCCAACGACACTGTAACTCGTCGTTAAACTTGGTGAAACGTTGATACTACTTGTGGTTTGTCCATCACTCCATAAATAAGTTGTTCCCGGTTGACTACTTGAAACCGTTAAAGTTGCTACTTGCCCTTGACAAACTGTTGGGTTGTTAAATGTTAATAAAGGTGTTGTTTCAATAGTTAAATTGAGCGTTTCAAGCACACAACCATTTTGAAAAGTATAGATTCCAGAAGTGTTGTAAGTTTGTCCATTCATCGGCCAAGTGTAAGAATTACAAACGTTTACACTTGAAGTATTGGTTGTGCTAGGCGTAATTGTCAAATTTAAAATCTCTGTATGGCAAGCAACTGTATGCGTGTAAACTCCAGATGATGTATAAGTGCTTCCATTTTGATTCCAAGTATAAGAATCACAAGCGCTTGCTGTGGTTGAATTTTGAGTACTTGTTGTAATTGTTAAAGCTAAATTTTCAGTGATACAACCGTTTACAACTGTGTAATTTCCACTTTGAGTATAGGTTTGATTGTTGACAGTCCAAGTGTAGGTGTCGCAAACACTTGCTGTTGTAGTGTTGGTTTGACTTGTAATTTCATCAACCACAATTGTTTGCTGACTTGTACAAGTTCCATTTCCAGAAGCAGTTACCGTGTAAGTTCCTGCTGTATTTATGGTTGCGGAAGCATTTGTTCCCAAGCCATTTGACCATTGGTAGGAAGATCCTCCTGAGGCTGTTAGTGTTGTTGCTGTTCCTGCACAAAAAACAAGTGGACCTGAAACGACTAAATTTGGAGCAGCATTCACTGTAACCAATTGATTTAAAGTCACAACTGGACAAGTGCCAAATGAAACTACATTTGAATAAGTTCCCGACATTGCCGTTGTGGCAGCTGAAGAAACTTGAGGGTTTTGACTTGTAGAAGTAAATCCATTTGGTCCTGACCAAGCGAAAGTCATCCCTGCGTTTGTGTTATTAATTCCAACAGAAAAAGCTTGATTTTGGCAAACCGTTATCGGCGCTTGAACACTCGGTCCATCTGCCCAAATTTCAACGTCATCAATATAAATTCCCTCGTCATTTCGGTCAAAATTAGAAGCCGTTGGATTCGGATCTGTCATCATTGCCACGAAATTAGAACACCTAATTGCTGCCGTTGCTCCAACTTGAACGTTGATAGAAATAATTTTCACAGAAACGGTTGTTGTTCCTGCTGGAATTTGAAAGGTGAATGTATTTGGAGTTTGGTAAGTTACATCATTTGGCGCGGCACAAGCGATACCGTTTACACCACCAGTTTGCGACCAAGAATAACTATGGTCATTGCTTCCTGCCAATTTAGAAACAGTAGTAAAAGCTCCTCCATCCAATGAAATCATAAAAACAACACCTTCACGCACGTCGATTCCAGGTCCATTCCCTCCTAAAATCGAATGATTTAAGCGCAAAGTTGCATTGGATAAAAGCGAAACGTTTACAGGATCTAAAATCAAAGTATTACTTTCTCCCGACCTACCAACTCGCGCTGAATAAGTCCCCGTTTTAGCATGTTGAGTTGTGCGATTTCCACCCGAAAAAGTCCAGTTTTCAGGACAAGTGGTTGAGGCATTTTCAAAACCTTGGGCGTAATAACGTATTTGGGAAAAATAGAGTTGGGAAACTGAAATAAAAACTACTAAAACTAAAAACTTCATGCTTCCCGATAGGATTTCTTTAATTCGGGTGCAAAGGTACAGTTTTGATATTGATTGATAATCAAAATTTTCTTTAATTTAATGTTAAACTATCAACAATGAAAAAACATTTTGAGCCTGTTCAAAAGGATACAAATCTTTAATGGTAAAATGAAGGGAATCCCAATTATCATCCTGAATTTTCAAATTTTCAAATTAGCTAATTTTCAAATTTTAAAAAAAATCAATCCTCCTCACTATAAGCCCTGTGAACCCTTTTAGAAATAGACGTCATTACTTCATAAGGAATTGTGTCCATTGCTTTAGCGAATGTTTCAATTGTTTGATTTTCGCCAATAATCTCAACCTCATCTCCTTCAACGACATTCAATTTGGTGACATCCACAATAATCATATCCATACAGACTTTACCCAGAATTGGACAATACGTATTTTTAATAAAAACGCCACCTTTTCCATTACTTAAACTTCTTCTAAAGCCATCGGCATAACCCACAGGAATAATCGCAATTTTCATTTTTTCGTTTGCCATGAACGTGCGCGAGTAACCTACGCTCTCCCCTACTTGAATTGTTTTAATTTGCGAAATCTCACTTTTCCAATTGATGACAGCTTGCAAACGCTTTTGAAGGGTTGGATTTGAAGAAATTCCATACATTCCTATACCAATGCGAACCATATCGAATTGCGCCTCGCTGAAGTTGGCAATTCCTTCTGAGTTTAATAAATGGCGAATAAATGGATAAGGTACTTTATTTGAAATCCAAGCGCACGTTTCTTGAAAACGACTGATTTGCAACTGCGTAAAACGTTTATCTCTGCGATTATCGGCATCAGCTAAATGAGAATAAACACCTGCAATTCTAACCTCAGGCTGTGCTTGAACAATTTCCATCAGCTTTGCCAATTCTTCGCGCTCAAAACCCAAACGACGCATTCCTGTGTCTAACTTAATATGAATTGGAAAATTAGATTTCTCCATTGAAATTAATGTTGAAATCAATTCATCTAATTGGTTCAAGGAATAAATCGCAGGTTCGAGATTGTACTTGATACATGCCTCAAAACCTTCTTCTTCTGGATTCATCACTAAAATTGGAATTTTTATCCCGCTTTTTCGCAATTCTACTCCTTCATCTGAATAAGCAACACCTAAATAGGAAATTCCGATTTTTTCTAAAAAGGAAGCGATTTTCTCCAATCCAACTCCATACGATTGTGCTTTCACCATCGCAAGGATTTTAGTGCTCGCTTGCAACTGATTCTTGAAAATAGATAAATTATGTTTAATCGCCGATAAATTATAAACTACCTCGGTTTTGTGTTGCTTTGACTTAAACGAACGAGCGATTTTTTCCATTTTTGCGCCACGTGTACCTTTAACCAAAACAATTGCATCCTTCAATTCAACATCTGAAATTTTTGGTTTGCGCGAAAAGACCAATAAATCAGGTTTGAAATCGTCAATTGTCAAGCGGATTTTATCTTCTAAATGTGTCCATTCGTCTTCTAAACCAACGATTACAATGCGTTTTTTTCCATCAGCTAAAGCCAATTGATATTCCAAAGAAAGTTTTAGTGCGTCTAAATCTAAATTGTAAGTATCGTTTATAATTATTGAATTTTCACGCCCTTCAAAGGTTTCCAAACGCATCGCCAAACGAGGAAGCGTCGCAATTTTCTCAATATTTAAACCTTTTAAAATTTTCGCAGTTGCAATCGCCAATAATGCAGATGCAACACTACCGCGATCTTGAAAAGGTAATAACTGCAATTCTTTTGTAAATTCTCCAACCGTTGGCTGATAAGCTTTAATGGAGCGCATTTGTTCTTGACTAATCAAAAATCCAGAACCCAAAACAGTAGTTTTTACATTTTTGAAAAGCGCCATTTTCTCTTTCAAATGCACTTCATACGAAGGAAAATTGTCTTCATGGGCTTTACTCACCGAAGTCAAAATTCCAATTGTGGGTTGAATCATTCGTTCCAAAGCTTCCATTTCGCCTGGTTTTGATATTCCTGCTTCGATAATAGCAAGGTCGCATTCTTCGTGCAAATTCAATAGCGAAAGAGCAACTCCCAACTGAGAATTGAAACTTTTCGGACTTCTAACAATTCGGTATTTATCAGAAAGAATATGAAACAACCATTCTTTAACTGTTGTTTTTCCAACACTTCCTGTGATTCCAATGATTGGATACGTGAACTTTTTACGGTGATAACACGCCAAATCTTGCAAAGCGCGCAAGGTATCTTTCACAAAAATAAAAGTAGCATCGCGCAATTCAGGCAATTTTGGTTCAGAAACGACAAAAGTGCACACACCTTTTTTATACGCATCGCTGATGAAATCATGTCCATCGCGATACGCACCTTTCAACGCAAAAAAAGCTTGATTGGGTAAAGGATAAATTTTGCGCGTGTCAAATTGTATTTGTTGAATGATTTCCTCTTTGGAACCATGTAAATGTTGACCATTGATGGCCAAGCAAAATTCGTCAAACGTTAAATTTAGTTTCAATGTTGTGCATTATTATAACACGAACGACAAAGCGGTTTGTATTTTTCAACAGCACCCACCAAAACTTGTTCAGATTCTTTGACCGTTCGATGTGAAAATTGAGCTAAATTACCACAAGAAACGCAAATAGCATGCACTTTTGTGACGTATTCTGCAATTGAAAGTAAGGCCGGCATTGGTCCAAAAGGAACTCCTTTGTAATCCATATCTAAACCTGCCAAGATAATGCGAACTCCTTTGTTGGCTAATTTATTGCAAACTTCAACAATCCCTTGATCGAAAAATTGAGCTTCATCAATACCAACAACTTTTTCGCCGTTCCATTTCTCTATGATTTCTTCCGATGATTTAACTACAACAGCTTCAAAATCATTTCCTTGGTGACTCACCACTTTTTTCTTTGAGTAACGATTATCAATTTCAGGTTTGAAAATAATAAACGCTTGATTGGCAAATTCTGCACGACGCATTCGACGAATCAATTCTTCAGTTTTACCAGAAAACATTGATCCGCAAATCACTTCAATCCAACCATTTTGGCGACCTTCACCAGGAAATTGTTCTAAAAACATAGTTCTTTAAATTGTTAACATTTATTTTAATAAGTAATTGAGATTTTTTCGCTCAATGACTTGTGTAGTTTTTAACTTTGGAATTTAAAAATCGTTATTAAGTTTAACCCCGTTGCAAATTCGTTAGCAACTTTACATTTTTGTTGAAAAATTACCTAAAATTAAAAATATGAAGTCTTTGATTACTGCCATTGAAAATTCACTTGAAAAAATTGAAAATGGATCCATTGAATTAGCTGAATTGGAAACAATGGTGAATCAATCCCGAGAATTGTATGAACGATTAGTGGTAGTAAGATATAAAGTTTACGCTGATTCTATTTTGGGAACAAAAACGCCTTTAATTGATGAGCAAGAAGTCGTTTTCAATGCACCAATCATTGAAGAAATAAAAGAAACGGAAAAAGTAGATGAAACTCCTTTTGATTTTTCTTTATTCGACGAGCCTGTAAATGAGGAAATAACTCCAGAAGTTGAAGAAGAGAAAGTTGAAGAAACAACCGCAATGGATTTCGAAATTCCTGCTGAAAATCCAGTTGAAGTTGTAGAGGAAACACAAGCAACACCTATCGTTGAAACAGTTATTACACCAGAAATTTTCGATACAACTCCAATTGCTGAACCTGTTTCTTTATTCGCTGAAACTGCTCCAAGTGTAACAATAGAAGATGTTCAACCAGAAATTGAAATCGAAAAGAAACCAGTTCCAGTGAGTAATTTCGACGAAGTAAAATTCCCAACTCCAGTATTTGCAAATGCTCCGATAGAAGAATCGCCAGCTGTTGCACCAATCGAAGAAAAAGCACCTGAAGTTGTTGCTCCGATTATGGAAACACCTGTTGTTGAAACGCCTGTAAGTTACACAGCGCCAGTTACTGAACAATTTTCACCATCGAATTACAATGCTGAAAATGAGCATCCTTTGGCTGCAAAACTTAAAAAAATTGAAACTAACGTGAGACAAAATTATTCTATCGTTCCTTTGGATACTTTAATCGGTTCTTTTAGTTTGAATGAAAAATTACAATTAATCAATGAATTATTTGGAGGCTCAAGTGATGAGTTTTCTTCTTCTATCAAACGTTTGGATTCGCAAGTAAATCTAGCAAGTGCGCGTTCAATTTTGGCTGATATGGCAGAAAATCAACGTTGGGATTTGGAGAGTGAGACAACAGAAGAATTCATCCTTAAAATCTGCCGTCGTTATGCGAATAGCCCTTCTAACTAGTCTTTTTTTTAGTTTACAACTTGTAGCTCAAAGTGATCGAGTAAAAAACTTTACAAAACAACTTTGCTCGCCCGAATTTCACGGTAGAGGCTATGTAAATGGTGGTGATTCACTTGCCGCAAATTACATTGCAAAAACCTTTCAGGAAATTGGATTAGAAGCACTTAACGGAACATATTTTCAGTCTTTTTCATTTCCAGTAAATACGTTTCCAAATAAATTGGAAGTTAAAATCGGAGACAAACAATTGACTCCGGGTGTTGATTTTATTGTCGATGCAGCCTCAGGAAAAGGAAATGGCACAATGGTTTTTCAAACCTTGGGAATTTATGAGATGTACACAGGTAAATACAGTTTTTCCAAGCTCGATAAAAACAAAATGTTCTATTTCGAGAACATCGGTTATGGTGGCGATACACTCACAAAAGTGAAAGAAAACCTCGAAAAAATTGCAAAATATGCACCTGTAATGGAAGTTGTAAGCACGAAACTCATGTGGTCAGTTTCAGGAAAAGCGCACAATTTTCCATACATTCAAATTCAAGAAACTGCGTTTAAAAATTATTTCCTGAGTAACTCAACCGTTACTTTCGCGATTGACGCAAAAATTAAAAATCACACTGCACGCAACGTTATTGGGTATTTACCTGCAACAAAAAAAGCGAAGAAAACAATAATGATTACAGCGCATTATGACCACCTAGGAAGAATGGGAGCTGCAACTTATTTTCCTGGTGCCAACGATAACGCAAGCGGAAATGGAATGTTGATTTCTCTTGCCGAAAAATTCAAAGCTAAGGGATTGAAAAACTACAATCTTCTTTTTGTTGCCTTCGCTGGAGAAGAAATTGGATTGTATGGTTCAATGTATATGGCTTCACATCCGCCAATTGATTTGAAAAATATTCAATTTTTGTTGAATCTCGATATTATGGGAAGCGGTGAAGAAGGAGTTACAGTTGTCAATGCAACACTTTTCCCTGAGGAATTTACGCGATTGGAAAACATTAACAAAGAAAAAAATTACCTTCCTCAAATTAAAAAACGTGGTCCTGCGGCAAATTCAGATCATTATTTCTTTACAGAAGCTGGCGTTCCCGCTTTCTACATTTATACTTTGGGACCAAACAAGCACTACCACGATATTTACGACACTTACGAAGAACTAAGCTTTAGTGCATTCGGAAATCTTTCTAATTTATTGGAGGCTTTTTTCAGAGAAATGAAATAAAAAGAACGTTGCAAAACTCGCAACTTGTCGTTACTCTAAAAATTTAAAACCCTCATTTACAAGGGTAAATTCCGAGTTTATATTTTTAGAAAGCCTAAATTATCGAATTTTGAAACGGTCTTGTAAATTAAGCCTTGACACTTCGGCACACTTTAAGGTAAAGAGTTATTAGTCAGTGTAAAAGGTTGAGAATTAATTGACTTGTTTATTTCTTTTTGAGCCAATCGCTAATCTGGGTTGAGATACCAATGGAGTGATTTTGTCCAGCTTTTGAGTAAATCATAAAGCCGTAATCCAAGCTGATTTTTTTGAATTTCACTCCAACACCAAAGGAAAAGCCAGCTAATCCGGGTCTGTCTACAAGTTTTAATTGCTGTCTTCTGTGGTAATCAAATCCTGCGCGAAGTTGCACTGATTTTGAAGCTAATAGTTCAACTTGAAAATTGAAGTGATTGGCTAATTTCTCTCCAAAACCTGCTGTAGGAACTGGAATAGTATCTCCTGTCAATGCGTCAAAAGTGGGTTTTAATGTTGGGTCTTGGTATACAATATTCCATTTGTTCAAATGATGTGCAAGAATTGAAAATCGAAAAGGTGCATGTTTCAATTTGAATGAAAAAGCAGCTTGAACATCGATCGGCAAACTTGTTTTTTCATTGCTTGTGTATTCTTTAAATACAAACCCAATATTTCTAACTGCTAAACCACCTGAAATCAATTCGTTTGGATGCGTCATAATGGCACCAAAACCTAAACTAACCCCATAAGCGCTGTAGGATGCAAGATTGGAACCAAGAAATTGAAAGCTCGCACCTAAGTGAATTACTTTATTAAGACTGCGACCAAAATTTGTCCCAACGCTGAAATCTGTTGCTGAAAAATTACCTAATACTCGACCTGTTTCGTCTGTTTCAGTGAATTTGCCGTAATTAACATATTTAATAGTAGGAGAAAAAACACCAATTTTCGTTTTCACAGCATAATTGAAAGCACCAAAATTAATTCCTGCAGGAAGCAAACCTTGATTGATTTGCATCATTCCGTTCATTTTTTCATTTAAAACAGCTGGATTGTCGTTTGCTAAACTTAAATCATTGTCGTAAATACTTGCTGTTCTCCCTCCCATTCCGACACTTCTAGCAGAATAATTTCCATTGACAAATGCGAAACCATTCGAACCAACTGCAACTTGTGAAAGCAATTGCAAAGGGAAAAGAAACAAACTAAAAATTAAAAAACGCATGGAAACAGAACGCTAAGATTTTGGAATAATTGTATTCTGATTGGAGATTTTTAGTTCATCAACTTTCGAACCTTCAAAAAATCACTAGAAAACAGTATTTAAATTCGTCCCGATTACTTAAATAGTTGTAAAGTAGAAAGAAAAAATGCGCTCCATCTTTGATAATTAGACATCAACGAATGGTTTTCTAAATAAATAGAAACAAATACCAAAGTGTGATTACTTGTACTTAGCAGTTCTAATTATAGATTCCAATAAATTTCTACCAATTATAGTAGAAAATCTACATGTACAAATTTGAATACTTATAAAAAACCTCAAGCAATCTCCGTCACGATATTATGCTTTTCAATCAATTTTCGAATGTTAATCAAAGCATAACGCATTCTGCCTAAAGCAGTATTGATGCTGATGTTTTCCATTTCTGCAATTTCTTTAAACGAAAGATCTTGGAAAATGCGCATTTCAATCATTTCTCTTTGAGCTTTCGGAAGGTGAGTAACCAATTTCACCATTTGACTTTCGAGTTCATCGTAAGTAATTTGCTGCAAATAGTTTTTTTCCTCAGCGGCGATTTTGTAAAACACAGAATAATCTTCATCTAAAGAATTGCTTTCAGAAATCATTCGCACTTTATTCTGACGGCGGTAAAAATCGATTATTAAATTGTGTGCAATGCGCAGAGCCCAAGGAAGAAATTTACCCTCTTCGTTGTAATTACCCAATTTCAAGGTATTAATTATCTTCACGAAAGTTTCTTGAAACAAGTCATTCGCTAAATCAAAATCTTTGACTTTGTGTTTGATAAATCTAAAAATGCGATCTTTATGTCGAAGCAATAATACTTCAAAAGCTTTCTCATTACCAGCAATATACAATTGAATTAAGCTACAATCGTTCTCGTTTGTTAAAAACATAATTTACAAATTCTGTCGGAAATCAACAATTAAAAGTAAATTTGAACTATAGGCTTTAAGATTTAAATTTCAGCTAAAGTAGTTGTTTCATTTCTATTCTGCAAACATAAGTTAAAAAAAATAATGTCGCTTCGTAACAAAATTCTATTTTTCGGTTGGGTTACTTTACTTGTTTTTCCGATTCCCGGTTTTTTAATGCGCTACTTTATTGACGACATTTCTCTACTTGAATTTTTAGAACCTCAAAACATTCAGATACTGCCAATCGGCCTCGGACTAGAATTCGGATTCGTTTATGGATTCATTGCTTTTCTTTTGATGCAAGCTCCTTTTTTCGATTCTGTTCCGATGAAAATTGATAAAATGGTTGGCGAAATGAACTTGAAATTTCACCACGGAATTTTTCTTTCGTTGTGCGCAGGTGTCGGGGAAGAATTTCTCTTTCGTTCTGGGATGCAACCCTATTTAGGTTGGTTATTTACATCAATCTTTTTTGTTGCCCTACACGGTTATCTCAATCCTTGGAATTGGCGCTTTTCCATTTACGGTTTAATAATTCTTCCCTTTATTTTTGCGCTTTCTTTAGGTTTCAATCATTTCGGGATTTGGTTTTCAATCGCTGCTCATTTTTCTTACGATGCCGTTTTGTTTACCTTTATGATTAAAGAAACTAAAACGGATCATTAATTTTGCGCATGTTTTCAAATTATTCAATTTACCAAATTGGTGTTCGTTTATTCTGGATTGGTGGTTTCGCACTTACCTTTCTGCAACCCAAAATGGAGCTCCACCGCCTTTTAAATTCATATCACACAGGATTTTTAGATACAATTGCGAAATACGCTACACACATTGGTGACGGTATTTTTTTCTCGCTGGTAATCATTGCATTTCTTTTCGTTTCCTTGCGTTCAAGCTTGCTATTATTGCTTTCGTTTTTGACCTCAGCAGGTATTGTTCAATTTCTAAAAAAAGGTGTTTTTCCTGACGTGATGCGACCAATGCACTACTTTCAGCATGATCCAAATTTTCACCAAATAGAGAATTTCACTTATCATTTCTACAATAGTTTTCCTTCAGGACATGCAACAAGTTGTTTTGCATTGTTTACAATCCTGGCGCTCACCTACTCCAACAACAAATTGATTCAAGTTGCCTGTTTACTTGCCGCTATTCTTTTTTCGTTTACGCGTGTTTATCTTTCGCAACATTTCTTTCAAGATATTTTAGCGGGTTCGATCATTGGTACTTTCGTTGCGCAATATGCGTTTCAATACTTGAATCCGATTTTAGAGAAATGGGATTATTCGATTCTAAGAAAGAAGAAATAATTAGTTAAATTTGCTCACCTTATTAATAAAAACGTATGCCAAAAATTTCTGAAAAGGCTATCTTAATGCCTGCATCACCGATTAGAAAATTAGTTCCTTATGCTGAAAAAGCAAAAAAAGCAGGAAAAGTTGTTTACCACTTAAATATTGGTCAACCTGATATCGAAACACCTGAAGTGGCGTTAAATGCCGTTAGAAATATGGATAGAAAAGTGATTGAATACAGTCACTCTGCTGGTTTTGAAAGCTACAGAAATGGTTTGTCTGCTTATTACATCAAAACAGGAATCAATGTGCAACCAGAAGACATCATCATTACAACAGGTGGTTCTGAGGCATTGATTTTTGGTTTTATGACAACTTGTAATCCAGGCGATGAAATAATAATTCCTGAACCATTTTATGCAAACTACAATGGTTTTGCAGTAACAGCAGGTTTAACTGTTGTACCAGTGACAGCTTCAATTGAAAGTGGATTTGCACTTCCTCCAGTTGAAGAAATTGAGAAAAAAATCACTTCTAAAACCAAAGCAATTGTAATTTGCAACCCTGGAAATCCAACAGGTTATTTATATACAAAAGAAGAATTGGAGCAATTGGCAGCAATCGTTAAAAAACACGATTTGTTCCTTTACGCTGATGAAGTTTACAGAGAGTTTTGCTACGATGGCGCAGTTCCTTTCTCAGTAATGAATCTTGCAGGAATTGAAGATAATGTCATTATGATTGATTCTGTTTCAAAACGCTATTCAATGTGTGGAGCGCGAATTGGTGCTTTGATTTCTAAAAATAAAGAAGTGATGGCAGCTGCTTTAAAATTCGGACAAGCGCGACTTTCTCCACCAACAATTGACCAAATCGCTTCGGAAGCAGCTTTGAATACACCTCAATCCTATTTTGACAATGTTGTTGCAGAATACGTTGAAAGAAGAAACATTATGGTTGATGGTTTAAATTCAATTCCAGGTGTTTTCTGCCCGAAACCAAGTGGCGCATTTTATTGTGTTGCTAAATTCCCAGTTGACGATGCTGAAAAATTCTGTCAATGGTTATTAGAAGATTTTGAATTTGAAGGTCAAACTGTAATGATGGCGCCTGCAAATGGTTTCTACGCTACAAAAGGAGCAGGACAAAATGAAGCTCGAATTGCTTACGTTTTAAACCAAGAATCATTGAAAAAAGCGGTAATTTGTTTGCGTGAAGCATTGAAAGTGTACCCAGGAAGAACTGAAATTTAAAAAATAAAAAGATGACTGTAGCTGAATACATTGCTCAAGTTCCCGAAGATCGTTTAGAGGGAATCACCACCCTCAGAGATACGATTTTAAAGCATTTACCTGCTGGTTTTAAAGAATGTATTAGCTATGGAATGGTTGGCTATGTTGTCCCGCATTCGATTTATCCAAGTGGTTATCATTGTGACCCGAAATTGCCTTTGCCTTTCATGTCTTTCGCGAATCAAAAAAACTTCATTTCCTTTTACCACATGGGTATTTATGCAGACCCCTATTTAATGGAATGGTTCACTTCTGAATTCGCAAAAAGAAGTAAAGCAAAATTAGACATGGGTAAATCGTGTATCCGTTTTAAAAAAGTGGAAACAATTCCTTTTGATTTAATCGGTGAATTGGTTGCTAAAAATTCAGTCAACGATTGGATAGCAACTTACGAGAAAAACTACAAGCGTTAATGCATATTCATTTTTAGAACAATTAAAAACCGAACCTTGGCAAAGAAAAATCCAGAACAAAAAATTGAGATGCAAGCAAAGTCGATTTCAGTAAGAACATTTGCCATTTTCTCCTTTTTAATTGCATTTTTGTTTTACGGAAATTCGATTTCAAATGGTTTTTCTTTGGATGATGAATTAGTTACAACTACGGACAGAAAACAGCACGTCAATGTTGAAAAAGGTATTGGTGGAATCAAAGATATTTTCACTTCGAATTACGCCATTGATGGCAAGCAAAATTATGAATACCGTCCAATTGTTACGTTGAGTTACGCTATTGAATGGTCGCTATTTTCAGACAACCCTGAAAGAGCAAGTATTTCTCATTTCATCAATGTTTTACTTTACGCTGTCTGTGGAATTTTACTCTTTCAACTAATAAACGTTCTTTTTCAAGGGAAAGCGTCTTACTTTTCGGCTTTTGTTGTTGTACTTTTTATGATTCATCCGATTCATTCAGAAGTAGTTAACAACCTAAAAAACAGAGATGAAATGTTAAGTTTGATTTTTGCGTTATTAGCTGCAATTCAAGCTTTTAAATTCGTCGACAAAGGACAATTACATTCCATTTTCATTGGTTTAGGATTCATTACATTGTCAATTTTAAGTAAAAAATCAAATCTACCGTTTGTAATAATTGTGCCGATGATGGTTTACTTCTTTCGGGAAGTAAGTTGGAAAAAAATAGGAACTGTATTTGGAGTTTTAATCTTAACACAAGTAATTTTCAAGCTAATTAAAGTATCTTTTTTGAAACCAGAAAACGTGCGATTATTCAATTTTGTTGAAAATCCGCTGTATGAAATGGGTTTCCTAGAGCGAATCCCTGTTTACATTTATACGAATTACCTTTATCTTGAAAAGTTACTTATCCCCTACCCTTTGGGATATTATTACGGATTCAATATGATTCCGATTGTTACTTTTAGTGATTGGCGTTTTTATTTGAGTCTCCTTTTATTCCTGACATTAATCGGTTTGGCAATCTATGGCTTTTTCAAAAAATCCTACTATTCTTTTGCGATTTTTTTCTTTTTCATAACGATTGGTGGGATGGCAAATTTAATAACTCCAATGGTAGGTATTTTTGCAGAACGTTTCACATTTACAGCATCAATCGCTTTTTGTTTCGTATTCGTATTGTTACTTTACAAAGTGCTCAAACTCGATATTTTCGATGATAAAAGCAATGTTAAAATCTATGCTTCAATTGCTGTAATTGCTTTGCCTTCTTTGATTTTCACACTTAACAGAAACAAAGATTGGCAGACGAAGAAAAGTTTATACCTAGCCGATTCCAACTATTTAAAAAACTCAGCTAAATCCAATTCGATTTTAGGTTCAGAAATGCAAACTGAGGCTTACGCTTTGAAAAAAGAAGGAGCTTATCGCTTTGCTGAAATGATGCAAAAAGTAGATTCTGCCATTCTTTTTTATGATCGTTCGTTGGAATTGTATCCAACTTATGAGTCGAATTTAAACAATCGTGGGGCGCTATATTACGAGTTTTATTTCGATTATCTTGCCGCAATTCGTTCCATTAAAGTCTCAACCGATTACAACAAAAAATATTACGAAGGAATGTTGAATATCGGAAATGCTTATTGCAAAATAGCTGAAGGATATGAAAACTTAATAAAAGTGCTTCCGCAATCTTCAGAATCAAAAACGGAGAAACAAAAAGATTTAGATTTGTTTTATCGCAATAGAAAACTATATCGCTCTTTAGGTTTGATTCGTCAATTTGAAGCGAATGCAATTGCTGTTTTAAAACTTGGAGTGAGTTCAAATGGTGTTACAACACTTACGACAAACGCAAAGAATTTAGAAAGTTTAGATCCAATTTTAAAAAACCTTGGGTTTTCTACAAAAATTGAAACTTACTTAAATAATTTATTAGCTACCAAACAAAAACCAAGCATTCAATTTATAAATGATTTTCGTGTAGAAATTACGAAATTCATTACTTCAAATCTTTCCATTTCTCCTGAAAAATTAAGAGCAAATGCCGAAATCTTAAAGAAAAGTTACATCGATTCAGCTAAGATTTATTACGATAAAACCTATAAATTAAAACCAAAATTAGAATCCTACTATTCCTCCATCAATGGATTTGCAATGTCACTATCTGACTATGAATTATTAATTGATGTTCAAACAAAATACCTCAAACATTTCAAATTAAAATACAACGCTCCACAATATATTCAACTTGCAAATGCCTATTATTCACTCAAAAAAATGGACTTAGCAAAAGCTAATTTCAAAAAAGGAATGATCGATTTGAAACGCGAGCGCGACGATTTAACGAAGAAAATCAACAAAACACCAGAGGATGAAAATAGGATAGTGGCACTTGATAACGAAATCAGTAGATTAAAACAATTTGTTCAAAATCTTAGAAATAGAAATTTATTAAAGTAAACCAGTCAAATCCGATTAACTTTACAACCTAGCTTCAATCAGGAAAACAAACTAAATGCTATTACTTGAAATTCTCTTCTGGACAGTTTTTTTGTTGATAGCACACAGTTATATTTTTTACCCACTTTTCACGCAACTTATCGGACGAAAGCTTAAGAATAATTCGCTTGTTTATTATAAGGAAGATGAATTGCCGACGCTAAGTATTTTAATGGCTGCACACAATGAGGAAGCTGTGATTCAAGAAAAGATTGAAAGTATTTTATATTCCGATTATCCAGCAGAAAAAATTGAAATTCTCATTGGTTCAGACTGTTCAACAGACAAAACAAATGCAATAATCGAACAATTTGCCAAAAACAATTCTCAATTTCATTTCTATGAATTTTCGACTAGAACTGGTAAAATTGGAATTGTCAATTTCCTTTCCAAAAAAGCAACTGGATCCATTTTGTTACTTACAGATGCCAACGTGATTTTTCAAAAAAACACGCTTTTTGAGTTGGTCAAACATTTCAAAAACACAGAAATTAGTTTGGTTGATTCGTTCATGAAACATCGAAATCTAAAAACCGACGGTATTTCTCATCAAGAAAGCGGTTACATTTCAAACGAGGTCAACACAAAACATGCTGAAGGTAAGATTTGGGGAAGTTTGATGGGCCCATTTGGTGGTTGTTTTGCCATTCGTAAAGAGGATTTCAAACCTGTTCCAAGTAATTTTTTGGTTGATGATTTTTATACTTGTATGCAAGTGCTTCAAGCTAAAAAACGTTGTATTAGCGAAGAAAATGCGATTGTGTTAGAAGACGTTTCCAATAATCTTCAAGTAGAATTCAAGCGTAAAATCAGAATTTCGGCTGGAAACTTTCAAAATCTTTCAAAATTTTGGCCACTTTTATTAAGATTGAATGGAACAGCCTTCGCTTTTTTTTCTCACAAAGTGTTACGTTGGCTAACTCCATTTTTCATTTTATATATTCTTTTGATTTTTCCTTTTTTACTTGAAAACAATGAAAATTATAAGTACTTCGGGCTTTTCCTTTTAATCATGTTTGCAGCACTCGGTTTTGACTTTGTATTAAAAAAAGTAAACATTCATCTTTCTGTGCTTCGCTTTCTAACACATTTTGCAACGATGAATATTGCGCTTTTTCTTGGCTTTTTTCGCTATTTAAAAGGTATCAAATCAAGTATTTGGGAACCAACTGAAAGGAATCAATAAAAAAGTAAATTAGGGTCTGCTGAAAAACACAAAACCTATATTTTATCTTGTGTTTAGGTGATATATAAGATGCAAGGTTTTTGAGTTGTTTTAAGAAATTTCCTTGCATCAAAGATGATATTATTTTGTTAGACAGACCACGAAGTAGCGCTGAAAGCAAATAAACCATCTTCTTCGTTGCAGTCACCACGGAGTAGCACCGAAGGTAAATCGAAGTATT
>VEQH01000005.1 GCA_018883325.1 Flavobacteriales bacterium | reverse complement strand
AACCACTCAAAGTGATTTAACTCGGGACAATCAAAACAAAAAAGTCACCACAATAGGACGACTTAAACTCAAAAAATGTATCGATTAAAAAGCAAACCCCATAACAACACAAAGTAGGGCTAGCGAAAGCATCTGTCAACAATAGACTAAAGCCGAACCTTCACTGCGTTGCGCTTCGGTTTAGTCCTTCTATGCTATCATCAGTTCAATAACACCACAAAGTACGACTTACAGTGTTGTTTATACCGTAAATGGCTGCTCGAGTTTGCCTGCGACACATCAAATCAATCTCTTACCGACAGAACCCATTTTCGCTGGAAATGATACAATAATTTGCAGTGGAGAATCAATAACATTAGCAGGATCAGGAAATTTTGCTTCTTTTACTTGGTCGAACTTAGTGATCGATAACCAACCATTTGTTCCAACGCAAACACAAACTTATATTGTTAGTGCTGTAAATTCGAATGGATGCAATAGTACGGATGCTATTCAAGTTACTGTTCAACCATTACCAACTATCGATGCAGGTTCCGCAATGACTATTTGTCAAGGGCAATCGGTTCAATTTTTAGCAACAGGAGCAGGAACAAATGGAAACTATATTTGGGATAATGGAATTGTAAATGGTTCTTCGCTCGTAGTTCCATCGAGTGCTTATTATACAGTTATTGGTACAGATGCTCTTGGTTGTGTTGGTATTGATTCAGTTTTTGTAGATGTGCTTAGTTCACCAATTGCAGCATTTACACCTTCTGTAACAATTGGTAATCCTACTTTGGCAGTTGATTTTACCAATCAAAGTTCAAATGCAACAAACTATTTCTGGGATTTTGGAAATGGTTTGACAAATTCAAGTAGCACCTCAGCAACAGTTTCTTCAAGCTATGCAACAATTGGCACCTATGAAGTGATTTTAGTTGCAAGCAATAGTGGTTGTAGCGACACAGCAAAAAGCATCATTAATGTAATTCCTATTGCTCCTCCGACAGTTGTAATCCCGAATGTTTTCACTGTAAATAATGACAATGCTAATGATTTATTCATTATTCAATCAACAAATGTTAAGGATTTTGAACTGTTTATTTTGAATCGCTGGGGAAATGTTGTGGTAACCTTGAATGATGTAAATGAATCATGGGATGGAACAACATCAAATGGCACAGAATTAACAGATGGCGTCTATTTCTACACTTACAAACTAACAGGTTTGAACGGTGACAAAAAAGAAGGTCATGGATTTATTACCTTGATTAGATAATCACTTAAATTCACAACTTCACAAAGCGCAATTGCTTCATTTCTTTGTCTGAAGAAAATGAAATGAGATAAGTTCCTGTTGTTAAAGAAGCTATGTCAATTTCCTTTTCAGTTGCTCCTTGCTTCACCAATTTACCTTGAATGTCTCGTATTTCGTATCGGAACGTTTCAGTTGCTCCAACAATGGAAATGGTGCTTGTTGCTGGGTTGGGGAACAATAAAACACTATTTAATGAAAGAGATTGCACACTAATTGTCGAGTTATCAACGTATATTCTAGAAGTTGCCTCAATAAATCTAGGGTCAGTTTTTGCAGAACAGAAAAGTTGCAAAGTAAATTCATAGATACCTATAGTGTCAATGTTTAGTGGGTAAATTACATCAATAGGAATGCTCGTTCCATTACTCAAGTTTATGAACCAATTTACAGTTGTTGTTATGCCATTATTATTGTAAGAGGCAATGTTTGCTCCAATTACCAGATTATAATCAAAGGTGCAGTTCTCAATCCAATCACTTGTGTCTCCTCCAATTACTGTTGAATCTTGGTAAATAATATCTGTAAAATAAAGTGTATCAATTGTTTGTATTAAAATGAGTGTATCGTTTATGGTTGCATTACTTGAACCTTGACAACCTATAGCATCAACTATTGATAAAGAATAGATTCCTGAGCAAAGGTTTTGAATTGATGGTGTTGTGTAATTTATAGAATTATTAGTCCATATGTAAGAATAAGGAGCAATTCCATTGACTATTAAAACTGAAGCTGTTCCATCACAAGCTAATGAATCTTCACCATCGAATGAAGTAATTGATAAATTAGGATTTGAAACTGTTATCAAAACAGAATCATATGATAAACAGCCGTTTAACTCGCCACTTAATATCAATGTAGAGGTTAAAGAAGGAATAAAAGCAATTCCGTTTGTTAAGCCAGTAGACCATTGGCTTGTGGTAGCGTTTCCAAAAGAATTAGGAGTAAAAGATTCTCCTATACAAATTGTTGTATCATTTCCTGCATTCACGATTGGAAGTGGATTAACGGTAACAATTAATGTATCAGAATTTTGACAGCCAGATTGATTAGCTGTTACGATGAATTGCTCAGTTAAGGTTGGAGAAACAATTGAGCCATTTGGTAAATTATTATTCCAGTTTATGTCATTCGTATTCGAAGTAGCATTCAAAATATATACTTCACCAGCACAAATTGTAGTATCATTTCCTGCATTCACGATAGGAAGTTGATTAACGGTAACAATTAATGTATCAGAATTTTGACAGCCAGATTGATTAGCTGTTACGATGAATTGCTCAGTTAAGGTTGGAGAAACAATTGAGCCATTTGGTAAATTATTATTCCATGTTATGTCATTCGTATTCGAAGTAGTATTCAAAATATATACTTCACCAGCACAAATTGTTGTATCATTTCCTGTATTCAAAATAGGAAGTGGATTAACGATAACAATTACTGTGTCTGTCACTTCACATCCATTGGTTCCAGATGTAACTACAAATTGAGTATTCAATGTTGGCGTAATGATTGAACCATTTGATAAATTATTGTTCCAAGTTATGATATTCGTATTAGAAGTTGCATTTAAAGTATAAGTTTGACCATAACAAATTGTTGTGTCGTTACCTGCATAAACTATTGATGTTGATGGAATAACTGAAACTAAAACAGAATCGCTATTAAAACAACCATCTTGAATAACAATTACTGTATTAAAAGAGCTTACATTAGGTGAAACAACAGTTCCGTTTACTAAATTATTATTCCATGATATTGAATCGGCATTCGTGATAGCATTTAAGATGTATGATTGTCCAAGACAAATTGTTGTATCATTTCCTGCATTTACATTTGGTTTTGGTTTAACTGTAATTGTAAAAGTTGTTGGAATTGAACCACAACTATTATTGTTAGTATTTACTGTTATAGTTGCAACTTGGTTATAAGTAGTGTTGTTAGACGCTGTAAAGTTTGATATTGATCCATATCCAGAAGCTCCTAAACCTATATTTATGTTGTTATTTGTCCAGACGTATTGTTGAGCATTACCTGTGAAAAATGTTGCATTGACTATATCTCCTGAACAAATTAATTTGTCTGGTATAGGATTAACATATAACACTGTTCTTACATTTATTGAATTAGTATTTCTAGAGCATCCTGTAGAAGAATTAGTAAATGTGAAAAACACATTTCCCGAAGTTAAGCCAGTTACTAAACCATCATTTGTCACGCTTGCTATGCTTGGATTATTACTTACCCATGTGCCGCCTGTATTTGGTGAAAGTTGAATAGTTGAGTTAACACAAACAAAAGATGTTGGTGACGAAACTGATGGAAGCGATAATATTTCAACAGGAGAAGAAGAAATACTACAACCGTTTAATAAATTTATAAATGTAAAAGTCGCATTTCCAGGTCCATATGCTGAAACTAAACCATTATTTGAAACCCAAACAGCACCGTTTGAAGTCCAATTACCGCCCGTAGATGGCAATAGCTGAATAACTGTATTCTCACAAAATGCAGAAGGTACTGAAATAATAGGATTGGTGCCTAGATTTACGTTTAGATTTTGTGTTGTTCTCGAGCAGCCATTTGTTGAATTTGTAAAAGTAAAATTAGTCGAACCTTGTGAAAGAGCGGTAACTAAGCCAGTATTTGTTATACTCGCTACTGAAGGGTTATTACTCATCCAAATTCCTCCACTATTAGGTGTTAATTGGATAGTTCCGTCCACGCACATGGTAGTTGACGGTATGGAAACATATTGATTTACAATCTCTACTGTTGTTGGTCTACTGCAACCTGTTTGTGCATCTGTAAACGTGAAGATTACATAGCCTTGATTGTTACTATAAACATAGCCTTGATTTGTAACACTTGCTATTGAATTATTTGATGAAGACCAAGTTCCACCACTTATAGGGCTAAGTTGTCCATTAGAACCGAGACAAATAGAGCTTGGTGCAGAAACGGTTGGTTGAGGTATTACATTTAAATAGGAAGTTTCTGTATGTGTTTCTGTAACTCCATTAAATGTTGCTGATAAACTTACATTGTAATACCCAGGTTGAGATAATGTTATATTAATATTCTGTCCTGAATGATTACTTACATAACCTCCAGGTCCAGTAATATTCCACAGATAACTTTCAAAACCAGCTGTTGAAGAATGAATTGAAAAAGAACTCCCTCCACATTGTGTTGGTGTAGAACAAGTAAAAGTCGCACCTTGGCTATTATAGGTTGGACTATTGTAATTGTAACAAGGAGCATTATCATTAAAATAATAAACATCTTGCGTTTCACCATATTGATGAAAACAAGATAAATAATGAGTACCGTGATAAGCCACTGAATTATTTCGGAAGATACCAAATTGATGTCCTATTCCTTCATAAATTGTTCCACCTGTAGTTGTAAATCTTTTTCTATATTGATTTCCAAAAGGAATTGAATCTATTGCAGTAACAGTATGAATGATTGTTCCGAATGGTTTATAATTTATAGTGTCGCCAACTTGCATATTAAAATCTATGTACAAAAATTCATTGTTGTTGTTGTAATAGTTTTGAACAGAATAAACCTTTTTTCCTTCTTGTCGAAAAGAAGCTTCGTAACGAACAGGATAATTTGTAACATGATGTAATGTCCCATTATTATTGTTAAAGCTAGAATCAATTACTTTATAATACATCTTTTTGTATGAATATGATCCAATTATTGTATCGCCTTGAAAGAAATAATAAACATGAAATCGTTGGATAGGTCCATAAAAACTAAATGATCCTCCATAGTTATACCATAAATTCGATTCATCTACAAATGAACCTAAATCTTGCTGTGCTCTCAAAGATGTTGATGAAATAACAAACAACACTAGAAATAATAATTTGAATTTCATAACATTGATTTTAGTATAAAAATAAAAGATTAGATTGCTACAACTTCACAAAACGCAATTGCTTCATTTTTTCATCTGAAGAAATTGAAATGAGATAAGTTCCGGTTGTTAAAGAAGCAATGTCAATTTCCTTTTCAGTTGCTCCTTGCTTTACTAATTTCCCTTGAATGTCTCGTATTTCGTATTGGAACGTTTCAGTTGCTCCAACAATGGAAATGGTGCTTGTTGCTGGGTTAGGAAACAATAAAACTAAACTACTAGAAAGGTCTTCAATTCCTATTGTTGAACCTTCGTAATAGATTCGAGAAGTAGAAATTAAAAATTTCGGTCCTGATTTTTGAGAACATGTTAACTGTAATGTCAATTCATACACACCTGCTGTTCCGGGACTTAAGAAATAACTTGCCACAACTGGAATTGATGTTCCATCGCTTAATGAAATAATCCAAGTTACGAAAGTAGAATCACCTGAATCAACGTAAGAGTCAATTGTTGCACCTGTCACTAAATTGTAGTCAAATGTACAGTTGTCAATCCACGCACTTGTATCTGAACCAATAATCGTTGAGTCTTGGTAAATGTTATCTGTAAAAATTAAAGTGTCACCTGTTAGTGTAGGAATTAGCGTATCATTTATAACTCCAGAATTGGAAACCAGACAACCATTTACGTCTATAACTGTTAAGTTATAAATCCCTGAACATAAGTTTTCTATTATTGGTGTCGTAAAATTACCTGAGCCATTCGTCCAAGCGTAAGTATAAGGTGCTGTTCCGCTTACAACAGTTACTGAAAGTGTACCGTCACAAGCTAAAGAATCTTCGCCATCGAAAGTTGAAATTGTTAATTGTGGAATCGGATTAACTGTAACTGTTACAGAATCTGAATTATTACATATATTATTACTTCCAATTACAGTGTACGTATTGGTTGAGCTTGGAGTAAAAGGCGTATTATAAAACACTCCATTATTCCAAGTAAATGTTAAACCACTTCCTGTTACTATTGGCGTGTAGCTTTCCCCCAAACAGATAGTGGTATCATTTCCAGCATTGACAATTGGAAGAGGTAGAACGGTAATATCAAAATTAATTGTAGAACCCACACATCCATTCAAAATTGGAGTGACTACAAAATTGGCTACTTGAGTAGCAGTGGATGCATTTTGAACTTGAAAAGCAGGAATATTTCCAGTTCCACTTGCTGCACAGCCTATCGTCACATTATCATTTGTCCAACTATAGTCGACACCATTTATTGCACCAGAGAAATTGATTGCAATTGTAGAATCATTATGACAACGAGTTAGATCAGGTGATGGATAAACAGTTGGTGTAGGTTTTACAGTAATGGTAAATGAATTGGAAGTGTTTGAACAACCTGTAGCAGAAACAGTTACAGTTGAAATAATGTCGTTTGCAGTTGGATTTGTAGCAATGAACGATGCAATATTTCCTGTTCCAGAAGCTCCTAAACCAATACTAACATTATCATTTGTCCAATTGTATTGTTGAGCAGAACCAGAAAAAGTTATGGCTGAAACTAAATCTCCAGTACATACAATTTGATTGGGAGTAGGGTCAATTGTTGATGCAGGATTTACAGTAATCAAAAATGTGTCTGCAGTCCCTGGGCAACCATTCAAAGTTGGAACAACGATAAAAGTTGCTACTTGAGGAATAGCTGTTGTATTCAAAGCTTGAAAAGAAGGGATGGGACCTGTTCCGTATTGAAGTAAACCTATAGATGAGTTATTGTTTTGCCATTCATAAATAGCATTTGGATTTGAGCTTGTAAAAGTTACTCCTTGCGTAAAATCATTGTGACATACTGTTTGATCTGAAGTAGGGCTAATGGTTGGTGTAGGTTTTACAGTAATGGTAAATGAATTGGAAGTGTTTGAACAACCTGTAGCAGAAACAGTTACAGTTGAAACAATGTCACTTGCAGTTGGGTTAGTAGCAATGAACGACGCAATATTTCCTATTCCAGAAGCTACTAAACCAATACTAACATTATCATTTGTCCAATTGTATTGTTGAGCAGAACCAGAAAAAGTAATGGTTGAAACTAAATCTCCTGCACATACAATTTGATTGGGAATTGGGTCAAATGTTGAAGCAGGATTTACGGTTAAATTACTTGTTGTTGCAATACATCCAGTTGTTGAGTTTGTGAAGGTAAAATTAGCAGTTCCATTAGCTAAGCCAGTTACTAACCCATCATTTGTAATAGTTGCAACACTAAGATTATTACTTACCCATGTTCCGCCAATACTTGGACTTAATTGAGCTGTTGAACCCACACATACGGAGGCTGGGGCAGTGACTATTGGTGTTGGATTAATGGTTACAGTAAAACTTTCCTCGTCAACACAACCTCCGATTGTTGAGTTGTACATATAAATCGTTGATGTTGTCGTTATTGCAGTACCTACAGAAAGAACTGAACCAGCACCATTCGGTGCTGTGTAGTAAGCTTGATTTCCAGTTAAATTTGTGCCTGTTATTGTTGATAATGAATAAGATGTTCCACATAAATTTTGGTCTGGAATATCATTTATATTAGGTGGATTTGGATTTACTAAAGTAACGGTTTGACTAGCAGATGGACAACCAGTTGCAGTATGAATTATTGAAAGAGTGTAAATGCCAGCACTCAATCCTGAAATTGTAATTTGTCCAGTTGAATTACTAGTTGTTGTTATTGGTCCAGTTGAAATATTTGGTAAAGCATAAGAATATTGATAAGATGTATTTGGAGTTAATCCTATGATATTTATTATACCATTTGTTCCATTACATGTTGAAGGATCTGTTTTTGAAGTTGAAAATGCTGGTGATGAATTGACAGTTACCACTGATGTACTATTAGAGCAACCCGTAAATGCATTTACGTATATAAATGTTACGTTTCCTGGACTAACTCCAGTTGCAAGACCAGAATTAGCATTAATTGAAGCAATTGTTAAATTACTTGAAGTCCAAGTTCCACCAGTTGAAGGACTTAGTTGAGCTGTTGAACCTACACAAAAAGAAGCTGGCGCAGAAACAGTTGGTCTAGGATTTACAGTTAATAAATGATCACTAAAACAACCTGAAGTTGTTTCTGTAAATCCTAAAGTTGCTATTTGTTGAGTAGATGAATTTCCAACACTTACAATTCCAGAATTAGTTATAGTCGCAGCTACAGCATTTGTACTAGCCCAAGTTCCTCCTGTATTTGGGGTTGTAGTTACTGTTCCACCAACACAGACAGATGTTGTACTTATTGTAGAAACAGGAGGAGGATTTACTGTTATTGTAAAGTTGATTGGTGAACCTATACACCCTTCAAAAGAAGGAGTAACAGTAAATACAGAACTGACTTGTGTTATGGTTGGATTGTTTGTTAAAAAAGCGGGGATATTTCCTAATCCAGATGTATAAAGTGGTGAGGCGCTAATGTCTGTATTTGTTCTTGACCAAGTATAAGTGGCGTTTGGTATATTTCCAATGAAGTTGACTGCATCAGAATACATTCCAGAACATTTTATTTGATCCGAAATTGGATTTATTATTGGAGTTGGTTTTACCGTTAAAAATCCACTTAATGTATTTGTTTCTGTCGTAACTCCATCTGTAACTGTTAAACTTACATTGTAAATGTCTGAAATAGGTAAATTAAGTGAAACAGAAGCACCACTTAAATTATTTGAAAAATTATTTGAACCTGTAATTGTCCAATTATAACTTTGGTAACCTGAAGTTGATGCGTTGAGTGTAAATAAACTTCCTGCGCATTGCACCGCCGCTGGACTTGAAAACGTTGCGTCTAAAGTTTGAGCAGTCGTTTGCACAATTGACAATAAGGTTAAAACCAATATCAATAATTGTAGGGATAGATTTCTTGATTTCATAACTAAAAGGTGGAAGGTTAGTAAAGTTAAGTCTATTTTGGGGAAGTAGTCTAATTAATTTAACGGTGCTCTAAACAAACAGTTGCTTATAAACCTGAGTTCGGTTCTAAAATTGAAATTCAGATTAACATAAAAATCTGTTAGACAAGGTGTTTACTAGAAAATTTAGCGGGCTAAATTGAGAGGAAACAACGAAGTATAACTGGTTTTTATGTAAAGTAAATAAGTATTCCGCTGATAAACAACGATTTACTTCACAATCCTTTATTGATTTATCCCGATAAATCTTCAAAAGTATTGTTCGTAACTCATTGTTTCTGAGCGGTCTGAATTCAATTTTATAAATCGAACTCAGGTTATAAAAGAAAAGTAAAAATTACTAGTAATTGATTTTCAGGAATCATTACGATGTCATTTGAATGACTTCTATTTCAAGGAAGGAATCAACTTGTACAATTTTGTTCACTCAATTATTCTTTTTCAATTTTTATAATAATCTAGCCTAGATGCTTAATTTTGTGTGTTGTTTTAAACCACATAAAAGCTAAATGCGCAAACAGACAAATCTTCTTTTTTACATTCTTAGCATTTATGTCGTGTTGCAATTTTCTTGGTGGGGCTTCCACTTAATTCAATTGAGTTTAGAACTTGAGCCTGCTACAAACAAGCTGAATCGCCGTGTGTTGATGATTATTGGAGAAGGTTCTGTTTTTTTTATCTTATTGATTTTAGGACTCATGCGCATCAGAAACACCATTCGTAAAGAAATGGAATTGTCAAAGCGTCAATCGAATTTTCTATTGTCTGTAACGCATGAATTGAAAACGCCAATTGCTTCTACAAAGTTGTTTCTTCAAACGCTTAAACGCCAAAATTTACCTGAAGAAAAGCGCATTGATTTAACCCAAAAAGCGATTGAAGAAAACACGCGCTTGGAACAGTTGATTGAAAATATTTTAAATGCAACGCGCATTGAAAACAAAGCTCTAAAACCAATTTTAACGGAATTTCAATTTTCAGATTTTGCTCAAAAAATAGTTGAACGTTTCCACAAACGAACTTCAAAACCTTTCATCGAAGTGGATATTAAAAACGATGCAATAATTCGAGCAGATCATTTTCTATTGGAAACGATTCTGACTAATTTAATTGAAAACGCAATCAAATACGCTGGTGAAAACGGAGGAATAAAAGTTTACGCAAAAGCATCGGCTAAAAGTTTCGTTTTTGGTGTCCAAGATAAAGGGCCGGGAATTGATACAACGGAACAAAAAAACATTTTTGAAAAATTTTACCGTGTCGGAAATGAAGACACGCGAACGAATAAAGGAAGCGGATTAGGTTTATATATTGTAAGCGAATTTGTACAATTGCAAGGCGGACAAATTTCTTACCGTGCGAATGAACCGAAAGGCAGTATCTTTGAAGTAACATTACCAGTATGACAAAACACTTTGGATTGATAATTCTCGATGGATGGGGAATTGGAAATGGCTCAAAATCAGATGCTATTGCAAATGCAAACACACCATTTATGGATAGTTTGTTGAAAAATTATCCCAACGCAACACTTAAAACTAGTGGTGAAGATGTGGGTTTACCTGACGGACAAATGGGTAATTCAGAAGTTGGACACCTAAATATTGGAGCAGGTAGAATTGTTTACCAAGAACTTACGCGCATCAATAAATCCATTCGCGACAAAGAATTTCAGCAAAATAGCACCTTACTTTCAGCAATGGAAGAAGCGAAAAAGCGCAATTCAAAAATCCATTTTATCGGATTGGTTTCAAAAGGTGGCGTTCATAGTTCACAAGAACATTTATACGCTTTATGTGAAATGGCGAAAGCGCATGGCTTGCAAAAAGTCTTTATTCACGCTTTTACGGATGGACGCGATTGTGACCCCAAAAGTGGACTTGGATTTTTGCAAGAATTAGAAGAACAATTGACGCTTTCAACAGGTAAAATTGCCAGTATTGTTGGACGTTATTATGCAATGGATCGCGATAATCGCTGGGAACGCGTGAAAAAAGCCTATGACCTTATGACCAAAGGAATTGGCGCAACTTTCACCAGTTCGCAGGAAGCGATGAGTGCTTCTTACAGCAATGGAATTACCGATGAATTTATTGAGCCTTGTTTGCTTGCTTCAGACGGTTTAATTGAAGAAGGAGATGTTGTGATAAATTTCAATTTTAGAACCGATCGTCCGCGCGAAATAACGATTGCTTTAACGCAAAAAGCCTTTCCAGAATATGAAATGCAACCGTTGGATTTGTACTATTGCACTATGACAAATTACGATTCCACTTTCAAAAATACGCACGTAATTTTCGATAAAGATAATTTAACCAACACTTTAGGAGAAGTTTTGTCGAAAGTAGAAATGTCGCAAGTTCGTATTGCAGAAACTGAAAAATATCCGCATGTTACTTTCTTCTTCAATGGAGGGAGAGAAACAAATTTCGCCTTGGAAGACCGTATTTTGGTTAATTCTCCAAAAGTTGCAACCTACGATTTACAACCCGAAATGAGTGCTTTTGAAGTACTTGATAAAATCGTTGCTTTTATGCAAGAAAAGCGACCAAATTTTATTTGTTTAAATTTTGCAAATCCAGATATGGTTGGTCACACAGGAGTTTATGAAGCAGTTGTAAAAGCTGTTGAAACAGTAGATTCGTGTTTGCAAAAAGTTGTTGAAACAGGTTTAGAATTAGGTTATGAATTTTTAGTAATCGCAGACCACGGAAATGCTGATTTTGTTATAAATGCAGACGGAAGTCCAAACACAGCACACAGTTTAAATCCTGTTCCAGTTGTATTGGTAACGAAAGACGAAAGCGTTCAAATTAGCGATGGTATTTTAGCGGATGTTGCACCAACAATTCTGCACCGAATGCAAATCGCTTCACCAATTGAAATGACAGGAAAAACATTGTTGAGTTAATAAGCCAAAGAAGAATGAAAACAATCAAAATTGACATCTGGAGTGATATAGTTTGCCCCTTTTGTTTCATAGGAAAGAAGAAATTAGAAAAAGCAATTTCTAAACTTCAGCTTTCAGACCAAGTTGAAATTGAATGGCATAGTTTTCAACTTGATCCAGATTTTCCAAAAGGAGAAGCAATACCATCTTCAACGTATTTGGCGCAGCGAAAAAATTTCCCAATCGAACAAATCAACGCCATTCAACAACAATTAACCGAAACAGCTAAAGCTTACGGAATTGATTTTCAGTTTGATAAAGCACTTTCATTCAATACGCTAGAAGTACATCGTTTGTGGCAATGGAGTAAAACCTTGGGTAAAAGTTCTGAATTAAAACAAGCGTTGATGGAAGCTTATTTTACAGAAGGAATCGATTTGTCAAAAGAAGAAAACGTTTTACAAGTAGTTGAAAAATGCGGTTTAGATAAGTTGGAAGCGCAAACAATTTTGAAATCGAATCAATTTTCAGCTGAAGTTGATGAAGACATTTACCACGCAAGTCAAATTGGTATTCGTGGCGTTCCTTTCTTTGTTTTAGACAATCAATTTGCCATTTCAGGTGCGCAAGATGATAGCGTATTTGAGAATGCTTTGTTGAAATTAATTTAATGATCATCCACGCGTTTAAACTCAATATCATCAACAGCTTTTCGTAAAAAACGCAGTAAATGAAGCATTTCTAAATGTGCTTTTATTTTTCCTTGGCGACTGATTAAAAAGATGCTAAATAAAAAAACTATGGACAGAGGAATAATGAATAAATATTCCATCGAACCGTTTAAATTCCAACGTACTAAGGCGAAAATCGAACCGAAAAATCCAAGTATAGAAAAAGCGATATAAAACAACATAATACTTTGCCAAACAGTTTCTGAGGGACCAATCAAACAGCGAATCAAGGTACGTTTTTCTTGTTGATCAAATGACAATTGCAAAACAGGCGACCACGTGTGTTGTTGTTTTTTCGGCATACTTAAGCGGATAAATCGACTGTATTTTGAACACACAATAGTTGGGTCATTTGTTCCTTCCGAATGAATCAAGTCCATTATTTCTTCTTTTTTCAAAGGAGTTTCAAAATTAAATCGCGGTCTAATTTTACCCGCAGTTGAATCGTCTAATTTGTTAAATGCCATCGCAAATTTTTATGCAATGTAAGATTTAGAATTTAATGTTCAAATTCTAAATGCTTATTTATAAAGGATTTAAAGAAGCCCAGTTTTAATTTTTAATGCTTAATTCCCTGCACTGAGTCTTTACACTGAGCTTGTCGAAGTGTGTCGAAGTGTTAATATTTAATTGAGGCTTTTAAGTCGAAGAAAATTGTTGTGAATCTTTACCCGGGAACAACTCTTCACTTTCAACTCTTCACTTTCAACTTCTTGTACTGAGCTTGTCGAAGTGTCAGTTCACAATTTGTCATTCTACTTTTCAACTCTTTTTCTCCTATCTTTGACCTATGAAAATTGCCATTATCGGTGGAGGTGCAGCAGGTTTTTTTGCGGCATTGACAGCTAAAAAAGAATTCCCAAAAGCAGAAGTTACCATCTATGAAAAAGCAGCAAAAGCTTTGGGGAAAGTCAAAATTTCTGGTGGTGGTCGTTGCAATGTAACACACGCTTGTTCTGAGAATAAATTGTTGGCAACGCATTATCCACGTGGTGAAAATTACCTTAAAAAAGCGTTTGAACAATTCAATGCCGATTCAACAGTTCAGTGGTTTAAAGAGCGAGGCGTTGAAATGAAAACCTATCCTGACGGCTGTATTTTCCCTTTATCAAATGATTCTCAAACAATTATCGACTGTTTTTTGTCAGAAGCTTCAAAATTAGGAGTGAAGATTTTATACAATCAATCAGTGGTGGCTGTTGAAAAGCAAGAATCTACTTTCACAATTCAAACGCGCGAAAAACGATTTCAAGCAGACCGATTAATCATTACAATTGGTGGTCAACCGAAGCGTTCTGGTTTGGAGTTTTTAGAGAAAATCGGTCACACGATTGTTGAGCCCGTACCTTCGCTTTTTACTTTTAATATGCCTGAAAATCCGATTCGTGAGTTGATGGGGAATGTGGTTGAAAAAACAACTGTTAAAGTAGAGGGAACAAAATTATTGGGTAAAGGACCGCTTTTGGTGACGCATTGGGGAATGAGTGGACCTGCAATTTTACAACTTTCCGCGTGGGGAGCACGTGTATTAGAGGAGAAAAAGTATGAATTTGCTGTTTTAGTGAATTGGCTCAATGAAGTTAAGGAAGATGAATTGCGAAAATTTATCGACGGAGTTATCTACGAACACGGTTTAAAAATGATTGGAAATTTAAATCCTTTTTCGGTCACCAATCGTTTGTGGCATTTTTTACTTCAAAAATCGGAAATCTCACAAGAAATTCGCTGGAAAGATTTAGGTAAAAGAAACTTGAATAAGCTCGTAAATACCTTAATAAATGATCGTTACGAAGTGAAAGGTAAAACTACTTTTAAAGAAGAATTTGTAACCGCAGGTGGCGTTTCGCTTCAAGATGTTGATATAAAAACAATGGAAAGTAGAAAAGTAAAAGGTTTATTTCTAGCTGGCGAAGTTTTGGATATCGACGGAATTACAGGTGGTTTTAATTTTCAATCAGCGTGGACAACTGGCTTTATCGCTGGAAAAAATTGTGGGAAAGTAGATTTTTGATGCTTGACGCTTGATTTTTAGTTGAAGCGAATCGTGGTGAATTCAAGTTGAAATTCAACCTTTAATTTATTGAGTGAAAACCATAAAGTTTAAAACACGAACTTTATCAAACACCAAAAACTAAACACCAAAAATCCAATATTAACCTCACGATTTTAAGCTTACCAAACAAAAAGTCGTACGAAAAAATGTAGTTTACAACAAAAAGTCGTACGAAAAAGTGTAGTTTATAACAAAAAGTCGTACGAAAAAGTGTAATTTTGACTATTGATTCATTAATTTATCACGTATAAATGGAACGAAAAGCAGAACATACATTATTAAATTGGAAAAATTCAAAAAACCGAAAGCCATTATTAATTTATGGAGCAAGGCAAGTTGGTAAAACTTGGTTGATGAAAAAATTAGGGGAGAAGGAATTTGAAAATACTGTTTATGTGAATTTTGAAAAGGAAATTTCACTCCGCAACATTTTTGAGCAAGATTATCAACCGAATCGAATAATTAAATTACTCGAAACGTATTTTATGCTCACAATAATTCCAGGTAAGACATTGGTGATTTTTGATGAAATTCAAGAGGCAAAAGGTGCTTTGACTTCCTTAAAATATTTCAGAGAAGAAATGCAAGAACTCCACTTAATTGGTGCAGGCTCTTTGCTCGGAATCGCATTGGAAAAAGAAACTTCCTTTCCTGTCGGACAAGTGAGTTTTTTAAATCTATATCCAATGGATTTCAACGAGTTTTTATTGGCAAAAGGTCACAAAAATTTATGTCGAGCAATAGAAGAACAAGATTGGGATTTATTGACAAGCTTGCGCAGTTTGATTATTTCTCTTTTAAAGCAGTATTTATTTGTTGGAGGAATGCCAGAAGCAGTATTATCTTTCAGTAAATCAGAATCTTATCAGGAGGTTAGAGAAATACAAAATGCGATTCTTCAGTCTTATGAGCAAGATTTTTCTAAGCACGCACCAACTGAAGTTATTCCACGAATTCGTATGATTTGGAACGCGGTTGTCAGTCAATTAGCAAAAGAAAATAAGAAATTCATCTATGGAATTTTGAAAGAAGGTGCGCGCGCAAAAGATTTTGAATTGGCCTTAAATTGGCTTGAAAATTACGGTTTGATTTATCGTGTTCATCGCACAAAGAAGGCTAATTTTCCACTTGCTGCCTATGCTGATTTACCAGTTTTTAAAGTTTACACTTTAGATGTTGGTTTGTTGGGTGCATTAGGAAATTTAAGTGCTAAAACCTTGATTGAAAATGAGCGTTTGTTTACAGAATTTAAAGGCTCACTTTCAGAACAGTTTGTACTTCAAGAGCTTAAAGCGATTGGTGTAAAACAACTTTTTTATTGGGCAAACGATTCTGGCTCTGCTGAGTTAGATTTCATTGTTGAAAGTGACAATAAAATTTATCCAATAGAAGTGAAATCAGGCGAGAATCTACAAGCAAAATCCTTAAAAACTTTTCACGATAAACACCCAGAATTGCAATGTTTTAGAAGCTCTTTGTCTGATTTCAGAATGGAAAGTTGGATGACAAATGTTCCGCTCTATGGCGTCAATCAATTGTTTTTAATTCATAAAGATGAATAGTTGAATCAGTTAAATTTTAGAAAGAAGTGTCTAAACCTCTTTTAATTCTCCATCTTCTACTTTAATAATTCTTCCTGGGAAACTTCTCACCATTTGCATATCGTGAGTTGCCATTAAAATCGCCGTTTTTTCTTCTTTCGCAACAGCAATTAAAAGCTGCATAATTTCCTCTGATGTTTCTGGATCGAGATTCCCTGTCGGTTCGTCCGCTAGAATTAGTTTCGGTTGATTTAAAAGTGCTCGTGCAATCGAAACACGTTGTTGTTCACCTCCAGAAAGTGTATTCGGATAATCATTTGCTTTCGATTCAATTCCCACCAATTGTAGACAGCCCAAGGCTCTTTTGTGGATGAGGTTTTTGTCTTTCCAACCGGTTGCACCCAACACAAAATACATATTTTGAATAACCGTGCGATCCATCAATAATTGAAAGTCTTGAAACACAATTCCAATTTTTCTTCTTAAAAAAGGAATCTCTTGTTTGGTAAGGCGTTTGAGGTTGTATCCTGCCACCATTCCTTCACCTTCTTTTAATAGAATTTCGCCGTAAAGTGTTTTGAGTAAACTACTTTTACCGCTACCCGTTTTACCTATTAAATAAGCAAATTCTGTTTCTTCCAAATTCAACCAAACGTTCTTTAGAATTAACTTTTGTTGCTGATAAATTTGGGCATTTGAAATTGTAATGACTTTCGACACGATAGTATTTGTTTTTTACAAAAATGCAGAGACTTCTGTAACCTACACGGTCTTTTCCGATTTTATCTTAACAAATTCAGGTTTAAAACTTTTAAGTCTGTGAAAAATGTTCGCTAGTCATAAAGTTAATTTTACAAGCGATGAAATCTATGGTCAAACAGCTGTTATTTATATTGATTTTGCTCCCTTGCGTGGCTTTTGGGCAGCAAACTGAAAAGTATGTAAGCGATTATACAACTTTTTACAGGGCTGAAGAATTATACGAAAAAGCTCAATTCAGCGCAGCGCGTGAAGAGTTCAGAACTTTCGTGAATCAGTTCAAAAATGAAAATGATCCACTTTACATAAAGGCGCTTTATTACGAAGGTATTTCTGCTTTGGAATTGTTCAACAATGACGCAATTCCTCTTTTGCAAGCATTCAATAAGAAGTATCCTGAAAATATTTACAAATACATTATCGGTTTCAAAATCGGAAACTACTTTTTCCAAAAAGAAGATTTTATAAATGCACAAGTTTGGTATCAAAAAGTACCTGTAAATGAAGTAGATAAAGCACAACAAGAAGAATTTTTATTCAAACTTGGTTATTCAGCAATGCAAAATGCTGATACAGAAACGGCTTTTTCGGCTTTCAGAGATGCGAAAGATGGTAAGTCGCAGTACGCCGCTCCAAGTTTATATTTTTATTCGCACTTGAGTTATTTGAAAAATTCACTTTCTACAGCCTTGGAAGGATTTTTGAAATTGAAAAATGATTCTACTTTCAGTGCTGTTGTTCCTTATTACATCGTTCAGATTTATCACAAACAAGCTAAATATCAAGAAGTTGTTGACTTTGCACCTTCTGTTTTAACAGCAAATGAACTGAACAACGAAGCAGACATCAATCACATTATAGGTAACTCACACTATAAACTTGGAAATTTCAAAGAAGCAATTCCTTATTTAGAGAAATACCAAGCAAAAGCGAAAGTAAAACGCGATGATTCTTATGAATTAGGTTATTGTTATTACAAAACAAATCAATCTGAAAAAGCCATCAAACAATGGGACAAAGTGACGCGTGTGGAAGACAGTTTGGGACAAATTGCAATGTATCAAATTGGTGAAGCTTATTTAGCAATTGATAAATTATTGCCCGCAAGAAGTGCTTTCGAGCGTGCATCAGAAATGAAAACGATTCCTGTAATTCAAGAAGATGCCTTGTATAATTTTGCTGTTATTTCTTTCAAAGTCGACATCAATCCTTACGATGAATCGGTTCGAGCTTTTGAAAATTACTTGAATCGCTATCCAAATTCTTCTCGTAAAAAAGATGTTTATCAGTATTTGGTGAATGTTTATACCAATACAAGCAACTTCGCAAAGGCGTTGGAATCGTTGGATAATTTACCTGTGAAAGATGCGCGTTTGAAAAAAGTGTATCAAAGTGTAGCGTTTAATTATGGTGTTGAAATGTTCCAAAAGAATAATTTACAAGGCGCTTTGGATGCATTTAAATTGGTTGAAAGATATCCAATCGATCCACAAATGGTTGCGCTTTCAAGATATTGGACAGCAGACATTCATTTTAGAAACAATGAAGTAGAGAAATCTTTGTCTATTTACCGTGAATTTTTAGGTTCGCCAGCATCAAATTCCTTGAAAGAAAAAGTTGATGCTTATTACAATATGGGATACGCTTATTTCCAATTGAACGATATTGAAGAAGGAGTGAAAAGTTTCCGAATTTATTTGCAGTCTTCGCCAACAAATCAAGCTAAAATCGCGGATGCAACTTTCCGTGTTGCAGATGGCTATTATTCAACAAAGCAAAATTTATTAGCGATTGAATTCTACAAAGAAGCTTTGAAATTAAATACACCTTTAAACGATAAAGCACTTTATTATTTGGCAAAATCGTATGGTTACGACCGTCAGCCAGATGAGAAAATCAAAACATTAAAAGAATTGATTACCAAGTATAAAAGTTCAAAATATGTAATGAACAGTACTTATGATTTAGCGCGTTCTTACGTTGAAAAAGCAATGTATGATGAAGCTTTGAGTATTTACAAAGCATTCGTTTTGGATTTTCCAAATGCCCCTTATTTATTGGATGTAAAATTGAGCATTGCCGATTTGTACTATAAAAAATGGGATTACACCAAAGCAGAATTGGAATACACAAAAATCTTAGCTGAAAATGAAAAAGTAAGAGAAGTATGTGAGAAAGCTGTGAAAGGTTTATTTGATGTTTACACCACCCAAAAACAACCTGAAAAAGCTGCTGATTTAGCAGACCGATACGAATGTGCGAATATCTCCAAAGATGAAAAAGAGAATATTTTCTTTAACCCAGCTTGGACGGCTTATCAAGATAGTAATTACGTAGATGCGGCGCCAAAATTTGAATTGTATTTAAGTAAATTTCCAGAAGGAAGATTTGTAAATGAAATCTATTATTACTTAGGTCACAGCTACTTCCGATTAAAAGATACGGCTAAGGCTGTAACAAATTTTGAGAAATTCTTGGATACGCCAGTCAATGCTTTCTCTGAATATGCCGCTGCTCGAACTGCTGCTTACCACTATTTGAAAAAAGATTACGTGAAAGCTTATAAATACTACGAAAAGTATGAGCAACTTGGTTCTAAACCAGCATTTGTTTTCACTGCTCGTTTAGGATTGATGCGTTGTGCGTTTTTAACAGAAGACTTTACCAAAGCAGCGATTTATGCTAAGTTTATCATTGAAACTCCTTCCATCACAAATCAGCAACGCATAGAAGCAGAATACGCGAGAGGAATTTCAAACTATAAATTGGCAAACTACACAGAAGCAAAACCTTCGCTTGAATGGTTGGTGAAAAACACAACAACTGCAATGGGTGCTGAAGCTAAATACACACTTGCTTCGATCAATTTTAAACAAGCGGAATATGGCAAAGCAGATTCTGAAATCAAAGCATTGGTGAAAATGAAACCAAGTTATAATTTCTGGGTTGCAAAAGGCTTGATTTTACAAACACGTATTCACATCATAAACGACGATTTATTCCAAGCAGAATCGACTTTAAAATCGGTTATTAGCTTTTATCCAGATCAAAATGACGGTGTGTTGACAGAAGCAAATGACTTGTGGGATGAATTGATGCAATTGAAAAATCCTCCTGCAATTGAAGGACCAAAAGAAGAGAAAAAAATCGAAATTAATGGCGAGTAGAATGAAAAAGTTTGTAGCTATTTTTACCTTTATTTTAGTCGCACTGCAAGTTTTCGCGCAGCCAGCAGACATCATAATCGATGGAACAGGAAATCGTCAAATCGAGCCAGCGTTCCGAATTACGGAAACTCCAAAAATCATTGACACTGTAAAAGCAGCGCCTGTTGCTTCTTATCCAATGCTTGTTTACCAAGGAACAACAAAAATTTCTTTAGATACAATTGAAGCGGCAACGGTTGAAACAACTGAGAAATTACGTCAATTGTATCCGTTTTATGCGAAACTTGGAATTGGTTCAGTGATAATGCCACTTGGAGAATTGTATTTTAATTCGACGCGTTCCAGAAGTTATACCTACGGTGCTCACGTGAAACATTTGAGTTCATTTGGCGACGTGAAAGACCGCAACAAAGTAACTTATGCACCTGCAAATTTTGACAGAACAGACGTAAAGCTTTTTGGAAAAATCAATGAGGATAATTACAATTTGTTGGGGAGTTTGCACTATAAAAATGATGGATTCAATTATTACGGAATTCCAATTGATTCCATCGCGAAAGATTCCATTTCACAACGTTTCCAGCAAGTTGGTGGTGATTTTGAGTTTATTGGAAATCGTGGCGATACTTCTATTTTGAATTATAAAATCAGTACGGGTTACAACTATTTATTCACTAAAAAACCAATCATTGATTCGTTAGCAGATTGGAAAACACAAGACCACGATTTTTATTTTAAAACTAAACTTTGGTACAACTATAAAACAGAGAAATTCTACGGAAACTTAGGCGTTCGCTATAACGGTTACCGCTACGGAATTCAAGATTCAGTGATTTCTCCAATTGATTCAGGTTTAGTGCGAAACAATACAATCATTGATTTTCACCCTGGAGTTTTGACAATGAAAGCAGGCAATCGTTTGAAAGTGAATTTAGGCGTTTTGCTAAGCATTGACATTCAGGAAAAAGCTAAAGCATACATTTACCCAATGGCTGAGGTGAAATATTCTTTCGTGAACGATATGTTCATTCCATTTATCGGTGTTCGAGGAGGATTGAAACAAACAAGTTTCCGTTCATTAGCAAGTGAAAATCAGTTCTTGTTGACAAATATTCGTTTACAAAACGAGCACAATCCATTCGATATTTATGCTGGATTTAAAGGTAATTTAAGCAAGCGAATGACTTTTAATGTCAATTTAAGCTATGCAAAAATTATGAATAAAGCACTTTTCGTAAATGATACGGTTTATTCAGTTGGCAATAAATTCAATGTAATTTACGACACCTTGAATCAAATGAAAGTTGAAGCATCCTTGACTTATCAGTTAAATGAAAAATTGAAAATCGACGGAATTGGACGTTTTTATTCTTACGAAACGAAAAATCAAGCTTTTGCTTGGAACTTGCCACAATTACAATTTATGGTTCGAGGAGCTTATAACCTTTATGATAAATTCTTAGTGAATCTGGAAGGAAATTTGGAAACTGGAAGACAAGCATTGGTTTACGGTCCTGGACAAGATATTAAACAAGAAAACGGTCAGTATTACAAAGCTTTGGGAACAATAGTAGATTTGAATTTAGGGTTTGAATACCGCTACAATACACGTATTTCAGCATTTTTACAATTCAATAACTTGGCAGCACAACGCTACAATCGTTGGTTAAGTTACCCTGTTCAAGGGTTCCAAGTAATGGGTGGAATTACTGCGAGATTTTAATTGTGAATGTTTAATGTTTACTTTTGAATCAGTAAAGTGATTCAACTTTAATAATTCAAAATCCCTATCAATTCCATGAAATCTGAAGCAATATTTTTAATCAGAAAAGGCGCAGCTGAACAAGCCTTTGAAAGAAGAACATTTGAGCTTCCGAACTTAGAAGCAAATGAACTTTTGATTGAAAGTGAAGCTTTTGGTTTGAATTATGCGGATGTTATGGCGCGCAATGGCTTGTACCGTGAAGCTCCACCGATGCCTTGCGTTGTTGGCTATGAATTGGTTGGAAAAGTAGTTGAAGTTGGCTCAGCTGTTGATTCTTCCCTTATTGGAAAGCGCGTTTTGGCTTTTTGTCGCTTTGGAGGATATGGAAAACACGTAATCACCAAAAAATACGGAATAGTTCTTATTGAAGATCATCCTGCTGAAGCTGTTTTAGCACTTTGCACACAAGCAGTTACAGCATATTACATGTCGGATATACTTTCACCAATTCAGAAAGGCGATAAAGTTTTGATTCATGCTGCAGCTGGAGGCGTAGGTACTATGTTGATTCAGTTGGCAAAACGCCGAGGAGCTTACGTTATTGCCAAAATTGGTAATGCTTCCAAAACACAATTGGTCAAAGATTTAGGAGCTGATTTTGTGGTAAACTACAATGAAAGCGATTATCAAAAAACGATTTTTTCCCATTTGAAAGGCGACCGAATTGATGTGAGTTACAACCCCGTTGCTGGTTCAACCTTTAAAAAGGATCTAGCATTAATCGGTTCAAGTGGTCGTCTATTTATTTTCGGAGGATCGGAGCTAGTTGGAGGCAAATTCGGTATTTTATCCACTTTAAATTTTGTATTTAAAATGGGATTCATTCTACCAATTGGCTTGATGATGCGCTCAAAAAATATACTTGGTGTCAATATGCTAAAAATCGCAGATAATCGCCCAATGATTGTTCACGACTGCTTAGTTGCTGTGGTTGATTTGTATAAAAAAGGGGAATTGAAACCACAAGTAGGCGCTGTTTTTCCAGTTTCAAAAATCGCAGAAGCACATTCACTCTTGGAAAGCGGAAAATCGACAGGAAAGATTACTGTACTTTGGTAAAAGTTAGCGAAGTAACTTCAATCTTTACCGTTTTTTAATAAAGAAGCCAAGGTTGTCTCGATGTTATCGTGTTGAAAAACAAATCCAGTATTTTTGATTTTTTCATTGGACGCGTTGGTGCCATCTAAAACTAAAACTGACATTTCGCCTAGCATTAATTTTATAAGAAAGGCTGGGACTTTTGGCATAAAAAACGGACGGTTCACAGCTTTTGCTAAAGCTTTCATAAAATCATGATTAGTGTCGCAATTTGCCACCGCATTAAAGGTTCCAGTAATCTGATTTTCAATTGCATGAACAAAAAGATTGCATAAATCTTCAATATGAATCCAAGGCATCATTTGTGTTCCTGTTCCTATTGGAGAACCTAAGCCGAGTTTTACAGGTAACAACATTTTATCCAAAGCACCACCACGTTTAGAAAGTACCATTGAAATCCTCAATTTTGCTACTTTACAATTACTTTGAAACAAATCGCTTACTGCTTCCCATTCTTTTACGAGTTTGGCAAGAAAATCAGTTCCGTAAGGGTCTGATTCTACATGGATTTTTTTATCCTGTTCGTAACAATTGATTCCAGAAGCTGATATGTAATATTCTAAATTGGGAATATTGGCAACTAAACTGTGTAAAAATTGGGTTGTTTTGGAACGTGATTCTTGTAAGGCTTTTTTGCGTTCACTAGTCCATCTTTTCTCACCGATATTTTCACCGGTAAGATTGATTATGATATTGACTTTATCAAGGTGTTTACCTTCAATAGTTTGCTGTGCAGGATTCCAATAAATTTGCCCTCTATGTTTAGCATTACGAGTAAGCGTATAAACTTTATACCCCTTTTTAGAAAGTATTTGATTTAATTTTTTCCCAATAAGTCCCGAACCTCCGGCAATAAGCACTGTTTTCATAAAGTAACTTTAAGTGATTGAACTGCGTTTTTTACTTGCATTCTTTTTTTCGAGCAAGCATCTGATCGCCATTCATATCTACATAATCTAGACAAACTTTTTGTTTCTCTTTTTTCAATTTAACTGCTTTTTTAACAGTTTCAGCATCTGTTTTACCATTCAAAATCGCTTGATTTAGAACGTTAAATTCTTCACTTTTAGCTAAGCAGTCACAAAATTTCTCGTCTTTTTGACTACAAGAAATCAAAAGGATCGGAAAGCTAAGTATAAACAGAAATTTCTTCATTTTTGTTTTTTTGAAAGGTAAATATACTTTGTTTTACTATTAACCTGAGTTATTATAGATAAAGTAAGATTTGTTAGTGGTGAATTCCCAACTAAAGACCGTTGCAAAACTCACTACTTGTCGTTACTCTAAAAATTTAAAATCCTCATTTACAAGGGTAAACTCCGGGTTTAAATTTTTAGAAAGCCTAAATTATCGATTTTTGAAACGGTCTTAACTAGTTTATTTTGCTTTTCATTTGATTTTGAGCATCATTTGAATTTCGTGAACCTAAAAAATCTTATTTTAGTGCTCAAAACCTAAATTTATGAAAAACATTAAAAATTTACTTTTCCTTTTGTTCGTTATATTAAGTGTTCAAACCTTAACAGCGCAAGATTTAAGAAAAAACGGTTCAATTTATGGAAAAATTGAGTCGAATGGTGATGTTCGCATCAACGGAAGTATCAAAGGAAAGTTTGAATCCAATGGCGATATTCGTGTGAATGGAAGCATCAAAGGAAAAATCGAGTCTAACGGTGATATTCGCAAAAATGGTTCAATCGTCGGAAAAGTAGAATCCAATGGCGATGTTCGCATCAGCGGAAGTATTGTTGGAAAAATTGAGTCAAATGGAGACATTCGCAAAAGTGGAAGCATTATCGGTTCGGCTAAAGGAGTGAATCCACGCCAAGCAGCGGTGATGTTCTTTTTTGATTTTTTTTAAAATGAAGTTAATTGAGCCTTAAATTCAAATCGAAAAAAAATGATTGATAGAGCGTTTTTTAAGAATATGTGGGACAATTCTTAATTGTCTTTTATAACTGATTGAGATAGAGTTGTATTAATTCACTTCCTTATCACACTCACCTGTCCATTCATTTTTGGGAAATCAGGGTCGTTGGTTTCAATTACGTAAAAATAGCTCCCGACAGGTAGTGGTTTACCTTCAAAAGTACCGTCCCACGGATTGGAAGCGTAAGTGCCTTTTTGAGAAGTGTAAAGTAAATTTCCCCAGCGATTGTAAACAAACACTTGATTTTCTGGATACAGCACATCAATGTAGGGAAGTTCCCAAACATCATTGTCACCATCGTTATTGGGTGTGAAAGCCGTTGGGATAATTTGTGGAATACGAACAAAAACTGTTTTTGAAACTGTGTCTGCGCAAAGCGTGTCGTATTTCCAAGCATAAAGCGTGATGGTGTGCCAACCGGGTTCAGTGAAAGTGTATGGATTGGGAATATTCTGATAAAATAAGGAATCTACCTGCCAAAGATAGAAGGAAGCCTGTTCGGATTTATTGACGAAACTCACGTTCAATGGTGCTGCACCTTCTAGTGGTGTGCGCCAAAAATCTGCCACAGTGTTGTTGATGGAATCTACGGTAACTTGAAGAGGAAAACTTGGACAACCTTCTGTAGAAATGCCCACCACTGTGTAATTACCCGAAGCGAGGTTTTGTAAATTATTTCCCATTGGAAAAAGCGTTCCGTTGACCGAATAACGTGGGTAAAACGAATTGGCTTGCATGATTACACCACCCGTTGCGCCACCACAAAACGAGGCGCTTGTGCTTTGAACTGAAACCGTTTTTGGTTCTTCCACAAACAAACGAACCGTTCTAATAACCGAACAACTATCATTATTGAAAATTTGCAAGGAGTAAAACGTTGTGGTGTCTGCTGTGAAGGTTGGATTGGCACAATCATAGCAGCTCAACCCCGTTTCTGGTAGCCATTTATACCGTTGACCACCTGATGCCTGCAAAGAAAGACTCGTACCTTGACAGAGCGTTGTATCTCGCGGCACAACCACCTCAAAAGGCTCACAAGGGGTAGAATAGACAAGGTTGTAGCCGAGGAGGATATTATGGGGTGTTAATAAATTGATCGGGTTTGAATTAGGTGAATATTCAACTTTTAGATGTAAACTATCGTTTTCAATATGTGATGAATTTAATTTCATAATTCCATTAGAATTTCTCAACAAACTATCTGCGTTATCATCACATGAACCTGTTAAATTGCCATTTTCATAATTAAAACAGCCCATGACACCAGATATATTTTCAGGTTGGTCATTTTGACATAGACAGCCAATCAAATTGTTATTGATTGAAATTAATAATCCATCAGATTCACCACCACCAGCTCTGTCAGACATAATTCCAAGTCCAATATCGTATAAAGTATCTATTGTGTTTGATAAGTTGAAATTTAATTCTTTGGCAGTACTTTCAGGATTTTGATTCAAAATTTGTGTAAAATTTACATTATTTCCATTTGAAGTTTCAAATACAATGATAATTGCAAATCCTGCAACATGACAACCAGGACATACATTGGGAGGAGAAAAAATGTCTTGTTTAAAAGATAATGTTTGATCAAAATCATTTAAGAAATTCGTAATATCAACTTGATACAAGGCATAATCTTTAACACCTTGTTGAATCAATGTTGGATTAGGTTCAAATATTAATGGAACAGATGAGACAAAATTTTTGTCACTAATCGTTACTTTTTGATTGTTTATCCAATAATTATATGAGAAATTGAAATCATCACTAGGTCTAGGAGAATAGGTGATTAGAAAAGCCTCTTTTATTTGACCTTCGTGTGGGATATCGACAATTTTATTTTCCTCACTAAAGGCAGATTCAGCTACAGAAAAACCAACCACTTTAATTCCTCCTTTGACAATACTTTGATAGTTCACAATTTGTCCAAATGCGATACAATAGAAAAAAATCAAAAAAATTGTGAAAAATGTTTTTATATTCTGTTTTTTTATGACTCTTACAAATATAATACTCAACCTTTTACCTCCTTATCACACTCACCTGCCCATTCATTTTTGGGAAATCAGGATTATTGGTTTCAATTACGTAAAAATAGCTCCCGACAGGTAGTGGTTTACCTTCAAAAGTACCGTCCCACGGATTGGAAGCGTAAGTGCCTTTTTGAGAAGTGTAAAGTAAATTTCCCCAGCGATTGTAAACAAACACTTGATTTTCTGGATACAGCACATCAATGTAGGGAAGTTCCCAAACATCATTGTCACCATCGTTATTGGGTGTGAAGGCCGTTGGGATAATTTGTGGAATACGAACAAAAACTGTTTTTGAAACTGTGTCTGCGCAAAGCGTGTCGTATTTCCAAGCATAAAGCGTGATGGTGTGCCAACCGGGTTCGGTGAAAGTGTATGGATTGGGAATATTCTGAAAAAATAAAGAATCTACCTGCCAAAGATAGAAGGAAGCCTGTTCGGATTTATTGACGAAACTCACGTTCAAAGGAGCTGCACCTTCTAGTGGTGTGCGCCAAAAATCTGCCACAGTGGTGTTGATGGAATCTACCGTAACTTGAATAGGAAAACTCGGACAACCTTCCGTGGAAATACCAACTACCTCTTTTAAACCACTATTTATATTACTTAAAACTGAACCACTTGGATAAAGTACACCATTTACTGAATACTGATTATAAAGCTTATTGTTTTGCAAAGTTATCGTACCGGTTGCGCCACCACAAAATGAAGGTGAAGTGCTAAGTAATGCAATACTATCGCGTTCTTCTACAAACAAACGAATGGTACGGATTACCGAGCAACTATCGCTATTAAAAATTTGCAAGGAATAAAAAGTAGTGGTGTCTGCCGTGAAAGTTGGATTGGCACAATCATAGCAGCTCAACCCCATTTCTGGAAGCCATTTATACCTTTGACCTCCTGATGCTTGTAAAGAAAGATTTGTACCTTGACAGAGCGTAGTGTCTGGTGGCACAACAACCTCAAAAGGCTCACAAGGGGTGGAATAAACGAGGTTGTAGCCGAGGAGGATGTTGTGAGGAAAGAACAAGTAATTTGGTAAATATTCAACTTTTAATTCAAAATTTGTTTCAGGAAGAAAACTATTCAATTTCATTATTCCGTTTGAACCACCTAAAGGCATGTCAGGACTATCGTCACATAGACCTTCGATAATGAAGTCAGAATAATGAAAACAACCCATGACTCCTGATAAAAAAACATTATTGATAGGTTCATCAACTTGGTTAAAATCACAAATGAAGGTGTTGTTGATTTTAAAACTATAGCCATCTAATAAAGACGCAGCCAATCTGTCACTCATTATTCCCAAGCCAATGTCAGCATTGTTTGATGGTTGAACATTCATACTACAATTTAATGTTTTTATAGTATTCTCTGGATTTTTGTTGATTATTTGTTGAAAATTTAATGAGCTTTTTGTTTCATCTTCAATTAATATTACGATTGCAAAACCTGCCAAATGACAACCAATGCAATTTTCCGATGAAAGTAGTGGGGACGACATTTTAATACTTAGAGCTGAACTTGAAGAACTTATAAACTTTAAAATATTCTTTTTAAAAATTTTATAACCTATAGCTCCTGTATTATCAAGGTTATCGTCAAAATCAAGTTGAACATATGATATGATATCTTGAGAAGTTACACCAAAAGAAAAATTATTCACTTGAAATGAATCTTTCGGAATAAATTCATGGTCAGGAATCGCAGAATAGGTTAAAATATAGGCATCCTTTATAAGTCCATTGTGAGGAAACTCAATTTCAGTTAAATTTAAAGAAACATCATGCGTGGCAAATCCATAAACGAATACTTCTCCTTTGAAAATGTTTTGTTCGATTAACCCCTGAGATTTCGAGAAAAACGAAATCAAAACAAAAAAAAGGTTAAAAATGTTTTGAAATTTCATTTTTTTTGACTTTTACAAATATAACACTAAACCTTTTACCTCCTTATCACACTCACCTGCCCATTCATTTTTGGGAAATCAGGATTATTGGTTTCTATAACGTAAAAATAGCTCCCGACAGGTAGTGGATTGCCTTCGAAAGTGCCGTCCCACGGTTTGGAAGCATAAGCACCTTTTTGAGAAGTGTAGAGTAAATTTCCCCAGCGATTGTAAACAAACACTTGATTTTCTGGATACAGCACATCAATGTAAGGAAGCTCCCAAACATCATTGTCACCATCGTTATTGGGTGTGAAAGCCGTTGGAATAATTTGTGGAATGCGAACAAAAACTGTTTTTGAAACTGTGTCTGTGCAATTCGTGCAACAAGTTCCAACTATTCTAAATCATTTTGGGTTTACAATTCAACCTTCACAAACAATCGCTATGGAATCCACGGAACAGGAATCACTGATCCCAAAATTACACTGAATAACTTTTTTGTTCGTGAAGATAATGTAGCACAATCAGCAGGCGTAGCACTTTATTCCTCAACAGGTTATACCATTGAAGGAAACAATTTCGAGGAATTTGACAATACTGCAATCGCAAATGGCTTAGGTCAATCGTATGGTATAGTGATTAATAATTCTGGAACAAGTGATAATGAAGTGTATAGAAATACATTCTCTAAATTAAAAATTGGAGGTTTGTCGGAGGGAATGAATGGAGAAACATTTGTTGGAGGAAATAGTAATTATGATACAAAAGGTTTAAGATGGTATTGTAATACATTTAATACACCCATTTATGAAACAGATTTGGGAATAAATGGTATTATTGCTTATCATCAAGGATATCCTTCAAATATCTCTGAGGAAAATGCTCGAAAAAATTCAGCAAGAAATAAGTTTTCCTTATCAGGAGAATCAAATGTTTTATACCCCGCACATGACATTTGGTCAACCCCAATTTCGCAACAAATTTATTATACTCATATAGCTGATTTACCTCATATTCCTGATAATGTTTCACAGGGTGTTTCAACTTATACTGCAACTTACTCAGGGAGCTTAGTTTACGGAAATTCATTGATGTGTCCCTCCAGAATAACTCATGATATTTCATTTGCAAATTTAAAAATGGCAGAAATCAAAACAGAATTAGTGGCAAAGACATCGCAATTAGAAGATGGAAGCAATCCGAATTTAATAGAGCAAATGCAAACGATGAATACTGAAACTAGTAATGATGTTTATAATGAACTTTATGCTAAATCTCCTTTTTTATCGAATGAAATTTTAAGAGAGGTGCTTTATTCTGAATTTGATTCTGAATTAAAATTTGAGTTATTGATGGCTAACACTCCGTTAAATCAAAAAATGCTAGATGAATTAGTGGTCTCAGGGCTTGAGAATCTTTATGTGGAAATTATAATTGAAAATTCAAACGGTGAAAACCCAATTGATCAAGTAGTAAAAACAATTGGTCGATTAGAAAGCGAGTATAAGTCACTCAATGATAGAAATGTACAGGAGTTTTTATTCGATGAAGAAGCGTATGACCTTGAACAATTAAAAGCATATTTAGAAACCAAGGAAGATGAAGCATCTAAAAAAATGTGCTACGATATTCTAATTGCAAAAAATGAAACAGAAGAAATCGAAAACTTTAAATCAGAAACTATTTTCTCCAATAACGACGATTTCATCAAACTACAAGATGTAAAACAGGAATTATATTTCGATAAAAACGATGAAGAAACTATCCTTGAAGATGCAAGAATGTATAATGCACTGCAATCATTAAAAGAATCCGAACTAGAAAATGAAATTCCTAAAAAAGCACAAGCAATTTTAGAAAAGGTAGAAGGTCTTTATGATATTCCTGATTTTGAACCTTTATTTGCTCCGCTTTTTCGTTCGGCTAGTGCAGATAATGAAATGATTAGTATTAATTCACCAACCCCAAAATTTCAAGTTCACCCAAATCCAGCAAATGAAAATTTAGTTGTGGTTATGAATGATTACATCGGAATCAACTTACAATTTGAAGTAGTTGATATTCGCGGCAGTAAAGTTTTATCTCAATCAAATGAATCAAATGCGCTTGAATTCAACTTAGATGTTGCGAACTTAAAATCAGGTGTTTATATTCTTAAAGTAATTGATAATTCAGTTTGCCTTGAAAACATCAAGTTTGTAATCAAGAAATAACATAAAAACTTTTTTTGAAATCCGTCTTGAAATTATTTGGAGGCGGATTTTTTTATTTTTCCTTATTGTACAGGTGCAGGAATATCTCTACAATTCAACTAATTATTTTTTATTAATGGTTAAAGTGTTGATAAATAATAATTTAATTTGTTTTTTATCGAAATAATGATTTAAGAGTTTTGTACATTAAACACCATTTGCAAAACCTTTTCATTTGGTTGTATTCAAAAACACCTTATCTTCGATTTGAATTTTCATTGATGAAGAATATTATTCTATGTTTTTTTGTTTTGTTTTATGCAATGTTCGTCAAGGCTCAAACTTGCACTGACTTTCCGAATATTGCAAAATCAATTGCGGAGAATACTAAGATTTGTCCCGAAGCAATGGTCAATGATTTAGTGCAATTAAACGAATCAATTCAGGAAATTCATCCAAGTCCGTTTTTGTATATCACAGACTCTGTTTATTATCTGTCATATAAAAAAGCACTTTCTGCAGCTTCTACTGAAAAAACTGTTTTAGAGTTTGCACAGATTGTTGCTGATTTCGTTCACGGAATTAAAGATTCACATACGAATTTCAACCCAAGAGATTTACTTTTTCAAACAAATAGAAAAAAGGTGGTCGTTCCATTTTATTTAAAAGAAATCAATGGAAAGTACTTTTTGGATAAAATTTATTTGGAATCACTTCCAATAGGTTCTGAAATTCTACAAGTAAATGAGTTTAAAACAGATTCATTGTATCAATTAAGTAAGCGTTTTTGTTTTCGTGAAGGAGATGCTTTTTTGCCTCAAACAGAAATTGCTTCAAAAATGGCTGGCATTGTTTTCAATTTATTCAACACTGCACCAACAATTACCTTTAAGTATGTTTCCTTCAAAGGCGATACACTTTCTAAAATTTGTCCTGCACTAACAGTGAAGAAAATGATGCGTATGAAAAATTGGTATGATTCGGAAGAATTGACTTATTATTTCGACAAAAACAACGTGGCTGTATTAACTGTAAAATCTTTTGAAACGGGAAATTTATCGAAGTATAAAAAGCAAGTTGACTTTTTCTTCAATGAAGTGGAAAGCAAAAAGTGCAAAAATGTTGTGATTGATTTACGTGATAATCGCGGAGGTTTGATTTTAGCACAAGAATATTTAATTTCTTATTTGAACAAAGCGAAGGTTAATCAGCAAATGACTTACTTGTATAAAAGAAGCAAGTTTGATCGTTTTTCACTTTTACCTTTTTATCAAAGATGGCAATTCCAGAAAAAAGCTCGATTGGTTTATCCAAGAGGAATAATAAGTAAAGAATATGATTTTTTTCAAAGTCCACTCGGAACTGTAAAAACGATTTTATACGATTATCTTCCCAAAAACCAAATGAATAAAGTGTATGAAGGCGAATGTACACTTGTAATTAATGGTTTTTCAATGTCTGCCTCAGCTCTTTTTGCTTCTTGGTTTCGCGATAATCAAAGGGGAAAAATTATCGGTTCGCCTTGTATGGGACCTATGAGCGGTACTTTTGGTAACAGCGCAACCATACGTTTAAAAAATTCTCAGTTTCCAATAATGATTTCAACGCTGAAATTTACTCCAACGAAATATGAGAAAATACAATTAGAACCAATTCAGCCAGATGTTCTGATTCAAAAAAATGTGAATGATTTAATTCAAAAGTCAGATCCAATTCTCAATTATTTAGGTGTCATTCAACCTTAATTCCGAATTCGTTGATTTTGTTCTTAATTTTGCACCCTGATTTAAAATTAGTTTAATCGCATGAGTGAGGAAAAAAAGTTAAGAAATATCGATGAGTTAGGTGAGTTTGCATTAATTGACCAGTTAACGAATCAATTTGAAAATAGAAATCCCAATACTTTATTAGGAATTGGTGATGATGCTGCTGTTATTGCACTTTCTGAATCGGAATCTTTATTGCTTTCTACCGACTCTTTAGTTGAAGGTATTCATTTCAATTTGATGTATATGCCCTTGAAACATTTGGGTTATAAAGCAGTGGCGGTAAATGTTTCTGACATTTGTGCAATGAACGGGGTCGCAGAGCAAATTACAGTTTCTATCGCAGTTTCTAGTAAGTTTTCTTTGGAAGCCTTGGAAGAACTTTACGAAGGAATTAAATTAGCTTGTGAACATTATAAAGTTGATTTGATTGGTGGCGACACAACTTCTTCACGCGCAGGTTTGATGCTAAATATAGCTGTTGTGGGGCGTGCACATAAAGATAAAATTGCGTACAGAAGTGGTGCGAAGGAATACGATTTATTAGTTGTCACCGGAGATTTGGGTGCAGCTTACATGGGTTTACAGTTACTAGAACGTGAAAAAGAAGTTTTTCAAGCAAATCCAAACATTCAACCCGATTTGGACGGTCACGATTACATTATCGAACGTCAGTTAAAACCAGAGGCAAGAGTTGATATTATTCAATATTTGAAAGAATTGGAAGTCGTGCCAACATCGATGATTGATATTTCAGATGGTTTGGCTTCAGAGATTTTACATTTATGTAAAGCAAGCAAAGTTGGTTGTTATTTGTACGATGAAAAAATTCCCATTGATGCTAAAACGTCAATGACCGCAATAGATTTCAATTTAGATCCAAGCACTTGTGCCTTAAATGGGGGAGAGGACTACGAATTGCTTTTTACCGTAAAACAAGAAGATTTTGAGAAAGTAAATAGTAATCCTAATATGACTATCATTGGACATATCACTGATGAAAAGGATGGAATCTATTTTATTGATAAATCTGGTTCAGCAATAACATTAAAAGCACAAGGCTGGAAGCATTTTTAATTTCAGCTTTTGTTCAAATGATGTAAATTCAAACGAAGAATTTCAATCATGTTTTTGCAATCTTTGAATGCTTCATCTTTGTGGTGAATAGAAAGTTCATTTGCTAATTGAACGATTTTTTCAGGTTTTGAAAGTTTTTCTTTTTCCATTGTTTTGAATAAATCTTCAAGAATTTTATGGGAATGCTTAATTCTCCGAACCAATCGAGAACGCTCTTCAATTTGATATTGATTAATAGACCGCTCGTTTAACATTTCAAGTGAAAGTTTTACAAGCGGATTATTTTCTTTAAAGAACTGAGGTAAATAGAAATTCTTTCTTCCTTCATAACATTGTTGATCAAAATCAATGGAGCGAATTCGATATTGAACGTCGTCGAAGTCATGTGTCATTTCAATCACATAATTGTAAGAACGCATATCACCTAAAAGCGTATAAAAACTACGTTCATTGAACTTTATAAACTCTTTAGCTAAGCGGGTTTTATTTGTTTTGGGATGATTGATTTCACTTTTCAAAAAATCATCTCCTGGAATTCCAGAAATGTGTTCTTCTATAAGTGTATTGTCATTAATGAAATAGTTGATACGATTAGGGGAAAGAATGTCTTCCATTTCTAAACCAAGCACGCGAGAAACATCTGTTTTCTTCACATAGAAATAATCGTAGTTATCGTTGAAGTTGTTTATTATTCTAATTCTAAATGGGTTTGAATTTCCAAATAAACAAAAGTCAATGCGATCAACTCTTAAATGCTCAATTACTGAAACGTCGCCATCGGTTTTAAGTAAAGAATAGATGTAACATAATCCTTTATTTATTTCATCAAAATCGTCGTGGTTATACATGACAGAAATCCAAAGAGAATTTCCTAAAGGAAAAGAATCTTTGTAACGCAATAAACTTTCGTATGAGAGCGGTAAATCAATAATGCGATTGTATTTCCTTAAATATTTTTCGACATTTGAAGATAGCGGGAAGCAAATCTTTTTTAGTAAATCACCACTCATTTGTTAGCGTTGTTTAATTTAGTCAACTCTAGGAAGATTGATAAGCTCTTTGTGGATAATAGTAATAGAATAATCAGCTATTATTTTCTCCTTTAACTTTTCGGCTTCGATTTGGGTTCTGAAATCCCCAACTTTTAAATTAAAATTTGGAGCATCAAAAGTGACATAAGTGTCGATCTTTGGATATTGACTAATGAATTTAGCTCGCATTTGATCCACAAGATTTTTATCAGAATCAAAACAGATTTGTACGCGGTAACCTAAAATTTGCTTTTGCGCTTTATTGCTGATTTTTTGATCAATGCGCTCGTCTTTCACAACACTTATCTGTGCATTTATATAATAACTTGAAAGAAAGAATACAATAAACACTGACTTTAAAAGTAAATTCATCTGAAATGGTTAATTTATTTACAAATGTAAAAGAATCATTTCATCCGTTAGATTTATGTAGTCTAAATTTTAGACCTTATAAACTACTTCATTTCAATTTGTTAATGAATCTTAAAAGCTTATCTTATTTAGAATCATTTTAAATTAACGTATTTCAATTTATTTTTGTCACAAAACTGTCATTGAATACAACGAATCTTCTAATTTTGCTCTCGTTAAAATGCGTTAAAATCGTATTTATTTATACAGAATTTAGTAATTATTTTCATGAAAATATCTAATATTCAAATGCTTAATGGTCTTAGAAAGCTAGCCGCAACTATCTTATTGATGAGCTTGTCGCTGCTTAATTTTAAAGCTTTTTCTCAGGGAGAAGCGCTTTTCAAGTCGAAATGTGCGACATGTCACCAAACACACAAAAATGGAACTGGTCCAAAATTGTTCCAGGTTCGTGACAAGTGGGCGTCTGGTGGTGCGAAAGAAGGTTCAATTTACCAATGGGTAAATAATTGGCAAACTGCTGCGGCGAGTGATCCTTATGCTGCTGAGGTTTCCAAATGGTCTCCTACCGCAATGTCCGCTTTCCCAGACTTGAAAAAAGAAGATATCGATGCGATTCTTGATTGGGTTGACGCACAACCAGATCCTGCAACAGCAGCTCCTGCTGGTGGCGGTGCAACTGAAGGTGGTGCAGCAGGTCAAATGACTGATGGCACAGAAGAGGAAGGTTCGATCGCTTGGATTTGGATAGTAATGGGGGTTATTTTCATCGTTGTTATTATGGCAGTTGGTGGAGTAAGAAGACAATTAAACATTGCAACTTCTGAAGACCCAGCTTCTCAAGAGAAATTAACTTACGGTGAAGAATTAAGATCTTGGGCTTGGAAAAACAAAGTTTATGTTGGAGTTGCAACTTTAATAGTTGTTATTTCTTTAATAGTTGGTTTCTTCCAGTCTTTATATTCAATCGGTGTTGTTGAAGGTTACCAACCGTCTCAACCAATTGCTTTCCCTCATGACAGACATGCTGGAATCAACGGAATTGATTGTAAATACTGTCACAATTCAGTAACGAAATCTAAACATGCAGGAATCCCTTCAGTGAACGTTTGTATGAACTGTCACAAACAAATCAATGGAGAAGGTAAACCGTTTGCTGGTGAAATTCAAAAAATTTACAAAGCTGCAGGTTGGGATCCAAGTGGAGCTGGAAAATACACAGGAAAAGAAACTCCAATCGTTTGGAATAAAGTTCACGTTTTACCTGACCACGTTTATTTTAATCACTCACAACACGTATCTGTTGGTGGAATTGATTGTAAACAATGTCACGGAGACATGACAACTATGAACGAAACTGCTAAAGTTCAACCAGTTGAAGAGTTAAATAAAATCGAAGGCAATATCAAATTAACAAGACCAACTTTAACAATGGGTTGGTGTATTGAATGTCACGGTGCAAAAGAAGTAGCTCTTGGAAATGGTAAAAGCGGTTACTATGACGAAATTCATAGAAGATTGAAAAAAGACAAAGCTTTATATCGTAAATATTTGAAAGACGGAAAAATTACCGTTAACGAGTTAGGTGGTTGGGAATGTGCAAAATGTCACTATTAATTAATTAATAATATTCTTGTCGAAACATAGACTATGGGAATAACAAAAAAATATTGGAAAGGTCTTGAAGAATTGAAGGAAACTCCTGAATTCATCAAGCACAAGGAGCAAGAATTTCCTCATCAACAGACGATTGAAGACTTCTTAGCTGACGAAAAGTTGAATGAAACTTCAACTGCTAGAAGAGATTTCCTTAAATTTTTAGGTTTCTCTGTTGCAGCAGCAACGCTAGCAGCTTGTGAAGCACCTGTAACTAAGGCGGTTCCTTATGTAGTGAAACCAGAAAATGTTACTCCAGGTATGCCAACTTGGTACGCATCTACTTATTACGATGGTGTATCTTACGCAAGCATTCTTGTTAAAACAAGAGAAGGTCGTCCAATCTATATAAAAGGAAATAAAGACTTTGGTTTTACAAAAGGTGCAGTTAATCCTCAAATCATTGCTTCAGTTTTAGGTTTATATGATAGTGAAAGAGTAACAGGGCCAACAACTAAAGGAAATTTAACTTCTTGGTCTAAAGTGGATGATGCAATTTCAGCGGATCTTAAAAAAGCCAAAGATGTTGTCCTTCTAACAAACTCGATCATTAGTCCTTCAATGAAACGTGCTATTGACGAAATGGCATTGTCTTTAAATGGCGAAGGCGGAACAGTATTTTCACATGTAACTTACGATGCTGTTTCTTATTCAGCAATAAGAGAAGCAAACTTCAAAAATTTCGGTGCTCCACTTATTCCTAGTTACGATTTTTCAAAAGCAAAAACAATTGTTAGTGTTGACGCTGACTTCTTGAGTTCTTGGTTACTTCCAACTGAATTTACAAAACAATTCGGTGAAAGAAGAAATCCTGATGGCGAATGGATGTCAAAACTAATTCATTTTGAATCTGTAATGTCTGTAACTGGTTCGAATGCCGACTACAGAGGAATGATTAAACCGTCAGAGCAAGCAGCAGTTTTAGCTTACATCTTGAAAGGTTTAGGAGGTTCAACTTCTGTTGCTTCAAACTTGAAAGACTCAGCGAAAAAAGCAGCTGATGAAGCAATTGCTTCTTTGAAAAAATCAAGAAAAGAATCACTTGTTGTTTGTGGAAGCAACAATGTTGGTCTTCAAATTTTGACAAACAAAATCAATAATTTATTAAATACTTACGGAACGACTATTGACATGAATAATTCGGTTGAATTATTTCAAGCGCAGGATTCTAAAGTAGAGAAATTAGTAAATAAAATAATTGCAGGAAAAGGCCCAGATGTTTTATTAATGTATGGTGTTAATCCTGTTTACACATTGCCAAATGGTGCTGAGTTTGCTAAAGCATTGAAAGGAATTAAAACTTCTGTTTCTTTTGCTTCCCATGCAGATGAAACAGCTGCTTTAGCTACTTATATTTGTCCTGATCACCACGCTTTAGAGTCTTGGGGTGATTTCAAAGCAAAACAAAGCGAGTACGCAATTGCACAACCAACTATTCGTCCATTACACAACACAGCATCTGCTTTAGAGTCGTTGTTAGTTTGGAATGGAAAAAGAGCTAGAGGCGGCAAAGATTCAGCTGTAGCTTACGATTACATCAAAGAAACTTTCGCAACATTATATCCAACTTCAGATTTTGCATATACGACTCACAATAGTTGTATTGCTTCAACTGTAGCACCTTTAACATTGGCATTCAAAGATGCTGCTGTAAACGGTTTACCTGCTTCTGGAGATGTGGAAGTTGTAGTTTATCAAAAATCAGCAATTGGTACTGGTATTCATGCAAATAACCCATGGTTACAAGAAATGCCAGATCCAATTACTAAAGTAACTTGGGACAACTACATTACAATGAATCCGATTGAAATGGTTGATGGTGGTTTTGTAACTACTTATGACCAAGAAAATGGATTGAACTTAGCAACAATTACTGTAGGAAATAAATCATTGACATTACCAGTTTATCCTTTACCAGGACAAGCATTAAAAACTGTTGGTGTTGCTTTAGGTTACGGTAGAGGTGCAAACGGTGAAAAAATCGGTAAAGCAGCTTACCAAACTAAAGAATATGGTGGATATGTAGAAAATGAAAACGGCAAACCAACACCAATTGGAGGAAATGCGTTTTTATTCACTTCATTTTCAAACGATACAATTCAATATTCAGCAGTAGCTAAAATCGAAAAAGCGGAAGGTATTTATCCAATTGCAGCGACTCAGATTCATCATACTGTAATGGGTCGTCATTCAATTGTTCGTGAAACTACATTAGATATTTTCACGCACAAGGATAAAGAAGCATACAATCCTGCTCATACTTTACAACGTTTAAATAAAGATTTAGAACACGAAGAAGCTCCAGTTAGCGAATTTGATTTATGGGATGCTCATCCAGTAGAAAAAATTGGTCACCGTTGGGGTATGACGATAGATTTATCATCATGTATTGGTTGTGGATCTTGTTTAATTGCTTGTCAATCAGAAAATAACGTTCCTGTTGTTGGTAAGGATGAAGTTAGAAGAGGACGTGAAATGCATTGGTTAAGAATTGACCGTTATTTCGCATCTGACGAAGAATCAACTGTTGGAACAAGAAAAGATAAAAATACTTTCTCTTACGATAAAGCTGAATTAGCAGCTGAGAATCCTAAAGTGGTTCACATGCCTTTAATGTGTCACCACTGTAATCATGCTCCTTGTGAGACTGTTTGTCCTGTTGCAGCAACAACGCATAGTAATGAAGGTTTAAATCAAATGGCTTATAACCGTTGTATCGGTACTAGATATTGTGCAAACAACTGTCCATATAAAGTAAGACGTTTTAACTGGTTTAACTACCCTTCTTACAAGAAATTTACAGAAGTAAATCCAGCTCAAGATGATTTAGGACGTATGGTTTTAAATCCAGATGTAACTGTAAGAACAAGAGGTGTAATGGAAAAATGTTCATTATGTGTTCAAAGAATTCAGGCAACTAAATTATCTGCGAAAAAAGACGGTAGAACAGTTGGAGACGGTGAATTTGCAACAGCATGTTCAGATTCTTGTCCAACAAATGCAATAATCGTTGGTGACTGGAATGATTTACGTTCAATGGTTAGAACAAGTTCAGAAGATAAAAGAAGCTACCAAGTACTTGAAGAAATTGGAGTTAAACCAAATATTTGGTACAAAGTGAAAGTTAGAAACGAAAACAACAAGGAATTGGATAAATTACAAGTTGTTGAAGAGTCTGCACATCACGGTGGTAGTCACGGAGAAAAAAAAGCGCATCATTAATCGAAAATAAAAATTTGTAATGCAAAAGGAAGCAGCAATTAGAGAACCCCTCATTTTAGGTCATAAGACTTATCATGATATTACAGAGGATGTTTGCCGTCCAATTGAGGACAAGGCTCCAAAAATGTGGTATATCTTATTTGGTATAGCATTGATAATTGGTCTTTACGGAGTAGGATGTATTCTTTACTTATTAGGGACTGGTGTCGGAGTTTGGGGACTTAATAAAACAATTGGTTGGGCATGGGATATCACCAATTTCGTTTGGTGGGTAGGTATCGGTCACGCTGGTACGTTAATCTCAGCAGTATTATTGTTGTTCCGTCAAAAATGGAGAATGGCAATTAACCGTTCTGCTGAGGCAATGACAATCTTTGCGGTATTCATGGCAGGGTTGTTCCCTTTAATTCACATGGGTCGTTTATGGGTTGGATACTGGGTTTTACCAATTCCAAATCAATTTGGTTCTTTGTGGGTTAACTTTAATTCACCGCTTCTTTGGGACGTATTTGCGATTTCAACATATTTATCGGTTTCATTAGTATTCTGGTACATTGGTTTAATTCCTGATTTCGCAACAATTCGCGACAGAGCTAAAAAGCCACTTGCTAAAAAAATGTATTCTATTTTATCATTTGGTTGGTCAGGTCGTGCTAAAAACTGGAATCGTTTTGAATTAGTTTCTTTGGTATTAGCTGGTTTAGCAACTCCTTTAGTATTCTCTGTTCACTCGATTGTATCTTTTGACTTTGCTACATCAGTGATTCCAGGATGGCATACAACAATTTTCCCTCCTTATTTCGTAGCAGGTGCGGTATTCTCTGGATTTGCGATGGTTCAAACGCTTATGTTAGTGATGAGAAAAGCAATGGGATTAGAAGCTTACATCCATACAAAACATGTTGAATACATGAACATTGTAATTATGGTTACAGGTTCAATCGTTGGTACTGCATACATTACTGAGCTATTTATTTCATGGTATTCAGGTGTTGAATATGAAGCATACGCATTCTTGAATAGAGCTACTGGTCCTTACTGGTGGGCATATTGGTCAATGATGACATGTAACGTAATTTCTCCACAGTTAATGTGGTTCAGAAAACTAAGAAGAAGTTTATTATTTACTTTCTTTATTTCAATTGTTGTAAATATCGGTATGTGGTTTGAGCGTTATGTAATTATCGTAACATCAATACACAGAGATTATATTCCAGCAGCATGGAGTATGCATTATCCAAGCCATATTGATATTGGTGTTTATGTTGGAACTATCGGTCTTTTCTTTGTTTTCTTCTTATTGTTCGCTAGATTCTTCCCTGTTTTAGCATTGAATGAAGTAAAAACAATTTTGAAAGGTTCTGGTCAATCTTATAAAGAATCACCTGATTATCACAATCACCATTAATAGATAATAAAATGTCAGATAAAGTAATTTATGTAATGTACGATGACGACCATGTTTTGAAAGATGGCGCAAAGAAACTCGTATCAAACGGTGTAAAAATTTCTGAAGTTTTTTCCCCATTCCCTATACATGGTATTGATCCAATTATTGGTATTAAAAATACTCGACTAGGAATCATGGCTTTTTTGTATGGTTTAACAGGTTTAACCCTTGCAACTTTAGGTATGCGTTTTTTCATGGTTGTCGATTGGCCAATGAATATCGGTGGTAAACCAAACTTCTCTTATTTGGAAAATATTTTAGCATTCGTTCCAATTTCATTTGAGTTTACAGTATTGTGTGCAGCTCATGGAATGGCGATAACTTATTTATTGCTAAATAAAACGCTACCAGGGATGCCATCTCAAAATCCAGATCCTAGAACAACAGATGATAAATTTGTTATGGAAATTAGATTAAGCGAAAATTCAAATATGACAGAAGAATCTATCGATGCACTTTTAAGTGATACAGGATACTTTGAATTGGATAAAAAAGAAGTTAAATAAGCAATAAAGCGTATAAAAAGATGAAAAGAACGTTTTTGACAGTATTTGGATTTTCAACTTTAGCATTCACGCTATTGTTTACAAGTTCATGTACTTCCAATCCTGATAGTTCAGGATATGAATATATGCCGGATATGTATCGTTCCCCTGCTATTGAGGCTTATGTTGATTATGCAGAAATTCGTGGAAAAGAAGTGACTGCTTTAAAATCATTATTGTCAGCTAAAACTCCTCCAAGAAACACAATTCCTTTTTATGGAACTGATTCAACTGAGGTAAAGTTAATGTTGCCAAATCTTAGAAAAGCTAATGTTGCTTTCAAAGAAACGCATGGATTGTTCGGAATTGATCTTAGTATGTTAGATGAATATGCATTAGCTATCAATGATAAAAATGCAATTCCTTTGACAGCAAAAAATGCTGAGACAATTTTGAAAAATGGTAAAGAATTATTTACTGCGATGTGTCAACATTGTCATGGTGAAAAAGGTGACGGAAACGGTCCAATGGTAACAAGTGGAGCTTATTCAGGTGTACCTAACTATGCGAATTTAACAGCTTTATCAGATGGTCAGATTTTCTATTCTATCTATTATGGAAAAGGAATGATGGGTGCTCATAATTCATTGTTGAATAAAAAAGAAATTTGGACGCTAGTACATTATGTTCGTCAATTCCAAGATGCAAATTATGGTAAATTTGATTCAAATGGAATGGCAGCAGCAAGTGCAGCTAAAAGTGATACAACAGCAGTAAAACCTTAATTAATTTAGTGAGATGGAATTTCAAATTACAAAGAAAGCTAAGAACGTAACCTTCGGACTAATTGCTGTAGGTTTGTTACTTACTGTTGTAGGAATAGCAACAGGAATGGGTGATCACCATTTTAAAACAAGATTAATGACGAATGGATTAATTAATGGTTTTTTCTATTTTGCATTAGGTCTTGGAGCATTATTCTTTTTAGCATTACAATATGCTACTGAAACAGGTTGGTACGCATCTGTAAAAAGAGTTATTGAAGCAGTTGCTGGTTTTATTCCTTACGGAATGGGATTATTTGGTATTGTTCTTTTAACAATTACGTTCATGGATGGAGCTCATATCTATACATGGATGGATCCAGAAACAGTTGCACACGACGAAATAATTCAAGGAAAATCAGCTTATTTAAATAAAACTTTTTTCTGGATAAGAACAGTTGTTTACTTTTTAACTTATTTCTATTTCCTAACTGGATTCAAAAAGCGTTCGTTGGAAGAGGATAGAATTGGTGGAACTGAATTACACTTTAAAAATTACCGTCAAGGAGCTTTATTCTTAGTGTTTTTTGCAGTATTTAGCTCAACTTCTTCTTGGGATTGGTTAATGTCAATTGATGTTCACTGGTTTTCAACGCTTTACGGTTGGTATACTTTCGCTGGAATGTGGTGTTCAACAATGGTTGTATTGGTTATAACAACATTATACCTTAAAAAATTAGGTTACTTGAAAAAGGTTAATGATTCTCACATTCACGATTTAGGTAAATGGACATTTGCAACTTCTTTCTTGTGGTCATATTTATGGTTCTCTCAATTTATGTTGATTTGGTATGCTAACATTGGTGAAGAGGTTACATACTATCAAATGAGAATAGACAATTATAAAATAATGTATTTCGCAATGTTTGTTATAAACTTTGCCTTCCCAATGTTGTTATTAATGTCAAGAGACGCAAAACGTCATGCTGGTATTTTAACTTTAGTTGGTTTGATTATTTTAGCTGGTCATTGGGTAGATGTTTACATTATGGTTTCTGCAGGTTCAATGGGTGCACAAGCTCAAATAGGATTTTTAGAAATTGGAATGGCAGTAATGATTTTAGGGATTTTCATTTATGTAGTTCTTAATAATCTTACAAAAGCGCCTTTAACACCAGTGAATCACCCTTTCTTAGATGAAAGTCTACATCACGAAATTTAATAACGATATAGTTTAAAAAAATGGAAAATAAATTAATTATTTTACTTGTTATAATCCTAGGAGCTGTTGCTATAGCTCAGCTAGTTCGTGTTTATGAACTTTCTTCAAAACTTAGAAAAAATGGAGAACATGAAATCTCAACAAGAGATAATAACCTAAATGCAAAAATGATGCTTGGGTTTATGATTCTCTTTTTTGCTTCTGTAATTTATTTGTTTTTACATTACGGATGGACTGGTAGAGGAGAGGCAGCATCAATTGGAGGTGTTGAAACAGATTGGTTATTAAAACTTAACTTAATAATCATTACAACTGTTTTCTTTTTTACAAATTTCCTTTTGTTTTATTTCACTTTTAAATATGTAAAAAAACCAGGTGTTCCTGCATTTTATTATCCACATAACAACAAATTGGAAATGCTATGGACAGTTGTTCCTGCTGTTGTTTTAGCTGTAATTATTATTCTTGGTCTAAAAAGTTGGAACAATCTAACAAGTATGTCTGGAAAAGACGCAGTTCACGTTGAATTATTTTCAAAACAATTTGATTGGACAGCACGATATGCAGGAAAAGATAACGTATTGGGTAAATACGATTATAAATTGACAACTGATAACAATGAGTTGGCTTTAATTACAACAAATACAATTGATTCTTCTTTAAGAATTATGATGGAGGGTCCAAGTGGAATTCGTAACATTCAAAAATTATTGAATAATAGAGATACAGTTCTTAGTGATTCAACAATTTCTGTTCTTAAAGTTGATTTATCTAGAAAAGAGCGTTTATATCGTTTGTTAACTCAAATGAAGCAAAATCACAATCCAAAAATTGACGCTAGTGCTTGGGATGATATTATTGTAAAAGATACATTGTTTTTAGCGAAAGATCAAGAATACGAGTTTATCTTTAGATCTAAAGACGTAATTCACTCTGCATTATTTGTTCATTTCAGAGCTCAAATTAATGCGGTACCTGGTATGGCAACAAGAACGAAATTTACTCCTACAATTACAACGGAGGAAATGCGTCAAAAGAAAAACGATCCAAAATTCAATTATGTTTTAATGTGTAACAAAATTTGTGGAGGTGCACATTACAAAATGAAAATGATTGTTGTAGTAAAAGAAAAAGCAGATTACAAAGAATGGATGAATGCGATGATGAAGCAAACATTCAAGGATAAATATTTTCCTGTTGCTGAAGCAGCAGTTGCTCCAGTGGCAGCAGCGGTAGATACTTTGGCTTCTGCAAAACCAATGTAATTTCAATATTAAATTAATTATTAATACTAAAATAAATTAATAAAATGGCTTCAATAGCACACGACGAGCACGGACACGGACATGCACATGGTCATCACGATGTTCATCATCATGAAGAAAACTTTGTATCGAAGTATATTTTTAGCCAAGATCATAAAATGATTGGTAAGCAGTTCTTAATGACTGCTGTTTTCATGGGTCTTGTAGCTATGTTATTATCAATTCTTTTTAGAATTCAATTAGCTTGGCCAGGTGAAAGTTCTGACTTTTTATCATTTTTCCTTGGTGAAAAATGGGCTCCAGGTGGGGTTTTGAAAGAAGATATGTATTTAGGTTTGGTAACAATCCACGGTACAATCATGGTTTTCTTTCTTTTAACAGGTGGTTTATCAGGAACATTTTCTAATCTTTTAATTCCATTGCAAATTGGAGCTAGAGATATGGCTTCTGGTTTTATGAACATGTTATCTTATTGGTTCTTCTTCCTTTCATCTTTGTTAATGTTGGTTTCATTGTTCGTTGAATCAGGTCCAGCAATGGCAGGTTGGACAATTTACCCACCTTTGTCAGCATTACCTCAAGCAGTTTCTGGTTCTGGTATGGGTATGACACTTTGGTTGTTTTCAATGGCTATCTTTATTGCTTCTTCGTTAATTGGTTCATTAAATTATATCGTAACAGTTATCAACCTTAGAACAAAAGGAATGAGTATGACAAGAATGCCTTTAACAATTTGGGCGTTTTTTGTAACTGCTATTCTTGGTGTTCTTTCATTCCCAGTTTTACTTTCTGCTGCTTTACTTTTAATAATGGATAGATTAGCAGGAACAAGTTTCTACTTATCTGATATTATTGTTGGTGGTGAAATGTTAGCTAACCATGGTGGATCACCGATTTTGTATCAACATTTATTCTGGTTCTTAGGTCACCCAGAGGTATATATTGTATTGTTGCCAGCGTTGGGATTATCATCAGAGGTAATTGCGACTAACTCAAGAAAACCTATTTTCGGTTATAAAGCAATGATTGGTTCTATTTTGGCAATTGGATTCTTATCCTTCATTGTTTGGGGTCACCATATGTTCGTGACAGGTATGAATCCATTCTTAGGTTCTGTATTCGTATTTACAACCTTGTTAATTGCAATTCCTTCAGCAGTTAAAGTATTTAACTACTTAACAACACTTTGGAAAGGCTCTTTGATTTTGACTCCAGCTATGCTTTTCGCAATTGGATTAGTTTCAACATTCATTACAGGTGGTGTTACAGGAATCATTTTAGCAGATTCAGCTTTGGATATTGCAATTCATGATACTTATTTCGTTGTTGCCCACTTCCACATTGTAATGGGTATGTCAGCTGTATTTGGAATGTTTGCAGGTGTTTATCACTGGTTCCCTAAAATGTTTGGTAGAATGATGAATACAAGATTAGGTTATGCTCATTTTTGGATTACGATTGTTGGAGCTTATGGTGTTTTCTTCCCAATGCACTTTGTAGGTATTGCTGGTGCACCAAGAAGATATTATGATTATTCAGTTTATGGTGAGTTTGACACGAACTCTTATGAAATGATAATGGATTTGAATGTTATTATTACAATATTTGCAATATTAGCAGCTTTAGGTCAAGGTTTATTCTTGTTCAATTTCTTTTATAGTATGTTTAGAGGACAAGTTGCTCCACAAAACCCTTGGAATGCAAATTCATTAGAATGGACTACACCAGTTGAACATGTACATGGAAACTGGCCAGGAGAACTTCCAACTGTTCACAGATGGCCTTACGACTATTCAAAACCAGGTTCAGATGTAGATTTTATTCCTCAAACTGTGCCTTTGGCTGATGGTGAAGAAGAGCATTAAAATTGTTAAATGAAATAGAAAAGAGTCTCAGTTGAGGCTCTTTTTTTTTGTGAAAGAATATTATCCAATTCAATTTTTTAGTAATTTAATTTAATTTTCATTTTATTCATTTAATTTGAAAATTTTGTTAATTTAGGACATTAAAATTTGTAGAATATTGACATTCTCTTCACAATGAAGGAATCTATAGGTTTTATTTTTGTAATCGATCATTTTAAAGTAATAATATGAAAAGACTAGATCTAATTGTAAGTTGTGCTATATTATTTGTGACTTTTTTTGTGTCTTCTCAAAACATAAATTATCAAGTCCGAATTATAGAATTACGTGCTCGTGCGGATAACAATGATGGAGGTGGTGTTTCAGGTTCCCAAGATCCGACTTGGTATATTTGGGTAAATGATAATGGAACAACAGGAACTTCCTTTGGTACAACTTGGCAAGCTACAGGTTGTATTCACACTACAAATCAATTTAATGCTTGGTGGTTCGGTGGTGTAATACCGTATAATTTCACAAATGTTACTAATTCAAATGCAACAACTTTAAATACAGAAATTGAAGGTTGGGAGGAAGATTGTTCAAATACATGCAACTTTGATTCAAATGGTTCAATATTTGGACCTTGTCTTGGAAATGCTGATGATGCAAGAGATGTTAGAGCAGCTGCTGGTTCTATAAATTTTCGAAATGATCCTCCATGCCAGTGGAATTCTTACATTGTTACTAATAATAGATACGATGCAAAAATTGAAATTAATTGGCAATTCGTTGATCCTATAACGCCAGGAGTAATAGCAGGAGACCAAATAGTGTGTGGTGGAGGTGATCCAACTTTACTTACATCAACTTCAACCCCAATTCCAACTCATTCATCTTTTACTTATCAATGGCAAGTTGATGCTGGTTGTACAGGTAATTTCGTAAATATTAACGGTGCAAATGCAGCTACTTATGATCCACTTTTAGGAATTGCACAAACTTCTTGTTTCAGGAGAGTTCTTCTAACTCCTTCTTGTGGAAATTTTAATTCAAATACTATAACTGTAACAGTTGAAAATGCTTCAACCGATCCAACTGGAGCAAGTGCTTCTCTATCAACTTTGTGCGCTGGAACATCTACAACTTTAAGTATTTCAGGCGGTACACTTGGCGCTGGAGCTCAGTATGTTTGGTATGAAGGAGGTTGTGGTTCAGGAACTTCAATTGGTACAGGTGCAACACTTACCGTTTCTCCAACTTCTTCTACTCAATATTTTGCAAGAATTGAAAGTGCATGTTCACAAGGGTCATGCGTAAGTGTATCAGTAACAGTTAACCAAAGTTCAACGGAACCTACTGCAATTATTCCTTCAGCAACGCAAGTATGCCCGGGTCAAAACTTAACTTTATCAGTGCAAGGAGGGAATTTAGCAGCAGGGAATTCATGGGTTTGGTACAGTGGAACTTGTGGTGGTCAAAATGTTGGAACAGGAAGTATTGTTAGTATAAATCCAACTGCATCTGGAACTTACTATGTTAGAGCAGAAGGTGCATGTGGTAATACAAATTGTCAGTCTATAAATGTTACAGTCGGTGCAACTTCTACAATTCCTACGTCAGTTACTGCTTCACAAAATAACATTTGTCCTGGCACAAGTTCAACTTTAGCTTTAATAGGTGGAACACTACAAAATAATGATGTTTGGGTTTGGTACACAGGTGCTTGTGGAGCTGTACCTGTAGGAGTAGGTACTTCCTTGAACGTAACTCCAACAGCAACAACAACCTATTACGTTAGAGCAGTTGGTGATTGTGGTGCTTCACTTTGTCAGTCTGTTACAGTAGATGTACAGAATGGTTCTATTGCACCTACTTCTGTTGCAACAACAAATAATAATTTCTGTAAAGGAGGAAGTGCAACATTATCAGTTGAAGGTGGTTCATTGGTCTCAGGTGCAAATTGGACTTGGTATGAATCAACTTGCGGAGGTCAATCTTTAGGTAATGGTCCTACGCTGACTGTTTCACCAACAAGTAGTAATTCTTATTTCGTAAGAGCTGAAGGTGGCGCATGTGGAAATACAGATTGCGCTTCAATATTCTTAAATGTTCAAAATACCTATGCTTACATAGTTCCATTTGATACGATTTGTGGCTTACAAGCACCATTCTTATTAACAGGAGGTTTACCAACAGGTGGTGTTTACAGTGGCAATGGAGTGATTAATAATCAGTTTTATTCAACACAAGCGGGAGTTGGTACAACAAAAATTTATTACACTTTTACTGGAGACAATGGATGTGTTGTAACGGATAGCACTAATCTAACAATCGTTGCTAGTCAGTTGAGTGGTACAGCACAAGTAAATGTTAAAGAATGTAGCGATGGTGGAGTTTCAATTCTAGTAACTCCAAGTGGAAGTTTATCAGGAGATTACACCTTTACCTGGAACACCAATCAAATTGCTAATCCCTTAAGAAATGTTCCAGCAGGTACATATTCAGTAACTATTGGTGATGGATCAGGTTGTACTTTCTTTATTGATAGTTTGGTTGTTGATGAAACGCTTTTATGTTTTGACATTCCAAATACCTTTTCACCTAATGGAGATGGAACAAATGACACGTGGAATGTAAATAGCAGTAACATCGGAATTATTAAAACAGTAAGTATTTTTTCTAAATGGGGACAAGTAGTTTATGAGCAAAGTGAAGTCTCTCAATTTCAATGGGATGGAACATATAAATCAGAAGCCTTACCTCCTGGCACCTATTATTACATCATGGAAATTGACAATCCAGATTACGGTAAACAATCAGGACCAATAACAATAGTTCGTTAATTCAATTCAAAAACAAAGAAGATGAAATCAATTATCACACTAGTAATGGCTGTTTTTGCATTGAATGTTTACAGTCAACAAATTGCACTTTCAAGTCAATATATGCTCAATGATTTAACCATAAATCCTGCAGCAACTGGATTAAAAGGCTACACAACTTTAGGTGTTTCCTTCAGAAGACAATGGGTTGGAATCGATCAAGCGCCCGTAACTCAAACGCTTTTTGGTCAAGGAAATCTTAAATATAATTTTAGCGTTGGTGGTACAATTTATAATGATGCAACTGGTCCAACGCGAAGAACTGGAATTAGCCCGAATTTAGCTTATAAGTTAAAGTTAAATGAAGAATACGCTCTCTCCTTCGGATTAGGTGTTTCTTTAACTCAATTTTATCTGGATAGAGACAGAATGAAAACCGAAGTTCCTGACGACAACGCAGTCGCGATGAATTCAAACAATCGTTTAGTTCCAGATGCAAACGCAGGTATCGTTTTAACTTCTAAAAATTTATTTGTTGGTGTTTCTTCTTGGCATTTAATTCAATCAAGAAAAGATTTATTTGATATCGAAGATAATGTCGCTAATAGATTGGAAAGAACTTACTATTTAATGGCTGGTTATACATTCGAGGCTGGAGATAAATTAGAAATAACACCAAGTACTCTTTTTAGAATGATGGGAAATGCTCCGTTTACATTTGACTTTAATGCAAGTGCAACATACGATAAAACGTATTGGGGAGGAATTTCTTACCGCTTCAAAGATGCTGTTGCATTAATGGCAGGAATACGTTTAGGGCCAGTAAAATTTGGTTATTCTTACGATATAAATATCAGCTCACTTTCAGATTATAATGCTGGAACGCATGAATTATTTTTAAGTGTTGATATAACCAACGGACGTAAAAGTTCATGGAAAAAAAGAAATAGAGTTTATTCTACCTTTTCCAATTTCTAAGAGGGATGTTAAAATATACTTTAGTATTAAGTATTGGAATCTTTGGTTCAGCACTAAGTGCCTGGGCTCAAATGTCTTCAAACGATTTGTTGTTTGAAAATTTTGAGTTCAAAAAATTTATTGATGCTCAAAGTAGTTCAGAAATAACACAAAAATTAAGTTTGCAGCTTGCGCAATCCTACTATTTCTTGAATGATTTTGAAAATGCCAATTTGTACTATTCAAAATTAGATTGGAACGATGAAAATCTAGGGTTAGAGAATCATCTTTTCTATGCTAACTCCCTGAAAAATAGTGGTAAAATTCAAGAAGCGCAGAAAGAAGTCAAAACATATTTATACTATTATCCAAAAGATAAAGATGCGCTGCTTTTATTAGAACAAATTGAAAATTACTCCAAACTAAACAATTATCCCAAGGCACAAATTATACTACATAATCTAGAAAAACTCAATTCTCCTTCTGCTCAATTTTCGCCAGTTTATAAAAATGAAAAATTATATTTCATAAGTGAAAATGGAAATTCAACTTATACAAACAGTGAAGTTGAATATACTGAAAATCAAGAAAATTTAGCTTACGGAAAGGTTGCTCGACCAGAAACAGGAATTTATTTTGACAATGAACAAATGGTTGGTGAGTCACTTATTCAATCTTTTGAAAAATACAATGTCGGTGCATTTTGTTGGTCAATAGTAGATAATTTATGGTACTTGACATTAACGCCAAAAGCAACAAAATGGGGTAAAATGCATCAATATGCACCAAGAATTTATACTTGGAAAGAAGGTGAGGGGATTCCTAAAAAAATAAAAATTAAAGGTGTAAAAGGTGGGCTTGGTGTTGGACATCCTGCAATTTCTGAGGATGGTAAATTTTTAGTTTTCTCTTTAGATAAAGGAATAAACGGTTCAGATTTATATGTTTCCTCAAAAATTTCCGATTCAAAATGGACAAAACCAACTAAATTGTCAACTCAAGTAAATACAATTAAAGATGAAGTTTTTCCTATTCTTGATGGAGATTCTGTGTTGTATTTTTCGTCTGATGGGAAACTTGGTTTTGGAGGTTTGGATGTTTTTAAAATTGCTTTTAAAGAAGGAAAAACGGAGGGCGAATCACAACTTCTTCCCAAACCTTTTAATTCAGAAGCAGATGATTACAGTGTTTGTTTTAAAGATGAATTAAAAACACAAGGTTTCGTTGTTTCAGACCGAGAAAACGGAATGGGCGATGCGGATTTATATTTCTTTAATTCAAGAATTCCTTGGAAATTGAAATTGGAAATTCAAAATGAAAAAGGTGAATTATTAACAAACAAAGAGGTTAAAATTCAAATTAATGGAGTTGAATCTAATTTAAAAAGATTGGATTCTGGAAATTTTGAAAATTTAGAACTTGAATCAAATTCACTTGTTTCAATCAAATTATCCCATGAAGATTCTTTAATTACGAAAGATTTTAAGCTTCCAAACACAAATGGAAAAGACACTTCGTTGGTTGTATTAGTTTGGGACAAAAAAGTTAAACTCGACGAGATAAAAACCAATAGTGAGACGGGATCTTCAGTAGTAGATTTGGCAAAAAAATATACATTTAATTCTGTTTATTTTGACTTTAATAAGTTTTCAATCGCTAAAACTTATGAACAAGATTTATTGAATTTAGTTGCCTTGTTGAAAGATAATCCCGACAAACAAGTTATTGTTAAAACTTTATCTGACGAGCGAGGAGATATTTTTTATAATTTAGAGCTCACTACTAAACGTGCGAAAGAGATTTATGCGTTTTTAGTGAAAAAAGGAATTGATCCAAAACAGATTAAACTACAAAGTCTAGGAGAAGCGGTTTACGAAGAAAAATGCAGTCCGAAATGTGACGAAAGCATTCATTCTAAGTATAGAAGGGCAGACTTTGAAATTAGATAATAATTGTACTCTTCTTATGCAAACTCTCTCCAAAATAAGCAATTCTTTTTCCGTGTGGAAAATACTTTTCTTATTTACAATTTCAATAAGTTTTTCGGCTTTTTCTCAAGTTTTAATTAACGCAGACGTAAAAATCAATGGTTTTCGCCACAATCGCGATTGCGGTAGTGATGCGGGTGGATTTAACTCACAACCTGACCCTAGATATAGAGTTTGGATAGGTTATAACAGTGGAAGTTTTAATCAAGTAACAAGCGCACCAGGATTATTTCCCGGTTGTTCAGATACTTATGGTGCTGATGCCGTTTTTTGTTCAACATGGAATCCTGGATTAATCAACGCAGCAACGTTCACTAGTTTGCCTATGAATCAGCTCAACATCGACATGGAAAGCTGGGAAGAAGATGGTTGTGGATCAGATTGTGGTAATAACTCTTGTACTTTCAATAGCGATGATACACGCTGTGGACGATTGAGAATTGGTGATATTAATTTTTGGAATGCTGCACCTTGCCAAAATACAACTTACACAGGTGATTTCACTTCTGGAAATTTTCTTTCCATGACCAATCGTTGTTCCTCTAATAACGGCGGAGGATATGGAATTAATCAATTAATTGTTAATTGGAGTTTTGCTTCTGCTCCAACTATTACATCTGAACCCTTTCCTTATGACCGCGTTTTATGTCCTGGTCAACCTACAACTTTAACAGTTGCTGTAAATTCTTGGAATGGTTGGAGTTTAGGTCAATTAGTGCAGTGGCAAGTAAGTTCAAATACTGATTGTAATTCTCCTGGAACATGGACAGATATTCCTGGCGCAACTTCGCTTAGTTATACTCCACCACAAACTGCAGGAACAAGGTTATACCGCTGTATTGTTTCTAGCCATTGTTCAAATATCAATATACAGCAAACAATAAGTCAATGTGTAAGAGTTACATATCATCCTTTTGCAGCTCCAATACTTAGTAATGCTTGTGCAACTGTAACAGTACCAGGAGTTCCAGTTCAATTTTGCGCAACACTTCCTCCAAGTCCAAATGCTTCTGTTTCCAATTCAGGTTATACATGGACTGTTACTCCTGCTAGTGGTGTAACGATTTCAAATCCAACGACATCATGTACAGATATAACATTTACAAGTTCAGGTGCTTACACTATTTCATTAACTTACAATGATGCTTGTCCAGGAGCAAATGCAACTTCTACTTGTAATACAACAGTTACACCTCCATCCTGCGATATGATTTATGTGGATGCTGCAAATGGAAACAATACCAATCTTGGTTTCCCAGCAACACCAGTTGCGAATTTATGGAGAGCTATGCAATTAGTGGGAGGCGGAAGAACAAACATTAGATTGACTGGTGGAACTTACACAGAACCTAATATTATAAATCTTCAAAATAATGTTTTTATAGAAGGTTCTTGGTTAAATAATGCTGGAGTTTGGAGTAAGCAAAGTAACCAAGTTACAATCTTAAACTTTAGTGGGGAAGAAACTTTATCGGCAAGTGTTACACACAAGGTTGGATTTAAAGCAACAGGAATTTCCAATTGGAGATTACAAGATTTAACCATAAATACTACCAATAACACAGGTACTGCCTCCGATGGTAGAGGAAAATCTAACTATGCAATTTTAGTAGATAATTGTTCAAACTACGCTGTTAATCGCTGTGCAATCAATGTCGGTACTGCCACAAATGGAGCAAATGGTGTAAATGGAGCAAATGGTTCTAATGGAATAAGTGGCTCAAGTGGTATGCAAGGACATTGCGATAATAATGTTACAAATATACTTGGTGGTGCAGGTGGTGCAACTGTTGGTTCAGGAATAAATCTTGGTGGAGCAGGAGGAGCAGGAGGTAGAGGAGCTGACCACAATTCTAATAATAATGCTGATGGAACGAACGGGAATAATGGAGGCGGTGGCGCATTGGGAGGAACTAATTTTGGCACTAGGGGTGCAAGTGGGAATTGTAATAGCTCTTCTAATAAAGATGGTAGAAAAGGAGAGGATGGTGCAAACGGTGCGAATGGAGCACCAGCAAGTGTCGTAGCTGCAACAACAAATCTTACGTTTAATAATTATTGGATACCAAATGGAGCAGCACTAAGTGGTGGTGATGGCGGCGGCGGCGGCGGCGGTGAAGGTGGTGGCGGTGGGGGACGCCAAAGTGAAGTAGGTTTTCAATTGTGTAATGACGGTGGCGGATCTGGCGGCGGCGGCGGCGGTTCAGGTGGACAAGGAGGTCGAGCAGGATCTGGTGGAATGGGTGGCGGTGGAGCTTTCGGAATATATAGATTCAATTCCAATACGGGCGCACTAATTCAAGATATTACGATTAACGTTTCAGGAATTGCACCAAGTGGTGGAGCTCCAGGTACTGGCGGTACTGGTGGTTCGGGAGGAAATGGTGGTTGTGGTGGTGGTGGAAATAATACCTCAACATCTTCTGGTGGTTCATTGGGTTCAAACGGTGGACTTTGTGGAACAGGTAGGGTATGTTCTGGTTCTACAGAAGTTGGTGCAGGTGGTCAAGGTGGACGAGGAGGAAATGGTGGAAACGGCGGAAACGGTCAACCAGGTGCAAGTGGTCTAAATGTTCACATGGTTGTAAATGGTACTTTCTCAAATCCTTCAACATCAATTCCAAATCCTACAACGATAAATTTATCTCACCCAGTTAGCGGTAAGGGTTGTTCAAATTCTGAGGTCGTTTTATCAAATGTTAACCCAGCTTCGTGGACTTTACCAAATTCAACTTTAGTGGATTACGTGAACTTGGGAGTAACAAATTATACTTTAAATTCTAACCCAATTATTGTATACTACGCAAGTGCTGGATTCCATGATGTAGGAACAAATGGTGGCACCTATCAAGATTGGTTGGCCATTGTTGATGGAACAAGACCAGCCAATGCAAATTTTACAAATCCAAGTTCAACAGTTTGTTCTGGTTCTAATTTTACTATTGGTGCAAATCCATGGGGAACTGAAACAAATTGGGAGTGGGTGCTTTTTAGCAATGATGCGACTAATCCAATTTCAACACAAACAACTCAAACGGCAACTTATACAATGCCAACAGTTTCTACACCAACAACTTATAATATTCGTTATCGAGTTAAAGAATCTTGTTGTGGTTGGAGTAAACCATATTACACAACAATTACGGTTGTTCCTGTAGCGACGCCTTTAATTGCTGCAACAAATTCAGTGATTTGTGCTGGTGAGACAGTTACACTTTCGACATCTGGTGGCGGGACTTACCTCTGGAGCGATGGGCAAACGACAGCTTCTATTCCAGTTACAACACCCGGAACTTATACGGTAGAAGTCACAGATCCGAATGGTTGTGTGAGCGAATCTGCACCAATAGTTATCAATATTAATAATACAACACCTCCTGTTGTTTCTGCAAATGGTTCATCGGTAATATGTCCTCCTGCAGGCGTTACACTTCAATCAACTCCAGCGACAAGTTATTTATGGAGTACTGGAGAAACAACAGCTTCAATTGTTGTAACAACGCCCGGAGTTTATGACCTTGTAGTGGTTGATGTTAATGGTTGCGATGCAAGTTCAGGAACTTTCTTAGTTTCAGAGTTAGTTGCTAATATCACAACAACGGGATCCACAACAATTTGTCAAGGCGATGCTATTTTGCTTACTGCAAATACACCTTATTTAGATCCGACAGCAACATTTAGCTGGTCTTTAAATGGAACGCCGATTCCCGGAGCAAATACAGATTCATATTCTGCAACTCAAACAGGTTTATATACTGTTTCTGTTTCAAATGCAACTTGTGACCAAATTTCAACGGCTGTACAAATAACTGTTTTTGAATCGACAATTACATCAACAAATAATGCAACAACCCTTTGTCCAGGTTTCACTTTAACACTTACAGCAAATACTGCGACAAGTTACCAATGGATGTTAAATGGTGTAAACATAACAGGTGAAACAAATCAAACCTTAACTGTTTCGCAAGGAGGAACTTATTCTGTAACAACTTCAAATGGAACCTGTACGGCTACATCAAATAATTTTGTTGTAACTGAAATCGTTCCAACAATAACAAGCGCTGGAGGAACAACAACCTTATGTCCAGGTTCGACATTAACGTTGACTTCTTCTCCCGGAATTTCCTACCAATGGCAATTAAATGGTGTAAATATCGCTGGAGCTACTAATCAAACCTACGACATAACGCAAGGAGGAAGTTATACAGTAATTGTAAATGATGGTGCTTGTACTTCAACATCTGTTGCTTATGTAGTGACGGAAATAGTTCCAACAATAACAAGTGCTGGCGGAACAAATCAACTTTGCCCGGGTTCCACTTTGACTTTGACTTCTTCTCCTGGAATTTCCTATCAATGGCAATTAAATGGTGTAAATATCGCTGGAGCTACTAATCAAACATACGACATAACGCAAGGTGGTTCTTACACTGTGATTGTTACAGATGCCGTGAATACTACTTGTACTTCGACTTCTGTTGCTTTTGTGGTTACAGAAATTGTTCCTACAATCACAAGTTCGTCTGGAGCTGGAATTTTATGTCCGGGTTCAACTTTAACATTAACAGCAAGTCCTGCCACAAGTTATCAATGGGAATTGAATGGAGTGGCGATTGCAGGAGAAACAAATCAAACTTATGTTGTGACAAGTGCTGGAAATTATTCTGTTACAACTGTAATTTCTGGATGTACTTCAACTTCATCTGTATTTACTGTTACAGAATTAATTCCAACCATTACAAGTGCTGGCGGATCAACAACACTTTGTCCGGGTTCAACTTTGACTTTAACAGCAAGTTCTGCAACAAGTTATCAATGGCAATTGGACGGTGTCAATATTGTTGGAGCAACCAATCAAACGTATGATGCAACGCAAGAAGGTGTTTATACTGTAATCGTTACAGATGGCGGTTGTACTTCAACTTCTGTTGGATTCACGATTACAGAAATTATCCCAACAATAACAAGCGCTGGAGGAACAACAACCTTATGTCCAGGTTCGACGTTAACATTGACTTCTTCTCCCGGAATTTCCTACCAATGGCAGTTGAATGGAACAAATATCGCTGGAGCTACTAATCAAACCTATGACATAACGCAAGGAGGAAGTTATACCGTAATTGTAAATGATGGTGCTTGTACTTCAACATCCGTAGCTTATGTAGTGACGGAAATTGTTCCAACAATAACAAGTGCTGGCGGAACAAATCAACTTTGCCCAGGTTCGACTTTGACCTTAACTTCTTCTCCAGGAATTTCCTATCAATGGCAGTTAAATGGTGTAAATATCGCTGGAGCTACTAATCAAACTTACGACATAACGCAAGGTGGTTCCTATACAGTGATTGTTACAGATGCCGTGAATACAACTTGTACTTCAACTTCTGTTGCTTTTGTGGTTACAGAAATTGTTCCAACCATCACAAGCACAGGTGGTGCAACAACACTTTGTCCGGGATTGACATTGGTTTTAACAGCTTCTCCTTCCGATAGTTATCAATGGTTATTCAATGGAAACCCAATTGCAGGAGAAACGAATCAAACAATTACTGTTACTCAACCAGGTGATTATTCAGTGACAGCAACAGTTTCAGGTTGTACTTCAACTTCAACATTATTTACAATCACTGAATTGATTCCAGCAATTACAAGTGCAGGCGGAGCAACAACACTTTGTCCGGGTTCAACCTTGACCTTAACTGCATCAGCAGGAACAAGCTATCAATGGCAATTAAACGGAACAAACATTCCGAACGCAACAAATCAAACTTACGATATAACTCAGGGTGGCTCTTACACAGTGATTGTAACAAGTGGAACCTGTACTTCTACCTCGACAGCATTTGTTGTTACGGATATTATCCCAACAATTACTAGTACAGGTTCGGCAACAACACTTTGTCCGGGTTCTTCATTGGTTTTAACTTCATCCGTTGGAACTAATTATCAATGGCAATTAAACGGTACTAATATTCCGGGTGCTGTAAATCAAACTTATACAGCAACGCAAGGTGGATCATACACTGTAATTGTTACAGATGCAGTAAATACTTCGTGTACTTCAACCTCTGTAGCTTTTGTTATTACTGAAATTGTACCAACAATAACAAGCGCAGGCGGAGCAACAACGATTTGTCCTGGTACAAGTGTAGTATTGACTTCATCACCTGGAACGGCATATCAATGGCTTTTAAACGGTACGAATATCCCTGGTGCAACAAATCAAACTTATACAGCAACGCAAGGAGGATCTTATTCTGTTTCAGTTACGAGTGGATCGTGTACGTCAACATCTGTTGTTTTTGTGTTAACTTCATTAACTCCAACTATTTCTAGTCCGGGAGGAAATACAACTTTATGTACCAATACTTCAATTGTTTTAACTGCATCCGCAGGGACAAGCTATCAATGGCAAGTGAATGGTACCAATATTTTTGGTGCAACAAATCAAACTTACACCGCTACTGCTGCAGGAACCTACTCTGTGACCGTAACAAATGGTACATGTACTGCAACATCAGCAAATTTTGTAATTACTATGTTTACTCCAGTAATTTCTAGCACAAATAATGTCACAACGATTTGTCCAGGAACTACGCTTCCATTAACTGTAACAAATGGAACAAGTTATCAATGGTTGTTTAATGGAGCACCAATAGCAAATGCAACTTCGAGTACTTATTCAGCAACGCAAGCAGGTTTATATACGGTGCAAGTTGGAAATGGAACTTGTGTTTCAACAACTGCCGCATTCATAATAACTGTATTTACTCCAACGCTTTCATCAGCAAATAATGTCAATACAATTTGCCCTGGAGCATCAATTGTTCTTACGGCTTCAACAGGTGCGAGTTATCAATGGCAACTCAATGGAACGGCAATAGCTGGTGCGACAAATCAAACTTATTCAGCAACGCAAGCAGGAACTTATTCTGTTTCGGTTTCAAATGGAAATTGTTCGGTAAATGCTGCAAATTTTGTGATAACTAATTTTACACCAACGATAAGTTCAACAGGTGGAGTTACCACAATTTGCCAAGGACAAACAACTGTTCTTACAGCAACTGCTGGAACAAGCTATCAATGGTCATTGAATGGAACTCCAATTGCAGGGGAGACAGCTGCAACACTAATTGCATCACAAGCAGGAGTTTATACAGTTGCTGTATCCAATGGATTATGTTCAGTAAATTCTGCAGGATTCACCATTTCTTTATACACACCAACAATTTCAAGTGCTGGAGGTGTGAATTATATTTGTCAAGGCGGAAGTTTAACGCTCACCGCTTCAAATGGAACGGCTTATCAATGGCAATTTAATGGTGTAGATATTCCAGGTGCAACGAATGCTACTTTTGCAGCAACACAAGCTGGAAGTTATACCGTTTCAGTTTCCAATGGAACCTGTACTTCTACATCAATTGCAACTGTTTTAACAATCGCCACTGCTGAAACGCCAGTTATTTCTGTAAGTTCAGCAACAGGTTGTGCGCCATTAAATTTCAACTTAATTGCACCAAATGGCTTGTCTCAAGTTACTTGGTCAATTGATAATACAGTAATCGGAAACAGTTCAACTTTAAATTACACTTTAAGCCAACCGGGATGTTATGCGGTTACTTTGAGTGGAATTGGCACAAATGGATGTCCTGCAACTGCAACACAAACGAGCGCGATTTGTGTTTCTCCTGCTCCAAATGCCTACTTTACAATGAATCCAAATAAATTCTCACAGGTGGTTGAAACTGTTACTTTCTCAAATGCTTCAACTGGAGGAAATACATATTTCTGGGATTTTGGAGATGGAAACACAAGTACCGAAATCAATCCTTCACATACTTTTGGAAACAATAACAATGGACACACGGTAACGTTAACCGTAACATCGGCTTTAGGTTGTACGGATGTTTATTCTGTATTTATTCCTTACAAAGAGGATGGAGTTATACTTTATGTACCAAATACATTCACACCTGATGGAGACGAATTTAATCAAGTGTTCACACCAGTTTTCACTTCAGGATTTGATCCATTCAGTTATGAAATTACAATTTATAACCGTTGGGGAGAAACAGTTTGGGTTTCAAAAGATGCTTCTGTAGGTTGGGATGGAACTTATGGTTTAGGAGGCAGAGATGCACAGCAAGGAGTTTATACTTGGAAAATTACCTTCAAAGAAATTGAAACAGATAAACGAGCTACGGTTACAGGTCACATTCTATTGATTAGGTAAGTTGGAGTCGGGTAGGGTTTTAAACTAAAAAGAAAGCAAAACCAAGCAATAACGAAAACTGAAGTGCGAAAATAAATAGCCCAAAAAGAATTCCTTTTCTGCCTGAAGAAATAAGTTTCTTGAAGCTTACTTTTAAGCCAATCGCAGCCATTGCTATTGTTAAAACCACTTTTCCAATAAATTCCATTGAAGCAATAAAATTTGTTGAAGGTGGAATAATAGAACTAAGGATGGAAATAATGAAAAAACCAATCAAATACCAAGGTAGTTTGATGTAATCTTTCCAAGAACTAACGGCACTTCGATTCACCATAAAGTTGAAGAAAATTAGTGCAGGAGATAGTAAAGCAACGCGTGCTAATTTGATGGTCATTGAAACTTCGCCAATGTCATCAGACATACTATATCCAGCGCCCACAACGTTTCCAACTGAATGTAAAGAACCACCAATTAATAATCCAATTTGATAGGTCGAAAGTTGTAAATAGGGCAGTAACAACGGTAATAAAATCATTCCAACTGAGCCATAAAGATTGACAACAGCCATCGAAACTGCCACATCTTCTTTATCTTTTGAAACAGACGGAGCAAGCGCAGCAATTGCCGATGAACCACAAATAGCGGTGCCAAAACCAATCAACCAACCTGTTGAAGTTGGACATTTGAAAACGCGTGAAAAGTAAATAATCGCAACTAACACAAGCGATACAGTTACCAAAATTGCCGAAAAACTTCCGACTCCTAATTTTGAAACACTAACGTAATTGATACTGAAAGCCAGAAAAATAATGGAAAGCTCCAACATTTTACTGTTCGTGAAAGTCAATCCAGACTCAAAATCTTTTGGAATTACAACAAGATTATTTAAAACGATACCAATTATTAAAGCAATGAGAATACTGTTTAAATAACTTGGAGTATAAGCAGATAAAAACAATGCTGCCATTCCGATAATGACAGCACTGATAATTCCTTTTAAATCTTGGACTTTTGGAAACATTTTATTTTTTGATTACTCCTGTCCAGCTTGAGATTCCGCCTTCAAGATTGTAAACTTTGAAACCTTTGGCAGCCATTAATTCGGATGCTCTTGCGCTTCTTCCGCCACTGCGACAATAAACAACATAGCTTTTTGACTTGTCTAATTTGTCAATTTTGGATTCAAATGAACTACTGTTATAATCAATGAAAAGTTTTGCTCCATCAATGTATCCTTCTTTAACTTCTCCGGGCGTACGAACATCAATAACAATCGTATTTGATTCTTTTGCGAGTTTTTGAAATTCTGTTTGAGAAATGTTTTTAAATCCATTTGCCACTTGCGAATTACTTGTGCAAGAATTCATCAATGCCAAAAACAATACAGCGAAGCTTACTATAAATCTGTTTTTCATAGTTATAATTTTTGACGAAAGTACAACTACTAATCTTGCTGAAAAGTGACAAAGGTTACAGACGCTTGCTCTTTGTTGACATCCAATAAGATTCCTCGTTTCCCTAGGAATGACCCATGAATTGGGTGGGGAATGTGAAAATGCGAATCATTTTCGCTACTTGTCCCAAACGCAGTGTCCTTCCGACCTTCGAAAGAAATTTTTGGTAATCAGTGATTTATTTTCAAGAAACTAAAGATAAAAAGACATCCAATAAGATTCCTCGTTTCCCTCGGAATGACTTATGAATTAGGTGGGGAATTCGAAAATGCGAAGCATTTTCGCCATTTGCCCCAAACGCAGTGTCGTTCCGACCTTCGGGAGGAATCTCTTTATAATCAGTTATTTATTTTCAAGAAACTAAAGATGAAAAGACATCCAATAAGATTCCTCGTTTCCCTCGGAATGACTTATGAATTGGGAAGGAAATTCGAAAATGCAAAGCATTTTCGCTACTTGTCCCAAACGCAGTGTCGTTCCGACCTTCGGGAGGAATCTTTTTATAATCAGTGATTTTATTTCAATTTTACAATAGGAATTGAGGTTACATTAACCTTTAAATCAATACTTCTCAAACCAAACTTTTTCAAAGAATTTCTTTGGTCGGTCGGAGTGCATAAATTTATTGCCTCCATAAGTTTTTAACACAGCAAAGTAACCTTCGCTAATCTGAATTTGAACCCAGCTTAATCCTTCAGGGTAAGAGTCAGACAAACCCATAAATAATTCCGTTCCGTCGTCAAGCGTTTTGCGACTGTAAGGCGAGTTGGGAGGACTAGCAATGTAAATGGCAGCCATTTCCTCGAAACTTAAACTTTCATCGTAGGGAATTACTTCCACTTCGTAAGTATTACCTTGACCAAAATCACAGTATTTTAAAAGTAAACTACCGTCACTTCTTCTTTTTGAATAAGGTTGACCCGGGAAATTGGCAATAATTCCAGATGTTTCGTCATTAAAGACATAGTTTCGTTTTGATTTAACTGATTTTTTTGCTGGAATTGCTATTTCAGAAATAGTCCATAAAACTGGTCGCAGGCGGTAACCTTTTGAACGCAATAAATTTATAATTCCTTCAGAACCTGCCAAATGTCCAGCTCCAACGGCACAAAACAAACTGGTTTTAGTCTTTAAAACTGAATCAACTTTGTTCGCCATCGTGATGTTGCGTTTGATGATTAGCTTGTTGTACAAATCTTTTTGTGTGGACATATTTGCACGCATAAAACGATCAATTGCGTTGATATCACCTTGTAAATACAAGTCAATTAGCTTTTCTTGAGTGAAGTTTGAAAACTGTGTGTTGACTAAATTTCGTTGAGAAATAGGAATGTCAAGGCTGAGTTCCATTTGATTTTTAATCGTTTCTAAAGCTAAAAATCGTTTACCAGCGTTGAAACAATATTCCTGAAAATAAGCATCTAAAAACTGAGGCATTCCATCTTCCGAACCGAAATAAGTTGTTGATGCTTCATTGCTTGCCGTATAAGGCAAACCGTTTTTGTCGTATAAAGTATTGGAGGTTGATTTGCGCGTATCTAAAGCTTCGAAAAGTGAGAAAATATCTGTTTCTAACACAATCATATTCACTTTTTCAAGTGCTACATATAAACTGTCCGCAAGATTGAATAAGGCTTTGTCGTTGGAATGTAGCGTTCCGAAGAGATACGATTTTTCCTTTAATCCATTCCCAGAAATTTCCCACAAAAGTTCTTTTTCACGATTCACAATTTGAGCTTGCGACCAATTTGTAAAAAAGAGGAACAGGAAAAATAAAACGCTTTGTTTCATAACTTGCCCAAAGTTACTTGATATTATTCTAAAACCACTCGCCAATCAAAAAAATGAAAGCATTTAAACGATAAAAAATCATAAGACCGTTTCAAAAGTCGATAATTTAGGCTTTCTAAAAATTTAAACCCGGAGTTTACCCTTGTAAATGAGGATTTTAAATTTTTAAAGTAACGACAAGTAGCGAGTTTTGCAACGGTCTTATTATAAGAAAACAAATTTCGGATCATTCAAAACTTCAGATTCATTCGTTCGAACCCAATCGTTTATTGCTATCAAAACTGTACCTGTATAATAAATTTATCAGCTATAAATAATGGCTTGAGCTAATAAGTTTTTTGCTATTATTATTATTTAACTATTGGTTCAACTCCTTTTTCTATCATATAATTAATTATACGTTGTGATTCATTAAAAGGCACGAATTCAATTAAATTAAACTTACGGATTTCATTCCAAATATCATGCTGCTGAGTATTTTCAAATAAAGGTTCTTCACCTAACAAAAAATTTTGTGAAAGAACATCTGCTTTTGCCGTTTGCTCAACCAAATATAAATAAGATGAAATTTCGCTTTTTAGTGTTTCAATTGGTCGAGTAAAATCAATGATTTGATTAGAAACAAACGCACCATTTTTCCCGAAAACATCAACCGTAACAGGTACTACCAAATCTTTTATAATTGCATTACTAACTGAAAAATTAATGTTGGCAAATTCTTTTACTGATTGCTTAAAATTGTTTTTTCTCGAATTAAAACTAGTTGTTTTCGAATTAATTTGTTCTTCAAAAAGTTCAGAATCATAAATGTATTTTTTAAATAATACATTAAAAACCTCTTTATCAACATCTAAATCTATTGATTCAGCTTGTGAAAATTGAATCAAATTATTATTGTACTTACTCAAATAATTAAAATAGGATTCTGAGAATTTTGACTCGGTTTTAGATTCCAATTGACGATTAAATTCTGAAACAATTGGATTTAAGTTTTTTTCTATTGCTTGAAGTCCCGAAAGAGCCAACTTTCTCCCATTAGAACTCAATAATTTAGAGATGACTTTAAACTTACTTTTTGAAAAGTGATAAAATATTTCTTTTGGTGTAACGCAAATTAATCCAATATTGAATTTTTCATCAAACGATGGATTTGTAGAAATGGATACCAGTGAATAATACGTTTTCATTTTAAATTAAGGCTTGACTTGATGAACGTTAAAAAAGTTGTTTTAGTTTCAATTAACCATTCTTTGGAGAATAAATTTGCTTTTAAAGCTATTATATATTCCTCAGGAATATTCCATTCCACTGGTATTTTTAAAACAATTTCATCGTATTTAGTTTCTAAATTAAGAATACAAATGTACAATGAATCTATTATATCATTAATATCTTTTTTGAGTGTTCGCAATCGTACCTGTAAAATACTTCAAAATTGAAAATCAAGAATTTAATTGAAGTGAGAACTATTTATTGAATATTGGCGAACCATTATTGGCCTTGAATTTCTAGGTTTTAGCTACTGCACTGAAACTGTTAATTTTTAAAATTTCTGTAAGAACATTTTTAAAAAATTTCAGTTTCAGAAAGAAGTTAAAATTGTTCGCAACGAGTTGTAACTATTTGTAGAATAAATATTTGCGAACAAAAAGAAATTTAGAGCCTTGACTTTTTGTTTCTTTTTGGTCAAGCAAAAAGAAAGGCAAAATTAATGATAACTCAAATTGAGATTTTATTTTGAGTTATGAATATAGTTGTTTTATTTTAGTGGTACGAAAGCGTATACTCAAATATCTTTTTCCTTTTTTACAACCTGTCTTACTAAATTTCTGAATTCTGAAGTAAAGATAATGGAATCTGATTCAGTCAACAAGGCTAAATTTTGAATCTTATTGAAAGACAAGCTATTAAAACAAGCAGCATGATCAATTGGAATAATAAAAATTCCTTCTTTTGAGGGGTTACATAAAAGATTGAAATTATTAAAGTTTCGATCTTCATTAGCTAACCAGATATCACAAAAAGCTATCGTTAATAAATCAGTTTTGTTTTGTATGTATTTAGAATTTATTGGATTAAGTTGATTCCATTCTAAAGCCTCTTTTAAATGCAAAGTACCAAAAGTAAGTGTGTTTTTAAAAAATGCTATTTGACACTCTGGAGTCCCTTGCACATGCTCGTCTTTAATCTTAATTAATTCTTTCCTCGAAACAGAAACTCCTAAATCAGCTAAAAAACAATGAGCAATCCATTCTGCAAACAACTTGTAGGCAATAGGTTGTCCACGATTATGTTTACATACATAATTATTCAAATCAGAACATTCGACTAAAACTGGTTTGTCGCCAGTTTCGTAAATCTTATTGATGGTTTTGATAGAATAAAGCATTTGATTATCAATTAGATGAACAGCTGCTGAACTGAATAATTTCTGAACGTAAACAAGCTAATTGAAATTGACAAATAAATTGGGTTATGCTTCATAAATTACTTTCTAACCTAAATATACGATTTTTTTTTCATAAATCAGGCTGCCTATGTGAATTGAAAAGACAGTTAATATTTCTTGGTTTGCTGTTATTAGATTTCCCTTGATAATTTTTTGATGTTGATTTTCAGTGATAATTATTCTAACACCCCGACAGTTTCGTAGGAACAAATTAATGTAAATTCATTTGTACAATCCCATTCGTGTATTCCCATAGGTACGGGATTAATCCCGCACCTATGGGAATTGTATACCCCGACTAAAACCGTTTCAACGGTTTATCCATTAATTTTCAATGTTTTACAAATGTTTCGGGAATGGTGATACAATTAATAGATTCACAATTTATGGGGGAATTATTTAGAAAATAAATTGAATGATTCAAATAAAAATCTCTTGTTTCAAAAAAATCTAAAATTCAAAATCAATAACCAATAATCATTTCATTTAGATTCTAAAAGCGTTTTGTATTCTTCTAGTAATTTGAGGTATTTGTTTTTCCAATGGGCGGTATAATTTTGTTGTTTTGATTCTAGAATTATTGAAATTAGTTGAGCAAAAACCTAAGTAGATATTGAAATTTAAACAGAATTATAAAAGGAGCTGAATTTACCGCAAGATGAATTTTTCTGAAAAACTTCTCAATAAATGAATCTCATTTTCGGAAAAACATTAATTTTATGATATACTGAAAGTAACAACGAAATAAATATAAGAACATAAAATATAGCGTTTCGCTTAAAAATTTCCTGTAACCGAAATCTTGGAAAATTTCAAAATCACATGGAAAGGTAAAAGTGGAAACGCCCTTGCATTGGCGTGGGCGTTCCTTTTGCTTTGTGATAGGTTTCCAAGAACCTCGGTTACAAGTGATTGGGATTGCTCGCGCTTTTTTAATATTAAACATTTAATAATAGATAATATGAGTATAAATTCTAAACAATGGAGTTCAGCAACTCCAGGCTACATCATCTTTCTTGTTGATCAGTCAGGTTCAATGGGACAAGATTACACTGGTGGTAAAAACAAAGCCGAGTTTACGGCACTTGTAATTAACAGAACAATCAATGATTTGATTTTTACCAATAGTGCAGGTGACAAAGTCAAAGACAGAGTTTTTATCTCAATCATTGGATATGGTGGTCAAGGTGGCAATTCCGTTGACGACATCCGTTCTGATTATTTAAGTGCCTTTGCTGATAGTCCATTAAGAACAGAAAAAGTTAAAAAGAAAGTTTCAGACGGAGCAGGTGGTTTAGTGGAAATTGAAGAAGAAATGGCGATTTATTTAGAACCGACTTGTCCAGAGAATGGATTAACTCCAATGGGTGAAGCATTAGATTTTGCCAAGCAACTAATTGAAGGATGGATAAGCAAAAAACCTGATAATCCAGCACCTGTGATTATCAATGTTTCTGATGGAATGCCTTACACAGGAGGAAATGCAATGGATGATAAAGAAAAAGCAATTTCTGTTGCAAACTCAATAATGAATATCAAAACAAATGACGGTAATCCAATTATTTTCAATGTTCACGTTGGTCAGCCTCCATTCAACGAATCTAAATTTGAATCAAGCGAAAGCAAAATTTTAGATGAAGAAGGAAAGTTGCTATTCAAAATATCAAGTAAAGTACCTGAAACATACAGAGAAGCAGCAAGAAAATACGAATTTGTAACATCTGCGGATTCAAAAGGTTTTGTTTCAAACGCCGGTCCTGAAACATTAATCAAGTTTATCAACTTTGGTTCTTCTGGTGGTACGGATAGAATAGCATAAACAAAAATGAATTGGAAACATCAAAATAAATTATGAATGAAAGTTTCTATTAAGGGATTTATAACTTGTAAAAGTGCAGAACAATATATTGATTGTGCTGACAACTATGCTGTAAATAAAAGCAATCATAGGTTTTCGGTTGCTGATGGTGTTTCTAAATCGTTCTTTCCCAAAGTATGGTCAGAAATATTGGTTTCTCATTTTGTTGAAAGAACGGACTTAGAAGAAAGTGAACTCATTAAAGTTTGTCAATCTGAATGGCAAAAAAGAATTGATGAATTGGTTAGTTTACCTGAAACAAAGTGGTTTACCAAATCACAGTATAGTCGAAAAGATCCAGCTCTTGCAACATTTGTAGGATTGCAATTCTTTGAAACTGAAAAGAAATGGTCTGCATCAGCACTTGGTGATAGTTTTTTGTTTTTTGTACCAAACAATTTTAAAGAATATGAAAAAGAGTTGGTGAAATTATCTAGTAAAGTCGAACCAATTGCTTTTGACAATTTCCCTGATTACCTGACAAGCATAGGAGATTCCCACAAAGGAAGACCGAAAGAAAAAAGTGGAAATCTAAGAAATGGAACTTTTTATTTAATGACAGATGCTTTAGCTGAATGGTTTATAAATGAAGGCGAAAAAGCAATCGGAAAAATAACGGTATGGCAATCACAAGAAGACTTTGAACGATTCATCACGCAAGCAATTGAAGAAAACCAATTAACTAATGATGATTGTGCTTTACTTTGTATTGAACTGTCAGAAGTGGAAAAAAATGGGATTGAGTATAAAAACATTCTTCTAACTAACCTAAATAATTTGATAAACAAACAAGAAGCTGAGAATGAAAAAACCAAACTGAGAAAGCAAGAAGAAGAACAATTAAGGAAAGAAAAAGATGCAGAGAATCAGAAAGTCAAAGAATTGGAAACTTCACAAAATGAATCATTAACAACAGAAAGCCTTGAAGCCGAAACCGAAGAAAAACAGCCTAAAGAGGGATTAATGTCTAAGGTTAAAGGTTTTTTTTTAGGAAAAGAGGAAAACAAAGAAACTATATTAACTGAAAAAAAGGATGATTCAGAAGTAAAGAATAATGACGAACAATGCTCAGATCAAGTAGAAGAAGAACCGAATGATTTAGAAAAAAAACTGGCTGAAAACCCAAATCCGGAAAATAATAAAAATGAAGAGATAGAAAAGATTGAAGTAGAAGAAGCTAAAAACGAAAAAATCAAAGTTGAGAAATTAGTGCCAAAAGAAAAATCAAAAGTAGATTCTAAGGCAAAAAATATTTTTGATAAATTCTAAATTATGGTATATCCTTCAAGAACAGACATAGTAACCGCAATGAGAAACCCGCAAGTAAGTTTCAAGGCAAATGAACTTATTGGTGGTTCTGTGATTCAAAAAGGTTCACGAATTATTCAATATTCAGGTGGTTATACTACTGTATTTCCCTTTCACACTAAAGATTCAAAGAAAGTAGCCGTTCGTTGTTGGATTGCAGATATTGGTGATGCAAAAAAGAGAAGTCAAGAAATTTCAACTTACTTGAATGCTTTGAACAACCCATATTTCTGCGATTTTAAATATTTAGATGATGCTATATTGATAAGTGGTTCTATATATCCAGTTGTTGTGATGGATTGGGTTGATGGAAAGCCATTAAAGGAATACATAAATGATAACTTTTCCAGCTTAAAATCAATTTTGCCCAAAATTGCTAGCAACTTTAAACAGATGGTCGAATATTTTCATCAAGAAAATATTGCACACGGTGATTTACAACACGGAAATATTCTTGTCAAGCAAGACGGCAGTTTAATTATCATTGATTACGATTCAATGTTTATAAAACCTCTTGAGGGTATGTCAGATGCTATTAAAGGTCTTCCAGGCTATCAACATCCATCACGAAATCAAAATAAATTTATAAACTATAAACTGGACTATTTTTCTGAATTGGTAATTTACCTATCACTTCTAGCTTTTGAGCAATATCCCAATTTATGGAATAGGTATTACGAAACGGAAGATTTGCTTTTTTCAAAAGAGGATTTTCACAATGTTGATAAATCAGAGATAATTAATACACTTTTATCATCTTCAAATCAAATTATTAAAGAGTTAACACAACGGCTGAAAGAACAACTTAGTAAAACTGATATAATGGATTTACAACCATTAGAAGAGCTTATGGTTGATAAACTTGAAATTGCAAAAGATAAAATTACTTCAAAATGGGATAGACAACCTAATAAACCTAGTAGGAAAGAAATTAAACTTCCCAACTCAAATGAAATCACGAAAAAATTTTAGACATGATTGAAGTGCATTTCGAAAATATCCATAGACAAATAATTAATCATATTTCTCAAGCCAAAAGTAATTTAAAGATTTGTGTTGCCTGGTTTACGGATGTAGATATTTATAATTCCATTCTTGAAGTTCAAAAAAAGGGTGTTTATGTTTATATTATTGTTGCCAATCACGAGTTCAACAAAAATTCACGCATTAATTTCAAAGAATTATTGCAAAACAATGGACATGTTGGATATATCGGAAATTTCAATAATGGTTCAAAAGATAAATTAATGCATAATAAATTTTGTGTTGTCGATGACTCTACAATTATAACTGGCTCATACAATTGGACGTTTAAAGCAAGATTAAATGATGAAAACATAGTTATAATTAAAAATCAATCTAGTATAATTTCCCAATTCAACGATAAATTTGAAAGTATTAAACCTCAATTTGGATTTGCAATTAAAGGAAATGAAGTCCAAATATTGCCGATAGAGAAAATAATGGCAAAATGGGACAAGCCAGAAGAACTAAAACCGAAAATTGAGAATTCTAAAGCAAATTCAATTTTTGATAAATTTTAAAAATGTCCGTAAGCAAACAAGATATTATCACCGCTATTAAAAATTCAGATATTTTTTTAAAAATACCTGAATTGCAAGGAGCAAAACCAAGGCTTAATCCTAATGGTAGTCCATTTGCTTTTGTAGGTGGATTTAACATGGTATTCCAATTAGAGCATCAAAATAAAAAATGGGCTTTCCGAGTTTGGCACGTTCCAATGGGAGAACATGCAGATCGTTATCGTAAAATATCAAGGTATCTTTTAGAAAAGAAACTATCCTATTTTGCTGATTTCATCTACGATGAAAAAGGTATTTTAGTAAATGGAACTTTATATGACACCATTCGAATGGAATGGCTTGAAGGCAAATTACTAAAAGAATACATTGAAGAAAATTTAAACAATAAAAGCAAACTAACTAAACTTGCTAATGACTTTCTGGAAATGTGCAAAACTTTACGAGAAAACAAAATTTCTCACGGAGATTTACAGGAAGGAAATATTTTGATTGACCGAAACGGAAACATCAAACTTGTAGATTATGATTCTATTTGTATTCCTGAAATTGAAGGTCAAAAAGAATTAGTTACAGGTTTAAAAGGCTATCAACATCCATCCCGTTTTAAGTGTGGAATAGCGTCTTTAAAAGCAGATTATTTTTCAGAATTAGTAATATATCTTTCGATAATTGCGCTCTCTGAAAATACTAACCTTTGGAGTGAATATCAAATTAAGGATACTCAATATTTATTATTCACCGAAAATGACTTTGACAATTTTGAAAACTCAGAAATCTTTAGTGATTTACAAAAGCTGTCTTACTCTGTTAAAAGTCTGACGAGAATTCTATGCAGCTATTTATCAGAAAGTGATTATCTCAATTTTAATCCTCTTGAACATTATTTGACTGCGCCAAAGATAAATAGCTTAAGTACAAATAAAAAAGAAGTTCTTAAAGGTAATTATGTTGAATTATCATGGGAGACTGAAAATTATGATATAACCTATATCAGCAGTGGAATTGGAAATGTAACAGGAAAACATTCTATTTCCGTTTTGCCAACAAATACGACTACATACAAGTTAATTGCAGAAAATGCCTTTGATAAAACTGAAAAAGAAATATCAATTGAAGTTTTACCACTTCCGAAAATATCAGAATTCAAATCCCTAAACCAAAAACTAGTTTTCGGAAAAAGTACTGATTTATCTTGGAAAGTCCAAAATGCTGATAAAGTAGAGCTTGTTGCTGATAGTGAAAGAATTAATGTTCCTTTAGATGGAATGAAACAAGTAACTCCTATTCGGGATACTTTCTATAAACTCGTCGTTACAGCTTTAGATGGTGAAACAAAAATTGAAAAGGAAATACAAATCCGCGTTTACAAGAAAATTGAATATAAGTATTTTAACACTGATTTTCACCAGATACCAAGAGGTGTAGAAATAGAGTTGAGTTGGAGTGTTGAAAATGCCGAAAAAATAATTTTACGTTCGAATGATGGATTAAATGAAACAGTTCAGGCTATACACTCTTATAAATTTTTCCCTACAAAATCAAATACATTTTGGCTAGAGGCGAGAAATGATTTATTTAATGAAAGAAGTAATTCATTAAGAATAGAAGTGGATAATGCTCCTCAAATGACCAAAATCCCTTCTTTTTTTGAAGAAAATCAAATACCATTAATAGATTTAAAAATACCAGAATTACAATCCATAATCATTGATGAAACTCAACTCGAATTCGAAAAAATGATTCAACCAAAACGTTCATTTTCTATTTCTAAAATGCTAGATACAATACTAAGAAAATGAAGGGATTACTTGGATATGGTCATTTTTTAAAAATCTGGAGTATTTCAAAAAGTGAAATAAACCTAGTTCCTGATTTGAAGCGAGAAATTTCGTTATTTTTTAATATGGTATCAATTATTCTACTTGTTCAATTGACTTCCTTAATATTAGTTTTTTTGCACTTGAATCTTTTATGGACATTTGGTTTGTCGGTAATTCCGACTGTGTTTTTTTCTACTTATTTTCTTTTTCTTTTTCTATTTAATGAAAATAAAAAGAATCGATTATTCATTCTGTTTTTGTTATTGACCATAAGTTTAATGAATGGATCTACTTTTCTGATTTACTACTTTAAAGAGGAAATGAAACTTTTGAATTTTGGACAACAATCAAATGAAGATTTTTATTTTCGTTATATTCAACTAATGGAACTTTTAAATAATGAATTTTATTACGCTGTCTTTGGAGCAATAATAATTTTGTTTTTTGTAAATACGTATTGTGTTCCATTTTTCATAGTAAGCAATAAATCACACAAACTATTAATTCAATTAAAAAGTATAAATGAGCAACTCAGAAAAAAAAGATAATTCATCAAAAGCAACTCCAACTACTTTTCAATATTTCTTTTGGAAAGTTGCTGGTTCTGAAATTTCTATTTTAGAACAAAGTGAATGTTCTACAGATTGGAATAAACATGTTTGTTTTGGAATAACAATTTTTATGACTTCCTTATTAGCTTTTTTTTCAGGAGGTTATGCTGCCTATTTTTTTACTGAAAGTTTACTTGCTTCCTCAGCATTTGGTTTAATTTGGGCAGCCTTAATATATAGTATTGATAGAAGTTTAGTTGTTACCTTAAAGAAAACGCCCGATAAAAAATGGAATGAATATATTTTACCCTTTACCATTAGAGGGTTATTATCTATTTTGATTGCGTTTGTAATCTCTATACCACTAGAACTATTGATTTTCGAAGAGAACATTACTATTCACATGACAAATTACAAGCAAAAGCAAGTAGGTAGAACCATTGATTATGAGTCAACTAAAATTCAAAATACTTCTGGTAAAAGAGAAATTCAAAAATCAGACAGTGTTAATTATGAATTAGCATGTAGCAAATTAAAGCTGCTTGAACCTGACACAGAAGAATTTAAAAAGTTAAAAAAAGAAATGAAACGACTGAATATTAAATTAAATAAAGAATACTCAGAAAAAACGTTTAAGGCTAAACAGATAAGAGATAAATTATCAAACCAAAACCCAGATTATAATAAACAAAATGATAAATACAATAATTTTAGAATTGGAGAAAATAATTTTATTAGAGATTCTGTAAATCCTCAAAAAAGAGAATTATCTAAATATGTTTATCAATGGAGATTAGATTGGAAGACAGATAGTACCCGATATAAAAATAAATTAGAAAATATTAATGGTATTATCCTTGACGATATCGTTAAAAGAGACAATCTAGCAAAATTTCAAGATTCTCTACTTAGAAATAAAAAGGGTTTTGTTCTAAAGTTTATGATTCTTGAAGATTTGGCATCTGGTAAATCGACAGAAGAAAACCCAGAAGGTTACATTATGTGGGTATTATTGTGGCTTCTTCGTTTTATTTTTATATTAGTTGAACTATTGCCTACACTTGTTAAAACCTTTGCTCCAATTGGTAGTTATGATAAAAAAATAATAAGTTTAGAGGAAAACTTTGCTGAATCATTAATTGCAGGAAAAAAAGAATATCTTAAACATCAACAACAAATAATACAACTCGAGCAAGAATCAATGAATCAACAGATTAAAGATCGTAATATGATTCAAGAAGAATTGAATAAAAAATTACTGCAAGAAATCGCTGCTGCACAAGATGCAGTTGCTCGTCAAAAAATTGCTGAATACAAAGAAAAACACCTAAAAAAGTAAAATGGCTTGGCGATTTAGAAAAACAAAGAATTTTGGTCCAATTAGAACAACCGTTTCCAAAAATGGAGTCGGAACAAGTTTTGGGTTTTTAGGTTTTCGTTTTGGAGTAAGTTCAGACGGAAAAAGATTTTGGAGCTTTGGTATTCCTGGTACGGGTTTGTATTATATTAAATATTTCAAATGAACCCCACCACACTCAAACTCCCACTTGCGATTCTTCTTTTTCTTTGTCTTTTGGACATGCCTTATGGGTATTATCAATTTGTGAGAGTTGTGGCGACAATTGCGTTTTTGTATTTAGCATTTACCGCTTTTGAACAGAACAATCAACAAGAACTAATAATATTCATTGTTTTGGCTATTCTATTTCAGCCCTTTGAAAAATTTGCTTTTGGTCGCGTGCTTTGGAATATAATTGATGTTGCAGTTGGGATTTATTTGTTGGTTAGTTTGAAAAGTATTTCAACCAAAGAATAAAATCCTCAATAATATGTCTTGACGGAAAAGACAAGTGATTTTAGTTCTAATAAAATTTCTAAACTTTTAAAAATCATTTTATTCCGAAGTGAGAATTAGTTCGCGCTCGCTGGGTTGGAAAATCCGATTATAACTTCGATTTAAAATTTAGTAAATCCTCTTTTATCTATATTTCTATGTGGTGAAAAAAAGTCCTCCTCCTATGCGCTTTGGCGAAACTTTCAAATTGGAAATCCCATCATAACTTCGATTTAAAACTTAGTAATTCTCTAATCACAAAATATCCAAAAAAACGCATTTTTAACATTTCCCTTACTCTGTCAATTCATCCTTAATTTCTAATTTTACTATCCTTGTTTTCCCCCTTAATTCAGTCCAATTTAACAGCCTAATTCACTATGAAAAAGCTCCTTCAATTCCTAAAACGAAGCTATCGTTTGACCTACAGTTATGAAAAGCAGGAGGAATATTTGTGGGAAGAATTGAAGCAACTTTTTTTGAAAAAGGATTGGAAAGCTGGGTTTTACGAGAAGGATAAATTTATTGATTCCGTTTTTGAAATCAGTGAAAATCAAGGAACAAGCTACCGCTATTATATAGATGAAGGATATTTTACATGTCAGGTAAATATTTTAGACTATTTTCCAGCTGAAGTTACAAGTGACATTTTTATACTTGCCTCACACTTTAATAATTTATTGACTACAGGAAGTGTTACTGTAAATGTGAAAAACAACTATGTATCCTATACTAGCAGAAGAGAAATGTTGATTCCAGTTTTGTACCCAGGTGAAATTAATCAGCAACTTATGAAACATTACAGCGTGTCACAGGATATTTACAAAGCATTTCTTCGCTTAGTTTTAGAAGGAGAAGCCCCTGCGATTATCATTGCGGACTTACTAAATGAACTCAACCAAAACGAAAACCCAGAAGAATGAAATAAAATTGCGGATTAAAAATTGCGGATTGCTGATTGGCGGATTGTCAAATTCTCATTCCCTCTCAATGTCCTAATCCGCCGCGGCGGACCTAATGTCTTAAAATCCTAATATCTTAAAAATCAAAACCATGTCAAAATCAAAATTATTTTTCGCGCTCATTACATTAATTGTCATCACATCTTTTGCCTTTAATTATTCTGATGATCAAACTATTGACGATGAAAGTTCCTTAGAATATTCACTTCCAATACCAAATGATACGATAAAGCAAGAAGAAAACGATCCGTATAAACGTTACCATTTTGAAGTTTTAAATCCAAGATTGGAAAAAAGCGAAGAAGTCGTTGATTTCCGTTACCGAGGTCGAACAATTAACCATTTAATTTTGAGTGAATTTATTGGCTTTGCTTCGTCAGATGGAGCTTCCGCAATACGTGAAATTGACTTAACTATCGGAAATGAATCGAATCGTTTTTATATCAATGAAAAAGGACTTTACCTTCAAAAATTGCCCAAATTAAACTACATCGTTTATGCGTTTAAAGAAACCTACAACTCCGATGAGCAATTTTTAAAATATGCGTATTTGGGTAAATTAGACAATGGTGTGCATATTGTATTTTTTGAGGAAGATGGGGGTGGTACATACCAAGAAAAGCATTTAATCGGCGTTCGTTTTACCAAAGAGAAAGTGTATTACGATAAAAAACCTCACGTTTTCATAAAGTGTGTAAAAGTTCAAGGTATTAATCAATACGTTGACTTTAAAATTGACCCAGTAAAAAATCGCTTACGTGTAATCCCAAAAGAAAACTACGCTCAGCAAGATTTCTCCGATATGAGTAAAAAACCTTTTTGGGTTGATTTTCCATTGGAATAATAATGCTTGAACAGTAGCAATGACTGAATCTGTCAATTGACGGAGGATTGAGGTTCTGACGAGTGTCTGGTTTTATAAATGACAGTAAAACAAACATTAAAGAAAAGAATCGTAATCATCGGAAATGGGTTTGTCCTAGCGCATGGTTTGAAAATAAAAAGGCGTAGAAAAATCGTAGTTTAAGTGATCCTACAATCAACTCTCAGACACCAATAATTTATACAATTATAATCCGTTGAAACATGGAGGAGATTGGATTGATGGATTGAGAGCGGTTAATTTGGAAAGGGGGTGAAATAAAAAGTTGAGATTATTTGGTGAATGATTAAATAGTAATTATATTTATGTTAGAAAAATAATCAACATGGCTTTGCACGACAAATCAAAAAGCGAAAATGCTATTTCAAAGCTTCATTTATTTGAAGAACAACAGTTGCGTACTATATGGAATTCTGAACAAGAAAAATGGTACATTTCTATAGTGGATGTAATAGCTGTGCTTACCGAAAGTAGGGATCCAAGTGCCTACTGGAGAAAATTAAAACAAAGACTTAAAGCAGAAGGAAATGAAACCGTGACGAATTGTCACAGTTTGAAAATGGTCGCTACTGATGGCAAAATGAGAATTACTGACGTAGCAGATACAGAACAACTTTTTCGTTTAATTCAATCCATTCCTTCGCCTAAAGCAGAGCCTTTTAAACTTTGGTTGGCGCAACTGGCAGCAGAAAGATTAGATGAATTACAAGACCCTGAGTTGAGTATTGATAGAGCTTTAGAACAGTATCTGAAATTAGGTTACTCAGAAAACTGGATAAACCAACGGTTGAAAAGTATTGAAATCCGTAAAGAATTAACAGATGAATGGAAAAAGCGTGGTTTAAAAGAGGGATTACAGTTTGCTACGCTTACAGATATTATTACCAAGGCTTGGAGCGATAAAACGACCAAGGAGTATAAAGTGCTAAAAGGATTGAAGAAAGAAAATCTAAGGGACAATATGACCAATACAGAGTTAATTTTAAATATGTTAGCAGAAGCTTCCACAAAAGATATATCCGCTGCAACCAATCCCAAAGATTTTGAAGAAAGTAAAATCGTAGCCAAACAAGGTGGTAATGTAGCCAAAGTCGCAAGAATGGAGTTAGAAGCGAAAACAGGTAAAAAGGTGGTTTCAAAATTGAATGCCAAAGATGTGTTGAAAAGTATAGAGAACGACAAAAACGAACTTACAAATTACAACACAACAAATTCCAAAAACAATGAGTGATTTAAAAATATTTGAGAACAAAAAGGTTCGTAGCCAATTCGATCCAGCGAATGAAATGTGGTATTTCAGTATAGTTGATATCATTGGTATATTAACGGAACAGCCAACCGTGGAAAGAGCAAGAAACTACTGGAAGGTGTTGAAAAGCAGGCTCAAAAAGGAGGGCAATGAGTCGGTTACAAATTGTAACCAACTGAAACTACAATCCGAAGACGGTAAATTTTACAAAACAGATGTGGGTACGGTAGAAGATATTTTTCGCCTTATTCAATCCATTCCGTCCCCTAAATCTGAACCATTGAAGCAATGGCTTGCAAAAGTTGGGTATGAGCGCATTCAAGAAATTAACGACCCTAGTCAAAGTATTGATAGAGCAAGAGAAAATTGGCAGAAACTTGGGCGTAGCGAAAAATGGATTCAACAACGCATGAGTGGACAAGAGACGCGGAATAAGCTTACTGATTACTGGCAAGAAAGTGGAGTTGAGAAAGGTAAAGAATTTGCGCTTTTAACAAATATTATTCATCAAGAATGGACAGGTCTATCGGTGAGAAAACATAAAGATTTAAAAGGTTTAAAATCACAAAATCTACGAGATCACATGTCAGAAGCTGAATTAATTTTCACAGCATTAGCAGAACTTTCCTCTAGACAAATTGCTGAATCTACAAAGGCAAAAGGACTAGATGAAAATGCTGTGGCTAGTAAAAATGGAGGCGCAGTTGCTAAAAACGCAAGAAAAGAATTGGAGGCAAAAACTGGAAAAAGCGTTGTTACTGGAGAAAATTTTTTACCACCTTCAAAAGATGTTGAGAATGAAGTTTTAGAATGAAATTTTTTATGAAAGAAAAGATTTACAGACTGAGTTTCATGGGATGAAGGGACTAACAAGAAGCAATTTATTTTATTGCAAACAGTTCTATATTTTTTTAGCAATGAATTAGTCCAACAGCCTGTTGGATTAATTCAAACGAAAAGTGAAGATGAGTTACAACTTGCAGAAAATCAAAACAATGAAATCATCCAACAGCCTGTTGGACAATTTACACATCACCCAGCTACACTCATTCCTTGGGGACATAATATTATCATATTCACTAAGGTAAAAGACATAAAAGCTGCTTTTTTCTACATACAGCAAACCGTTGATAAAGGTTGGAGCAGAGACTGGTTGCTCAACGCAATCAAAATAGATAGTCTTTACGAAAGAAAAGATTTAGTACATTAAAATCCCAAAAACACCTAACTTTAGATTAATGAATAGAAATGTAGAAAATAACGCATCGTTCATCATCTTCAAAACCCAAGATGAGCAAGTTTCGGTTGATGTTCGTTTTGAAGAGGAAACTGTTTGGCTCACTCAAGAGCAAATAGCGGTTTTGTTTGGGAAAGCTAAGTCCACAATAAACGAACATATAAAAAATATTTATTCCGAAAAAGAGTTAGAAGAAGTCAATACAATAAAGAAATTCGGAATTTCCGAATTTCAGCAAAAGGCATTTAATTATTACAATCTCGACGTTATTATTTCCGTTGGTTATCGGGTAAAATCGTTGCGAGGAACACAATTTCGACAATGGGCAACCAAACGCTTGAATGAATGTATCCGCAAGGGTTTTACAATGGACGATGAACGTCTAAATTTGAATCAGGCTGAAATTAATATTTTGAGTATCCGCAATTTTAACAGCATAAAATACTTGAATTTTAAAAACAAGAATTTAATCGAAGTGAGAACTTTTGTGTAAATATTAGCGAACAATTCTCGGCCTTGAATTTCATGGTTTTAGCTACTGAAATGAAGTTGTTAATTTTTAAAATTTCTGTTCCGTCAGCTGACGGACTTAAAAAATTTCAACTTCAGGAAGGAGTTAAAATTGTTCGCAACGAGTTATAAAATGACTGTAAAACAATAATTTGCGAAGAAAATAGAAATTCATCCGCCGCGGCGGATTGACTTTTAGCTTCGCTGCTTCTTCGAGGTGATTCTTTTGGTCAAGCAAAAGAATGGCAAATATTCAGAATGAATTTTTTTACGAAAGAAAAGATTTAGCTCATTTAAACCAAAAAACCAATCCATAAACCAACAAAAGTGCATCAATAAATTCAACACTGATTTTTTGCTTTCCTTCAAAGTGGTGATAAATAAAAACCCAAATTGTATTAAAAGCAATCAAACCGATTTTTATTTCTTGAGAAAAGTGATTAAGCAATGTGAACAGATTTAGCAAGAGCATCACCGTCCAAAAGGATTGTTTTTTGCCAATAAGTTGAGGTAAAGTATTCAGTTTTTTTTGATCAACTTCCATATCCCTCGCATCCGCTGGAATAGTTAGTGCATAAAAGAACAGTAAAAAAATCCAAGATTGACTTTCATATTTCCCTTGAAGAAGTGAGGGTAAAATAACTAAAATCACTGTCCAAACGACAGAAACAAAAGCTGCTTTTAAAAAAGGAATTTCTCGCCATTTTGAAATAACATAGAATATGGAAATTAACAGGCAAGCACTCAATAAAAGCAAGTTTGCAAGATTGAATTTTAGTAAGAAAACAAATAGAGTTGAACTTGTAATAATTCCAATTGAACAGAGTAATTGGATGATTCGCAGGTTTTTAGCGACCCAATTACTCATAGGCAAGTTCAGTTGTTTTTTTTGAAATTTGTACAAACGATGAAAGTTGTAGATACCGAGCACACTGAAAAAAATCGCACTTGAATAGCTTAATTTATTTTCCCAATTTGAATGTAATCCAAACGTGAAAACAAAAGAAAAAAACGCTAGTAAAACCGAAGAATTTAGAAGGAATAACAACGCAGATTTTACCATTTCAAAGTAATTGTTGCATCACTTTTTCAACTGAAATGGACTGAATACACAAGCAAGATTGTTTGCTTTTACAATTCGTGCAGTTTTCATCAAAAACCAAGGCAACGGCATTTTTCCCTAAGGCTTTCCACCTTCCAGGATGAATGGGTTTGCGATTCGAAAACAAACCAATCGCTTTAATTCCGCACAATCCAGCAATGTGATAGGGGCCTGTGGAACAAGCTACCAAAGCCTGAGATTTTGAAATTAGCAACTGAAGTTGATGCAAGGACAGTTTCCCACTTGTGTCAATTATGTTTGAATGTTTGGGGAGTAAATGTCTAAATAAAACGCCTTCACTTTCTGTACCCGTAAAACAAACTGTTTTTCCATTCTTCGCCAATTCTTCCGCAAGTTCTATGTATTTTTCAAGCGGCCACTCAATGGCACTTCCTTGCGATTTGGGGTGCAAAATCACAAGATTCTTAAAGTCCAATGTTTCAATTTCTGTCGGAAGTTCTGTTGCTTTAACTTTGAAATTTTCCCCAGCATTTTGAAGCGTTGAAAAACTTGGAATTTCTTTTAATCCAAGTGGTTTTAACAATTCAAAATTAAGTTGTGCTTCGTGGAGTTCAGAGTTTTTGCGTGTGAAGTTTACGCGTTTATTACAAGTCAGTAAGTGAAACAAGCGGTGAGAGGTTCCAATTCGAAGTGGAATTTTTGCTTTTTTCGCTAAGGATGCAATTTCTTTATTTGGAAAAACGTGAATAATGCAATCAAAAGTGTTTAATTGGTTCACTTTTTCCAATGTTGGCTGATTATTGAGTTGTTCAAGCGCAATGAATGAATCAATAACGGTGAAAGATTCGATGACACTTTGCGTGTAATTTCTACCTAAAAAAGTCAATTTAGCTTCCGGAAATTGTTTTTTCAACCAAGCACAAAAAGGTAGCGTCAACAAAACATCACCAATACTATCTGTTCGCGAAATTAGAATATTAGCGAGTTTCATTTAATGTTCTTAGAAGTGAATATTTTCTATAAGTAGCAAAAGCACTTAGTTTTGAAATTTGCCAGCCAGTTTTTCCATCAAGAAAGCCTTTTTTAAGAACAAAACTTTTGAAAAATTGTGCTGCCATTTTCAAGTAAATAGTAAAATGGCCAACGTTTTTTCCTTGCTTAACTAATTCTCCCGCAGCGATTTTACTAAAATATTCTATTTGTTTGAGGTGATCTTCTTTCGTGTAGTAAGAATAATGCAAAATGTCTCCTTTCAAAAATTCAATTTTCTCTTTTTTGATGCCTTCTAATTTGTCGTGTGGATTTACACCTCCCCATTTGGCAAATTTTCTATTTACAAAACGAATTTTCGTATCGGGATACCATCCACAGTGTTTTACCCAAGCTCCACAATAATTTGTTAAACGGTTCATTTCATACAAGTTCACTTCAGGTTTTTCAGCGGATTTAACTTGTTTTATTGCTGCTGCTAATTCCTCGCTTAAAGCTTCATCAGCATCTAAAGATAAAATCCAATCATAAGCAGCCTGATTCATAGCGAAGTTTTTTTGCTGAATATGACCTTCAAATGGATTTTGAATCACTCTCGCTTGGTATTTTTCACAAATTGCTAGCGTTTTATCTTTTGAAAATGAATCAACTACTAGAACTTCATCTGCTAAATCTTGAACAGATAAAAGACAACGTTCAATATTTTTTTCTTCATTGAAAGTGATAATAACAACCGATAATTTCATCTTATTTTGCTATTTCAACGCTTTTCCAAATGGCTTGAATTTCACGTAGGGAATGTGTCCAACTTGTGGTGGAAGGCGCGTCAACATAGCCGCTTACACAGATAACTTTCTTTGTTCTAGGGTGAACGAAATGAAAAGACCAAAATGCACCACCGGTCGAATAAGTTGAATTTCCTTTGAACTGAAACATTCCGCGCATTTCAAAACCTTTGATTGTTTGGTTAGAATTGCTGGTGACAGTCATTTCTGGATACACGAATTCATTTAATTGCGTGCCCATATACAAACCTTGAATTTCATGCGGAACATTGTATTTCAACATTGTATCTCTAGCTTGAAGTAAATTTTTTAGTTCCAATTGCGATTTGTCCTTGAAGTCGTATTGGTAAATCATTACACCTGAAAAAATCGCTCCGATGTCTTGCGTTCCCGAACCGACAAATTCAATTGGACGAGAAGCTGTTGGCATTTCGATTCGGTAGAAATTAGGACGTGTACTTACGATTTCAGCACCTTGTGGCAATGCTAATTGAATTCCAAAATTCTTTCTGAGTTTACTTTGAATGCGTTCGTCATCGTTGGATTTGAAATATTTCAACAATCGTTTCCATTCGATGTAGTCAAATTCAGAATGTGCAAACTTCAACCCTGATTGGCAAGTTTCAACGAGTTGATTCATATCTTTCGCAATCACTTCTACAACTAATTGATCATCAGCCCAAACACTTTTGCGTTTTTGAATTGTGCCCTTGTCAATTTTTGCTTTACCATCCAACGTGATGAAAAGTACATTTCTGTGGCGTTTAATTGCGCCTTCAAAATTGGCAGGAGTTCGGTGAATCAATTCAAATGTCGCAACGTCAGGAAAATAAGGCATGATAAATTGCGTTAAGTTGGTATCCAAACATTTTTTAAGGTCAGAATTCCAAATTCCTTGATCGCAAACCACAAGGATTTCTCCAACTTTACCGGTGACAACTAATCCTCCACTGTATTTTCGCTCATTACAAGCACCTAAAAAAAGTGTGCAAGCGAGCAGTATAAACATCAAAAAGCGCATATAAAAAGTTTATTTGACCCTAATTTTTTGACCAACAGTTAAACGACTGATATTGATTCCTGGATTAATTTTTTTCAATTGATCCAAGGTAAGATTGTGTCGTTGGGCAATTTTCCCAAAAGTATCACCAGAGCGAACATTGTAATATTTTTTAGTTGCAGCTGGCGGTGGTGGTGGTGTTATTGGAACTGCCGGAGCTTCAGCAGTGTAAATTTTTAGCTTTTGCCCAACATAAATACTTGTAGAACGCAAATTATTCCATTCCATTATGTTTTCAACTGAAACATTGAATTTCAAGGCTATGTTTTTTAAATTTTCTTGCGATTTTACTTTGTGATAACTCAAATACAAAGGAACAGTTGGCGCTAACGAATCTGTACTATTTGAAGAGCCAATTTCTCCGTTTATTGTGTCGTTAATTATTGGATTTTGAATAATTGTGGGTGGAACAATAACAGGAGAATAAATAGATTTTTCAAGTTTATACAGCGAATCTTCCAATCCTGCTAAGGTGCTTATGTAGTAGTTCGGTCCTGAAATACAACGTCCTTTTTCAGATTTTGGAATGAATGTAGTCTTGTAAATTGGGTTCAAAGCTTTAATTTCTTCTAAATCCCAACGAAGCAATTTAGAAATTGTATTCATGTGAACAGCCTCTCGAAGACATACAGTATCTAAGTGGATGTAGTGAATTTTAGCTTCCATCGGAATGATGTTGTGCTCAGCATGATAGGTTAGGAGGTAGGCTGCAGCAATAAAATTCGGAACGTAGCCTTGTGTTTCTGATGGCAGATAAGGTCGAATTTCCCAATAAGTCGTTTTATTTCCAGAGCGTTTAATGGCTTTATTTACATTTCCTGGACCAGCATTGTAAGCTGCCAAAGCAAGGTTCCAGTCGCCATAGATTCCGTACAATTTTTTAAGAAATTTACAAGCTGCTTCTGTCGCTTTTTCTGGATCCATTCGGTCGTCAACGTAGTTGTTTTCTTCTAAACCGTATTGTAAACCAGTTCGATACATAAATTGCCACAAACCTAAAGCGCCTGCTCTTGATTTCACTTGTGGTCTCAAACCACTTTCAATAACTGCCAAGAAACGCAATTCTTCTGGTAAACCGTATTCGATTAATTTTTCGCGAAACATGTCGAAATACAAAGCCGAACGTCCAAGTACGATACGTGCAAAGCTTCTTCTTTTGGATGCGAAAAATCGAATAGTTGAAAGCGTTATCGGATTGCAGTCCATTGGAAAAGTGGACATTTGATTGATTTTTTCCAAGCGCTGACAGTAAATATCATCCGAAAAAAGCGGTGCTTCGTTTGGTTCGTAATTTAAAGCATTGATGATTGAATCGTAGCGTTTGTCATTAACGTAATCAGCGTAAAATAAGTTCAAACTTTGCTCAACGGTATTGATAAATGCAACAGGGTTAAGGTCGTTTTTATTATAATTGTGTGGTAGTTGAGCAAAGATTTGCCCGAGAAATAAAAAGGAAAAAAGTACGCTTATTGTTTTAATCATTCTTTTAATTTCTCAATGCTTTTAGCAAAATTAAATAACGCTTGCTCAGCAAAATGTGTTGTCATCAATTGTAACCCAAAAGGTAATCCATTCGAGTGAATTGCCAATGGAATACTAATAGCTGGATTGCCCGTTAAGTTAGCATGAACAGTGAAAATATCTTGCAAATACATTTGAATTGGATCTTTGACTGCGTCTTTTTCAAATGCTGTAGATGGAGTAGTGGGCATTATTAAAACATCTACTTGCGATAACATTTCGTTGGTTTTGTCTTGTAAAACACGTCTTACTTTTTGCGCTTTTGTATAATACGCATCGTAATATCCGTGAGAAAGCACAAAAGTTCCTGTCATTATTCGACGTTTCACTTCAGGGCCAAAACCTTCACTTCTTGATTTAATATAAGTTTGTTCAACTCCTTTCGCTTCTGAACTTCTGTGGCCATAATGTACACCATCAAAACGCGATAAGTTGGAAGATGCTTCTGCTGTTGTTAAAACGTAATATGTTGGGACTAAATAGTCAACAAAAGGAAAACTCAATTCAACGATTTCATATCCTTCGTTATTCAAGCTTTCGATCGTTTTGTCTAATTGCATTTTAACTTCTTCGTCTAAACCGGGGTTAGACATATATTCTTTAATGATTCCAATTTTTCCTTTTGGAACTGAAGTTAATTCGTTTAATTTTAATTCTTTAGAAGATGAAGTTGCATCCATTTCATCTTTACCTCCCATAATTTGGAGTAAAAGTGCTGCGTCTTCTAAACTATTTGTGAATGTTCCAATTTGGTCGAAAGAGGAAGCGTAAGCAATTAATCCGTAGCGACTAATTCTACCATAAGTTGGTTTTAGACCGTAAGTTCCAGTCCATGAAGCCGGTTGGCGAACTGAACCACCTGTATCACTTCCCAAAGAAACAGTACAAAGATTAGCGGAAACTGCAACCGCAGAACCTCCTGATGAACCACCAGGAACGTAATTCTTTTTCCAGTTATTTTCAACGGAGCCAAAAGCTGAATTTTCATTGGAACTTCCCATTGCAAATTCATCGCAATTCAATCTTCCTATGATTACTGCATCTTCATCAATTAAGCGCTGAAGAGCTGTTGCAGTATAAAGTGATTCGAAGCCTTCTAAGATTTTAGATGCTGCTGAAACTTTATGATTTTTATAACAGATGTTATCTTTTATTCCGATAACAACGCCAGCTAGTTTGCCAGCTGTACCATTTTTGATTTTTTCATCTACGATTTGTGCTTGCTCTTTTGCAGAGTAAGTAAACACTTCTAAGAATGCATTAAGGTGTTTGTGTTCATCAATTTTAGACAGAAAATGTTCTGTTATAGATAATACAGTTTCACCGGATAGCAATGCTTCCTTTACTTCTTTAATCGTACGATACATAAGATTTATTTATCGTCAGTTTTTAAAATCTCACTTGATTTTTCAGATTCACCTTTAGATGCATCTTTGAATTCTTTAACACCTTTTCCTAAACCTTTCATTAATTCAGGAATTTTTTTACCACCAAAGAAAAGTAATACTATTACTAGAACGATAATCAAACCTTGACCTGGCCCTACAACCCCTAATGTATACATGTTTTTATTTTTTTTGTAAAAATACTTCTTTTTAATTTAATCAAAGTTGACATTAACAAATTACAACTTTCTAGCAACTTCTACTTCTTCAAATGCTTCTACAATGTCACCAATTTTGATGTCGTTGAATTTATCAATATTCAAACCACACTCATAATTATTTTTCACTTCACGTACATCGTCTTTGAAACGTTTCAATGAACCTAAAGTTCCTGTGTGAACAACAATTCCATCACGAATCACACGGATTTTTGAAGAGCGTTTGATGATACCATCCATAACGTAACATCCTGCAATTGTTCCCACTTTCGTGATGTCGAATGTTTCACGGATTTCAGCTGAACCGATAATTTTCTCTTCAATATCCGGAGATAACATTCCTTCCATCGCAGCTTTCAATTCTTCAATTGCTTTGTAGATGATAGAGTATAAACGAATGTCAATTTGTTCTGCTTCAGCCAATTTACGTGCTCCAATTGATGGACGAACTTGGAATCCAATAATTACAGCATCAGATGCAGAAGCTAAATTCACATCAGCTTCAGTGATTGCACCAACACCTTTATGAATTACATTCACTTGGATTTCTTCCGTTGATAAGTTAATCAATGCATCAGATAATGCTTCAATTGAACCATCCACGTCACCTTTCACGATAATATTCAATTCTTTGAAGTCTCCAATTGCCAAACGACGACCGATTTCATCCAACGTAATATGTTTAGTTGTACGCAATCCTTGTTCACGGTACAATTGTTCACGTTTTTGAGCAATTGTTTTTGCTTCTTTTTCGTCATCCATCACGTTGAACTTGTCACCTGCACTTGGTGCACCACCAATTCCTAAAACGGATACAGGTTGCGCTGGACCAGCTTCTGTCAGCACTTTTCCATGTTCATCGTGCATTGCTCTAACACGTCCGAAATGACGACCAACTAAAATTACATCTCCAATTTTCATTGTTCCCGCTTCCACTAACATGTTAGTTACGAAACCTTTTCCTTTATCTAATGAGGATTCAATTACAGTTCCAACAGCGTTTTTATTTGGATTCGCTTTCAAATTCAACATTTCAGCTTCCAATAAAACTTTATCTAACAATAAGTCTATATTAAGATTTTGTTTTGCTGAAATTTCTTGAACTTGGTATTTACCACCCCAATCTTCTACAAGGATATTCATTGCAGAAAGTTGTTCGCGGATTTTATCAGGATTTGCTCCCGGTTTATCAATTTTGTTGATAGCAAAAATCATTGGCACGTTTGCCGCCTGTGCGTGAGAAATTGCCTCTTTTGTTTGTGGCATTACGTCGTCGTCAGCCGCAACAATGATAATCGCAACGTCAGTAACTTGCGCACCACGAGCACGCATCGCAGTAAAGGCTTCGTGACCTGGTGTATCTAAGAAAGTCATTTTTCGACCATCTTTCAATGTAACCGAGTAAGCTCCAATATGTTGCGTGATTCCTCCTGCCTCACCAGCGGTAACGTTTGCATTACGGATTTTATCCAATAAGGATGTTTTACCGTGGTCAACGTGACCCATTACTGTAATAATCGGCGGACGAGCAATTAAATCTTCCTCTTTATCTTCAACAGTTTGAATTGCTTCTTGAACTTCGGCACTTACAAATTCAGTTTCATAACCAAATTCATCTGCTACAATTTGAATAGTTTCTGCATCCAAACGTTGGTTGATAGAAGCAAAAATTCCAAGCGACATACACACAGAAATAACTTGTGTTGGCTGCACGCTCATCATTGAAGCAAGTTCAGAAACTGTTACGAATTCTGTTAATTTCAAGATTTTATCTTCTAATTCAGCAGCAGCCATTTCCTCTTGGCGACGTTGAGCAAAAGATTCACGTTTGATTTTTCTATTCTTAGAAGATTTAGATTTTCCACCTTGATTCGAAAGTCGAGCTAAGGTTTCTTTAATCTCTTTTTGAATATCACGTTCAGTAACTTCCTTCTTCTCTACTTTCGGAGCTCCAGGTTTGTTATTGAACTTGTTTTGGTTGTTTTGATTATTTTGATTGTTTCCTGATGTTGCTGGCTTGTTAGGGTCATTTGCAGCAGGAGTTTCAACCTTTTTAATTCTTTTTCTTTTTCTTTTTGAATTGGCACTTTCGTGAGAAGGACCTGAAGATTTAGGTCTTTCAACAGGCAATTCAATTTTTCCAAGAACTGTTGGCCCAGTTAAAACTTGTCGTTCGAAACGAATTGTTTCAATTTCTTTTGGAGCTTCAACTACAGGTTCTGCTGGTTTTTCAACTTTTACTTCAGTAGGTTTAACCTCTTCTTTGGCAGGAGCAGGTTTAGTTTTTTCTACTTTTTGTTGGTTTGCCTTTGGATCCTCGTATTTTTTCTTGTCTGGGCGAGTTTTTTGATTAAGCGCCGATAAGTCAATTTTACCAATAATTTGAACACCTTCTTTTTTCTCTTCTTGAACTTCTTTTGGAGCTTCAACAACAGGTTCTGGTGTTTCAATTTTTTCAACTACTGGTTCAGGAATTGATTCAACTACTACTTCCACTTGAGGTGTTTCCACCACTGTAGGTTTTGGCTCTGGTTGAACAACAGGTTTAGATTCAAGTACTTGCCTTTTGATTTCCTCAAAATTCAAGTCAGATTCTTCCTCTTCTTCTTCCACAACTTTTTCTTTCTCCTCTTGAGGTTTATCTTTCAAGGAAAGTGATTCTCTTTTTTCTCTTCGGGAGCTAACTCCTTTAGATTGTTCTTTAAGATCGTGATCAGCTGCAAATTCTTGACACAAAAGGTCATAATGTTCTGGCTCCAAACGCGTGTTTGGGTTCGAATCAATTTTTACTCCTTTTTTGTCAAGGAAGTCCACCAAGGTTGGTAACCCAACATTTAATTCGCTTGCTGCCTTTCCTAATCTTATTGGTTTTCCTGCCATTTTATTCTATTTCTCCTTAATTGTTCAAAGTTATTCAAATTCTGCTTTCAAAATTCGGAATACTTCTTCTATTGTTTCTTTTTCTAAATCAGTACGTTGTACTAAATCGTTTACGCCAATTTCAAGAACTGATTTCGCAGTATCGCAACCGATAGCTTTCAATTCGTCGATAATCCAGCTGTCAATTTCATCTGCAAATTCTTCTAAATCAACGTCTTCAACATCAACTTCTCCATCGCGGTAAACATCAATTTCATAGCCACAAAGTTTTCCTGCTAGTTTGATATTGTTACCACCTTTTCCAATTGCCAATGATACTTGATCAGGGCGAAGGAATACTTTCACACGTTTGTCTTCTTCTGAAATTTCCATTGAAGTAATTTTCGCTGGAGACAATGCACGTTGAATAAGTAATTGATTATTAGTTGTGTAGTTGATAACGTCGATGTTTTCATTTCTCAATTCACGTACAATTCCGTGAATACGAGAACCTTTCATACCCACACAAGCTCCAACTGGATCGATGCGATCGTCGTAAGATTCAACGGCAACTTTTGCTCTTTCTCCTGGTTCGCGAACAATTTTCTTAATTGTAATCAAACCATCAAATACTTCTGGAACTTCAAGCTCAAACAAACGCTCCAAAAATTCTGGTGCTGTACGAGAAAGAATAATCACTGGTGAGCTATTGCGCATATCAACTTTGGAAACCACTGCACGAACAGATTCTCCTTTTTTGAAGAAATCCGATGGAATTTGCTCTGATTTTGGCAAGATCAACTCGTTGTTGTCGTCGTCCATAACCAAAATTTCTTTTTTCCAAACTTGGTAAACTTCGCCAGTAACGATGTCGCCAATTCTTTCTTTGTATTTTTTGTATAAATGATCTTTTTCTAATTCTAAGATTCTAGAAATCAAGTTTTGACGAAGTGAAAGGATATTTCTTCTTCCGAAATCTGCAAATTTGAATTCTTCAGTTACTTCTTCACCGATTTCGAAATCTGGTTCAATTTTAATTGCATCTGAATAAGCTATTTCCGTGTTAGGATCTTCAACCTCTCCATTGTCAACGATTTCTTTATTTAAGAAAATTTGAACGTCACCTTTGTCGATGTTTACAATGATATCAATATGCTCGTCGGTGTTAAATTTTTTCTTCAACATGGCACGAAAAACATCTTCAAGCACATGTTGCATCGTTTGCTTATCAATGTTTTTTAATTCCTTAAACTCCGAAAACGAGTCTACTAATTCAGCACTGTTCATAAATTATTATTTAAATGATATAACAATATTTGCTTCTTTAATCTCAGTAAGCATTATTTCATAAATTACTTCTACTTTTTCTTTTCTTTTTTTCCCTTCGAGCAGTTGCATTTCTTCGCAAGAAAGGATAATTCGATCGTCGGCAACTTTTACAATTTTACCTTCAATTACTTTACCGTCTTTTTGAACAACGTTAATCGTTCGGCCTATATTTTTAATGTATTGATTGATGTGTCTAAAAGGCTTGTCTAAACCAGCTGAGGAAACGTGTAATTCAAAGTCTGCTTTTTCTCTATCTAAGTTGTGTTCAACGTTTCGAGAAACAGAAACACAATCAGCAACCGTAACACCTCCATTAATTTTGTCAATCTCAATTCGAATGACATTTGACGAAGAAATCGTCATCTCAACAACGTATAATCCGTTGTCTAATTCTTGAATTCTTTCTTCTACTAAACGTTCAATTTCTTTTCTATCAATCATACTCAACAAAAGAGGGGACTTTCGTCCCCTCTCATTTTAGTTCCATAAATCTGATGCAAAGATAGTAATTTTATTGAAATAAAAAATAGATAGGTGAAAAAAATGACACTACCTTTGCTTTATGCTTTTTGAAATTGATGATAAAATAGTTTCCACTGAGATTTTTTCTAAAAAATTCGTGTGTGATTTGAATGCGTGTAAAGGTGCTTGTTGTGTGGAAGGTGATGGTGGTGCTCCATTGACAGCGCAAGAGATTGAAAACATCACAAATCACCTGGATATTTTAAAGCCTTATATGCGTCAAGAAGGTTTGGAAGCAATTGCTGAAAATGGAATTCACTACACCGACAAAGATGGCGATCCTGTTACAACGTTAGTTAATAATAAAGAATGCGCCTTTGTTTTTTTCGATGAAGAGAATAAGGCAAAATGTTCCATCGAGCATGCACATAACAAAGGCGAAATCGAATTCAACAAACCTTTATCGTGTCACTTATACCCGATTCGCACCAAGAAAATTGGTGAATATACAGCTATAAATTACGAAGAATGGGACATTTGCAAAGCAGCTTGTGCTTGTGGTGAAAAGTTAAACGTACCTGTTTACAAATTTTTAAAAGCTCCGCTTACTCGAGCTTTTGGAGAAGAATTTTATAATGAATTGATTGAAATTGAAAAGGAGTTAGGTTAATGCCACTTTTTGCAACAAATTTCTTAACTCCATAGAATTTGTGCTCTATTCAATACCCCAAAGATGCAAGGGAAATCACATTAATTCCATCATTACGGGTATAACTAATACCTGTTCCTGTTATAATATTCAATGATTTAGGCATCGTAACATTGTTCGTATCCAAAACAGAAACAAATTTTTTCAAACTTTTTGCTGCTTCCTCAATTTGACCAATTCCAAGTTTAATTTCAAAAGCACACCAATCTCCATTGTATTTCTGAACGATTGCATCCACTTCCAAACCGCTTGAATCGTGGTAATGATAAACTTTTGCGTCACTCACCTGCGCATAAACGCGTAATTCATGAATGGCCAATGACTCAAATAAAAAACCAACAAAATTTAAATCATTTAGAAGTGTTTCTTTTTTTAGTCCAAGTGCTGCAACGGCAAGCGAAACATCTGTAAAATGTCTTTTAGGTGCTTTTCGCAATGACGATGATGACCGAATATGAGTACTCCAAGCGGGCTGATTTTCAGTAATCATTAACCGATCTAAAGCATCGAGGTAATCGTAAATAGTTGGACGAGAAAGTTCCTTGAAATCGCGCTGACGGATGTCTGATTCTAAGGTTTTGATGTCAACCATTGTTGCAGTATTACGAGCAAGTGAGCGCAGTAAATTTCTTACTTTTATTGGGTCTCTTTTTGTGTTTGAAACACGACTCATATCTACTTCAGCTAGCAAATCAACATAGGATCGATTGAGGTCTCTTGCTTGTCGAACATTCTTGCCAATTAAACCAGGAAAACCACCTGTAATGATTCGATCTATTATGAATTCTAAATCAGTTGGCTCATCATAAACATCAATTTTAGCACCTTCAAATAGGGATTTTAAGCTTACTTTTCCAGTTGAAAAAGCTAATTCCTGCCAGCTCATTGTGCGCATATCGAGAATTGTAAACCGCCCAGCGCCAGAATGCATTTTAATACTTTCTTCAGGATTTGCTGAACCAGTTAAAATGAACTGAGCCGATTTTTTACGATTATCCACTTCATGACGCACGAAATTCCAAATTTTAGGGTGTTCCTGCCACTCATCTATAAGTCTGGGTGTTTCACCAATAAGTAAACGTTCGGGAGCTGTTTCCATAAGAATTGGAACTTGTGCATTTTGATCCATTTTCAAAATACTATTTGAAAATTGCTTTGCAGACTCCGTTTTTCCACACGCTTTTGTTCCACGAATTAATAGCGCACCCGCAGCGTCTAGTTTACGAAGTAATTCTTTATCTGTAAGTCTTTCTCTATATGAATCTTGTTCTGCCATTTAACAACAAATATAAATACTATTTTACATATTTGGAGTTTTTTATTTTACATTTTTATAGATATTTACTTTACATATTTTGAATTATTTACTTTACATATTTTGAGTGTTTTATTTTACATATTTTGAATAAAATATTCCAATCCAATCCCACATCAAACACCAATAATCAAAACCCAATTAAAACTATTTCGAAATTTCAATCTTCAGTTTCTTGCCTTTCACTTTTTCATGGCGAATCACCGACAATAAGGCTTTTACGTTTTCTCTTTTTACAGCGGCATAAGCAGCGAAATCAAGAACAGTAATTAAACCGATATCTTCTTTCAACAGATTTCCTTTTTGTCCCAAGAATCCAAAGATGTCTATTTTGTTTATTTTGTCTTTTTTTCCTCCGCTGAAATACAACGTCACCCAAGGACTTGCAACTGGAGAAGGTAGATTTGTTGGTAGTTTGAATTCAGCTCGTGGCACTTCCAGATAGTCGGGTGTGTTTTCGTCTTTGTTCAATAAAAGGTACGAAGAGCCATTCGCTTTCATGCGTGCCGTGCGACCGTTACGGTGAATAAATGCTTCTTCGCTGTGCGGAAATTGAAAATGCACCACGTGTTGAATTTCTGGAATATCTAAGCCTCTTGATCCTAAATCGGTGCAAATTAAAGTGTGATAACTTCCATTTCTAAATTGAATCAATGCACGTTCGCGTTCGTCTTGCTCCATTCCGCCGTGGTAAATAATGGAATCGTAGCCGTTATCGTATAAATAATTGCGAACACTTTCAGTTGCTTCTCTGAAGTTACAAAACACAATCGTTAGTTCACCTTTGAATGAACAAAGTAAATCGTAAAGTTTGTCGAATTTGTTGCTGTTACGAACCTGATAATTCCAAAAAGTGATGTCGGGATCTTGCGAATTAGCAAGGTGATTTACAATTGCTGGATTTCGAAAAGCTAAATAATCAGGAAATTCTTTGTGTTCAGTTGCGGAAACTAAAGTGGTAAATTCTAAGCTGTGAAGTTCTTGATAAATGTATTTTATCTGGTCTTCAAATCCGAACTCCAAGCTTTTATCGTATTCATCCACAACAAATTGTGTTACGTGCGACAAGTCCAAAGTATTTCTAGAAATATGGTCGCAAATTCTGCCAGGTGTTCCAATTAAAACGGCAGGCGCTTCTTTTAAACTTTTCTTTTCAACCGACATTGCATGACCGCCGTAACAAGTCAACACTTTGAAATTGGTTTTCATTGCGCGAAAAACGCCTTCGATTTGAATCGCAAGTTCACGTGATGGCGCCAAAACAACCGCTTGAATATCTTTGGAATCGGAATTTAATTTTAAAAAAAGAGGCAATAAAAAAGCAAACGTTTTTCCAGAACCTGTTTGGGAAAGAATCAGCAGATTGCGTTCGGTTTCACTTTTCTGAAGTGTTTCTTGTTGTAATTCATTTAGTTCAGAAAATCCAATATTGGAAAGAACGTTGTCTATTTGTTGTTTTGTACTCATGTTGCAAAGATAGTTGAGTTAAATTATAAACTGAAAAAAGGAATCTTCACGTGGTGTTCTTTGTCTCTAAAAGGCGAATTACGTTGAATTGTAAATGACTCTAAAATTAATTTAACAAAAATTAAACGATTGATTTAAACACTTGTTTAAAACTGTTGTTTAATTTTGTGCCCCCTATGAAAAATGATCTTACAACCGAACAAAAAATTAAAGCTGCAGCTAGAGAAGTTTTTATAGCTAAAGGTTTTGCAGCTTGTTCAACGCGAGAGATTGCAAAGGTATCAGGAATGAATGTTGCCTTGGTGAACTATTATTTCCGATCAAAAACAGAATTATTCAAATTGGTGTTTCAAGATGCCATGGAAGAATTTGTCAATTCAATGGTTGAAGTTTTTAGTTCAGACAAATCATTGGAAGATAAAATTCGCTTGTTGATTGAACAAGAATATGAATTTCTTTCGCGTCACCCAGAGTTACCTGGTTTTATTGTCAATGAATTGCACCGTGAAGAAGGTTACGAAGTGGACGGTTCATATTTTGAAAAATTACTAAACACAGGTATTGTTGAAGAATGTCAACGTGCTTGCGCAGCAGGGAAAATGCGAGAAATCGATTTAATCAGCTTAACACTTTTAATAATGTCGAATTGCGATTTTCCATTTATGAGTAAAAATTTAATGAAAGGTATTCACAAGCTATCAAACGATGCTTATGAAAATCAGCTAAATACCCACAAAAAAATAGTCACAGATATGTTAGTTTCTTATTTATTCCCACAAAAATCAATTTAATGAAAGCAATTTATTCATTTCCATTAAGCTTAATTGTTGGTTTGTTTGTCTCAACAAATTCGGCAAATGCTCAAACCTTGGATTTAGCTTCTTGTCTGAAAATGGCAGACACCGCAAATGTCCAAGTTCGCAATGCCAAGTTAGACATTGAAATCAATCAAAAACAGCGCGGTGCATACCTTGCAGCTCGTTTACCTCAGGTGAATTTTTCGGCAGATTATAAATACAATGCAAAAATTCCTGGTCAAGTTATTCCTGCTGAGATGTTTGGTGGTCCTCCCGGATCTTTTACGACGGTACAATTTGGAGTTCCTTTTGTGTTGAGCAATACAGTTCAACTCACGCAAGTGCTCTTTAATTCTCAAGTAAACTATGGTTTAGCTGCACTTGCAGTCAATGCTGAAATTATGGAAACGCAACAGCAAATGACGATTCAAGATGTGCGCTACCAAGTTTCAAACACTTATTTTTTGATTCAAGGAATTATTAAACAATTGGAATTTATTGATAGTAATTTGGTAAATACCAAGACCTTAATCAAAAACATGGAATCCATGGTTCAACAAGGTTTGGTGGTACAAACAGAAGCCGACAAATTAAAAATCAATGAATTGTCTTTGGAAAACTCGAAGGCTTCCTTATTGGCAACTAAAGATCAATTAGTGTCATTAATGAAGATTTACATTGGTCTTCCAAAAGATGCAAACTTGAATTTTGAAGTCGATAAATTAGTTGAGAAAACGATTCTTGTAGATCAATCAGAAACGAATTTTTTGGCAATCAAAATGCTTGAATCACAAAAGAAAATGAATGCTGAAGAAAAGAAAGGAATCACTATGGGATATTTACCAAACCTTTCATTTTATGCAGCTTACAATTACAATGTTAACCTAAAACCAGAGGATGATTTTAGAAAAGGAATTGATGGTGCATTCATTGGTTTGCGTTTAGATTGGTCACTTTTTGATGGTTTGGAAAAATACCACAAGGCCAAAATGAACATGTTGAATAAAGAAAAACTTGATAATCAATACGAGTTATTGAACCAACAGTTAGAAATGACTGTTGATAATAATCGCAAGCAAATCGATGTTAAAGCGGGAGCGTTGAGTGTGACCAAAGAACAATTACGCCTTGCGGAAAATATTTATCAAAATGCAGTTTTGAAATTTAAACAAGGAATGAGTAGTTCAAACGATTTAATTCTTGCTGAAAATGGATTACAACAGGCTCAAACAAATGTAGTATCAGCCTACATTCAATTACGTCAAGCTGAATTAGAATATTTAAAATCAATTGGAAACATTAAATAAAAAATCATGAACAAAAGAGTAATAATAATTTCACTAGGAGCTGTTGTTTTGATAGGTTTAGGTGCGATGAAATTAATGTCAAATAAAAAAGAAGTAGAGGCAAAACTTTACATTCGCGATGCTTCCGAAGCAATACTTGTTGATGTAGCTCAGCCAACTACACATACTTTCGAAAGCTCATTGTCTTTTCTTGGAACTTTTGATGCTGCTCACCAAAACAATGTAGCTTCTGACGGTTCTGGAAAATTAATCAAATTGCTTGTTGAAGAAGGTGATGTTGTTTCAACGGGTCAACCAATCGCAAAACTGGATGATGAATTGATTCAATTGCAAATTCAAGAAGCTCAATTGAACTTAGACAATTTGAAAAATGATAATGCGCGTTACGCAAGTCTAAAAAAAGACAACGTTATTGCAAGCGCTGAGGTTGAAAAAATCGAATTGGCTGTAAAAACAACAGAAGTAAAAATCAAACAACTTCAAAGACAATTAAGAAGTACTTCTATTGTTGCACCTTTTAGCGGAGTTGTTAGTAAAAGAATGGTGGATTTAGGTTCAATGGTAATGCCCGGAACACCAATTGTAGAGCTTACAGACATTTCTTCATTAAAATTAACCATTTCTGTTCCAGAGCGCGATGTTCTGAAATTCACAAAAGGACAATCAATTGTTGCTAATGTTGATGTATACGGGGATGTTGATTTTACTGGAAAAGTTTCTCAAATTGCTGTACAAGCAGACGCAGCGCATAACTTCAAAATTCAAGCAACGGTTCAAAATTCTGGTGTAAATCGCATCATGGCAGGCATGTATGGTTCTATTTCTTTGAATAATTCAAAAAGTACGACTGCACTTGCTATTCCAAGAAAGGCTTTAGTTGGTTCATCTAAAAATCCACAAGTTTATGTGGTTAGAAATGGAAAAGCAATTTTAACTTCTTTCAATGCTGGAACATCAGATGGAGAATACATCGAAGTGATTTCTGGTCTTTCTAAGTCCGATAAAATCGTTACGAAAGGTCAAGTGAATTTGCAAAACAATGCAAACGTTAAAACGACAAAATAATTAAGTCATGACACTTACAGAATTATCCATAAAACGTCCTTCGTTCATTATTGTAATTTTTACAATTTTGATTGGTGGAGGACTCATTTCCTATAATCAGTTGAGCTACGAATTGCTTCCTGATTTTTCACCTCCGATTTTAACGATCACAACAACATATCCAGGAGCTTCTCCTGCTACGGTTGAAAGCCAAGTTTCTAAACCTTTAGAGGATGCCTTGAGTGGTTTGGAAAACATCAACGAGGTTACAGCTTTTTCATTAGATAACGCTTCGGTTTTATTGTTAGAATTTAAAGCTTCGGCCAATATTGATAAATCTTTGGAAGACGCACAGCGGAAAGTTAACAATATCCTCAACAAATTACCCGAGGGCTCTCAAACGCCAGTTATTGCGAAAATTGAACCGAATGCCAGTCCAGTTCTCCAAGTTAGTGCCATTGCCACAAACATGGACGACAGAGACTTTATGGAGTTGATGGATGACCAAATATTGCCTTTAATCAAACAAACTAAAGGTGTTGCTGAGGTACAAGTGATAGGTGGTGAGCGTCGCGCTTTTAGAGTGAACGTAGACAAAGATAAAATGAAACGCTACGGTCTTTCATTCGCGGCAATAAACCAAGCAATTGCTTCATCAAATGTTGAGTTTCCAACTGGGAAATTAAAAAGTGATGAAGAACAAATGACTGTTCGTCTTGCTGGAAAATTCCAAACGATTAAAGACTTAGAAGACCTTGTTTTAATTTCAAGAGGAACTTCTACCGTAAAATTAAGCGATGTTGCTGAAGTAGTTGATGGAATTGAAGATCAAATTACAGTAAGTCGATTCAACGGTGTAAATGGTGTTGGTTTGCGAATCAAAAAACAAAGTGATGCCAACGCAGTTGATATGTCGAAAGCGACAAAAGACCGTTTCAAAGAAATTGAGGAAAAATATAAAAAGGAAGGTTTGAAGTTTACGATTGCAACCGACACTTCCATTCCAACAATCGAATCTGTTGATGCCGTAATTCATGATTTGGAATTAGCAGTTATTTTGGTTGCGGCTGTGATGTTGTTGTTCTTACACAGTTTACGTAATGCATTCATTGTATTGGTTGCCATTCCAGCTTCGTTGATTTCTACTTTTGTCGCAATGTATTTGCTAGGTTACACCTTAAACTTGATGACATTATTAGCGATGTCTTTGGTAATTGGTATCTTGGTGGATGACTCGATTGTGGTTTTGGAAAATATTTACCGCCACTTACAAATGGGTAAAAATCGAAGACAAGCGGCGCTCGATGGACGAAATGAAATTGGATTTACAGCTTTGGCAATTACCCTTGTGGACGTTGTTGTATTCTCGCCAGTTGTATTTATTGAAGGAACAATTTCGGATATATTACATCAGTTCTCGATTGTTGTTGTTGTTTCAACCTTGATGTCTTTATTTGTGTGTTTTACTTTAACGCCATGGTTGGCTTCTCGTTTTGCTAAGGAAATCAAGTTGAATCCTAAAAATCCTTTCCAAGCGGTATTGTTATGGTTTGAAAGACGTATTACAATTTTTACTGAGCAATATGTAAAATTAGTTGGTTGGTCTTTGCGTCATAAATTAATAATGGGTGGAGTTATCATCGCCATTTTCATTGGAAGTTTTGCAACAATGGGATTGGGAATTGTAGGACAAGAATTTGTTGCCCAAGGAGACCAAGGAAAATTCATGGTAAAATTGAAATACGATAAGAGTACGACTTTTGAGGAAAACAATGCCATCACTTTAGAAATTGAAAAGATGATTTTGGCTCAGAAAGAAGTGGTTGATATCGTGTTCTCAAATGTTGGTGGTCCAAGTTCAGGAATGGGAGCAGCGTCTTTCGGAGCAGAAAATAAATCTGAGATTACGGTTAAAATGAAACCGGGAATGCAAAAAACGTATCCAACAATTAAATACATGAATGCTATTCGTGAAAAGATTGAGGATAAATACCCTGGAATTGAGGTGAAAACAATGAATATGGGAATGGTTGAATCGGAAGAAGCACCAATCGAAATCTTCTTGTCTTCTGATGATAGCGAATTATTGATGAAAGAAGCGCGAAGATTAAAAGCAGCTATTTTGGATATGAAGGGAGCAAAAGACCCAACAATTTCAACGGATGACGTAACGCCTGAGGTTCGCATTGAGTTAGACAGAAATAAAATGGGACAATTAGGTTTACCAATTGCTGTTATCGGTATGCAACTTCAAAACGCTTTGACAGGAAATGATGATAGCCAATTTGATGTGAAAGGAGAGGAATATGACATCCGAATTATGATGGATAAATTTGACCGCAAAAATGTAGATGACATTAAAAGTTTGACTTTCACAGCAAACGATGGAAAGCAAGTTTTACTTAGTGAATTTGCGGAAGTTTCTGTAGAAAATGGAAATGGTTCGTTGGAACGTAAAAACCGTATTTCTAACACCACAATTCGCTCGTATGTTTTGGGAACAGCAGCAGGTAATGTTTCAGCTCAAATCGAAGACTATTTGGAAGAAAATCCACTTGACCCTAACATTCGAATGCTTTGGGGTGGTGAAGTTAAACGTCAAAAAGAATCAATGGGAGCATTGGGAACAGCAATGGGAATTGGTTTGATATTGGTTTATTTAATCATGGTTGCATTGTATGATAATTTTGTCTATCCATTCGTTGTATTGTTCTCGATTTTAGTTTCTTTGGTTGGAGCGATTTTAGCACTGAATTTATCATCGTCGAACATGGGAATCTTCACCATGCTAGGAATGTTGATGTTACTCGGATTAGTAGCCAAGAATGCGATTTTGATTGTCGATTTCACCAATCATTTGAAAGAAAAAGGCTACAATGTTTACGATGCACTTTTGGAAGCAGTAAGTGAGCGTATGCGTCCAATTTTAATGACAACCATTGCGATGGTGGTTGGTATGATTCCAATTGCTACGGCAACAGGTTCAGGTGCTGAATGGAAAAATGGTTTAGCTTGGATTTTGATCGGAGGACTTACAAGTTCAATGTTCCTTACGATTATTGTTGTACCAATGATGTATTACGTAGTTGATAAAATCATTGATAAAGTAAATAATTTTAGAAACAAAGGAAAGCAAATCGAAGAAGAGCCTGAGTTGATAGTTTAAATTTTTAACACAGAATCTAAGGTTTTAAGATAGGGGCTAGAATTTTTTTTCTAGCCCTTTTTTTTAACCTCAGTTCGACTAAAAGCCTTGATTAACATAATTTTATGTCAATCTGAATTTCAATTTTACAATCTAACTGAGGTTTATAGTTGATCTAAAATATCATTTGATTGCGCACGCGATTGTTCATTTTGTGCAACTTTAATGGAATAAATTAAATAGGAGATAACGATAAATTTTAAAATTAAACCACTAAAAAGCGTCATCGGTTCAATCAGTGCAAAAAGTAAATTAAGGGCAATGTAAAAGATTAGTCCTGACAAAAGTGCTACAAATGGCTTGTAGAAAGACCAAATTCCAAGACCAATAAATACAGCTCCAATTCCCCAGTCTAACAATCCAAAAATCAATTGATTTCCAATCATAAAGAACGCTTCGAAAACGCCAATCAATAGATACAATCCACCAATAACGATAAGTGCATATCGTCCTTTATTGAGTGTTTTTTTAGTTTCTGAAATTTCTTTTTCTTTGGAAAGCGTTTGTAGTCTGATTTCTCTTTCGTCTTCCAAATAGTCTTTACACATCCCTGAAAATGTTGGGAGTTCATTCGTCAGACCACAAATAGTTCCATGTTTTGGGTTGAAAGTTCTATTCTTACAAACGCCACAGAATTTTAATTGAGCCTCTCTGTTCATAGTTTTGGTTTAAGGTTTAAGCTGAAAACTAAAGTATTAATTCTTATTAAGGTGGCAATATATTAAAATCACATTATATACTTTCTCTCCTCATTCACTTCAAATCACTACCTTTGTAGCTTATTCAAATTATGACAAAAGCGCAAACGAAATTAAAAATCGGAGAAGCAATTGCGGACTTAAAAAGTGATTCGCAAGTTAAAGCCATCGCTGCTCTAAAAGTATTGGAAAACATAGGTGACGAAAGTGTTTTGCCTGCATTAATTGAAGTACTTTATAAAAAAGATACGATTCTTTCAAAAGCAATTCTTGAATTAATCGCCAATATTCAAAATCAAGAAATCGCTGAGGATTTAGTGGATGCAATTCGAAATGAAAACGACCCAAGTATTCGTCAGCAATTATTGACAACAATTTGGAACAGTAAACTTAATTTTAGTGAATTTCTGGCTGAATTTGTTTCCCTTGCAACTGAAGGAGATTTCTTACAAGCACTTGAATGTTTAACCATTCTCGAAAACCTTGGTGGTCCTTTTGAAGAACATCAATTATTAGAAGCGCAACTCTATTTGAAAGATTACGCAGAAGATTTAGCCGAAAAAGAACCAAAAAAACACCAAATAATCAGTGAAATAGCTCTTTTCATCAAAGATCAAAACGAAGGCATCGACGCAGATTTACTTTTAGATTAAACAATATTTATCTTTCCCGAAAAGTTTTCAAACTTCATTTCACATTCTAAATTTATTCACTCTTCACTTTCAACTCTTCACTTTTCACTTTCAACTCTTCACTTTCAGTTCTCAACTCTCAACTAAAAAATTATGCTTCTATCAATGACTGGCTTCGGCAAAAGCACCGGAGTTTACGAATCTAAAAAAGTTTCCATCGAAATCCGTTCTTTAAATAGCAAGGGCTTGGACTTAAATGTTAAAATCCCACCTACGTATCGCGAATTGGAAACAGAAATTCGCAAAATAGTTGTTGAATATTTGGACAGAGGAAAAGTAGATTTAGGTATTTATATTGAAAGTGCCGTAAATGGTTCAAACGATTTGATAAACCATGAATTAGCAACGAAATATTACCAAGAGTTAAAAACCTTGAATGAAAATTGGGGCGAACAACCTGTTGATTATTTGGCTTTGGTTTTGAAAATGCCTGAGGTACTCAATCAACAAGCACCTGAACTTTCGGAAGAAGAAAAAGAATTTTTGTTGAATTTGTTAATTGAAGCATGTAAGAAATTGCAAGATTTCAGAAAAACAGAAGGACAAGCTTTGGCTTCTGAATTCACAACTAGAATTGAGGAAATACGAAGTCTTTTGAATCGCGTGACTGATTACGAACAAGAAAGAATCGTAACTGTTAAAGAGCGATTAAGTAAAGCTTTAAAAGATTTGGAAGCGAAATCTATTGATGACAATCGTTTGGAACAAGAAATGATTTTTTACATTGAAAAATTAGATGTTTCTGAAGAAAAAATGCGCTTGGCGAATCACTTAGATTATTTCTTAGAAACGATGGTTACACCACTTTCTGGAAAAAAAATGGGTTTTATTGCTCAAGAAATTGGTCGTGAAATCAACACTTTAGGAAGCAAAAGCAACCACGCAGAAATGCAGAAAATTGTAGTAGAAATGAAAGACAAGCTCGAAAAAATTAAAGAGCAAGTTTTGAATACGTTATAAAAATGGGGGAGAATAGTACCGGAAAATGCATTATTTTTTCAGCGCCATCTGGAGCAGGAAAAACAACAATTGTTCATGCTTTATTGAATTCGATGCCACAACTTGCATTTTCAGTTTCTGCTTGTAGTCGTGGTCCGAGAGGAAAAGAAGTTGATGGTGTAGATTACCATTTTTTGACAGCTGACGAGTTCAGATATAAGATTGAAAAACAAGAATTTGTTGAGTGGGAGGAAGTTTACACTGATATGTATTACGGCACGCTAAAAAGCGAAATCGAACGAATTTGGGCAACTGGAAAAACAGTAGTTTTTGATGTTGATGTCATCGGTGGGTTGAACTTAAAAAGTATTTTTCAGCAGCAAGCACTCGCAATTTTCATTCAACCACCAAGTTTGAATATCTTAGAAGAACGTTTACGCAATCGTAAAACTGATAGTGAGGAAAAAATCCAAATGCGCTTGGCTAAATCCATTCAAGAATTAGAGCGAGCAGGTGAATTTGATGTAATAATTGAAAATGATGTGTTGGAAGAAGCAATTGAAAAAGCGAAAAAATTAGTCATTGAATTTATAGAAAAATGAAAGTAGGATTATATTTTGGCACATTCAACCCGATTCACGTCGGACATTTGGTGATTGCAAATTTCATGGCTGAATATACCGATTTGGATCAAGTTTGGCTTGTTGTAACGCCACAAAATCCATTAAAAGACAAAGCTACATTATTGGCAGATTTTCACCGTTTGGCCTTAGTGAAAGTAGCAATTGATGACAATTTGAAATTGCGCGCTTCAGATATTGAATTTAATCTTCCAAAGCCAAGTTATACAACCACAACATTGACTTATCTTAAAGAAAAATATCCCAATGATTCATTTGCTTTGATTATGGGCGAGGATAATTTGCGCACTTTTCATAAATGGTTTAATCACGAAGTTATTTTGGAGAAACACAAAATATATGTCTATCCACGTGTGTTGACGATGCAGGAAGAATTAGAAGTTGTTGCGATGAGTGCAGATTTGATAAATGACTACAAATCGCATCGTAACGTTGAATTTTGCGAAGAAGCACCTGTTATGAAAGTTTCTTCAAGCTTCATTCGTCAATCAATTAAAGAAGGAAAAGACGTTCGTTATTTGCTTACTGAACCTGTTAGAAAATACGTTGATGAAATGAATTTTTATAGATAAGCTTAATGAGCTTGTTCTATTTTTTCAATTGTTTTCATTCAGTTTTTCTCTGCTGTTTTCCTAATTCATGTCTCCATTAGAGAGGTCTCTATGGAAAGAATATAAATTGAATTTACATAAAATAAGACCGTTTCAAAAGTCGATAATTTAGGCTTTCTAAAAATTTAAACCCGGAGTTTACCTTTGTAAATGAGGATTTTAAATTTTTAGAGTAACGACAAGTAGCGGGTTTTGCAACGGTCTTAAAATAGGATTCCTCACGGAGTTCGGAAGGACGCTTCTGTTAGAGTAGTTGGCGAAAATGCGAAGCATTTTCGCATTCTCTTCCTATTTCATGAGTCCTTCCGACCAAAGGGAGGAATCTATTAACCTGAGTTCGATTGTAAAATTGAAATTCAGATTAACATAAAAATCTGTTAGACAAGGCGTTTTCTCGAAGATTTAACTTCGTTGCTGCTACGCGGTAGCGGGCTAAATTGAGAGGAAACAACGCAGTATAACTGGTTTTTATGTAAAGCGATAAAGTTTTCCGCTGATAAACAACGATTTACTTCACCACGCTTTATCGATTTATCCCGATACCACAGAGTAGCACCAAAGGTAAACCTTCAAAAGCATTGCTCGTAACTCATTGTTTCTGAGCGGTCTGAATCCAATTTTTAATAATCGAACTCAGGTTATTAGAATCAGTGTTTTTAATTCAACAAACAATTCAGAGGAAAGTATATTGGTATGAGAGTGGAACTCAATTATTCTTGATACGAACGAATAACTGCAATCCAATTTTGTTAAACTATAGAGCATAAAAAAGGGTGTGATTCAATTCACACCCTTTTCTATTTAAGAAAGTTTTTTCTTAGTTTTTGATGAATTTAACTGTTTCAACACCGCTAGCGTGAGTTACGTTAACAAAGTAGATTCCAGCTTTCATTCCAGCTAAATCAAAGCTATAGTTAGTGCCGTTTTCAACTTCTTTAGAAGCTACAACTTTACCTTCGATGTTTGTGATCTCAACTTTAGAAGCTTTCATTGAAGCAGAAATTCCTTCGATTTTGATTTCGTCGTTAGCAGGGTTTGGAGAAACAACGATTGGAGCGATAACTTGCTCAATTGTTCCAGCAACACCTACAACGATTTTGTAACCTGTGAAAGATGTTGGTTGAGTAAGAGATTGTGGTGGTAATCCTGGTACAATTGTAACTAAAACAGTAGCACTAATATTAATCGTAACGTTGTAAGTTCCAGCTGTAGCAGTTGTTCCGAAAACATTTGCACAACCATTATCTCCGCCATTGTAAGTGCAGTTTGAATTACTACATACATAATCATACTCTGTTGGTAATCCATCAACACTTGTTACTACGAAGGATTGAATAGTTGAATTTGGCGGAGCTGATGCGCTTGCTAAAGTAGCATCTAAAGGAACTTTAAAGTTCAAATCAGTAGAATAGAACTGATTTTGAGTTGCTGGAGGAAAGTTAGTAGTTGTATCTGGCCAAGCACCATAAGTTGAATCAGCATACTGGGGATTAGGAACACAAGATTGTGCTTGTGCACTAAAAGTTGCAACAACTGCAACAGTCAAAGAAAGTAATAGTTTTTTCATAAAAAAGATTTAATAATTCGAGCAAATGTAACAAAAATTTAGAATTACACTATTTTTGACAGTGTTAAACATTTTTCATTAAAAAAAGTCTTAAATAATTCGTGCGCTACTTTTCAATCAACGACCTAAAATCCGCTTACGGCTATCATCCTTTTGAACAAAAAGAATTGTTTGTAAATGCATTGAATTTAAGTAACTTAAACGAATTAGAAAAACAAGAAATTAGTCATTTTTTGGAGGTTCAAACCCAACAATCTTTAGTCTTTAATGCGTGGATTGATCAACATGAGGATTTAAAATCTTTGCTGATTTCAGGTAAAACAAGCAGTTCATTCAATGATAAATTCAAATGGGAACAGCACCAATTTTTTAGTGATTTTCAGTCTTTTATTTCTCCTTTTTTTGATGTGCTTACGCTTAAAAATAACGCATCAAATTCGATTGAAGATTGGGCTAAAATTTTTTCATATTTCGAATTAATTGAAAAAGACCATCGTTTTTACTTGGAACAGAAATGTTATACTTTAGTCAAATTAGACTTGGATAAATTGTTTAATTCAATTGAAAATCAATTGGATAGAAAGCAATTTGAGAGTGAGTTTAACGCTTTGCTTTCACCTTCTGTTTTATCCTTGCATTCGTATTTATCTGCTGCTTCAAACCGATTGAAAATTGAATTTATTGAACGCGTTTTAGGTTTGTTTAAACATCCTTTTTGCTCTGCGAAACTAGCCAATTGGGTTTTGTTGCAGTTGCAAAAAATGAAATTAAACGAACAACAAATCAGTAGTTTAAATGAAATCAAAGCTGCAATAATTTCTGGAGAATATGTTTTTAATGAGCCCGAAATAGAAACTAAAAAAACGGTTTTTAAACGCGTTTATGGCTTTTATATTCTTGCCACATTGATTATCGCTTTTTTGATTTTTATTTTCAAGTACGATTTCTCAATGAAACCTGAATTGATTTACGAAGGTTCGGCTTTAAAGTATTTTACAGTGAAAGAACGGAAGGAAATTGATTCCGTCATTCGTTCCATGGATTCGATTCCAAAGTTGACTTCAAATCCTGAATATTATGGTTCTGGATTGACTGTTTTAATACGTAAATCGTTTACCAATAAGATCGTTGAAAAATTGTTTATTGACTTAGAAACAGATTGCGATTTACATTATACGGGGAGCTATGACACTATTTTGAAAACGAAAATTCAAGATTTGAAATCCTTTGCTTTGCCAAATACGCAATCATTGATAGCAAAGAAAAATGGTGAATCTTTTGAATTTAAAAACGAATCGGATTATGCTGTGCTTTTAATTTGTTGGGAAGAAAAAGTTGGAGGAAAAGTCCATTCTTATGTTGTTTCACCTCAGTCAACCATTCAAACAAAGATTGCAAAAGAAGAACATTTTCTGATGCTTCCAGGATTTGATTTTGGAGAAATTCCAGCTAAAAATCTTTCTTCCTTCAAGCTATTGGAACATCACTTTGGGACAATTGATTTTAACTTTGAAAGTGCCTTTCAAGAATTTTATGTGTTAAAATCACCTCTAGTTGGAAAAAACAAAGTGCTTTTCGTCGGAAAAAAAGGGGAAGTAGTTGAGATTATGGATGTTAATGGTGTTTTTGAGCGGATTTAATGTGTATATTTGAATCAAAGACAAATGCAATTTTGAGGAAATTATTTTTCAAAAGCTCAATAAGTAAACACAATTTTGATTAACACCATTGATTATGAAATTAAAAAGTTCAATTATTTTTCTTCTTTTTACTTCTGTATATTTAATAATTGGATGCAAGAAAATATCAACGCCAGACGAAGAATCAAAATTGATTTTCGGTCAATGGCAGTATTTATATAATTCTGGTGGTTTTTCGGGAGTAGGAGGCAGTAAAACTTTTAAAGATGATAGTCGGGTTGAATTCAGCGAAAAGGGAGTTTATAAAGTTTATGAAGGAAATAAAAATGTTAAACGTTTTCGTTTTAAAATAGAATCGAATGATGGTTATGCGAAATATAAAATAAACTTCATCTCGTTGGGGAAATTAGACTATAATTATGTAATTGAGGACAATAAATTAATTCTTATTGAAGATATAACTGATGGATATTTGTATGTTTTTGAAAAAAAATAGAAACACTAAGAGCCTGTTTAAATTTTATAAAACGAATTTGTTATAGTTTATTTTTGAGTGAGAAAAGGCGGATTTTGCAGTCATAATGGAATAGTTCTGACGAAAAAATCCAACGAATTCGAAACCAAAAAG
>VEQH01000088.1 GCA_018883325.1 Flavobacteriales bacterium | reverse complement strand
AGGTACACGACCTTCGTTTCTCAACGCTTTAGCATCCTTCTTCCCTACGTTTGCTCTTAACAAACCGCTCAATTGTGATACTTTCATTGTATGAAAATTAAATTAATAAACTACGAAATTACAAAATGTGAACTAATTGATTGGTTATTTACCAAACTTTTTATCACATCAGCAAATAATTCATCTACTGGTAATACTCTTATTTTGTCAGATTCTTTCTTTAAAGGAATAGTATCTGTTACGATTAACTCTGTAATTTTTGAATTCTCAATTCGTTCGTAAGCTGGACCTGAAAGAATAGCGTGTGTACAAAAAGCACGAACACTTTTAGCTCCTTTTTCCATAAATAAATCAGCAGCTGTGGTCAATGTTCCTGCAGTGTCACACATATCATCTACTAAAATAACATCCTTTCCTTCTACATCTCCAATCACTGTCATTTCAGCAATTTCATTTGCTTTTTTTCTGTTTTTGTGACAAAGAGCTAATCCTGTATTTAAAACTTTTGCATAAGAATTTGCTCTTTTAGCACCACCTGCATCTGGAGCTGCCATGATAATATTTCCTTCAGCGTTTAATTTTTCTAATTCTTTATAGAAAATAGTAGAAGCATACAAGTGATCAACAGGAACTTCAAAGAAACCTTGAATTTGTTCAGCGTGTAAGTCCATCGTTATAATTCGGTTTACTCCTGCTGCCATTAACATATTCGCTACTAATTTAGCTCCAATCGCTACTCTTGGTTTATCTTTTCGATCTTGTCGAGCTAATCCAAAATATGGCATCACAGCTATAATTTTACGAGCAGATGCTCTTTTAGCTGCGTCAATCAACAATAATAATTCCATCAAATTATCACTTGGTGGCATTGTTGACTGTACGATGAATACATCTTGTCCACGTACTGTTTCTTCAAAGGATGGTTGGAATTCACCATCACTAAAGTCAAGGACTTTTACGTCTCCAAGTGTTGTACCGTATGCTTGAGCAATACGATTTGCTAAATCTTTCGAAGCCCTTCCGGCAAAAATTTTAACTCCTACTGACATAATATTTCGAATTGAGAGCTCAAATTTAGGCTTTAAAATTGAATTTGGATATGAAATAGTTGTTCAAATAAGTATAAATTTGCACTATGAGAAAAAAGATCTTACTACTTGGTTCTGGCGAATTAGGAAAAGAGTTCGTAATCGCTGCGCAACGTCTTGGTCAATATGTAATTGCTGTAGATAGTTATCCAAATGCTCCCGCGATGCAAGTTGCTCACGAATTTGAAGTGATTGACATGTTAAATGGTGAAATGTTAGATGCTATTGTGGCAAAACATCAACCTGATTTAATTGTTCCTGAAATTGAAGCAATTCGTACTGAACGTTTTTACGATTATGAAAACCAAGGGATTCAAGTTGTTCCGAGTGCAAAAGCTGCAAATTTTACTATGAATCGTAAGGCTATTAGAGATCTGGCTGCAATTGAAGTAGGTGTTCGTACTGCTAAATATAAATATGCAACATCTTATGAAGAATTGGTGTCTGCAGTTCAATTTACGGGAATGCCTTGTGTGGTAAAACCTTTGATGTCGAGTTCTGGAAAAGGGCAATCGGTAATTAAATCAGAAGCTGACTGGCAAAAAGCATGGGATTATGCGATGGAAGGTTCTCGTGGTGATTTGAAAGAAGTGATTGTTGAAGGATTCATTGATTTCGATTACGAAATAACTTTGCTTACAGTGACCCAAAAAAATGGTTTAACCTTGTTTTGTCCTCCAATTGGTCACAGACAAGAACGCGGTGATTACCAAGAAAGTTGGCAACCAATGGAAATGAACCCCGATCATTTGTTGGAAGCGCAAGAGATGGCAGCTAAGGTTACAGCAGCTCTGGGTGGCGCAGGAATTTGGGGTGTTGAGTTTTTTATAACCAAAGAAGGAGCCTATTTTTCTGAATTATCTCCAAGACCTCACGACACAGGAATGGTTACTTTAGCAGGAACACAAAATTTTTCTGAATTTGAGTTACACGCTCGTGCAGTACTTGGTTTGTCAATTCCAGAAGTTACACTTGTTAGAAATGGCGCAAGTGCCGTTGTTTTGGCAACTTCGGAATCAACAGACTTCCCAGAATTTAACGGATTGAACGAGGCAGCAAATGTTCCAAATTCAGATTTTAAAATTTTTGGCAAACCAACTACACGTCCATACCGTCGAATGGCTGTTGCATTGACATATGGCACAGAAAATGTAAAAGAGTTGGTAGAAAAAGCAAAAAATATTGCTTCAAAAATAACTGTAAAATGAAATAAGTCATAAGGTGATTCGACTCAGTTATCTGTTTTAACAGGTGAATTTATTAATGAATCCTATTGGCATTTTAATAAAAATAATTAAACACATGAAAAGTATTTTAGTATTTCTAAGTTCAATTTTGAGCTTTCAATTTGTTGCGCAAACAATCACCTATCAGTTGCGAATGCCCAAACCACAGAATCATTATTTTGAGGTCGAAATGACTCTTTCTGATTTTAAGGAAAAAGAATTGAATCTTAAATTACCAGTTTGGGCTCCTGGTTCTTATTTAGTGCGCGAGTTTTCTAAAAACTTAAACTTGGTTAAAGCCTACGATGAAAACGGAAAGGAAATACAAGTCTTCAAAAAAACAAAAAATTCGTGGACTGTTAAATCCAAAGGTGATAAGAAAATCAAAGTGAAATATGAAGTTTATGCTTTTGAATTATCTGTTCGAACTTCATTTTTAGATTTAACTCATGGTTTCGTAAGTGGTTCTGGAGTTTTTATGTATGTTGATGGCTACAAAGACAAAAGCGGAATTCTTGAAGTAATTAAACATTCTTCTTTTTCTACGATTACAACAGCTTTACCAAAATCAAAGATTTCAGTAGCTAAAGATGGTTCAGAGAGTTTTGAATTTTCAAACTACGATCAATTGGTAGATTGTCCTATTGAAATTGGAAACCAAGTAGTTTTTGATTTCACAGCCGCTGGTGTCAAGCATACAGTTGCAATGTATGGTGAAGGGAATTTTGATATTCCAACTTTGAAAAAAGACATGGCAAAGGTTGTTCAGGCAGCAAGCGATGTTTTTGGAGTGAATCCAAATAAAGAATATGTATTTATTATTCACAATGTTGTCGATGGTCAAGGTGGTTTAGAGCACACGAATTCAACCACATTAAGTGTTAATCGTTGGACTTATCAAGGTGCGGAATACACAGGTTTTCTTTCACTTGTGGCGCATGAATATTTTCATTTGTGGAATGTCAAAAGAATTCGTCCGATTGAATTAGGTCCTTTTGATTATGACCAAGAAAATTATACAAGCTTGCTTTGGGTGATGGAGGGTTTTACATCCTATTATGAAAAATTAATTCTTGTGAGAGCAGGTTTCATGAGTAAAGAGGATTTCTTAAACAAATTGCAAGGTTCAATCAATTATGTAGAAGGTTCAGTTGGCTCGCGCGTTCAACCTGTTGCTCATGCTAGTTTTGATGCATGGATTAAAGCTTATCGACCAACAGAAAATAGCGCAAATACTTCGATGACTTACTATTCGCGCGGTTCAGTTATTGCTTCAATAATTGACATTTTAATCATTGATAATTCAAAAGGAAAGCAATGTTTGGATCATTTCTTTCAACATTTATACAAAAAGTATTTTATCGAAATGAATCGTGGTTTTTCTGAAGTTGAATTTAAAGCTGAGTTAGAGAAGTTTGTTGGTAAAAACCTAGATGATTTCTATAAAAAGTACATCGATGGAACTGAAATTTTACCTTATGCAGAAGTGTTTGACAAAATTGGAGTTACAGTTAAAGATAATACAAGTTTTAAGCCTTCATTTGGAGCAACTGTTCGTGAGGAAGGCGGAAAAGTAATGGTGAAAAATGTACGTGCAGGTTCTTGTGCCGAAGAGGCAGGAATTAGTGTTGGAGATGAAATTGTAGGTTGTAATTCTTATCGAGTAGATCAAGCGATGCTCGAAGGAATGATGAATGGATTGGCAACAGCAGAAACTGCCGATTTATTAATCGCTCGTGAAGAAAAACTGTTTTCAGTGAAAGTTAGAATGACTAATTTCAGAAAACCAAATTTTCAATTGGTAAAGCAGTCCGACACGAAAGCAGAAGCTTATTTCAATTATTGGTTGAGATAGTTTTTTAAATTTCGCTTAAACAACTTTATCCTTACATTTGAAGATGATTTTGTTGATATGGATTTTATTCTAAACCTTTTGACAATTTATAAATGAATTGAATTATGAAATATATCGTTTGTTTTTTATTGTTAATTCCTCAGTTGTATTTTGCGCAAGGAACTTATCAGTTAGCTGTTTTGAAATACAATGGTGGAGGCGATTATTATGCAAATCCAACAGCCTTACCGAATTTAATTTCGTTTTGTAATCAAAATTTAGGCACGAATATTTCAAAAGAAGTTCCTTATGTGGAAGTTGGAAGTAAAGACATATTTCTTTATCCAATGATACACATGACAGGACATGGAAACGTTGTTTTTTCGAAAGCTGAATGTGAGAATTTACGTAATTATTTACTTGCAGGTGGCTTCTTACACATTGATGACAACTACGGAATGGATGAATTTATTCGCGTGGAATTGAAGAAAGTTTTTCCGAATAATAAACTCGTAGAAATTCCTAGCGATCATCCAATTTTTAATCAAAAGTTTAAGTTTAATGGTTTGCCAAAAATTCACGAGCACGATAACAAACGTCCGCAAGCTTTTGGAATAATTGAAAAAGGAAGATTATTGTGTTTATACACTTATGAAACTGACCTTAGTGATGGTTGGGAAGATCCTCAAGTACATAATGACACACCTGAAAAAAGAAAGCAAGCACTTCAAATGGGCGCAAATATTTTGATGTATGCTTTTATGAAGTAGTACCGAAATTCAATTTCAATAAAATCTCGATTTAAAATTCTAAAACGCCCTCCAGCATCGAGCGGTATTTTTCGTTGAAGAAATCATGCCCACATTCGATTTCAATTACTTTATTTTCTTGATGAATGCGTTTTGCAAAGGCGTAAGCTTGTGGAGGTCGAATCACTTGATCGAATTTTCCCATAATGATTTTAAAAGGAATTTTATAATTCATTAAAGCTTTTGAGATTTCAGATTCATTTGGTTGCACCAAACGAAATCCACGCCAAGTTTTAGATGCTCGTTGAAAGGTTTCAGGGTCGGAAGTCAGATTTTCCATGAATTGATACACTTTTGGGCGAACCAATCTAAGTTTTTTACCCAAATAAGCATATTTCATTATTGATTTAGGATTACTTTCCCAATTCTTAAACAAAGTTCTTGCCCATTTTTTTCGGGAAGTTCGATTGTAGAAACTGTTGTTATCCATTCCGTCGGGAGAAATTAACTGCACACTTTTTAATCGCTCTGCATAAAGTGGTAAAATAGACAAAACAAATCTTCCTCCTTGAGAAAAGGCTAGCATGTGAAATTTATCAACTTTTTCCTTTTCCAAAAGTACATCCACCAAGGCTTTAAACTCGGAAACTTGCAAGGGGTTATTTTCGATTCTACTCTCTGGAAAATGAGAATTTCCATGGTAAAATAAATGAAGTGAAATAATCGTGCGATTTTCACTTGCTAGAAACTCAAAATCAAAAGGCGATTTACTGTGTCCATGCATGCAGAAAATAACCTCTGGACCACTTCCTTTTACAAAATATTCTAATTGTAAATCTTTATAATTAATGATTTTTTGTATCACGGTAAACGTTTTAAATTATTTATTGCCCAACTATTTTCAGCATCAATTTTTAAAATTTCCTCATAGAAAAATCGCGCTTTTAAATAATCACCTCGGTTATGTGCTGTGAACGCCTTGGCTGAAAGTTCATCCACTTTTATGATTTTTAAGTTGTCATTTCCACAAAGAGAAGTTTCATCAAAATAAATCGCTTTTTGGTAATAAATTTTTGCTTTTTCAATCTCGTCTTTATCGTGAAAGGAAATTCCTTTTGCGCAATTCCACTCTGGTGACCAAGGCGTGTAAAGCAAAGAAACAACCGATAAAACTAAAAGAACGACTAACCCAATTTTAACCATTTTTGAATAAACGGAATCGTAAAAGGCAATCATTACTCCGAGTAGGAATCCAGAAAATAGGGCAATTGTAGCAACATTCCAATTTCCATAACGATTCATATATTCACAAAAAGGAATAAACAAAGTCATCACAATTAAAGCAATGTTTTTGGTAACGATTTTAAAGCGAGCGTCGAGAAATGTTTTAGCGAATATGAATCCAAAAATGGCATAATTTACGCCTGAAAGTCCAATTCCAGCATCGTTTGAAAAAGCCAACTGAAAGGCAGAACTAATTGTTGAAGCAATTAATCCAAAGAGAAAAAAGTTTTTTGTCCCAATTCTTCTTTCTAGGTAAGTTCCTAAAATCAATAAACTTACAGCATTTAATAAAAAGTGACCTAATTCATAATGGACAAAACTGTTTGTTATGATTCCCCAAAATTGAAAACTGTAGATGTCAATTGCAACAGGAGCACCGAAATAGGTTAATGTTTCATTCGTTACAAGCTCTCCATTTTTGAAAAATTGTAAGGCAACAAATACACATAAGCAGTAAAAAAGTAGAACGAAAGTAAATCGCGATTGCTTGAAATTTTTCAAAATAGTTGTCAGGATTTCTTTCATGCTCCAAATTTAATCGAAATATTACTTTTCAATTTAATAATTGCACTTAATATTAAGCCTTCAACTTTTAGTTCTCAACTTTCAGCTCGTCGCGACTATTTAGGGTCTGCTGAAAAAGTCAGACCTCGAAGAAGAGGCGAAGCCAAATGAGCCATATTCTAGACGCAGTCAATGAAGATGTATAATAATACTTCGATTTACCTTCGGTGCTACTCCGTGGTGACTGCAACGAAGAAGATGGTTTATTTGCTTTCAGCGCTACTTCGTGGTCTGGCTAACAAAAAATTATCATCTTTGATGCAAAGAAAATTCTAAAAAGAATTTAAAAACTTAGCATCAAAAAGAATATTTTTAACCAAACACAAGATAAAATAAAGATTTTGTGTTTTTCAGCAGACGCTATTTAATCATCCAAGAACCACCCACTGAAATGATGTTCTTTTCTGCTAAATAGCTTTCATAAGTGCTTTCATTGATGCCACCTGTTGGGCAGAATTTCACTGTTGGAAATAATTGACCGAAGGCTTTTAAGGCATCGATTCCACCACAAAGATTGGCTGGGAAAAATTTGAAAAAAGCACATTTTTCTTCCATTCCTAACATGATTTCACTCACAGTTGAAACTCCTGGTATGTAAGGAATCCCTGATGCTGCTAAGGCAATTGATAACTTTTCTGTTAATCCCGGTGAAACAATAAAATCCACACCAAGCGCTTTAACTTGCTCCACTTGCTCAGGTCGAATTACTGTTCCAACGCCCACAAAAAATCCACTATTATTTCTTGCTTTTAATTGCTTGATTGCTTCCATCGCATATTCCGTGCGTAAAGTGATTTCAATGCAATTTATTCCTGCCTTTTGAATTTTGGTAACGATTGTTTCCAATTCCTCCGCGTTGTGAATGGTTGCAACTGGAATTACAGGATTATTTTTTAATACCGTTTCAATGCCGTTTTGTACCATGATTATAAGATAAATGATGCGCCATCTTCACTAGATGTAATTTGATGACGTAAATTGTTAAATAATTCTCTTCCAAATCCTTGTGTTCTCACATTTTTCGTTCTTGGCGCTCTTGTTTCCATTTCTGAATTTAAGCATGTCAATGTTCCTGCAACTGCATCCAAACGAATTAAATCGCCTGTTTGAATTTTCGCAATTGCTCCGCCATCTTTCGCTTCTGGAACTACGTGAATTGCAGCAGGAACTTTACCCGAAGCTCCTGACATTCTTCCGTCGGTAACCAATGCAACATTAAATCCGCGTTTTTGTAAAATCGTTAGGGTAGGAGTGAGCTGGTGTAATTCGGGCATTCCGTTTTGTTTTGGACCTTGGAAAGGAAGAACGGCAATAAAATCTTTTTCAAGTTCACCGCGCTTGAAAGCGTTAATCAAATCTATTTGTTCATCAAAAACAATTGCTGGCGCTTCAACGATTCTATTTTCAGGAGCAACTGCTGCGGTTTTAATTACCGAACGACCAATGTTTCCGATAAGAATTTTAATTCCTCCATCAGCTGAAAATGGCTCGCTCACAGGACGAATTATACTCGTGTTTAAACTTGCAGTTGGTCCTTCTTCCCAAACTAATTCGTGATTTTTGATTTTTGGTTCTTTTGTGTAAGCCGTTAAACCTTGACCTAAAATTGTACCAACGTCTTCATGCAAAATCCCGTTTTCAAGTAAAGTTCGTATCACAAAAGCCATTCCTCCTGAAGCGTGAAAATGATTCACATCTGCCGCACCATTTGGATACATACGTGTCAACAACGGAACAACATCTGATAAATCTGACATATCTTCCCAATTGATAATGATTCCTGCTGCACGAGCAATGGCAATTAAATGGATTGTATGATTCGTTGAACCACCTGTGGCAAGCAAGCCAATAATTCCGTTTACAATTGTTTTTTCATTGAACTGATTTGCAAGTGAAAATTCAAAACCTTTTTTGGGATTAGCTGCTGCAACTTTAACAGCTTCTTCGTTCAATAATTGTCTTAATTCAGTTCCCGGATTTACGAAACTTGAACCCGGAAGCTGCATTCCCATTATTTCCATCAACATTTGGTTGCTGTTGGCAGTTCCGTAAAAGGTACAAGTTCCCGGAGAATGGTACGAATCTGATTCTCCTTTTAAAAGTTCAGCACGACCAATTTTTCCTTCGGCATATTCTTGACGAATGCGCGCCTTTTCATCGTTGCTAATTCCAGTTGGCATTGGTCCACCTGGAACAAAAACTGCTGGTAAATGTCCAAAACGTAAAGCACCCATCATTAAACCCGGAACAATTTTGTCGCAAATACCGAGGTAAAGTCCAGCGTCAAACATATTGTGCGTTAAACCAACAACGGCAGAAAGTGCAATCACATCGCGACTAAACAAAGAAAGTTCCATACCTGTTTGACCTTGCGTTACACCATCACACATTGCGGGAACTCCACCTGCAACTTGTGCAACAGCTCCATGTTTGATTGCGTATTCGCGCAGTTTTTCTGGATAATTTTCATACGGCTTGTGCGCTGAAAGCATATCATTGTATGCAGTAATTATTCCAAGATTTGGCGTGTAATTTTCAGCTAATTCCTTTTTCTCGTGACTTGAACATCCAGCAAATGCATGGGCAAGGTTTCCACAATGTAAATCTTTTCGTGTAACTCCGTCTGCGTGAGCTGCTTGCATATCTTCCAAATATTGCGCACGAGTTGCTTTACTGCGTTCAATAATTCGATTTGTAATTTCTATAATTCGTTGATTCATAATTTTTATTTAGTAAAATAAACGGCTTCAATGGTGTTCAAAAATTCACCAATTGGATATTTTTTTTCTTCTGCTTTTTCTAGAATTGCTTTTTTGTTTTCACCTGTAAACAACAAATAGGTGTGTTTGGCATTTTTTAGTAATGTTGTTGTACACGTTATTCTTCTGTAAGGGAAATTTGGTGCGTTGGTAATTGCAATTAATTCGGAAGTTGAATTGACAAGTTCAGAAGCTGCATCGTTTGGAAAAATGGAAGCTGTATGTCCGTCGTCGCCCATTCCAAGTAAAACAACATCTGGATGCTTGAAAATGGAATAGGCTTTTTTTACCAATTCAAGGTTTAAGTCTTCATTTTCTGAATGAAATACCATTGGGACAAATGTTGCTTTTTTGGCAAGTTTTGTCACCAAATTATTCACCACTAAATTCTCGTTTGAAAATTCACTTGTGTTGTTAATGTAACGTTCATCGACCAAGCCAATGGAAATATTTTCCCATGCTAATTCGCATTGACATAACAATTGAAACAAAGGTTTTGGCGTAGAACCGCCTGAAACTAAGAGCGTAGCGGTTCCATTTTTATTCAATGCTTCTTTTAAATCCTCAATTACTTTATCGCAAAGGGATTGAAACAGAACTTCTTTTGATTCAAATTCTAAAATCATTCTCTCCATGTTTTTGTAACCCATGAACTTCCTTCGTCCATAATTAAATCTCCTGGTCCCCATGTTCCAGCTTCGTATAAAATATTCGCTTGATTATTTGCTTTCCAGCTGTTGGTAACACTTTCAATCCATGTCCAAGCAGTAATCAATTCATCTTGACTCATGAAAAGTGTTTGGTTTCCGCGAATGACATCAATGATCAAACGCTCGTAAGCTTCAGGGAAACGTTCTTTGAATGAATCCAAATAATCTAATTTCAAGGCAATTGGTTTGTAACGATACCCTCCAGGACCTGGAATTTTTGTCATTTGTATCAACTCAATTCGTTCTTCTGGTTGCAAACGAATGATTAATTTATTGTTGTTTAATTTTTCTTTGGATGGGAAAATATTATGACGGACTTCTTTGAAATTAATAACGATTTCTGAATAGCGTTTACTCATGCGTTTTCCAGTTCGCAAATAAAAAGGAACATCTTTCCAGCGCCAATTGTCAACATAGGTTTTCAAGGCAACAAACGTTTCAGTTTTCGAGTTGAATTTCTCAATGTCCTCCAGGTAAGATTGCACTTCTTGTCCTTTCACAACGCCACGAGTATATTGCCCTTTGACAGAATCTGTTTGCACTGACTTTCTATTCATTGGACGCAAAGCGCGAAGCACTTTTAGTTTTTCATTGCGAACTTCATCAGCTTCCAAAGTGTGAGGTGGTTCCATAGCAACCAAGCATAGAAGTTGCAACAAATGATTTTGAACCATGTCTAACAATGCACCGCTATTGTCGTAATAAGCAGCTCTTTTTTCAACGCCAAGACTTTCAGAAACAGTGATTTGAATATTGTCGATGTGTTCTGAATCCCAAGCACGCTCAAACAAATTATTCGCAAAACGCAATACCATCAAGTTTTGAACTGTCTCTTTTCCTAAATAGTGATCGATGCGGTAAATTTGATGTTCGTTGAAGGCTTTTGTTATGTCGTTGTTTATTTTTTTTGACGATTCTAAACTATATCCCAAAGGTTTTTCTAGTACGACTTTACTCGAATCATTCACCAAACCTGCTGCTTTCAAAGTTTGCGCAATTGGACCAAAAGCAGCAGAAGGCGTTGAGAAATAGTAAATATTTTGGTAATCAGGAAATTGATTCAAATAATTAGCTAAATCTTGATAATCTTCAACGGTGGCATCTGCAGCTTGAATCAGTTTTACTTTTTGAGCAAAAGCCAAAATCGATTCCTCTTTTGTATGCTCTTCTGCCGTTAGTTTTAAGAAATGAATTAAGTCTTCTGAAAATTTTGTTTCCTCAGGTTTCATTCTCGTGATTGCCACAATGTTGTAGGAACAAAGAAATTGTCCGTCTTGGTCGCGGTGGAAGATTGCAGGGAAAATTTTACGTAAAGCTAAATCTCCATCTCCTCCAAAAACGATGATATTGAAAGCTTGAAATATTTCGGTGTGTTTCTTATTTTTATTTTTCGACTGACTCATAAGTGTTAGTTTGTGTCAAATATACACTAAGTATGCTTTTAATCCAAAATTTTGATTTATTTTAGCAAATGTGAAGTGTAAAAT
>VEQH01000087.1 GCA_018883325.1 Flavobacteriales bacterium | reverse complement strand
CAAATAAACCATCTTCTTCGTTGCAGTCACCACGGAGTAGCACCGAAGGTAAATCGAAGTATTAATATACATCTTCATTGACTGCGTCTAGAATCTGGCTCAATTCTGACTTTTTCAGCAGACCCTATTTACACTTGTTTTTGTAAATATTTCAATTTTATTAGCTCAAGCACCACCTCAAGGGATTAATTATCAAGCTGTTGTTTACAGCGACTATGAAAATAATCAACCAGGTTTAAATGTTTCAGGTCAGGTTTTAAGAAATAAAAATATTAAAGTTCGCTTTACGATTATTCAAAATGCAACAAGTGGTACAGAGGTTTATAAAGAAACACATTCTACAACCACAGACGCTTTTGGAATGTTTTCACTAGTCATTGGACAAGGTACACAAGTTGGTCTTGTAGCGTTTTCTGAAATAAATTGGGGAGCAGAGAAACACTTTTTAAAAGTTGAAATCGACAAAGATGCAGGTTCAAATTTCGTGACAATGTCTAACCAACAATTACTGAGCGTTCCTTATGCTTTATATTCTGATAAAAGTACTTATTCAACCACTTCTGGAAATGGGATTATCTCTGTTTCAGATAATGGTAATGGAACATTAACTTTTACCTATTTTGATGGCTCAACTTATACAACACCTATTTTAACTGGACTACAAGGTCCACAAGGAATCCAAGGTCCAGCTGGGCAAAATGGAGTTAACGGAACAAACGGACAAAATGGTTTAAGCGCTTATGAGGTATGGTTATCGCAAGGAAATTCAGGAACAGTTCAAGATTACTTAACTGCAATTACTGGTCCCCAAGGTAATGGATTCAGCAATGGAACAAATAGTAACCAAATAATGTATTGGAATGGATCTGATTGGGTTGTTCTAAATGCAGGCAGTAATGGACAAACTTTAACAATTTGCAACGGGTCTTTAGCATGGACGAATGGAGGACAATGCCCTGGTTCTATAAGCTCATTAAATTGTAATATGTCTGTTAATACAGGATTTTTAAGGGAAGGCTTCCTTGCTAATGGCGTTAGTTCTTTAATTTCTTACAATGGTGGAAATGGTGGTTATTATGATGGACAAATCATTTCATCTACAGGTGTTACAGGATTAACCGCGACATTAATTTCTGGAAATTTTGCCAATGGTTCTGGAAATTTAAATTTAATCATTACTGGTACACCTATTGGCAATGGAATAGCAACTTTTTCCATAAACATAGGGAGTCAAAGTTGTAATTTAAATTTAACTGTTGAAGATCAATTAATCATTGGAACCAATTATCTTGGAGGTATAGTAGCATACATTTTACAACCTACCGACCCAGGTTATGACCCAAATACACCTCATGGACTAATAGCAGCACCCTTAGACCAAGGTAATGCGCCTTGGGGTTGTGGAGCAACATTTATAAGTACATCTAGCATGTATGGAGATGGAGGTTCAAATACTATTGCAATAGTATCTCAATGCAATGAGGTTGGTATAGCAGCTAAAATATGTTCAGATTTAATGTTAAACAATTTTGATGATTGGTATTTACCTTCTAATAATGAGTTACAAAAATTATTTGATAATAGAAACTCAATTGGTGGATTTTCAGAACAATATTATTGGAGTAGTACAGGTAGCGGTACTGTTAATGCTCAAGCAATTAACTTTTTTAATTTAAGTGGTCTTACTTCCGGTATGACCAAAAATAACGGTTATAGAATTAGAGCAGTACGATATTTTTAATAAAATTCAATACTTTATAAAATGAAATTCATAACATTAATCTTTTTACAAATTACATTTTTTAATTTTTTCTATTCTCAAAATAAAGTTGAGATTGAAAACTGCTATGAAAAGTCTTCAAATGCTGAAATTGAAAATTGTATAACCAATCTCAACATAAAAAAGGAAAAGGAATTAGAGAAAATTTTCACCGATTTAACGATTTATTTGAACGCAGAGTTGAAATTATGTGAGCCAATGTTAGCTGAAATTTACAAAATATACTTAGAAGAATTACCTCAACTTAAAAGTTCTTTAATCAAAACTGCTAAATCTATGTCGATTATAAAATCCGCAGAAAATCTAGATGGCAGCGGTATGGAAATTTTTAAGCAAGAGGCTTATTACGCTGAACTTATTAAAAACTTAGAAATTGCCTCCTCAATTAAGGAAAATATAAAAAATTTAAAACAATAGAACTAATATGTTGAATCTCAACGATTCAATTTAAATCAACTGAAATCATTCAAAAAAGATTAGCTCTTTACGACACGAATGCAGTTTTGAAAACAACGATTGATGGTTCATTTTTCATCGCTACAATACTTCTTCCTATAAACGATTAATAAGGAATTTTAACGTTAAATCACCCAAATCATCGAAAGGTAAATTGTAAAAATTAACAGATATTATGTTTTTAGATTTGAAGAAATTTAAGTCTAAAAATATGCAGAAATTGTTACTTATTGCGCTGTCATTTATATTTATTACAGCTGCTAATTCACAAAATACTAAATGTGTTACAACAGAAACTTGGAAAAAATATCAAGAAAAAAATCCATCAGCCGAGGCTAGAAAACAAGAACTTGAGAAGTTTACTAAAAAATGGATTGAGGGAAAGCAAACAAAAATTAATGGTCAAGTTATCTCTATACCAGTTGTAGTTCATGTCATTTATTACTATGATGAAGATAATATTTCAGATGAACAAATTTATTCTCAAATTGATGTTTTAAATGAAGATTTTAGACTTCTAAATTCTGATTCTCTTGATGAAAACCATCCTTTTTGGTTTAATACAGCTGATTCAGAAATTGAGTTTTGTTTAGCAAATGTTGACCCATTTGGTAATTTAACTGATGGTATTACAAGAACATATACAGATTCGGTAGAATTTATAGACAGGGATAATTTAAAATTTTCCGCAAGTGGAGGTGAAGATAATTGGGATCCGAATTCCTATCTTAACTTTTGGGTATTTCCTTTATCAAATGGATTATTAGGATATGCAACTTTTCCTTCTGACTTAAATGCAAATCCAGAATTGGATGGAGTTGTAGTTAGTACATCAGCTTTTGGAACTTTTGGAAATTTGAATCCAAGTAATAACCTAGGAAGAACTGCCACTCATGAAGTTGGTCATTGGTTGAATTTAAGACATATATGGGGTGATGATTTTTGTGGCGATGATTTTGTTGGGGACACAAAGCCAGCAGAGGAAGCTAATTATAATTGTCCAAGTTTTCCTCATAGGGATTTTAATTCTTGTGGTACGAATGAAAATGGAGAAATGTTTATGAATTATATGGATTATGTTGATGATGCTTGTATGAATATGTTCACCTTTGGTCAAGTAGATAGAATGTGGGCTACATTAAGTAGTTCACGAGTTGATTTATTAAGTTCAATTGGTTGTGATGATGTTTCTGATATCCAAGAATTTACTTCTAATAATTTCAAACTTTATCCAAATCCTAACTGTGGACAATTTACTATTGAGTTTATAGAAAAAACATCCAACTTAGAAATATTAGATATTCTAGGAAAGCAAGTGTTTTTCTTAAAAGACAATAATGAATTAAGCGTGAAGATTGATTTAACATCTAAAATAAAATCTGGCACATATTTCATTAGAAGCTTAGATTCGAAAAACAACAAACTTCACAAATTAGTAATTAAATAAAGAAATATGAAATTATTGTTATTACCATTTTTGACATTACTTTTTTTGTCATGTAAACAAGAGGGGAATTTAGTTAAAAGTAAGTCTGAGATCCTTCAAATAAACAATATTAAAGTATCATTCATAAGTATAGGTTCTGGAATTGAAAAAACTGGAATACAAAAGCTTGAAAGTTTAATTTCTGATTTTGAACAAAGTAATCAATTAGAATTATTTGTATCGGTAAAAAGTTGGGGCAAAGAAGGAGAGAAGGATTACTGTATTGACTGTTCTAAAATAACAAATGAAAAGAAAAATCAACTTAAACAATCTATTGAGAACACATTTAGTACTTCAAAATTGATTCGAGTTTATTGTGATATTTCATGTGATAAATAATATTATGTATTTAAAAAAAAGTATTTTATTCTTTCTTTTTTGTGTTTCAATTCAATATGGATTAACTCAGATTGAAAATTCATATCAATTAAAAATAAAAGAACAAAATAAAACTACAAAAGATATTCTTAATATGATTTTTAATGGAAACTATTCAGATAGTAATAATACTATTTCTTGGAGACCAAATCCTAAAGAGTTTTTTCCTGTTGACTCATTTGGAATAACAAATACAAAAATTGATACTGTATTTAATTATGAATTTCAAGAAACTAAATATTCACTATATGTCTTCAATTCATTAATTGTTGATGAAAATGGTTACCGTCAAGAATCAAATGCAGATGCACCAGCTATGAGTTTGGCTCTTTTTGAAAAGTTGGGCGACAGTTTGAAACTGATCTCATTCAACCGGTTTGTTTGTCAAAATGGACACATGGGTATGTTTCCAAAGTTGAAGATTGTTCAGCTAGGTGATAATTTTATGACTATTTCAGTTGAAGAAGAAGATTATAAAGAATCTGATTTATTTATTACTTATTATTCCTTACAACAATGGGAACTCGGAAAAGAAATTTTTTCAATTCCAACTTGGAAAATAATTAGTTACTCTGAAACACCAATTATTCAAACAGCTAAAATTAAAGTTCAAAAGCCAAAAACTTCATCAACTGAATATTTTGAAATTGTGGTTTCGAATAAATTAATGAAACAAACTGAACCTAATGAAACCCTTATTAAAAAATGGGAGAGTTTTCACATCTTTAATGGGAGACGTTGGGAAAAAAAATAATGGAGTCCAGCAACCAATTAAACGGCGCGAATCTGAAAAGCGATACGAGTAAGAATTTAAAATTTAATGTAATGAAAAAGTTATTATTTGTTTTTTTTATTTCTCTGACACCAGGGTTTTTCAGCCAAACAGATCCTTTTCAATTAGGATGGTACATGGTTAAAGAAGGAGCTCAATTAAAAGTTGTTCAGGGAAATTCGGACGACGTTTATGAGGAAAGAGATTGGAGTCAAGTTTCTTACGATGAAAATGAAGTTTTACTTGTTTTCAATTTTACTAAAGACAAGTATTATTGTTTTGATCCTGATGGAAGAGTTGTCTTAGTAAAAGGAAAAGAAAGTCTTAAGAAAATTGATATAATTGGTAGACCTGGAAAAATTCAAGATGAATCTGGTTCAGTAAAGATAGGTTTGGATCTTACTTTAAATAATGGCAATAATGTTTGGATAACTGGATTTAACTCATCTACAAAAACAGCTATTATTATGTTAGTGGATGGTCAAAAAGTTGAAATTCCTCAAGCTAATATTCAAGATTTAAAGGAGTATATTGATCTTATGGATAAATTGACTGAATGGAAAACAGTTGATTAATAAAGATGGAATTTGCAAAGATCAAATGAAAATTTAAGAATTGTAGATGCATTAATTATTTCTTTTCGGAATTATTAAGAATAAGGGATTTTGAAGTTTTTAAGTTAGCATTCATATATTTATTTTAAAGGACCACCTATGAAAAAAATATCAGCACACCAAACACTTGATAAAATTCTGAAAGAGATAAAAAATTCATCAGAAGTTGAACCTATTAACCTAGAAGAGACTATCAAGGATAAATTTGAATATATTTCAAAAAGAGATAGAAGGGCGATTAGAGAGAAATTAATTGAAGATAAATTAGTGGGTTCATTTATTCCGTTTCCTGGAGCAAGTTTTATTGAAAAAAGAGAATACCAATACATTACTTATAACGGCTTACTTTTCCTTGAAAAAGGAGGTTATTCAAGAGAAAAAAGAAGACAATTAAGTAAATTATGGTTAGACTATATTTTAATAATTTCGATTGTAATATCAGGTTCGATAACCTCTGTATATTATATCCGAGAAATGTGTCAAAATAAAGTGAATCAAAAAGAAGATATAAAGCAAGAAAAAAAGCTATTAATAATAAAAAAAGATGAATTATAAAAAGAACTAATAGTGTGAAATCAAATATATTAAGAGTATTAATTTTTTCTGTATTTGTTTGTTAAGATTATTTTATGTGTTACCTGCGGATTTTTGGGTAAATCCCTTGTTCTTTACAATTCAGTTTCTTTTTAAGGCGTATTTATTTTCATTAAAATCAACCGTAAAAAATAGAGCTTCAAAAGCTTCGTTGATTAACATTACCAAGATGCAATTGATTTTTTTTTCCAATTCTTAATATTCAGTCGAAAGCAGTAAAGAGGTTCAAATTGCATAATAACAATAGCTACCTCCTGTTTTTCATTCAAAATATCCTGCTTCAAAAACATAATTAATAATCTCAATCGTTTTCTTCCTCTCTGTTTTTTTTGTAATAGTAAAAAGCAATAGCACCAAAAACCACAATTCCAGTAACTGTTAGGATAATCGGTAAAATTGAATCTTTTTTCGGAACAGGGGGCAAGTTATTTCCAGGTAATTGATTCAATGGGACAGGGACAATATTAAATTTATCAAGTATGTGCATTTTGTTTATTTTAGTTTTTTTATTTTCATTATATTTCCTTCATGCCTAATAAGTTGAATTTTTCCATACGTAGGCGATTGAGTACCAAATTCATTTAATGTAAATTCATCAGTAGTATCCAGCGTGAAACCAAGATTTTCAAGTTCATCCCACGCGATATCTTTCGATTCCGATTCACCAAGTACTTTTTCGAGTATTTTAATCTTTCGATTCAGTAATGTTTCTTTAATTCCTTCATCGATATTCCGAAAATCTTTATCTGAAGGTTCGAAAAGCAGTTTCAAAGGTGGACGCTTTGGTCGCTCTATTTCAATTCCACTTTCTTTAAGTTCGCTAACAAGTCTTTTCTGTCTATGCTTACAGAAATTTTTTACACCATTTTTTTCTGGGCAATAGAATCGATTCATGTGAGTTGCTATGAATGGCTCTAAGCAATAAGGACAAATTCTTTTGTATTCGCCGCGAGGGTCTTTGAAGTTTTCTATGGACATATTTTTTAGTTTGAATTATCTAGTTTTTGTTACTAAATTAAGTATTGAGTTATCGGACAATATATTTTTAAAAACACAAAATGTATTTTCAAAAACACAAATTGTATTTTTAAAAATCTATTTTTTCTTTCTTTTCGAAGTCAAGTAAATATTAATATCGTTTTCAAATTCAGATGAAGTTTTGGATTTATTAGAGTTCATCCAATCTATTAATTCATCTCTTTTGAATCTTAAAAGCTTCGTTCCCTTCGGCTTGTAATAAGGGATTTCATTCAAATGACATTTTGTTCTAATAGTCGAAACAGCGAGGCCGGTTATTTTGCTTGCTTCGTCTATAAGAATATCATTTTTTTCTGGTGCCGTGGGAATGGGTTGAAACTGAAATTGAGTCATTTCTTGTTGAGAAATGAGTTGCTTATTTAGATTAATATATTCACCTACAGTTAATGTAAATAAAGGTTTATCAAGATTGTGATGCATAATTTGTTTTTTATTATTTCTGAGTACAAGATTATGTTGATTCAGAAAAAATAAAAAGTCAATAGTTGCTCCACTCCGAGTTTGCTCCGAGTTTGCTCCGAGTGATTTTCAGATTAAACCTAGTATTTACTGGGTTTTCCTAAGTTAGAATTTAGTTAAAGAATTAACCGAGTGTTCGAGTGTTCGAGTGTTCGAGTACCCAAGTTTCCAAGCTTAGAATCAAATTATAACTTTGCAACTATTTCAAAAAGTAGATTTTTCTTACGAACACTTCCATTTGCATTTGAAATTTGAGCTTCTTTTATATCATTCCCATTTTTAGTAAAACATACGCAAGTTGTTTCCCAGATTCCATTTTTTATAGGTTGAATTTTCTTTAAATCATAATTAAGAAAAGTAACAAACAAATTAAGCTCCTTAAATGAACCTATCCATTCGATTCTATTTTTAGGATCAATTTCAATACCAGAAAGAATGTCTTTAAGTTGTTGGACTCTAGTTGATTCATGGACGAAATCTTTTCTTAGATCATTGATTATTTCCGAAAAATCGTAAGCTTTTTTCTCGAAATACATCTTAAAATCGTCAACATCTTTAAGTTTGAATGAATGTTTAGGTGCGAAATAACTTTCATCTCCTTTGCTGCTTTTTCTTGTCTTAATCGTATTTTCTTCTGTTTTTTTATTCAACCATTCATCTGCAGTTTGAAATACTTTCGCTGAAAGAATTTCACTATATTGTCGAAGACAAAGTTTTAGAAATGAAGAAAATTCAATGTGATTATTATTGAAATTGCTTAATAATTGATGATCTAAAAAGTTTTGAATTTCAAAGATGTTTTGGTCAAATTTTCTCAGAAAAAAAGCAAACCAAAAATTAAAGTTTGTATCATTTTTTGTAATTTCTACTGGAGTGTCAAAACTGAAACAATTTCCTTTTGAGTCGAAAAAAAATTCAATCCCATAGAGTTCTTTAAAGTTATGTGAGCTTTCTCGAAATAAATTCATTACTCTTGAATAGTATTTTTTAAAACTAGCGTCACCCTTTTCATAGCTATCATAATGAAAATTACATTCACCCTTTTCCTGTATAATTTCTTTTAAATAGGTTAACATTCTTATTGCAACCTTGTCATTGCAATTTTCTGAAAAAACAATGCTTTGCTCATTTTCCCATATATCTGCCGTGTTTATAGAATATAAATGAGTATATTCTGAAAACAAGTTATTTGTATTATTCTGATTCATAAATTATTAAATTAAATTTTCATTCGCTTCATCCAATACATCATTCACAAATGATTGTAAATAGATACTTGTCGTTTTTTCGCTGTCATGTCCCATACTTTCACTAATTATTGAGGTTCCGATACCATTTTGCTTCTGTATACTCGCCCAGCTGTGACGTGCAACGTAATGGGTAATACTATGAGTAGCCTGTATTCCAACACTTTTTGCTATCTCCTTCAAATCTTTATTTACTCGCTTATTGATTTTCTTAATACGATCAACTTTACTTTGAGGAGTCTTATGAATTTCAGGATTCAATATAGGGAAAATATAGTCATCTGAATTTTCATTTCCTTTTGAATATAAATCTAATATTGCCTGAGTTCTTGGTTGTATTTTTATGTCGAAGTTTTTACCTGTTTTTGATCGTTTATACATGATTCTATTATATAAGATATTTGACCATTTAAGTTGAGCGAGATCCCTAAAGTTCATTCCAATATTATAGAAGCTAAAAATGAAATAATTTTTAGAATGCCATTCACTTGAATTGACCTCTGTATCGAAATTTATGATTTTAAGCATTTCTTCCTTATTGATAGCACGTTTTTGTGTATCGTTATTGAGCTTAGAAATTTTATACTTATCGAATGCATAATCACTTTTGTTACAATGTTCTTCCTTTATAGCCAAATTTACTATTGCTCTTAAAGTTCGCATATAGACACTAATTGAATTTTCGCTGACCCCACGTTGTAAAAAATCTTCCTCGTATTTTAACAGAAAAGAATAATTTATATCAGAAAATGCTAAATCCTTATTATTGGTAAATTTCTTAAGAGACCTTAATAAGTCTTTTTTAACGGTTGCATCGCCGATCCTATTTGTTTTTATTAGTCGATCAATAACTTCCTGACAGTATTTAAAAACAGTGATTTTTTCAATTGTATTTAGAAATTTCTTTTCAATATCATCAACAGTGTAACTTTTACCTTCATTTTCAAAATCAAGAATGATTCCATCAATCTCCCCCTTCTTTTTATGAATTAAAAAGTTTGTTTTTTTAAAATTATTGTACCCTTTTAGTAGTAATTTTTGTGAATCATCCCATAGATTAGGAACTGTAGAAATACCAAGTGAAATATATTTAATCTTTCTATCTACAATAATTCGAATCATTATGGGGTGTTCTCCGTTTTTAAGTTTTTTGGATTCGTATAAAACTATTTTTGTTGAAGACATTCTTATTCTGGTTTAAACATGGTTTAAACAAATGTATAAAAAATAATAAAACATCTCACAATAAAAATAAAATTAAAAAAAATTAAAGTTCTGATTTATATATCTTTAAGAATATAATTTAAAAAAAAGTAACTATCACAAAACGTGTAAAAACTGCCTTACAAGCAGAGGGTCGGCGGTTCGAACCCGTCAACCCCCACAAAAGCTTCACAGAAATGTGGAGCTTTTTTGTTTTAATGAATTTTTTATGTCATATAAAAAGGATCAAAGCAAAAACGTGGGGATTAAGCATAAATTTGGATTAATCTATAAAGGAAAAATGACACATTCCTTACGCCTCTAAACTGAGCTCTGAATGCTTTTATTTTTGCATTAAATGACTCTGCATTTGCGTTAGTACTTCTGTTGTCAAATAGTTTAGAATGGTTTGATAATGATTTTCAATTGTTTTAGAAATAGTATTGAATGATCTAAAACCAGCTTGCCTTACTTTTTCATGCCATAGCGCTAATTTTGTTAAACCAACAGTTTTGTCTTTAGTGGTTTTAAAAATGGTAGAGAGTTCTTGTGTTAATTCGTATGCTTTTTCAATGTCGGGGTATTTTTCAAAAAGCAAAGCTGCACGCTCCTTTTGATTTAGAGTCCATTTCCCTTTTCTTTTATAGAGTAGATAACTACTTCTGGCCAATAATTGCTTGATTGTATCATCATTGGAAAGTATTTCAGGATGGAATGTTTTTTTATTTTCTTTCGCTTTTTCTATTGCTATGTTTTCCGCTTCAATTGCTTCCCATCGATGCTTGATTCTAATTTCTTGAAGTGCTTCAATAGCGAGTTTTTGCACATGAAATCTATCCGTTACAAGTGTGGCTTTCGGGAAGCATTTTTTGGCAATCAAATTCATATTTGCAGCCATATCTATGGTGATTTCCTTGACTTTATTCCGTTCTCTAAGCCCAATTTTTTCAAATACTTTAATTACATCATCAGCTTTTGTTCCTGATACAATGGCGACTATACTTCCTTTCCGTCCTTTTGCTGACTTATTAGTTAAAATCGTGTAGAGTTCACCTTTTGAAAGTGCCGTTTCGTCAATAGAAAGTTTTTCTCCAATATTTTGAGGAAAAATTAGACAGTCTTTGGAGTGTGACAACGCTTCCCATTCTCGAAAATCGCTCATGAAATCACGGTAATGACGTTGTAATGTTCGACCTTCTACACCGAATAAATTACCAATGGTATGACAATCCAGAGATTTAGTATCGACCAATTTCTTTTAAAAAAGCGGCAAACTCATTAGTCATCCGCGTTCCTTCTTCAACTTCTTTCCATTCTCGACAAACGATTTCTCCTGTTGATTTATCTGTCCATCTCCGTCTTTTGACATGAAGAAAAACATACTTTCCTCGAAGTGGGAAATCCTGTATACTAATTTCGTTATAGAAGCCTTTTGAAACAAGCTGTCTATTGGCAAACTCATTTGGAATTTTGCTTTTCTCCTCAAAATACAAATGAAGTCGTTCTCCCTTTTGTTCGCTTTTTGTTAACTCAAAATGGTCTATCAAAAACGATGGCAAGATGAGTTTTAATAGTTCTATATAATTATCCAAGTTCTCTTTTTTAAACAAAGAAAATTGATACTGTTTTAAAAAGTGTGTAAAGCCCAAAAATTGCGATTTTAGTATTGCAAAATTTAAACTCATAAAAAATGGACTTTACACAAGAACAAATTTCAGCAATTTTAGATGGAATAGCAAATT
>VEQH01000004.1 GCA_018883325.1 Flavobacteriales bacterium | reverse complement strand
GGCTTTAACATATTGGGATATTGGAAACATTCCTATTACTACTACTGAGGCTCCTGATATGACGTTAGGCACTTATACCACTCAAATTTTGAATTTAGGTTTGGACGAACTTTTGGATGAAAAAGCCTATTTCTTTATTGAATGGGCTGAAAAAATTGATTTTATTCTTCCAAATAACGTAATTTGGGTGTATATTCGTAATAACGAAATTAATAATTCAAGAGAAATAGCATTTCAAGCATGATAACAGATCCAGGATTACTCAAAACGCTCATTCAACAAGGAAGTTTAACACCGAAAGAAGAAATGCTGGAGGTGCGAAAAAAGAAAGGTTCTTTATTCATCGGGATTCCAAAGGAAACAAGTTTTCAAGAACGACGTGTGGCACTTGTTCCCGAGGCTGTTTCTTTGTTGGTGAATAATGGTCACCGTGTTAGAATCGAAACGAAAGCGGGCGAAGGAGCGAATTTCTCAGATAACGATTACAGTGAAGCAGGCGCAGAAATTTCTTACAATACCAAAGAAATCTACGAATGCGACATCATTTTGAAAGTTGCGCCACCTTCCGAAGAAGAAGTTGATTTAATGACTGGAAATCAAACATTTATTTCAGCCTTACAAATTTCAACACAGCCAAAAGAAATACTTCAAAAATTAATCAGCAAAAAAATCACGGCTATTGCTTGGGATTTTATCAAAGACGATGAAGGCGTTTTTTCAATCGTTAGAACTTTGGGAGAAATTGCTGGAACGACCTCTATGCTCGTGGCGAGTGAATTACTTTCGAGTTATTCATCTGGTAAAGGAATGATGCTTGGCGGAATCGCTGGCGTTCAACCAACAGAGGTTGTTGTAATTGGCGCAGGAACAGTTGGTGAATTTGCAACACGTGCAGCACTTGGTTTAGGAGCATCTGTTAAAGTTTTTGATAATTCACTTTCGAAATTACGCCGCTTGCAAAATGACATTGGAGCACGTGTTTACACATCTATTCTTCAACCAAAAGTCTTAGCAAAAGCAATTCGTCGCGCAGACGTAGTCATTGGCGCATTGCGTTCTCCTATCGGACGTTCGCTGTGTGTAGTGACGGAAGACATGATTGAAAGCATGAAATCTGGTTCTGTGGTGGTGGACGTTAGCATCGATCAAGGTGGATGTTTTGAAACTTCACGCGTAACCAATCACAACGACCCAACATTTGTGAAACATGGCGTAATTCATTATTGCGTTCCGAATATTGCCTCTCGTGTTTCTCGTACCGCATCTTTTGCTTTGTCCAATATTTTCACTCCATTGGTACTAGAAATGGGCGAAAAAGGCAGCGTTGAAGACTTAGTTCGTTCGCAAGAAGGCTTTAGGAATGGCGTTTACATTTACAAAGGTGTTTTGACAAATGAAGTTTTAGGGAAAGTATTCGGATTGAAATTCAAAGACATCAATCTACTTTTGCCAAGAATGTAATGGATTTTATTGTTCCACTGAACTTTCCTCCTACTCAACTTGATTTGACTCGAAAATCAGGGAAAGTTTTTGTGAAATGCCTCATTCGTCGCAAAGAAATCTTGTTAACGCCTGAAGAATGGGTTCGCCAACACATTATCGCTCACTTAATCAATGACTTAAATTACCAACAAACCTTGATTGGTGTTGAAAAAGCAATACAATACAACGGACTCACCAAACGCTGGGACATTGTCGTTTTCAATAGTGATTTTGAACCTTACATACTCATTGAATGCAAAGCTCCAAGTATTAAATTAGGCACAAACACATTACATCAAGCACTCAGCTACCAAAACCAACTGAATTGTGAATTGATTGTGATTTCTAATGGTTTGGAAACCTATACGTGGCGCTTAAACAAAGAAAAATTGATTTTGGAAGAAGTCGAAGGAATTCCTTGTAGGTGAAGGTAATTATCATCTTTACAACTCAAAGCTAAATCACCTAATTGTAAAGTCAAATCGTGATTGATTATTTCTGCCTCTAAATTTTGTTCAGTCGATAAACGGAAAATCTTCATTGTAACATCTATCAACGCTTTACTTATAATTCTTACTTTTAAAAGTTGAAAACTAACTTTTTATATTGACTCATCAAGAATTGAAAGGATTTATTATTCTCAATCAATAAATGCTTAAAATAAGTTAGTTAACTAACTAAAAAACTGTTATTTACAAACAATAATGAAATTACATTTTCTGTTCGAACCTTCTAAACTTGTTTTGTGTCAAGTTCCTTTTTCTTTTTACACGAAAAAGGAAACAGGAGGGAAATTTGAAGTTTTATACACCACTTTTACATCCAAAGAAATCAAAAAAAACTTTGGAGGTGAAAGAGAAACAAGTTTTACCTTATTCAGCGAAGAGGAATTTAATAAGCAAAAAGTCGCCTTACTTTCGAGCTATCAAAAAGTAAAAAGCTCACTTTCTGAAAATCAATTTTTAAAAAAGAATTTGAAAAATAGTTTTTTCGACAATTTTCGTAAAGTTGCGTCGGAGCTTAATCAAACATGTGTTTTTCATCGGTATAAAACCTCAAACAATACTTATTCGACAGCAGCGTGCTCTTTCCAACTTGATACAATTCCAAGTTTGTCATTTGTGCTTAAAAAATCGGACGAAGGATTAAATTTAGAATCTTATGCTGAAATTGATGGTGAAAAAATAAAAATTGGAACTGAAAATCGTTTCCTTTTTCTTTTTCAGCATCAAAACACCTATTTCATGTTCCGAAAGTTGGATTGGTTCATTCTTGAAGAATTAGAAGAAATGGAAAATTTTACAATTGAGGACTTCTCCAAAAACATCAAGAAAAAAATTGAACATTTACCACTTGATTTATCGGAGGTTTTTGAAGAGGAAATCCGTGACGAAATTCCGGAAATGATCATGCACATCTCTGAATTGGCTGGTAATATGCTACTTTTCATTCCAAAGTGGAGATACGATGGTTATTTGGTTGATGGTCCCAGAAATACTTTTGAAAAAATTGAAGGAGAAAAAAGAATAATTTACAGAAGAAATAAAGAAATTGAACAAAAAAGCGTTGCATTTTTAGAACAAGCTCATTCTAAATTTAAAGGTTCGAATAATTATTATTTGAGTTTTGAAGAAGCTTCTCACAAAAATTGGTTTTATAACTTCTTTCACACGCAATTAAAAGATAATTTCGAGGTGACTGGTATGGACATGCTGAGTTATTTCCGTTTTTCCGACCATCAAATTTCTACCCATTTTGAATTAATCAATACGGACGATAATGAAATAAATGCGAAATTAGAAGTGTACTTTGGAAGTGAAAAAATCAATCTGAAAAGTTTACAAAAAACACTTGTTGAAGGTCAGAAATTTATAATGTTAAAGGATAATTCACTTGGTGTATTGAACGATGAGTGGATAGATAAATTTAGCATTTTACTGCGTTATTCTAAAATTCAGGACGATGAAATCACTTTTGCAAAATGGATATTGATAAGTTCTGAATCCATCTTGAATTTCTCTAAAGAATTACAATTCATTTTGCCTCAAAATTGGTCGGAAAAATGGGACAAATGGAAAGATACAGATTCTTTAATTATCCAAGTACCAAATACGTTGAATGCTGAAATGAGAAATTATCAGCAAAAAGGATTTGAATGGATGATTCTAATGGCTGAAGTCAATGCGGGAACATTGCTGGCAGATGATATGGGACTCGGAAAAACCCTTCAAACCATTGCTTCGATTACCTTTTGGCAAGAACAAAACTCCAATAATAAATTTTTAATCGTTTGTCCTGCGTCGCTATTATACAACTGGAAAAATGAATTTGAAAAATTTGCGCCTCATTTAAAAACAACTATTTATCACGGAAATAATCGCAATTTCGATGAATCCATATCAAACGACAATTCAATTTTAATCACCTCTTATTCGATTGTTCGCAATGAATTAGAAAATTTTACCAAGATTGTTTGGGATGCTATTGTGTTAGATGAAAGCCACCAAATTAAAAATTATGCAGCTCAACAAACTCAAGCCATCTTAAAATTAATGGGGAAACGTCGAATAGCATTGAACGGTACTCCCATAATGAACAATGTTTCAGATTTATTTCCTCAATTGAGTTTTATTTTACCACAGCTTTTTTATTCTTTTTCAAAATTTAAAAATGAGTTTGAAAAACCCATTCAACATGAACTTGCTGCTGTACAAATGGAAATGCTAAAGAAATTGACTAGTCCTTTTATTATGCGGCGCACTAAAGAAATTGTTGCCCCAGATTTGCCTCCGAAGACAGAATCTATTTTTTGGTGTGAAATGCAAGATGATCAACGTTTTACTTATGAAAGTTTGAAAAAACAAATCAAGGAAAATGTATTTCTAGAAATCAAAAATCAAGGTGTAAACAAAGCCAAGCTGGGTGTTTTACAAGGCATCACAAAATTACGACAGGTTTGTAGTTCACCACGACTAATCAAAGATGAAGTCGAATATCAGTCTTGTTCGTCGATAAAAATAAATCAACTCATCGAACAATTAAATACCAATTTAAAGAATGAAAAAGTTATTGTATTTTCTCAATTCAACGGAACAATGGAATTAATAGCTAATGAATTTGAGAAAAACAAGATTTCATACGTGAGATTTGATGGAAGTACATCCTCTGAAAAACGAATGCAATTAGTTAGTGAATTTCAGCAAGAGGAATCAACGATACAAGTTTTCTTGGTTAGTTTGATGGCTGGAAATTCTGGAATAAATTTAACAAAAGCTAATTATGTATTTCTTATTGAACCTTGGTGGAATAAAGCTGTACAGCAACAAGCTATTGACCGCACACATCGAATAGGACAAAATCAACACGTTTTTGCCTACAATATGATTTGTAAGGATTCGATTGAAGAGAAAATAATCACACTTCAAAACCGAAAACAATTTATTTCAAACGAGGTAATTTCAACTGATGACAATTTCGTAAAAAATCTGACGGAAGAAGATATTGCTTATCTATTTGAGTAGAAATATTTTTTTTAGTTCACAAAGGTTTGTATTATTCTAGCCTTTGAAAAACTTGTTTCAACCCTTTCCTCATTATTTTTACAATTTCTTAGAATATCAAAAGTGGTATTTGACGCAGTTATTCTCTATTATTGCAAAAAAAAATAAAAAAATGCTCTCCAACGAATTTCAAGCAATTATAGATAGACGAAGAAGTAACCGTCATTTTGATGCGAATGTTCCTGTTCCAAAAGAAGTAATTCAACGAAGTTTGGAACGTGCAATTATGTCTCCCAACAGTAGCAATATGCAATTATGGGAATTTTACTGGATTCATTCTGAGGATGAATTAAAGAAGTTTATTCCGTTGTGTTTGAGTCAATCCGCTGCGAAAACAGCGCAACAAATGGTTGTTTTTGTGACGCGACAAGACAAATGGAAAGAACGTGCAAAATGGAATTACGACAAAATCAAAAGTCAAATAAATGGTGAGCCAAATAAACTTGAAAAAGGTGGCTTAGATTATTACGGGAAACTCATGCGTCTCGTTTATGGCAATGATCCTTTTGGAATATTGACTTTAGTTAGAAGAAGTGTCTGCTTTTTTATGGGATTGCGAAAACCTTTCATGCGAATGGGTGGAAAAGCCGATCAACGAGTGAGTGTCCATAAATCGTGTGCTTTAGCTGCTCAAACTTTTATGTTGTCAATAGCTGCCGAAGGTTTTGAGTCTTGCCCAATGGAAGGTTTCGATAAATTGCGCGTTAAAAAAGCATTAAATCTTCCTCGTGGAGCAGAAATTAACATGATTATTTCAGTTGGTAAAGGAACAGAAGCTGGTATTTGGGGACCTCAATTCCGAGTTCCTTACGAAGAAGTGGTATTTGTGAAGTAAGTATTACGTAGGGTCTGCTGAAAAACACAAAACCTTTATTTTACCTTGTGTTTAGGTGATACATATTCTCTTAGATGCAAGGTTTTTTAGTTGTTTTTAGAAATTTCCTTGCATCAAAGATGATGTTATTTTGTTAGCCAGAAATAAACCATCTTCTTCGTTGCAGTCAAATCGAAGTATTAATATACATCTTCATTGACTGCGTCTAGAATCTGGCTCATTTCTGACTTTTTCAGCAGACCCTACGTAATATTTGATTTTATCGCGATTTTGTCCTCTTCAAAATTCATTTGGAATGACTACTTTTGCGCTCTATGTCACTTTTGGGAAAATTCATGATTCGTTATAAAACTTCAGAAGAGATTGCCATCATGCGCGAGGCAGCTCAAATTGTTAGTCGTACTTTAGGCTTAATTGCTAAAAAAATGCACCCGGGAACAACCCCAAAAGAATTGGATACAATGGCAGAAGCTTATATTCGTTCCCAAAATGCAGTTCCAGGTTTTTTAGGACTTTACGGATGCCCAAGCACATTATTAATCTCTGTAAATGAACAAGTTGTCCATGGATTACCGACAGATAGACCTTTTAAGGAAGGTGATATCGTTTCGGTTGACTGTGGCTCCTTTTACAAAGGATATTACGGGGATCACGCTTACACTTTTGAAATTGGCGAAGTTCGTCCAGAGGTGAAAAAATTGTGTGAAGTCACAAAAGAATGTTTGTACATCGGAATTGAGCAATGCAATACTGCGAATCGAATTGAAGATATTGGTTGGGCGATTCAACAACATGCAGAAAAACACGGTTACGGAGTTGTTAGAGATTTGGTGGGACATGGCCTAGGTAAAAATTTACACGAAGAGCCACAAGTTCCAAATTTTGGAAGAAGAGGTCGCGGAAAAAGAATTCAGAATGGATTGACGATTGCAATTGAACCAATGATTAACTTGGGAACTGAAAAAGTAATTACCTTGGACGACAAATGGACAATTGCAACTGCTGACGGATTACCGAGCGCACATTTTGAACACGACGTCGCTGTAATTGATGGAAAAGCTGAAATTTTATCTACGTTTGATTATATCTACGAGGCACTTGGTAAATAAATGAATCGCGAAAAAAGAACAATCTTTCTTGTCGTTCTTACTCTATTAGCTTACGGATTTTCAATTTTCAAGGATCAAGGTTCATTCATTTTACCTTTTCCGCTGTTTGATTTTATCTTGGTAATTATCGCATTGCAATTTGCTTTATGGAATTGGCGCGATATTTTGACTTTTAGAAAATGGTTTTTCTACTTTTATTTCATTGCAATTTTATTCAAATTATCAACGAATCAAATTCTTTGGAGCGTAATTCTTGACGACAAAGATTTAGCTGTTTTCACTGAAACAATGGTGCTCGATAGCTTGCGATTTATTCATTTATTGTTACTTATTATTGCCGTTTTTTCTTGGAGTTTCGTTGAAAAATTAAAATATAAGTTCATCGCTCCAATTTTAATTACCTTGATTCATTTCGCAGGATTTACGGATGAAACTTACTGGTTTTCCTATATCAGTATTCCGCTGTTTTCCGCTTATGTTATTTATCAAAAACCTAAAAATTCACTTTCGTACCTGCTCCTTTTACACGGGATTTTGGATTTATTAAGTCTGTTTATGCTTACAATGGTAAATTGATTGCATTTTTTAGTCTTGATAAACAGCAAGTTTTGAATCAGTTGTTGTTTTTTTTTGAAATCTTGAATTATTTCCTTTTGAAATTTAAAAATATCATTAACTTTGCACCCTCAATTACGACGAGATAGTTCTTCAAATTGAAATATGGCGAGATAGCTCAGTTGGTTAGAGCGTTGGATTCATAACCCAAAGGTCCCGAGTTCAACTCTCGGTCTCGCTACAAAAAAGCTCAGTTTTGCTGAGCTTTTTTTTTGCCCTTTTTTATCTTAAATTTCTACTTGTTTTTTCTGCGTATTTCTTCACCACGGGTTTCATACAATCGATAAAAACTAAAGTTCTACCAGCGTCTGTACTTGCATCGAAGTTGTCGTAGCGTTGCTCCATTTTTTCGACAAAACAAGTAATTAATGGTTCTTTTTCTTTACCAAAATCTCCCGCACCCGTCAATTTCTTATCAATATAATTTTCGGCTTTTTGTTTTTCCTCTTCTGTCCAATCGCCTTTTTTGCTTCCACAAGCAACTAAAAGTAAAGCAGAAAAACAAATTCCAATTAACTTTTTCATTGATTTTATTTTAAAAGTGAATAGATTGAAGACAATTCCTCAAACTTCAATGTGCTTTGTTCACCTGTTTCCATATTTTTCAAAACAAACGAACTATTATTCATTTCGTTTTCGCCAATCAAAATCACAAACTGAACATTTCTATCGTTGGCATATTTCATTTGTTTTTGCAATTTCGCTGCACTTGGGTAAACTTCACAGGAAACATTATTTGCACGTAATTCATTTGCCAAATCCAAGCATTTTTCAACTTCATTTGTGCCAAAATTCACAAATAAAACAGGCAAACCTTTCGTTACTTCAACTGGAAACAAATTCAATTCATTAAGTACGTCGTAAATGCGATCGGCACCAAAAGAAATTCCGACACCTGAAACACCTTTCAAACCAAAAAGTCCTGTCAAATCATCGTAACGTCCACCACCACAAATACTTCCCATTTTGACATCTTTTGCTTTTACTTCAAAAATTGCACCTGTGTAATAATTTAAACCACGAGCAAGCGTAACGTCAACAATTAATTCACCTCTTCTCAAACCAATTCGGTTGATGTGATTCAAGACAATTTTTAATTCTTCAATTCCTTTTAAACCAATTTCAGAATTTTTTAGAAATTCAGTGAGAAGTACAATTTTTTCGTCGTTTGAACCCGACAAACTAAACAAAGGTTGAATGCGCTCAATTGCTGTTGAAGAAACACCTTTTTCAGCCAATTCCTTCACAACACCCTCCTCACCTATTTTATCCAATTTGTCAATTGCAACAGTAATATCAATCAATTTTTCTGATTCACCACTCACTTCTGCTATTCCAGAAAGTATTTTGCGATTGTTCATTTGAATTGTAAATCCCGGAAGATTCAAATCCGTTAAAACTGCATCAAAAATCTGTATCAATTCCACTTCATATAAAAGAGAATCACTTCCAACCACATCGGCATCACATTGGTAAAACTCTTGGTAGCGCCCGTGTTGTGGACGATCTGCGCGCCAAACAGGTTGAATTTGATAGCGTTTGAACGGAAAAGCAATTTCATTTTGGTGTTGAACCACAAAACGTGCAAATGGAACCGTTAAGTCATAACGTAAAGCTTTTTCAGCCAATGAATTAGCAAATCGTGGTAAGTTTTCATTTTGCAAAGCTTCAATGTCTGCTTTTTTCATTTTATCGCCAGAATTTAAAATTCTAAAGATTAATCGATCGCCTTCTTCACCATATTTCCCCATCAAAGTGGACGACAATTCAAAACTTGGTGTTTCAATTGGAGCAAATCCGTACAATTGAAATACGTTTTTTATGGTTTCGAAAATATAAGTTCTTTTGGCAACATCTTGAGGTAAAAAATCCCTCGTACCTTTTGGTATTGCTGGTTTTTGTGACATTTTATTTTTTTAAATCTTCTTTATACATTGCGTAAATCATTCCATCGGACAAACCAATTTTAGGAACGATAATTTCAGTTGCACCCATCTCTTTCATTATGTAGGTGAAAATCTCCAAAGCAGGAACAATTACGTCTGCCCTATCTGGTTTTAATTGATATTCAGACATTCTTTGATCCAAACTCAATGCAGACAAATCGCGTTTCAAATTTTCCAATTGGCTCAAGCGAACTGGTTTATTGTCTTTCACACCAATGATTTTGTGTGCTTTATTGATATTTCCTCCTGTGCCAAACAATTGATGTTGATCCGATAAATCAACGTGTTGCAACATCCATTCGTGAATATCTGACCAGATATTTTTATCTACTTTTTCTTTTAATAAACGAATCGTACCAATTTCAAAAGATTTAGAGGCAATTCGTTCCCCTTTCTCAAAGACGCTTACTTCAGTACTTCCGCCTCCAACATCAATTACGATGAATGGCATTTCTTTTTCAATTTCAAGTAAGAAAAAAGTTCCAAAAATCAATTCTGCTTCAATATCGCCTGGAATGACTTCCAAAGTTATACCTGTTTCTTCTTTGATTTTATCGACGATTTTTTGACCATTTTTAGATTCTCGCATTGCGGAAGTTGCAACCGCACGCAATCGTTTCACATCAAAAAGTGAAGCTATCAAGCCAAAAGCTTTGATAGTATTGATAAAATCTTGAACCTTTTTCTTGGAAATTTTCCCATCTTCAAAAACCTCTTCACCCAATCGCAAAGGAATTCGGGTGTAGGAAACCTTTTTCACAAACGATTTACCATCTTGGTGAACAACTTCACCAATCAATAAACGCGCTGCATTTGTACCAACATCTATTGCTGCATAATTCATTCCTACAAAGTTAAAAATTGCTTTGGATTGAGAGCCTGTTTAAAATTCATCTAATTTCTTTGTTCTGATTTAATAAAATCACCTCCACCTTTGACAAAAAATCGTTTGAAAACAAATTAGTATTTACTTTGTAATTCCAGTATGAAAAAATTGAATTTATCTTTTCAAAACAACGAGGTAGCACGAAAAGGCTGCTTGTTGATTTCCGACCCATTTTTGGACGACCATTATTTTGCGCGCTCCGTAATTTTACTTTGTGAACACAATGAAGAAGGCAGTTTTGGGTTTGTTTTGAATAATTACATTGAATTGGACTTACACAAGCTAGATGAAAAATTTCCTGATATCGCAGCAAGAATAAGCATTGGCGGTCCGATGTCAAAAGAAAATTTGTTTTTCATTCACCGATTGGGAAAAGAAATAAATGGTGCAACAATCATCGCTCCTGGTATTTACTATGGTGGAGACTTCGATGAACTCTCTAAAAAATTGGCACTTCAACCTGAATTGAGAAATCAAGTTCGTTTTTTCATTGGTTATTCAGGCTGGTCAATGGGACAATTAAACGAAGAGCTCAAAGAAAAATCCTGGATTCCTGTGAGTAATATTTCGTTAGAAATGATTTTTAACACGGAAAATGATAAACTGTGGTCGAATTGTTTAGAATTGCAAGGTGATCGCTTTCGAATGATTTCAAAATTTCCTGTCAATCCAATGGATAACTAGAATTTAGTTTTTTTGTGATTTAAAATTTAATCTTAAACCTACTTTTGCACTCCGTTTTTGTGATGTGAACGAACTCGAAGCGAGGTAAGCTTAACTTGTAGCTCTCACAAACAAAAACAAGTATCAATCGTTAATAGAAACAAGAAAATAAACAATGGAAAAAACAGAATTATTAGTAGCAGCGCTTGAAAAAGGAATTACTTACTCTGCCTATTTACAATTAACAGAAGAACTTTTAAGTCAAGGAAAAACAACGGGTCCAAACCACAGTGCAGATTATGTACACTACACAAATTTGAACCTTCACCGTATGAAAAGATTGGATAAAACAGTTGAAATCAATGCGGATTTAAAAGCAGTAATCGCTCAAATTAAAACGCCTCAAACTTGGTTGGTGATTTCTGAAGCGTGGTGTGGCGATGCAGCTCAAAATGTTCCTTTACTTCAAAAAATGGCTGATTTGTCAGAACATATTGAATTGAAAATCATTCTTCGCGACGAAAATCTTGAAGTAATGGATTTATACCTCACTAACGGTGGGCGTTCGATTCCTAAATTAATCGCATTAGAAAAAGAGACCTTAAATGAACTTTACACTTGGGGACCTCGACCTGCAACAATTCAAACTGTGATGAATGAATTAAAAGCAGCAAACGTTACTGAAATCAGTGAAATTGTGGAGAAAATTCAAATTGCTTACAACCACGACAAAGGACAATCAGTTCAAAATGAAATGTTAGCAGTTTTAACCAATTATTTAAACTAAAAATGCAAAACTACAAGAACCACCTTCGACTTTATCCAGCTCACCATTTCGTGCTAATTCCTGCAAATCTTGCCTTATTGGTGTGGAGTTTCATTCATTTATTTGACGCAAACGCTTCTTTACAAGAAAGAATAATTTGGGTCTTGACAAGTTTCACGATCTTTTTACTTTCGATGATAACTAGAATTTACGCGCTAAAAAACCAAGATCGACTTATCCGTCTTGAGATGCGTCAACGTTATTTTGAATTAACAGGAAAATCGTTTGCTGAAAAGGAAAACCAGCTCAAATTAGGACAAATTATTGCCTTGCGTTTTGCTTCCAATGAGGAACTTTTAGCACTTATGGACAGAGCTATCAATGAAAAACTTTCGAATAAAGACATCAAATTGGCGATTAAAAACTGGAAAGAGGATAATCACCGAATTTAGATTTTATTTCTAAAAATCAAGTAATTAGATAGGAATGTCAATTAATTGTAAGACTGAAATATAAGAATTTTCGTTTTACTCGGAACGATGAAATGACATAATAAGATTCCTCGTTTTACTCGGAATGACTTGTTTTAGAATATTTTGCGAAAATGCTAAGCATTTTCGTTATTTACCCTAACTACAGAGTCATTACTATAATCGATAGCAATCTACTGATACATTTAGGTAAATTCATTTCTTTTATAAAAATGAGCGATTCAATCTACTTTAAAATTGAATCGCTTTTTTATTTATAATTTCAATTTTCTTAACTTTCGTTAAGTTCAAAGTAAAATAATCGATTTAGATTTACGCATTGAATTAAACTTCAAAAAATATGGAACGTAAATCCTTCTTGAAATTAATTGCAACTGCACCTTTACTTTTTGGTATGACAAAATTAGATCATCTTTATTCCGTTTCTCAGGGTTTTAGTAAAACAGAGAAAATGCCAATTCTCTTCTTAGGACACGGAAGTCCGATGAATGCTATTGAAGAAAATCAATTTGTTGAAGGATTTAGAAACGTTGGAAAGTCAATTCCAAAACCAAACGCAATTCTATGTATTTCAGCACATTGGTTAACAAAAGGAACGAAGGTTACAGCAATGGATTTACCGCCAACAATTCACGATTTCGGAGGTTTCCCTAAAGCGCTTTTTGACGTACAATATCCTGCGCCTGGAAGTCCTGAGTTGGCAAAAGAAACACAACAAGTTTTAAGTCCAATCGCAGTTGAATTGGATGATAGTTGGGGTTTAGATCACGGTGCTTGGAGCGTCATTAAACACCTTTACCCGAATGCGGATATTCCTGTGATTCAAATGAGTATAAATTACGGTCAACCGATGAGTTATCATTTTGAATTGGCTCAAAAACTTCAGTCCTTGCGCGAAAAAGGTATTTTGATAATTGGCAGTGGAAACATCATTCACAACCTGAGAATGGTTGATTTTGCTAATATGAATAAAGACAATTATGGTTATGATTGGGCCATTGAAGTACGCGAAAAAGTAAACAATTTCTTACTTGATGGAAATTACACACCATTGATTCAATACGAAAAACAATCGAAGGCTTTTCAATTGGCAATTCCAACACCTGATCATTACATTCCTCTACTTTATATACTTGGCTTGCAACAAAAAAATGAAAAATTGTCACTTTTCAATGATAAATTAGTTGCAGGAAGTTTAAGTATGACCTCAATTAAAATTGGTTGAATCAATCAAATAAATGGATAAATCCAGATTTTTCTTTGTCTTCAAAATTCAATTTGTAGAAATAAACTCCTGCTGTTAATTTCGTACCGTTTGTAGTTCCGTCAAAAGGCGGCGATGATTCATTTCCTGAGTAAACTACAAGTCCCCAACGGTTGTAAATACTTAACTCAAATTTCGCACAGCTTTTTGCGTATTCTGGAAAATTGAGAACGTCATTAATCCCGTCATCATTTGGTGTCAACACATTTGGAAATGCCGTAAAATCAAGTGGATTGTTGAATTCAATTTCAGCAATAATAGAACTTGAAGGCGATGTACATCCATTTGCCGAAAGAACGGCAGAATAAACGCCTGTTTGAGGTGTATATAACGGAATTGAATTCGAAAATTGATTGGATGTATAATTACTTGGTCCTGTCCAAAGGATGCCAAAAGTTGAATTTTCTGCTGAAAAAACAAACGCATCACCCGGACATTTTGGGAAATTACCAGTCAATACGGGCGCACTTGGAGTCGGATAAATGGATAAATTCAAAATGAATAAACTGTCGCAACCGCCTGCCGTTGTGTACAAAAACTCATAGATTCCACTTTGTGAATAGCTTTGATTGGTGATATTCCAATAATAAGTATCACAAGCACTAATCACCTGATTTACTTCATACGCAGGCAAAACATTTAAAGCTATAGTTACAATACTGTCGCAACCTGAAATACTTTGAAATTCGAAAACATAATTTCCAGCTGTTGTTAAGGCAGTGTCGCTGTATTGGTAAATTCCTCCGCTACACAAATCAACAGGAATCGTTTGGCTGTAAATTGGGGCAACCACTAAATTTAATGTGACAATTGAATCGCAACCTGCTAGTGTTTGTCCATTGTAAACATAAGTTCCTGATTGTGAATAATCCGTTCCAAAAAATGAATAAGTTTCACCTTGACAGATTAATTGATTTACAACAGGAGTATAAACTGGATTCACAACCACGTTTGCAGTTAAAACATTCGATGAACCATTTCCGTTTGTTGCAGTGACTGTGTACGTTGTGTTTTGAGTTGGAGAAACGTTAATCGAAGGCGTTGTTTCACCTGTATTCCAAACAATTGTACCATTTGTTGTAACTGTTAAAGTTGTACTTGCCCCTTGACAAATTGTTAAGTTTCCAGCTAAAGATGCTGAACAACCGCTTGTTAAAGTTCCAACTTCACACACACAAGCGTCGTTTAAATCCGTTACTCCATCGCCGTCAGAATCGAGTGATGCACTTGCCCCACCATCTGCTACAAGCAATAAACCATACGGATTTGCGCCATCACTTGGGAAATTGTAAACCATAATATCCACGTAATTTGCACCTGCAACCCAAGGACCTGTTAAATTAATATTCAATTGACCTCCAGCAGAAAAATTTCCACCACTTATGCCGGTTGATGTTCCATTAACGAAAACATCAGAAATTGTATTGTCCACATAACCAGTTAAATTCAAGGTGTAATTTCCCATTCCAGCGATACTATTTCCATTACAAGTTGAAGGTAAATTCAAGGTTAATCGAAAATAACGATAACCTGAACTCGTGTTTTCTGCGCAAGAAGCATCGTTTCCTGTTATCCATTTTCCGTTGTTTGTTGGTGGTGGCAAAGAAGCAGGATTTACCCAAGCTCCTGGTGCACAGTTATTATTAATTAAAGCTGGAGTGTAAGTCAAACCCATCGGATTTGGTGGATTTGAGGAGTACCAAGGAGAAACAGTCCAAAGCGGATCCAAAGCGCCAACTGGACCTTGACCCGTTGCAAGTGTAACAGGATTTGGAAATTGGGCAAAGGATTGAATGGCAAAACTGAAGCAAAAAATGAAAATTGTCATCCATTTTTTAGTATTCATAACTGAAATCAACTGCATCTATTTGAATTTATTGGGCTTGAAACTATTTTTTTCTTGAGCTTGAAGATACAATCTTTTTTTGATTTAACAATAGTAAGAAACTAGTAAACAAAATAGCTTGAGATATTTTGGTGCAATGCTTTGGATTTCTAATTATATTTAGGCTTCATTTTCAAAACTTTCTATGACTTCAGAAAAAAACAATCCCAAAGAAATCAAGGCTTGGTGTATGTATGATTGGGCAAATTCTGTTTTTACTTTAACTATAACGACTGTTATTTTCCCCATTTTTTTCACAGAAGTAACCACATCAGCCTCAAAGAATGACATCGTTAATTTTCTTGGTTTTGAACTGAAAAACACCGTTTTATACTCTTACACTTTATCTACATCTTTTTTAATTATTGCTTTTATAAATCCGCTTTTGTCAGGAATTGCCGATTATTCTTCGAAGAAGAAAATGTTTATGAAATTCTTTACTTACCTCGGTTCAATAGCTTGTTCCGCTTTGTTTTTCTTCAATGGTGAAAATTTAGTTTTTGGAGTTATTTGTTTTGGATTAGCAACAATTGGTTACGCAGGAAGTTTGGTTTTTTATAACGCTTTTTTACCTGAAATTGTCACGGCTGATCAAATGGATAAAGTCAGCGCAAGAGGTTATTCTTTTGGTTACATCGGAAGTGTTATTTTATTGATTTTGAATTTAATAGTGGTTCTTTCTCCAAAAACTTTTGGGATTAGCGACGGGAAACTTCCCTCACAAATTGCTTTTCTTTCGGTTGGAATTTGGTGGGCTGGTTTTGCTCAATATTCATTCAACTATTTACCAAAAGATAAAAAAGAATTTTCAATGAATTTGCGGTTATTGACAAAAGGCTACAAAGAAGTCGCTGGCGTTTTCAAAATCGTTCAAAATTTACAGTTCATGCCTTGGTTTTTACTTTCATTTTTCTTTTACGCAATGGGTTTTCAAACGATTATGTACTTCGCTAGTTTATTTGGAGAAATCGAATTAAAATTGCCTTTGGAAGGCTTAATCATTTCAATGTTACTGCTTCAATTAATCGCAATTCCTGGTGCAAATCTCTTTTCAAGGATGTCTGCAAAATTCGGAAATGTGAAAGTGCTTGTGAGTGCCGTAATCATTTGTGTTTTAGTGTGTATCAGTGCCTTTTTTGTCACAACGCATTTACAATTTTACTTAATGGCAGCAGTTGTTGGAATCATTATGGGTGGAATCCAGAGTCTTTCGCGCTCAACTTTTTCAAAATTAATTCCTGAAACGGAAAATAATTCTTCTTTCTTTAGCTTTTATGAATTGACCGAAAAAGTGGCGATTGTTTTAGGAACAGCTTCTTATGGTTTCCTACTTCAACTTTCTGGAACTATGCGCAATAGTGTTTTGGGATTGACGATTTTCTTTGTAATCGGTTTAATTGGATTGCTTTATTTGAATAAAATCTCCAACTCAAAATCTCCTTTGAATCCAAATAATCAGTAATTTTAAAAACATAGACAGACGCAAAAGTCTTTTATCATTAAAATTTAACTTAAAAAATAAATAAAAATGCACATTCCTTTTCCTTCACAAGGCACTTCTCAAGAAGAAATTAAAAAGCAATTAGCTCAATTTTCAGATAAAGATGCCGATTGGAAACGCGGACGAACATTTAGTTTGGTCTTTTATCCGGGCGAAGAAGTTGCCCAATTATTGTTTCAAGCTTATGAAACTTTTTTCTTTGAAAATGCACTGAATCCTTCGGTATTTCAAAGTTTGAAACGTATGGAAAGCGAAGTGATTTCTATGACTTGCTCGCTTTTACACGCACCTGAAAATGCGGCGGGAAGTATGACTTCTGGCGGAACTGAAAGCATAATGTGTGCAATGAAAGCTGCTAAAAAATACGCTAAAGACACCAACAAAGAGCTTAAAAAACCAAATATTGTCATTCCTGCAACAGCGCATCCCGCATTTTTGAAAGCAGCTTATTATTTTGAAATTGAAGTGCGTTTGGTTACTTGTTCTGGTTATGATTTAGTTCCTGATATGGCTGATTTCCGTTCAAAAATTGATGAAAATACAATTATGATTGTGGGCTCCTCCCCTGCTTATCCGCACGGTTACATCGATCCATTAAAAGAAATTAGTGATTTGGCGATAGAGAAAAATGTTTGGATGCACGTGGATGCTTGTGTTGGTGGTTACATCTTACCTTTTTTGGAACAAATTGGAGAAAATGTTCCTGTTTTTGATTTTCGTTTAGCAGGAGCACGTTCGATTTCATTGGATATTCATAAATATGGCTATGGCGCAAAAGGTTCATCTGCAATCATTTACCGCGATAGAGAATTCAGAAAAAAACAATATTACGTTTACACCGAATGGCCTGGAGGATTGTATGCGTCGCCTTCATTTTCTGGTTCGCGTTCAGGAGGAGTGATTGCTGTTGCTTGGTCGATTATGAAACATTTGGGACTACCGGGTTATCAAAAAATGGCAAGGGAAACGCAAGATGCAGCAAAGAAAATCCAAGTTGCAATTAACACAATTGACGGTTTAGCAGTAAATGGTCAACCCTTTGGTCCAATTTTTTCTTTTCGCTCGACAGGGAAAATAGATATTTACCAATTAGGTGATGAATTGACGGATCGCGGTTGGCATTTAGATCGACAAATGGAACCACCGAGTTTACATTTAACAGTTTCTCACGGAAATGTTGCTTTCGTAGATGAATTCATTAAGGATTTGAACGAATCTGTGGCAAAATTAAGCGCATTTTCAATGTCAAATATTGGCGCATCGATTCAGCAAAAAGTAGTTTCTAAAGCTGCTGCGATTTTACCTGAATCTTGGTTAAAAGCAATGTTTAAAAGTTCAATTGATAAAATAAATGATCCAAAAGCAAGTACGAAAACTGCCCCACTCTATGGTTTAATGGGCGAACTTTCGGGCTCGGGAACTTTGGAAGATATGGTTTTGGATTTGTTAGACGCAATGCATCGCAAAGAAGAGAAATAAAACAATTAAGAATTGATTAACAACAAGTTACGATTTGATTAATGTGTAAAACTTAATCTTTCACACAACGAATTGGGTAACCTTCATTTTTTTTATTGATCCAAGAGATAACAGTTGAATTCCAATAAATAAATTGGAAGCTGATCGCATATTCTTTTTTACTGTCAGTTGTGTATTCCTCTGTGGAAGACCAAAAGGAGCCAAAATTATTGATGTCGTCAAAAGCGCCTGTGTATTTTCTTCCGCCACTTGGTAAAACTGAAAATTGAAATTCATTGCTCCCGTTTCCGTTTTCTATCCAAAGCAATTCACTTTTCAGTCTTGCTCCCGCAGTATGTTCATCGCCTACGAAGCAAATTAATTCTTGCCAATCCGCTTCAGTTGGAACGTGCCAACCTAAAGGGCAGATTTTTTGTGTTTCAATTGAAAAGAAATTATAGAGTAAACCGAAAGTATGTCGATTTTCTACTTTATTCTCATAAAAACAATACGCAGGATTTGTGGTTTCCATCCACCCTTTATTTCCTGAAACAAAAGGAATCGAGGAACCGTCGTTGAAAACAGTTGACCGCAAATTCTCACACATCCATTCTTGATTTCCAATTCTTTGCGTGACATAACTATTATTTTGTCTGTCTTTCAACTGACTAAAAATACAAAAAGGCAAAACCATCAAAAGCAACAAAATCCAACGCATCATCTTGTAAATTTAGCAATTGTGGTGAAATATATTATTCGCTTTTTTACACTTTTATTAAGAAATTCGTTTGAAAAATCAAAGAATATATTATTTTTGCACTCCGATTTAATTCGGAATGGTCCTATAGCTCATTCGGTTAGAGCAACTGACTCATAATCAGTAGGTGCTTGGTTCGATTCCAAGTGGGACCACGAAAACAAAAGCCAACAAGTTGTAAATCAATAAGTTGGCTTTTTTATTTCCCTACATCTTCCCCACAAATTGATTCGATAGTTTTAATTAGTAGAAAATTAATACTTTGTTTGATTTTCCTTACTTCCTAACAAATTCTGATCTCAGAAATCACTAAATCACAAAAATCAAAGTACTGACAATTTCCAATCTCCTCCCCGCTCCAACGGATGATAATAGTATAAATTCTTGGTATCTGAGAGTTGATTGTAGAAATGCAATTGAACTTCTCTGATTACTTGTTATTTAAAAAGAAAATTATCTAAGGGTTGGGAGTGCTTACCCAAAATAAAAATTCAATTCTCTAAAGCTTGATTTTTAGAATTATTCTTTAAACCCTCCTAAAACATCATTTGGATCAAAATCTACAATTTTTCTACGCATTTTTTGTTTGTCTTTAAAATGACGAGAAATAGCTATCACTTTATCTTCGAAAGAACGTTTATTCCCTCTGTGAAACAAACGAATTGCTTTACAATTTTCGTGTTCAAAAATACTTTCTAACAAAACTCTATCTGATAAGCCCATTGAATGACCTAAAACAATAACATCAAATGGGTTTGACTCAACAATATCCATTAAATAATTATAGTGTTTGGTTTTAGGATAATGAATCGATTTGAAGTTTTCTAATAATTCTCGAATGTCAGCATCTTCTAGTTCTTTGTATTTGGAATTGGAAGTATCATCGCCATAACCAAAAATGATGGAATCTGGATTGTTCATATTACCGTGTATTTGAATTTCTCGACAATTCGTTAAATTTCTCTCAATGAATGGTTTTAAGGTATTTGTATAATTGAAGTTTAGAAACAAACATAGGTCAATCTTGTTAACATATTGACTTAGTGAAGTTTGAGTTTTTTCTGGATCAATGCAATTTTCTAAATCAGTTCTAAAAGGGCTATCAAAATAGTTTCTTTCATTATAGTGTTCAGTTGTTTTTTTTAGGTATTCAATAAGTTTCGTTTTCAAAAATGCAAAATCAGAATTGAGTTTAACTAAATCCTCTCTAAAATTAGAACCTATTATATTTCCGAATAAAGCTAATAACTGATTATAATAAGCCTTTTCAATATCAGTCCAAGTTTTATTTCCAATTAAACTTCTAAAAAAACTAGAATTCGTGCTAAAAGTAAATTTGTAGCTTTTTGAATTATCTGTGTAAACCATTTTCTTATCTACCCCAGCAACATTTTTGCAAAGTTGTTCGAAGGTCCTTACATCTTTTAAAGGTTCATCAATTACAGAAGGGTGAGAATTTAGACATTCTACTTTAAATAGTGTCGTATCATATTCCTTTTTATTTTTTAATAAATTGAAAACTTGAGTTTTAATCAAATCAACCAAAAAATCCTCATAGCTAGTTTTCAAACCTTGCGCTAAGTCAAATCCGTTGCCGATGATTACGATTCTATTCATTTATAAATTATTTGTTTTTGAAAATCCCATTCATCAATTGTCTGAACCGTGATTCATTTGATTTTCTGATTGTTATTGATTTTTATATTTTTTATTCTGTAATCGTTTAAAATTCAAACTGCGTTCGCCGAAATTAATTAGTAAACCCAGTTCGAGGTTATAAGCTTCTAAATAGTTAATCGCTTGTGCAAAATGTACATCCTCCAAATTTGTGACAGCTTTTAACTCAACTGATAACACATCAGCAACTAAAAAATCAACTCGTCTTGTTCCAATTTGCCGATTATGATAGTAAATTGGCATTTCAAATTCACGTGAAAAAGGGATTTCAATTAATTGAAATTCAATCGCTAAAGCACGTTGATAAATGACTTCTTGGAAACCATTTCCTAAAGCAGAATGAACTCTCATAGCGCAACCAATCACTTTTGAAGTTAAATCAGAATATTTGTATTGTTCATTAATCATGAACGTTAAGTTAGTGAAAAATAAGCTTTAAACTTTCTTAATTTCATTTTTTTTTTGATGAAAAGCGCAGTAATTAATTTAAAAACTGTCTTGACTAAGATTTATTAGATTGCTGTAATAGACATGATTCTCTAACACACCCTGATCTCAGAAATCATTGAATCACAAAAATCAACGTTCAGACATTCTCCACACTACAAAGTTGCATCGCAGATAATCTTAATCTCCTCCTCCGTCAAGCGATACAATTCATAAACCATTTGGTCAATTTCTTTATCGGTTTGGTCAATTTGTGATTTGATTTATAGCGCTTTCTTTTTGTTTTCTTCGAAAAGCACATCAACCAACCGTTGTTTCTTGGTCTAGAATGTATTTTTTAAGTACCGATTTTTGAAATAGAGGCATTAGGTTTTGAATGTAAAAGTAAAGGGAACAATAATTCGTCTATCTCCAAAAATAGGAATTTATTTGAACTAATTGCCAAAAGGATTTTTTGAAAGTTTGATGGAGCACGATTTAAAAATTGCTAAAGATTTGATTCATTTTTACAGAAAAAACTCCAAAATCCTCCACATCTTTTCTTCCAATTGAAAACAAATCACTCCACCTCTATCCTACTGTAACCGCCGCCTGTGTTGACCAATTTGATTTTTGCACCGATACGGTCTTTTAACTCACCAACGTGCGAAATGATTCCGATGGATTTGTTGTTTTTGTGCTGCATTTCTTCCAAAATCGTGATTGCCTGATCCAATGATTCTGGGTCGAGGGTTCCGAATCCTTCGTCGATGAACAAGGACTCGATGTTGACATTTTTCGCTGCCAAATCCGACAAGCCGAAAGCAAGTGCCAAACTCAATTTGAACGTTTCACCTCCCGAAAGCGAACTCACTGAACGGCGCGTATTGCCCATGTGCGTGTCGATTACTTGCAATGAGGTCGATTCGTTGCGCTGTGGAACCGCCAATAAATAGCGATCTGAAAAACTTTTCAAACGCTCGTTTCCAAAAGCAATTAGTTGCGTCAAAGTCAAATCTTGCACGAAGTCTGAAAAGCGTTTTCCAGTGCTGTCGCCGATTAATTTGTTCATCGTCGTCCACAAATCGAGGTCTTTGTTCAGCAATTCCAAAGTCGCTAAACTACTTGCCAAACGCGTTTTTGCTTCGTTATTGGTCTCAAGTTGCTTGCGATTGGCACCAATGGATTCTGAAATTGCTTGGATGTTATTTTCCAATTCTTTCACCAAAAGCTCCAATTGCTGCTGTGTTTGTGTCAAATCGTCTTTCGATTGATTTTCAACTAATTCCGATTGAATACGCACTTTTTCTTGCTCCAATTTGGCTTTTTGAATGTCCAACTGACTCACTTTTGTACGAATTGCTTCTGCTGAATTTTCGGAAAGTAAGTGTTGATCAAATTCCTCCAAAGATTGAATGGACTTTTCACGCAAAGCAGCAAGCAATTTTTCCAAATTCTCCTGCAATTCCTTGTTTAAAATGGTTAACTCCTTGTTTTTCAATTCAGATTCTTCCAAACAAGCTTTTAAATTAATGGCGTTTTCCGTCCAATTTTTCAAGTAAGTCGAAACTTCTGTTTCGATGTTTGTTCCAGCATATAATTTACTTCGTTCCATTGAAATTTGTTCCAATTCTACTTGAAATTGCTCACGTTCTTCAAGTTGCACCACGATTTCCTGCAAAACAGATTGTATGCGCAATTGCCTTTCAAGGCTTTCTAATTCTTGCAATTGAATTGAAATCTGCTCGAAATTTTGTTCCCAAACGTCCAATTCTTCATTAAAATCCCAAGACAATTGCTCACAAGTAGTTCTAATTTCTTGTTCAATCTTTTCAAATTTAGACTGATTTGCTTGAATTTCTTCTTGCTTCGCGGCAATTGATTTTAGTGCTAAATCGTTGGCAGTTTTTAGTTTGGTTTGCTCTTTTTCAATGGATTTCAGTTCGGTTTCCAAGGTCAATAATTGCGCTTGCAATGCATCCAACAAACGTTCTTCGTAAGCGACAGCAAAAGGATGATCCAAAGCCCCACAAAGCGGACAAGGTTCATTTTCAACCAAATGTTTGCGGTGTTCTTCCAAACTTTGCTCCTTTTTTAGTTGCTCCACTTCTTTTCTTTTGCTTTCGAGTTTTGGTTGCAAATTTTCAAAGCGTAAGGTCAATTCTTTTTGTTGTGCTTCATTATTTTCATTTGAAGCTTTCAAATCCAATATTTCTCGCGTTATTTTTTGATTTTGAGCAGACTGTAAATTGAAAATATTTTTATTCTTAATCAATACATTAACTAAATTCAATTCATCTTTTAGTTTACTTTTATTTACAGCAATTTCTGAGGAATCTGTTAGATTTAAGCTCGCCGAAAAAGTGTTGATTTTTGCGATTTCTTGAAGAATAAATGTTTTATTTTGGTTCGATTTTTCAATTTCAAATTGTTCATTTTTCAATCTTTTTAATGCCTCCGTAAGCTGTCGATTGAAAGCGTCAATTTGATTTTTCAATTCTAATTCTTTGGCTTGAAAAGTTAGAATTAGTTGTTTAAATGTGTTTAATTTTATTTCAAAATCTATTTCTAAAATATTATCATTCAATAATTTACTTACACTTATTAAAAGCGATTGTTGTTCTGATTTTAAAGTAGTTTCACGTTCTTGTAAAAATGCTAAACGCGCTTGAAGCTCCGACTTTGTTTTTTCCTGTAAACGAATCGTGCGGTACTCATTTTGAAAAGATGCTAATTCAATGTGTTTGTTGAGTTTTTGTTTTTCTGGCTCCAGAAGTTCAAGTTTGCGGACTAATTCAACCCAATTCTCTTGATTTGTCAAACTTTCAGCTGTCAATTTTTGAATTTTCGTTTTGACTTCCAGTAAATTTTTAGAAAGATCTTGCTCTGATTTTAACTGTAAACGTTTGGGTTCGTTCTCTGAAATAAACTGCTGTAATTCAAGTTCTTGCTTATCGGATAAAAGCACAATTTCACCCATTTTCAGCTTTTGGTCATCAACCGCTTTTTTGCTAGAAGTATATTTTTCAAAAACTTTTATTCCGATTGTTCGGTAAACTTCAGAACCTGTAATTTTCTCCAACAATTTATTGCGTTCGTCTTTGCCTGCGAGTAACAACTTTGAAAATTGACCTTGCGCCAAAATCAACGATTGCACAAACTGATCGTAACTTAATCCAATGATTTCCTCATTTTTGGCAGGAACAGTTTCTTTTCCTTCAATGATAATTTCGCCTGTTTCTTCATTGATAAGTTCCTGTTTTCGAGAGCGTAAAGTATTTGTGCGCGCTCTACTTATCGACCAAGTTGAACGGTAAACCTTCTCACCTACTTGATAGGTAACTTCCGAGTAACAATCCTCTGTGTTTTTGGTTAGAATGATACCTTCGTCTTCGATTGTTTTCTCCGAAATTTTCGTATTTCCATTTCTCGGAATACGGTTGTATAAAGCCAAAGTAATCGCATCTAAAATTGTAGATTTCCCTGAACCTGTTGGACCGGTAATCACAAACAAACCAGCATCCGCAAGGATTCCATTCGCAAAATCAACTTCGTGTTCACCTTTCAGCGAGTGGATATTTTTGAGTTTAACTTTAAGTATTTTCATCGCTTCAACCTATTTCACCTCACTTATTTGTTCCATAATTTCCTTAAACGCATTGACTAAATCGGAGCGATTCGCAATGTTCTCTTCCAAAGCCAAACGCTTCTCAAACAATTCTTCCGGCTTGAAATCAGAAATATTTTGCCCTTTCCTCATAAAAGAAGAAGTTCCTGCAATCTTATTGACGAACTCCAATTTTCCTTTGACAATGTCTAAACCATTTTCCGTCTCGCGCGACAACAAATCATCTAAGTCCCTGATAGTTTGCACATTTTCGTTTTCTTCTTTGACAATCAACTCTGCCAAATCTGTAAGAACGGATTGATGTTTATAGCTAGAAATTTGTTCTTTCACTTCAGCAAGCGTTCCTTCAAACGTTACCAAACGTCTAAAAATCGGAATTTCAAGTAGTTCTGTGTTCAATTTGCCGTTTTGAATGTCCAAAATCACGACTTGTTTGCGGTCTAATTTCTCACTGAAACTCAATGAAATCGGCGAACCTGAATAGCGAATATGTGGAAAACCAACAGCTTGCGGTTTATGAATGTGTCCCAAAGCAACATAATCAGGAGCATCGCCAAAAATCGCAGCTTCAATTCCTGCTTGATTCCCAATTTGGATTTCGCGCTCACTTTCAGAAGTTTGTGCACCTTGCGCAAATAAATGCGCCATTACCACATAGTTAAATCCATTGTATTTTTCTGAATAGTAGTTATTTACATTTTCAAAATACGCTTTCAAACCTGCTTTGATTTGCTCCATTTTGTCATCGTACGATTCTCCAGGCGCAGCTGTACGAATGTCTTTATCCCTTAAAAAAGGAACAGCAGCCACGACAACTTTTTCACCGTTTTTCTCAATCGGAATAAACAATTCTTGTTGATTTTCAGGTGCGCCACCAATCACTTCAATATCTAAAAACTGCAACAATTCTTTGGGTGCATTCAATACGTAAGGCGAATCGTGATTTCCGCCTGTGATAATAATTTTACATTCCAAAGGAATCAAGCGCTTTAGGAATTTATAGTATTGCGTCAAAGCCGATTGTGCAGGATTTGCTTGATCAAACAAGTCGCCCGACATCAATAAAACATCTATTTTTTCACTTGAAATAATTTCAATTAACCAATTGAAAAATAATTCCATATCTTCATTAAAATCAACCTTCAAAAGTTGTTTCCCGATGTGCCAATCGGAAGTGTGTAGTATTTTAAGTGGCATTTTATATTCTTTTTACTATGTAATAATCGGTTTGAATACCGAAGTTCAAATATGAATGCAAACCAACAAACTAGCTTGTGTGAATGTCAAAATGAAAAATCAACAATTTGTTTTTCAGTAAATTGAATATTCAATCAATTCACAGTCCAAAAACCTTTTTCAAATGTGCATTTAAAAACACGCCATTTGGATCATGTTTAACTCTAACTTGCAAGAAATCATCAAATTTCGGATAGGCTTTTCGGAAGAAGGCAGCATCTCGCGTGTGCATTTTACCCCAATGAGGTCGACCGCCATGCGCTACAAACAAATCTTCTAAATCCTTGAAATAGCGTGAATTGTCCATTCCTTTATAAACGTGACTTGCAATGTACGCCGACTTGCGATTGTGTGCTGGACTCAAATAAATATCGTCGGCTTGAACGAAACGGTGCTCTTGCGGAAAACTGATTCGGTAGTTGTTTTTTTCAATCAACTTCAACATTTCTTTCACCACTTCTTGGTAATTTTCATACGGAATATTGTATTCCATTTCAGTGAATTTCACGTTGCGAACGGTACTGAAAACCTTGTGACTTTGCTGAACTTTCTTTTCGTTTGAAATAAATGAACCGATGATATTTGAAATCGTTTTTGAACTTGAAGGAATTGCTTTGTTAATCGAACATAAAAGCTGTAAAGCCCAGTTTTCCAAAACGATATCATTGATGAATGCGCTTAATTTTGACGTGTGACCTGCTTCGTGACTTACGATATTCGAACGTTTTGTTTGCGACCATTGTGAATTTGGAATCGAGTAAAACTCAAAGTGACGATTTTCATTCACAATTGCATCTAAATTCACCAACACATCACTCAATTTCTCTTTGCGAATGTCTAATTCAAGATTGTAAGCTTCCTTGCATCTAACTTTCATTCGCGTGATAACCCCAAAACTTCCGAGTGACAATTGCGCACATTTGAATTCGTGGTAATTATTTTCTTCGTTTAGCGTGACTAACTCGCCCAAACCATTGACAAATGTGATTTCTTCAACTTGCGTTCCAACACTTCCAAGCGTAATCCCCGTTCCGTGTGTGCCTGTAGAAATTGCACCTGCCAAACTTTGAACATTAATATCGCCCATGTTTTCTTGCGCTAAACCATTTTCTGCAAGCAATTCACTCAATCGTTTCAATTTCGTCCCTGCCCAAGCAATTGCTCGATTATTCGCTTCTTTCGAAATTAAACCTTGCATTTCATCTAAACTCAAGGAAACGCTGTCTGTTGCTAACAAAGGAGTAAACGAGTGATGCGAACCAACCGTTCGGATTGATTTACCTGAACTCGCTGCCTTTTTAATTATGTCAGCAATTTCATCCTCTGTCTTTGGCAACAACACTTCTTGCGGTGTCCATTTTACATTTCCAGCCCAATTTTCCATTATAAAAAACATTTATTTTCGCCCCGATAAGTTGGGACAATTTGTTCAATTTTATTAGCTCTAACTAAAATCAATTCATTAAATCGTTCGCACAATTCGCCCGCTTTTGCATGTCGAAAGAACACTAAATCACCAATTTTCAAAGGTTCTTTTCCACGGTATTCAAAAGGTGTTTGTACTTCGCCAGCACCTTCATTTTTAATCAATTTCATTCCTTTGGGAAGAAACGTTTGAGGCTGTTTGCTTCCATCTGTTGCACCCGAAGCAATATATCCGCCACCTAATGCTGTAAAAATTGTAGCTGTTGGTTTTCTGACAATTCGCAAGGCATAAAAAAGTGCTGGTTTATGTTTGAAATTACTGTAATTGTCAAATAAATGAGATTGGTAAAATCCACTTCCTACTGTAATTTCGGTTACACCTGATTCTTTAAGTGTTGACTCAATACTTCCTGTTCCTCCGCCATTTACAAAATCTAATTCTATACTATTGTCTGCTAACACTTTCAAACAAGCACTGCGTCTTTCAGCAATTTCTTTGATGGATTTTGATTTCAAAACTCCAATGATTTTATTCATCATTGTTGCACCTGGAACATTGTCTCCAATTCCAGCAATTTGTGCTTCATACCCCATCAACCCTTTCCATTTAACATTTGAAAAAGAACTTGAACTGCGAATCAAGGATTTTAAATCAGCTGCGTTTTTAATCGATGAGCGATAAACTCCAAAATAAATTCCGGGAAAAGTGGAGCTCATATCAACATCAACACAAAGTTTTGTGTGGGTTTTATGTTTGGCTGCAATTTCATTCAGCAATTCAATATGCTCCAATTTATCGACCATAAAATAAATGGAAGAATTATGTTTTTCATTGGAAAGAACTTGTTCAATTAAGTCAATTTCGTAAGTCGGATAGCCTAAAAGTATATTCGTAAAACCATTTTCAGACAACCAAATTGCTTCTTCCAAAGTAAACGCCATCCATCCAAAAGAATGTGGAAGTTTCTCAAGTAAATAATTCAATACATATCGGCAACGAATTGATTTTGTGGCAATTCTAATATTTCTACCTTGTGCACGTTTAGTAATTTCTTGAATGTTGTCGTCTAAAGCGTTCATGTCCAAAATCGCAAATGGAGCTTTTTGAGTTTTGAAAATTGACTTTAATACCTTGTACTCCATTCTTTTGATTTTTTTGCTTGAAGTTACATTTTTTTCAGCTTGAAAATTAAAATTTTGAAAAAAATGAAAAACATTTTGGACATAAAAAAAGGACTGAATTGCTCCAGTCCTAATTTATAATTTTTTGTTTTGATTAGATGCTTTCGATAATCATTGCAGAAGCTCCACCTCCACCATTACAAATCGCTGCACCACCAATTTTAGCATTGTTTTGTTTCAAAACGTTGATTAATGTAACAATTACTCTTGAGCCAGAATTTCCAAGCGGGTGACCTAAAGCAACTGCTCCACCATTCACATCCACTTTTGAAGGATCCAATCCTAAGATTTTCATGTTTGCCAAACCAACTACAGAAAACGCTTGATTCAATTCCCAAAAGTCAACATCCGCAACTTGTAAACCTGCTTTTGCTAAGGCTTTTGGAACTGCCAAAGAAGGTGCAGTTGTGAACCATTCAGGCGCTTGTGCTGCATCAGCATACGAAACGATTTTTGCAATCGGTGTCAAACCATATTTTTCAACCGCTTCTTTAGATGCTAAAATCAATGCAGACGCACCATCGTTTAACGTTGAAGCATTTGCCGCAGTAATTGTTCCTTCTTTATCAAAAGCTGGTTTCAATCCAGGGATTTTATCTAAAAATACATTTTTATATTCTTCATCTTCTGAAACCATTACAGGGTCTCCTTTTCTTTGAGGAACTGCAACAGGTACAATTTCATTATCAAAACGCCCCGCTTTCCATGCCTCAGCTGAACGCGTGTAAGAAGTAATTGCAAAATTATCTTGGTCTTCGCGTGTGATATTGTGTTCTTTCGCACATAATTCAGCACAATTTCCCATTGGAACTTTACTGTAAACGTCTAACAAACCATCTTTCGTGATTCCGTCCAACATGGTAATATTTCCAAATTTAGTCCCATTTCTACCAGCAACATAATGTGGTGTCATGGACATATTTTCCATTCCTCCCGCAATTACAACTTCATTATCTCCAGCAATAATTGACTGAGCACCAAGCATAATCGCTTTCATACCAGAAGCACAAACTTTATTCACAGTTGTACAAGGTACATTTTGTCCTAAACCAGCACCTAAAGCAGCTTGACGAGCAGGCGCTTGACCAACTCCAGCTTGCAATACGTTACCCATGAATACTTCATCAATAATTGACGCTTCAACGTTTCCTTTTTCAAGAGCACCTTTAATTGCTGTTGCACCTAAAGCCGTTGCTGGAATTGCAGAAAATGCACCCATAAAAGAACCCATTGGCGTTCTAACAGCTGAAATAATATAAACTTCTTTTGACATAGATTGAATTTTTGATGCACGAAGTTAAGCATTTGATTGCTTCTAATTCGCCACTCACGCATTTTATTCGTTTATTAGTTATCAACCGAAACAATTCAAGTAAACTACTTTCAAATTGAAAAGCTTCCCAGTTGAAAAAAATCTAAATTTGCACCATGAATAAATTACTTCTTTTGGCATTCCCAATTTTACTCTTTTCGTGTGAAAACAATGAAAAAACAAAAAATATTATCTCCGAAGATGAATTACCAGACAAGCCAAAATCACTTGCTGCCTACGCAAAAAGACACGTTGAATCAACTTTAAAAATAAGTCCGTCTGAGAAATACGAACTAAAAATCTACAAGGCAAATTTAGATGGCGACGACAAAGAAGATGCAATTATTGCTGTCAACCGCTTGCAATTTGCTGTAAACGAAGCAGCACAATCAGAAAATCCAGCGAAACGTGCCGAAGTTGCCTACATGGGTAATTTTAACTACATTTTCTATTTTGACGGAGGTTTGGATTTGATTTCACTACCAATTGCGATACCTTCTTCCCCACTTTTACCCTTAAAAATCTCTTTCGAAAATGTTAGTTCAACTGATTTTCAAGATATAATTGTTGACTTTAGAATAAGAAATGCCAGCTACCGCGATTACTATTTTGTAAAAAATCATACGCCAGCACGTGTTTTTCAATGGAAGAATTTTGATGGTTTAGGCACTTCTGACGCCGTTGCGTTTACTTTTTCTTACGAACCTGGCAAAGTAAATGCCGTGAAAAACATTGTTATTCATAAAGCTAAAATTGGAGCAATTCCATCTGGTGCTGATTTGAATACATACGTTCCTGAATTGACAATGACCAACAATTTAGAACGTATGTTTTTCTACCTTCCAAGTCAAGGGAAATACGTTACTGAATCGAAATAAAATGGCAGAAATTCAAGAATTTGGAATTGAAGTTTCCAAAAAAATGCGTTATTACACCTTGGGTAATATTGAAAAAGCTGACACTTTATTGATTGCCTTGCATGGTTTTGGTCAATTGTCAAAATATTTCATCAAAAAGTTTGAGTTTCTTCCAGACAACTATTTAATCCTTGCGCCAGAAGGAATGCATCGTTTTTACCTTCAAGGAAATAGTGGTCGAGTTGGTGCATCTTGGATGACGAAAGAAGCTCGAGAACTTGACATTGCAGAAAATACAAATGCGCTACAATCACTATTAAAAACGATAAAAGCTGAAAAACAGTTTTCAAAAATTATTCTTTTGGGGTTTTCTCAAGGTGGCGCAACAGCTGCAAGATGGTATTTTTCAGTTGCTGAACAATTTGACCATTTGATTTTATGGGCTTCTGTTTTTCCACCTGATTTAGAAAAACCAAAACTTGAAATGAACACCAAGAATTATTTTGTTTTAGGAAATCAAGATGAATATTATTCTGAGGCACAACAATTCTCAGAAATCGAAGCATACAAAGAAATTGGTTTCAATACGATTCATTTCGATGGCAAGCATGATATTCACCAAGTTGTTTTGAGTGTATTGTTTGGAAAATTAAAATGATAAGACCGTTGTAAAACTTGCTACTTTTCGTTACTCTAAAGATTTAAAATCCTCATTTACATTGGTAAACTCCGGGTTTAAATTTTTAGAAAGCCTAAATTATCGACTTTTAACAACGGTCTAATATTTCTTCAGTTAATTCAATTCTTAAGATTTCTTGAAAACATTCCCAAACAAAAAAGTCGACCTCAAGTGAAGCCGACTTTTTTAAGATTAGATAATCTGTTTTATTCTTTAATGAACTGTTTAACAATTGCTTTATTTCCGTTGTAAATTCCAATGTAGTATGAACCTGCTGCCAATTTACGACTCATTTCAATTGTTTTTGAAGCTTTTCCGTTCACGACTTCCACTTTGAATGAAGAAACTTCTTGACCGTTGATATTGAACAATTTACAATTCAAATCATTTCCAACAATTCCATTCACTTCCAATTCAAACACACCGTTATTTGGATTTGGATACAATTTCACAACTTGGAATGTTCCATCAAATTCTTCAAGTCCAATTGTAGATTCAACAACAATTGAGTAAGTGCTTACACATCCGTTATTATCTTTTGCGTAGATTGTGTAAGTTCCTGGTGCTAAGTTTGAAAATAGCGAACCTGAAAAATAATTTGTCCCATTGATACTGTACGTGTATGGATTCAAACCACCTGTTGCAGATGCTGTGATTGTTCCATTCGTACCTGATGAAGGAGTTGAAACTGCATTTGCAACAACAGCAGTTGGTTCTGTAATTGTTGTGCTAAATGTTTTCAAACAACCATTCGCATCTTTTACAGTTACAGTATATGCACCTGCTGAAAGATTGTTGATTGTACTTAAAGAGAAGAAATTCGTTCCATCTAAGCTGTAAGTGTAAGGAGCTGTTCCACCATTTCCAGCAGCTGTAATGATGCCATTTTCGCTTCCATTACAAGTGATCATTGTTGGAATTGCATTCAATGTAAGTGCTGTTGGCTCTGTGATTGTTACAGTTGATTGCCCAATACAGTTATTTCCATCTTTCGCGTAAACGGTGTAAGTTCCAGCTGTTAATCCTGTAAATGAAGATGCTGCGGCATAATTTATTACCATTAATTGAATAAGTGTAAGAAGAAGTTCCTCCAGTTGCACTTACAGAAATTGCGCCTGTTTGATTTCCATTACAAAGAATAGATGCTGTTTGAGAAGGAGTTACATTGATTACAACATTTGAAGCTAAAGTAATTGTTCCTGTTCCTGTACAGCCAATATTGTCTGTTACGATATAGGTATAAGTTCCTGCTGCTAAGTTGCTGAATGTACCACTTGACTGTGCAGAGCCTTGGTTTAAAGCATAAGTAAATGGAGAAGTTCCACCGTTTGCAACAAGTGTGATTTGTCCCTCTGTTCCGTTACAAGATGGTTGCGCATTAATAGTTGAAGTTGCTGTTAAACCTGAACCTGAGCTAACTGTAACATTTAATGATTTAGAATTATTACATGTATTTTCATCTGGTGAAGTACCATTTACGGTAGTAGTATTGATTGTTACCGTATTTGAACCATTTACCAAACCTGCAATCGTAACGAAAATTGTATCGGTTGCACCAACTGAAGATAATTGATTTGAAGTGTAATTCACATTCGTTAAAGCACCAGAACCTACTTGCCATTGAATTACACCTGAAGTAATTGCAGTTGTCCCACGGTTTTCAACTACAACTCCAATTTGCGTTGAAGCGCCACAAACATTTCCTGGGTTTACAAGGAAAATTCCAGCAATTGTTGCGTCTAAAGCATCAGGATTAAATCTGATAGCTGAAACATTTGTTTTTGTTCCAGATGCATTATTTGCTCCTTGTTGGTAAACTCCTGCGTAATAAAACGTTTCACCATCAAAATCATCTATTGCCATGTGGTGGTAATCTCCCCAACGTGTATCACCGCTTGAAGTTTTTGAATTTGCTCCAGCGATAATTGTTGTTTCCGCCATTGTCATTGTTCCTAGTGGATCACACGGTTTTCTTCCTGTCATTTTAATAGAAGGGAAATCTCCAGTTGCATTGCTTGAAGATGAATAAGCCATTAAAATATTTCCATGTTTGTCGATATTAATTGAAGGCATCCAACGACTTGTTCCTGTTCCCGGTGCGTAAGTTCCTTCCTGGTATTTAGTCCAAGTTGGAGTAATTACTCCCGGATCTCTTCTTAGTTCAATCCAACGAACTCCAGCTCTATCTGCTCCATCAACATCCGTTGAAAGACATAAAACCATCGCTTGATGTGTATCGAAAACACGCATAGGTGCTTTAAACATAACTGGCTCTCTTAGCGGATCTAATAAATTAGTTGTCCCCGGTTGTTTGATACATTGAAAACTAGTTAAGCCACATAATTTAGAATCGATTTCTGCAATAGAAATATCTTGAATTTTTGTTGTAGTTGCAGTATTATTCGTCCAATTGATATCCATTTCCCACAACTCGATCCAGTCATTTGTTCCACTGTCAGGTGTACCATTTGAATGCGACTCATCGTCTCTGTGACGCACAAACAAAGGTTTCATTCCTGCAGGTGCAACGTTATCACCTTCTAAATCAACAGGTGTAATCGACTGAAAACCAAATCCGTTTAAAGAATAACCAATTGCTTTTTTAATAAATGGAGATGTTCCACCAGTCAACAAAGTACTCAATCGCATTGCGTAAACTGTTGGAGGACCACCTTCATTAGTTGAAACTAAAAATGCATCCGAAGTTGTTGAGAAACCATATTTTGGATAATCTGGAAAGTTTGAACAAGTGAATGCGTAACGATAATATGCGCCTTGTGGATTGCTTGTTTGAGAAACATAAACTATTAGTCTATTTCCAGAACTAGAAAATTCTGTTATGAACCAACGTCTTGCAGGCTTGTAGTACAAAACAATTGGGTCACCAGCACCTGTAATTGCACCTGTACTTACCAAGTTTCTCATTGTGTACGATGTATTACCTACAGTTGCACCAGTTGCGCGATTGAAAATTCTGTAAACAGCACCACCACTTGAATTGGTTGCACTAATTGCAACGCTACTATCAGCATCAACAGTTGGATCGGGAGGAGAAATCCCAACTCCTAAACCTGGTTTTGACCATAGAATTGAAGCTGTCAATGCCTTTTGTTGATTGGCAACTTCGTGTTGTTGCCACACCCAATCTGGATTGTGCGTTTGGCTGTTATCAACTTCAATCAGCTCTCGACCTTTGAAGTTTGGTTTGATAACTTGTGTTTTTGGATTCTCCATTCCTGCTGGTGTCGGAACTAACTCAGCGGTAGTTGGAGAAAAATAACCCATGAACTGTGATTCTTGTCCAAAAAAATTGGAACTAACAGCCACGATTATTAAAGTAAATATTCTTTTCATGTGGAGTATTTAATAGTTTTGCGACTAAATTTAGGAATTTGTAATTATTTATTGATTGACTTTGATAACATATTTCACTTTTACTTGTTCACATTAAAGCACCCAATTGTAACTTTAGAAAATGAAAATTTTAATTTCTCCAGCAAAAAGTATTGACGAAAAAGCACTAAAATCAAGTGTTTCAACAATTCCAATCTTTCAAAACGAAGCCCAAAAAATTGTTAAAAACTTACGTAATTCTAAAGTAGAAGATTTAAAAAAATTAATGTCTATTTCAGAAGATTTAGCGCAGTTAAACTGGAAAAGGTATAAAAATTGGAAAAAATCAACAAGTGAAGATCAAGCCTTAATTACGGCAGGTTTTGCATTTTCAGGTGAAGTCTATCGCGGACTTGATTTGAGTTCACTTTCGGAAAAAGAACTTGAAATTGCGAATAAAGACCTGCGTATTTTATCTGGATTGTATGGGATTTTGAAGCCAAGTGATTTAATTTACCCTTATCGCCTAGAAATGGGGACACGCTTCTCTCCAATCGAAGATCAGAAAAATCTTTATGAATTTTGGAAAGATAAAATCGCGAAAACTTTAAAAAAAGAGCTTGAAAAAGATGAAGTAATTATCAACCTTGCTTCCAACGAATATTTTAAAGCGGTTGACATTCAACAACTAAAAAATCGAATCATCACTCCTGTATTTAAGGAATTCAAAAACGGAAAATTTACTATTGTGATGATGTACGCCAAACATGCAAGAGGTTCGATGGCAAGGTATTTAATTCAAAATCAACTGACAAATATCGAAGAATTGAAACTTTACAACATTGACGGTTACTCTTTTGATTCAAATCAATCGAATGAGAATGAGTGGGTTTTTGTGAGGTGAGATTTTAATTTTTAATGTTGAATTTTTAATGTTGAATTGGGATTTTGTGTCGAAGAGAATTTTGGTTTATCCTATCACCGAGTAGAGTTTTGGATTCTTTCATTAGCACATTTATTCATTAGCTCATTAGCACATTTCTAATTAACTCATTGAAACAATCTCAACCTTAACCAAATCGCCATGCTCAATACATTCTAAGTCAATTGATTTTGTTTCTTTTCGTTCGATAATTAACAAGTCGTTTTTTTGAATTTCAAAGTTAGCACAACGAAAGGAGCCATTTTGAACAAAGAAAAAATCATGTGTTCCTTTAAGTTTAAATGTTTCCTTTTGTCCAGAAATTAGAGCAAAATGCGCGACGTTTGCATTCACATTTTCTTTAAACATCACATTGAAATCGCGTACCTTCCCTTGGCTTTTTGTAGGCCACGAACCATCGAAGGTGTCTTGATCAAATTCTGCCAATTGCTTCGTATAACGGCCTTCGTGGATAAGCATGATGTTTCCCTCTAAAATCATTAGAATGCGCGTCAAACCAGAAAAATCAGAAAAGGTAGTTTCGTCAGCTTCCACAGTTGCAGTGCTAATTCGAAACGTGAAATCTCTTGTTTGAAAGTTTCCATCTGCAGGAAAAACAAATAATTCTGTACTTGTTCCATTTGCCCAATTGACAACTTTGCAATCCTTTTCTTTTTGAACACTGATTTTCATTTCGACGTTTTTGATTGTTAAAGATAAAACTATTAAACGATTGCATCTCTGTGACAAAAAAGTTTGATTTTTAGTTTTATTTCTATATTTAGGGTATGAAACAGCTACTAGTTTTCATTTTTATAATGTTTTGCCAAGTGATATTCGCTCAATCACCGGGGAAAATTATTTTTGATTCTTTACTGAATAAGCCAATTCTTACTTGGGATAACGGCGATATATACATTGGAACTTTTACCAAACTTCCAACAACGCCGGGATATGATTCTACAGCCATTCCTGAAGGTTACGGAACTTTCAAATCAAACAACGGCAATGAATACGTTGGTTTTTTCAAAAACGGAAAGAAATCGGGAGAAGGAACTTTGGCTTATATTAATAATTCAAAATACGTAGGTGAATTCTTTAATAATCAAGCACATGGAAAAGGAACTTTTACTTCTGAAAAAGGAGATGTTTACACAGTAAATTGGGTTGATGGTAAAAAAACAGGAGAAGGTTCAATTCATTTTAAGGACGGAAGTATTTTTTTTGGCTCCTTCAAAGAAGACAAACGTTGGGGAAATGGAAGCATTACTTATGCAAACGGAGATACGTTCCAAGGAAATTTTGAAAATGATTTTGAGCAAGGACAAGGAGTTTACACTTGGAAAGATGGTTCAAAGTATGTAGGAGAATGGCGAGCTGGAAAACCTAATGGTGAAGGTGTTAAAACCTACTCAAATGGCGATTCTTACACAGGAAAATGGCTAGATGGCAAAAGAAGCGGTTTGGGAACGCTCACCTCATTTGATGGCACTGTTTACGTTGGATTGTGGGAAAATGACTTGAAAAATGGGAAAGGAACCCAAAAATGGAAAAATGGAAATCGCTATGAAGGTGAATTTAAAAATGGATTTCAAGAAGGAAAAGGAACCCTTTTTTATGCAACTGGTGTAAAATACGTTGGCGAATGGAAAAATGGAATGCAACATGGAAATGGTGTAATTACATACACAAATGGTGATGAATACGTAGGAGAATTTCAAGAAGACAAGAAAGCTGGACAAGGCACAATCACTTATATCAACGGAGAAACGTATGTTGGTGAATGGAAAAATGATTTACAAGACGGACAAGGAATTTACACTTGGACAAATGGTGAAAAATACGTTGGTTCGTACAAATCAGGTGTGAGAAGTGGACAAGGAACGCATTACTTTAAAAATAAGACACGCTACCAAGGTGCATGGAAAGACAATTTACCGAATGGTACAGGATCGATGATTTACCCAAGTGGAAAATCCTACACAAAAGAATGGGAAAACGGTCGTGTTGTGAACCCGAAAGAGAAAAAGAAGAAAGGTTAAAATCACTTTTAAATTTTGCGATTTTACCAATTTAACTCACAGTGATTCAGATAATTTAAAAACAACTAATCTTCAACAGAATAGTCTTCGCCTTTGTTCTTCTTTGAACCTTCGTAAGTAACAAATGAACGGAAGCTACATTCCAAATCACCATTGAAAACCTTGTGTTTTTTAGAAGGTTTTAATCCGATCGATTTTAAACCTTCTTCACTTGAAGTAATAATCCAAGCTTCGCAATTGGTCATTTCGTGCTTCAGCCAATTGCCAATTCCTTCATATAATTCCTCTACATCTGCCTCCAAACGTTGACCATAAGGTGGATTCGTTACAATAAAAACTTTTTCATCGTCCGGTTTTTTAACCTCATTGAAAGGTAAAACACTCGTTTGGATAAATCGACCAAAACTCATTGAACGCAAATTTCGACGAGTTTTGATAATCATTTCATCCGATAAATCAGAACCCATTATTTTACAAGGTAAACTTCGCACATTGCGCAAAGCTCCGTCGTAAATTTCGTCCCAAAGTGCTTGATCGAAGTCTTTTAAGTTTTTGAAAGCGTAATGCTGACGTTCGATGTTTGAAGGAATACCTGAAGCTAAAAAAGCGGCTTCCATCAATAAAGTTCCCGAACCACAAAACGGATCCAAAAAAGTTGTTTTTCTATCCCAACCCGACATACGAATCAAACCTGCTGCAACAACCTCATTCAAAGGAGCTTCACCAATTGATTCTCTGTAACCACGTTGAAATAAAGGAACTCCACTTGTATTGATTGAAAGTGTAACTTCTTTTTCTTTGATGTATAAATCAAAAACAACGTGTGGACGCTTCAATTCAACATCTGGGCGCTCGTTATACTTATCTCTAAAAGCATCAACAATTGCATCTTTAATAACCAAAAATGGATAGTGCGAATTGGTAAACAAGGATGAGAAAACAGCTCCTTTTACAGCGAATGTTTTCTTGACATCAAAGATACTTGTCCAACCAATTTTTGAGGCCCTTTTGTATAAATCTTCTTCTGATTGAATGAAAAAATGATCGATTTCAACTAAAATTGAATTAGCGCAACGCACATGTAAATTCAAGAAATAAACATCTTTCCAAGTTCCTACGATTCTGACTGCGCGATTCAGTAATTCTACCTCTGGATATCCTAATTCGATTAATTCTTCTTTAAGCGTTTCTTCAAATCCAAAAACACATTTCAACGTGATAAAATACTCATCGTCTTTTAATTCAATTTCTTTTTTCATTTTCATTCTGGTAATATTCAATCCTTTTTAATCACAGTCAACTAATCTCAAATTAATGTTGTTTTTAACATTCTCAAATTCACATTTCAAAGATAATCGGCTAACTTTGTGCAAAAGAACGAAATTGAAAGGTTTTTCTGCGTTATTTCTGGTTTTATTTTCGGTTTTCCCCTCAATTTTAAATGCTCAACAAAAAGTGGGCTTGGTTTTAAGTGGTGGGGGCGCAACGGGTGTGGCACACATTGGTGTTCTAAAAGCGCTGGAAGAACGTGGTATTCCAATTGATTATATTGCTGGAACATCAGCAGGTTCGTTGGTTGGAAGTTTGTACGCCTGCGGTTATTCCCCTGAAGAAATTGAAGCATATGTAATGAGCGAACAATTTCAGTTGATGACAACTGGTCAAGTGGAAGTTTCTAAAAAGTTTTTGTTTCGTCAAGATGAATTAAATTCAAGTTTACTTAATTTCTCGTTTGCAAAAGATAGCATTTTACGCAAGTCTATTCCTTTAAATTTAATTACTCCCGCTTATTTGGATTATGAAATGATGCGTATAATGGGAGCCACAAGTGCTGCTGTTGGTGGCGATTTTGATAAATTATTCGTGCCTTTCCGTTGTGTTGGCGCAGATGTAATCACGCGTAAAAGCGTTGTTTTTTCAAAAGGATATTTGAATCAAGCTGTTCGTGCTTCGATGACTTATCCAATGTATGTCAATCCGATTAAAATTGATGGCGTCGTGATGTTTGATGGTGGCTTGTACAATAATTTTCCAATCGATGTTATGTACTCAGATTTTCACCCTGATTATTTAATTGGAAGTAATGTTTCAACCAATCCAAAACCTATAGACGAACGCGATTTCTTTGGATTAGCAAGTACAATGTTAACAACACCAACGAATTACGATTTGCCTTGTACGGAAGGAATAATGATTGAACCGAAAACCGATGTTGGAACATTTGAGTTTGGAAAAGTGGAAGAAGCAATAGCCGACGGTTACAATGCTACATTGAAATACCTGGATTCCTTGGAGCTTTTTATTACTCACAAAGTTTCTAAGGAAGAATTAAACAAACGTCGAGCGGATTTCAGAGCAAAGATTCCAGCAATTCGTGTTTCAAACATCACTAACAATAAAGAAAAAAACATTGACTATAGATTTGCTTCCAACTCACTTTTACGAGAGAAAAAATCTGAAATTTTAGATTTAGATAAACTCACCAAAAGATATTTTCGCTTATATGCAACGCAACAAATTCAATACATTTACCCTACGCTTGATTTGCGAAAAGATTCAACACACCAATTAAATTTAGTTGTGACCAAAGCCAAAGATTTTAGAGTGGACATTGGAGGTCATTTTTCTTCTCGAGCTGTGAATACAGGCTATTTAGGCTTGACTTATCGAGGTGTTGGTAAAATTGCGTATGCTTTACACGGAGAATCCTATTTTGGAAAATTTTATGGTTCAGCTCGTGCGGATTTGACGATTGAGGTTCCAACTGTTTTTCCAACTGCATTGACAGGTTATTTCACAATGAATCGTTGGGATTATTTCAGAAGTTTTTCAACCTTTTTTGAAGATGTAAAACCTTCATTTTTAGTTCAAAATGAAATCTATGGTGGTTTTAAACTAAAAATTCCAACTGGAAATAATTCAAAATCAAGTTTAGATTACCGACTTTTTATGTTGGAAGATGATTATTACCAAACTTCGATTTTTACCAATAAAGACACAACCGATTTTACAACTTTCAAAGGTAATTCCATTACTTGGGACTTTGTTCAAAACAGTTTAAACAGAAAGCAATTTGCCAATCAAGGACATTTCTTTTCAGTTAAAGTGCGCTATATCAAAGGAAAAGAAAAAACAACACCAGGTTCAACAGCAGTTCTAAAAGATACCGTTTTTAAAAATCACGAATGGTTAAGTGTTCAAAGTGAATTTCAATCATTTATCATCAATGCAAAGTATTTTCATTTAGGAATTCACGCCAAAGGAGTTTTCAATAGTCAATCCCTTTTCGCAAATTACACAGCAAGTATATTATCGATGCCTGTTTTCAATATTTTGCCAGATATGGAAACCTTTTTCTTGCCTGAATACCGTTCGCCTCAATTTTTAGGTGCAGGTTTAAATGTTGTTTTTTCATTGCATAGAAATGTTGATTTACGTCTGGATGCCTATTATTATCAGCCTTTTGTTTTACTTCAAAAAAAAAGCAACGGAACAATCGAATACGCGCGACCAACAGGCGGAGAATCACTTATTGCATCGAGCACTTTTGTTTACCACTCTCCTATTGGACCAGTTCGAGCGACGGCAAATTATTTCCCAAAACAATTAAATCCATTTTCATTTCAAGTGAGTTTTGGTTATGTTTTGTTCAATGAGCGTGCTATACGTTAATTGATTTTCTATTTTTGTTTAAAATTATTTAGCGTGGAAAAAATTATCTGTGGAATACAACAAATGGGAATTGGCGTTCCTAATGTGCAAGAAATTTGGGTTTGGTACCGTAAAATGTTCGGAATTGATGTTCGTATTTTTGAAGAAGCTGCTCCTGCCCCTTTAATGATAAACTATACTGGAGGTCAAGTGCATAAACGAACTGCAACACTTGCACTGAGTATGGACGGTGGCGGTGGATTTGAAATTTGGCAATTCACAAGTCGAAACACAGAAAAAGCAACATTTGACATTCAATTAGGAGATTATGGAATGTTTTCTTGTAAAATAAAATCGCGAGATGTTCAAAAATCGTATGATTACATGAAACAAAATGGTGCGAATTTATTGAATGCGCCCACAAAAAATCCAGCTGGAGAATTGTCTTTCTTTGTAAAAGATCCAAACGGAAATATTTTTCAAGTAATTGAAGGAAAAGGTTGGTTTTCAAAAACGAATCATCCTTCAAATTGTGGAGGAGTTGGCGGTACAACGATTGGCGTTTCTGACATTGAAAAATCGTTGGTTTTATATAAAGATATTCTCGGATATGATAAAATCGACTTTGATGAAACTGGAAATTTTAACGATTTGAGCGCATTAAATGGTGGAAAAAATAAATTCAGAAGAGTACGTTTGTCACACAGCAAAGAGAGAATTGGTGCTTTTGCCAAATTATTAGGACCAACAGAAATTGAATTAGTACAAGCTATCGACAGAAACGACTGCCGAAAAATATTTGAAAACAGATTTTGGGGCGATTGGGGCTTCATTCACTTGTGTTTTGATATCCAAGGAATGGAACAATTACGCAAAGAATGTGAAGCTAAAGGATTTCCTTTTACAGTTGACAGTTCAGATACTTTTGACATGGGTGAAGCAGGAGGACGCTTTTCATACATCGAAGATCCAGATGGAACACTCATTGAATTTGTTGAAACACACAAAGTTCCAGTTATCAAAAAAATCGGCTGGTACATTAATTTAAAAAATAGAAAACCTGGCAAATTTCTTCCAACTTGGATGCTCAAAGCAATGGGTTTAAATCGCGTAAAATAACTACTTGAAAAAACTAATTTCATACCTATTCCTTTTTAGCGTTTTGGCTTCTTGCACCAAAGAGGTTAAAATTGATATTCCTGGGTATAAAGCGGAATTAGTGGTCGATGGAAATATTGAAACAGATGGACATCCAGTTATTTTATTATCGCAATCTGCAAGTGTTTACTCTGAATCCTATGTAGAAACATATATTGAATCATTTGTGGCAGATGCTGAAGTGAAAATCGTTGTGGATGGCGACACAACGCTACTAGAATACCGTTTGTTGAGTGAATTTCCTGTTTCCACTCAAATTCGTTTTGCAGAAATGTTGCGCGTTGAGTACGACGAAATTCAACAGCTACCTATAAGAATTTACTCTTCTTCGACCCTAAAAGGAGAAGTCGGTAAAAACTATGAATTGATTATTTTGTACAAGGGAAAAACATACACAGCCTCCACTAGTATTTTACAGCCAACAAGTTTAAATTCTATTCAATGGGTTTTAGAAGAAGGCAGCGATGAGTATGGATTACTTAAAGCAAAACTAACTGATCAAGAAGGTCAATTTGATGCTTACAAATACGATTCTAGGAGAATAAACACGCAGGCAAATGGAGAACCTTTAGATTTCACATTCAGAGCAGGAAATGGAGGAGGTAGATTTTTTAGAGACCGATATTTTGACGGATTAACTGTAGACTTAACGTTTAGAAATCCTCAAAAAAAGAAAGACAGTACAATCAACGACGACTTCAAACGCTACTTTAGAAGAGGTGATTCTGTGATAGTAAAACTTTCTAAATTAGATAAAAACACCTACGATTTCTACCGTTTAAAGCGCGAACAGTTGGAGAGTAACGGAAATCCATTTGCAACTCCTGTTAATGCGAAGACAAATATTAAAGGTGGAGCTTTGGGAGTTTGGGCAGGTTTTTCCCCTGCCTATCATGTCGTTTACTGTATGGAGTAAAAAATTTCAGTAACAATTTGATTTTCAAACTTAGTCCATTTCAAAAAACACTTTTGTTCTTCGTTTTAGAAATTTGAAAGTCAAACCAAAAAGTAAAATAAATAGAGCGAAATATAAATCCATCCATTCAAAGGAAAATTCGTTGTTACTCGCCGTTCGTTTTAAAATCAATAAAAATAAATACGATGTCATGGTTGAAAGCACACCCGGATATTCATTTTTGAAAACAATTCGCCACGAAAAATCATTTTCCGAAGCTTGAAATTTCTTGTAATTTGGAAAAAAAGCAGGAACATTTTCCGCCCAAGAAAGGTAATAGCTCCCAAACTTGCGTTCCAAAAATTGTTCTTCTGCAAACATTATTCGTTCGTAATACAACCAAAACAGCAGACAAAAAATAACAATTAGGTACCAATTTCCAAGGAAAAAAGCTAGACCAAGCCAAATCAAAAAGTTTCCGAAATACAAGGGATGACGAACCATTGAATACCAACCTTTCGTGTTTAAACGAGAAGCAACTTGCTGACTCCGATTTCTACCTGAAGTATGTAACTCCCTCCTGCCCACAGTTCTTGCGCGAACCAAATGTCCCGAAAAAACGAAAACAAGACTCAAGAATAAATAAAAGTAAAAATTCTCAGCGCTTGAATTTAAAAAAGCAAAAGGAATTGCTAATAAAATAAAGGCAATCGGTATGTGTCCACGATAACGAAACAGGAAATTACCCTGATTTTCAAATGTTTCTTTAAGTGCCATTAGAAAAATTTAACTAAATTGCGAAGCTAAACATAAATTTACTTTATAAAATCGTCAAACATGAAAGAAAAATACGAATTAGAGTTTCTTTTTAAAACATTACCACGTGTACTCGAAAATATGATTGCAACTCCTAGTGGATTAAGCGAATGGTTTGCGGACGATGTGAATGTGAATGACGATATTTATTCTTTCGAATGGGATGGAAACATTGAAAAAGCAAGAATGATTAACCATAAATTACATTCAAAAATCAGATTTCGTTGGTTAGCTGATGAAGAAGAAGGACTCGATACGTATTTTGAAATCAGCTATTACGTTGACCCAATGACATCTTCTGTTGCTGTAAACATCACCGATTTTGCATATCCTGAGGATAAAGACAGTGCAATTTTATTATGGGATCAACAAATTCATACGTTGAAACGCATTCTTGGAGCTTGATTCCAACTTAAATCCACGCTACTTTCAAGTCATTTGAATACATTTGCCAAAAATTAAGTGATTGAAACGTCTTTATTTATTTAGTATCCGATCATTTGCTGGGCCTTTCATTGTAACCTTGATTATTTCAATGTTCATTTTGGTTTTGCAATTCTTTTGGGTCTATGTGGACGATTTAATGGGAAAAGGCCTAAGTACCTGGTTAATTCTCGAACTTTTATTTTACGTTTCTGCAAGTTTAATACCGCTTGCTCTTCCGCTTGCGATATTACTCTCTTCCTTAATGACTTTCGGAAATTTATCTGAATACAACGAACTCACAGCTTTGAAAGCAAGTGGGTTATCGCTTTATCGCATCATTCGACCTTTGTTTGTTGTGGTGCTTATCATTGCACTTGGAACTTTTTACTTTGCCAATTATGTAATTCCTGTGGCCAATTTAAAATGGCATTCCTTAATTTATGGCATTCAAAACACAAAGATTTCAACTGTTCTAACACCTGGCGTTTATACCAAAGATTTTGAAGGTTATGCCATAAAAGTAATGGAAGGAAAAGACAGCGTTTATTACGGTGTTACAATTCACGACCATACAAATCGCCTACAAATCAAGACTGTAAAAGCAAAAGAAGCTCGAATATATAAATCAGAAAACGGAAAATATCTCTTTTTCGACTTAAAAGATGGACGAATTTTTGAAGAAACCAATCTCACAAATGGTAATTATTTACCCAATGGGCAACTTCAAAATCCTGATATTACAAATCGTCCGCACCGAGTATCGGAATTTACACATGGAACATATAAGTTGAATTTATCTGGATTTACTTTTAATCGATCAGATGATGATACTTTTTCGGATAAGTATGAGATGATGAACGTTTTTCAAATCAACGAAGCAACTGATTCGCTTGAAAAACGATTCGAGGAAATTCAAAAATCGTATGCGGTTGGGCTTAAAAATCAACATCCGTATTTTGTTGATTTACCAAAAAACTTACCCGACCAAAGTGGCTTTGCATCAACGGAAAAACCAAAAAATATTCAACTCGAGAAACTTTCAAAAATAGAGCAAAAATCAAATGCGATGTTGCTTGTATCTAAATTAAGAAGCAGCAACAAAGCAATTGAAAATCAACTACTTTACCAATCGGTAAGTGAGCGCGACATTAAAATGTATTGGATTGAATTTCACAGAAAATTTGCCTTGACTTATGCCATAATCGTTTTGTTTTTCATCGGTGCGCCACTTGGAGCTATTATTCGAAAAGGTGGTTTTGGTGCACCTGTTGTAATCGCCGCTTTTGTGTTTATGATATATTTCATTCTAACAAGCATTGGTGACAATTTAGCTAGAACCTTTGTGGTTAGTCCTTTTTTCGGAATGTGGATTGCTGGAATTTTCTTCACACCAATTGCCATTCTAACCACTTATGCAGCAGCAAACGATTCCAAAATTTTCAGTTTAGAAAGTTGGAAAAAGGCTTTCAAAAGAAATAAGAAAGCATGAAAATTCTTGTCATTGCTAATAAATCTCCTTTTCCTGTCATTGATGGCGGCTGTTTTGCAATGAGCGTATTTTTAAAAAATCTACAAGCGATCGAAGAAATCGAACAGATTGATTATTTCATGTTAAGCACGTACAAGCATCCTTTTTCGAGAGAAGCAGTTCCAACTGATTTAAATCTAAAAACAAATTTCCAAAGCTTTGAAATCGATACAAAATTGTATGCTAAAAGTGCTTTAAAACATTTGATTCAAAAAAAATCTTACAATCTTTCGCGTTTTTACGACAGTGCGGTTACTATTAAAATTGAAAGTTTAATCCATGAAAATCAATATGATTGTATCATTTTTGAAAGTCTATTTCCGCTTGTTTATTTAGAAACAATTCGCAAAGTTACCAAAGCGAAATGTGTTTTACGTGCCCACAATATTGAATATGAAATTTGGGACGATTTACAACTAAACGAAGGAAATCCATTGAAAAAATGGTATTTGAATGAATTGGTAAAAGCACTAAAAAAAGAGGAAATTGCCTATTACAAGCAATTAGATTTAATACTTTCAATTTCAAATGATGACATTCAAAAGATTGAAAAAATCTGTTCTACTCCTACCCGATTTATTCCTGTTTCGATTGAAAAAACGAGTTGTAAAACAGATTATTCTTCCAATACCTTGTGTTTCATTGGCGCATTTAATTGGGAGCCGAATATCGAAGCAATCAATTGGTTTCTAGCTGATTTGAATCCTTTAATTCAACAATCAATTCCAATTAAAGTTGAAATTGCAGGTAAAGATGGAGCAAGTGTATTTAAGAATATGAATGACAATTTCAATTCCGTTCACTTCAAGGGTTTTGTGGAAAATCCTATTGATTTTTTAAAATCAAATGGCGTTTTTATTGCCCCCATGAAATCTGGTTCTGGGGTTAAAATTAAAGTACTAGAAGCAATGAGTATCGGTTTGCCTTGTGTGCTAACGCCAAAAGCAGCTGAAGGACTTAACTTGCCTAGCAATTATCCAATTTGTAAAACAAATCAAGATTTCATCGAAACCTGCATTGAACTTGCAAGTAATCAGGATAAAAGAGAAGAACTAGGAAAACTAGGTTACGCTTTCATTCAATCCAATTTTGGATTTGAAAGTGTTGTTGGACAATTAAGAGCGAGTTTAATCGAGAATTAATTCTGTCCGAAACTCCAATTACCACTTTTCATTCGACCATATTCGCGTGCCAAATAAGCTAATTGAATTCGAAGTTTGTCCATTGCTTCCTCTGTTTCAGCACTAATTTCTTGTTTACGCATTTTAAGTTGCAATTTCATATACATTGCATGCAAAAGCACTTCCACATCGTTTCGCTGATTCATGTTTGCTTTTCCTTTGAACTCTTTCAAATATTCAGCTGCGTGTTCAACTAAGGTTTTGTATTTCTCGTCATTGACAATTGTGAGTAAAGTATTATGCAAATAAACCAATTCCATTATCACTTCATTCACCGTTTCAGTGTGACCTTCTTTTTCAAGGCCGCGAACTTTCATTTGTTTGATTAAATCAGCATACCACTCGCGGTATTGATTCAAGTAAGAAACATTCGGAATACTTGGCTCCACAAATTGAGTCATTATTTTATCCAAGTCTAATTGAAAAGTTCTTATAATCTCTTCAATTTGAAACATATACAATAAATACTCTGCAATATTTTCTTTTTGCTTTTGAAGGGCTATTAACATTATTTTAAGTCTTTTTCGATCTGATTTTGATTCTCATTCAAGAAATTGATAAACTCTGTTGTTACATCCATTGAAGGATTGATGTAATTCAACTGACCGCCTTCTCCATGAATTAATAGAATATCAATTTTGTGTTTCTCACAGTATTTTTTACCTAAAGCTTCGATTTTTTTACTGATTTCTTCTAATTTTTTCAAGGTTTCTTCCTCCAAACGAGCTCCTTCAGTTTGCTGATATTCCATAATTGCAGCTTCCATTTGCTGTGCTTTTTGTTGCGCTTGTGTTATTTCATTTTGCGACAACAAACCACCTCTCGCCTCTTGGTCTTTTCGTTGAACATAACGTTGGTATTCAGCTGTACGACGTTGAACCTCAGCCTGAAATGCTTTTTGTTTTTTGGTTACAGCAGCATCTTCACGCTTGTAATATTCAAAATTTTCTTTGATGCTATCATTGCTGTAATAAGCGATTACCAAACCATTCATGTTTCGCGCTTCCACTTTTGGGGTAGAGTCTTTTTTAACCTCCTCTTTTGAACCACAAGAAAACAAAATTGCTGTTGGTAGCACTATTAAAGAAATAATTTTTTTCATTTTATAAAGCTTGATTTTGTAATTTATTAAACGCTTCTTGCCAGTCCGCACGCATTTCTATAAAGCGTTTCAAACAATTGGAAAGAAATTCACCTTGAATCATTTTTTCTAAATCATCCAAATTTGTCAAATCCATTTCACTAATTTTAAACAATTGCTCAAATTGTCCCAATTCAATTTTAAGGATATATTTTCCGTTGTATTGATGAATTTGAATTAAATATCGTTCGTGTGGAATTTGTTTAACAAGTCGCATGTCGCAAAAGTAAAAGAAATTATTTAGCTATTGCTTTGGTTCAGACAAAAAGGAAACGATTGACGAATTAATTCTCTATTTTTGAATGCGCCTCTCAACAATTTATGAACTGTCCGCTTTGCCATTCCTTATTAACAAATAGAAAAAATGCTCAGTTTTACGACTGTTCAACTTGCTTTGCTTTAGTGAAAGACACACGCTTTTATTTATCTCCTGAGGAAGAAAAAAAGCACTACGAAAAGCACAATAACGATGTGAATGATAGCGGTTATCAAAAATTTGTTGCACCAGTAACGCAATTTGTACTTCAAAATCAAAAAGCAAGTGACAAAGGTTTGGATTTTGGTTCAGGCACAGGGCCAGTTGTTTCTAAACTATTGACTGACAATCAATTCTCGATTACACAATACGATTTGTACTTTGAAGCAATTGAAGAACGTTTGCAAACAAAGTATGATTACATTGTCTGCTCTGAAGTTTGGGAACATTTTCAGCAACCCGACAAAGAATTGATTCAATTGAGAAAAATGCTCCACGAAAATGGACGATTGATTGTAATGACGCTTCTTTATTCCGATGAAATTAATTTTGAAACTTGGCACTATCGCTTGGATCTTACCCATGTTTTCATTTATCGCAAGGAAACAATGGAATTTATTGCTGAAAAATTCAATCTAGAACTAGAATTTATATCCGAACGATTGATTGTTTTTAAAACCAAAAATGAATTATGAAATACCTAGCTATTCTCCGAGGAATTAATGTAAGCGGAAAAAATATCATTAAAATGGATGCTTTAAGAACAATGATGGAGAAAATTGATTTTCAAAACATTACAACTTACATTCAAAGTGGGAACATTTGTTTTGAAAGCAATTTGGAATCAACCTTTAAAATAACAGAAATTATTAAAAATGGAATTCAAGTTCATTTCAATTTGAATGTTCCTGTTCTTGTTTTTAACGCGAAGGAATTCGATTCAATAATTAAAGGAAATCCTTTTGCGAAACAATCTGATTTAGATGTTAAATTTATGCATATCACATTTTTAGAAAATGAAATCGATCGTGATTTGATACCTCATCTGGAAGAAAAACGCGCTGAAAGTGAGCAAGTTTTTTGTCAAGGAAAAGCCGTTTACCTCTATTTACCAACAGGTTACGGAAACACAAAATTGAGTAATAATTTCATTGAGAAAAAACTTAAAAACCTTGCGACAACGAGAAATTGGAAAACTTGTTTAGAATTACAAAGTTTGAATCAATAAGTAGTAAACAATAAATCTAATATTTCAGGTTGCGCACTAAGTGGCTGATTAGAAATATATTGTTTTTCTGAATCTTTCAAAAAGGTTCCAGCCGAAGCGTCATTGATAAGTACTTCCTCTTCAATCGCAGGTGCAGCAAAAGAATCCCAAGCGAAATTTTCATTTTTAGATAAAACTGCATCTTCTTGAACGGATGAGGATTCCAAGGTAAAAGTTGAAGCAATTGCAATCGGTTCTTCTGTCAATTGTTCTAATTCTTCTTTGATTTCAAAAGTTGAATTTTCTTCTTTGGTTACTTTTTTCGGAGTTTCAATTTTTACTTTTTTCTCTTTAGTTTTTGTTGCTTGTAAAGTTGAATTATTTGTTTGAAGATTTGAATTTACAAAATAGCCAATTCCAATTAAAAATAGTAAGCCAAAAGCCAACTGAAAACCTGGCTGAAAAATAATCGGACGGAAGGCTGGAAAAAAGAAACTTTTCCAATTAAACGCTGCTTTATTGCTGTGAACTTGAACAAAAAGATCATCTAATTCTTTCTTGCGAGTTGAATGTTCCTTTTCACTTGCAGCTTTATATGATTGAACGCCAATAAACAAATGCTGTAAATCCAAGTATTCTTCCTCTGTTGAAAACCAATCTTTCATTTCTTCACGTTGTGCTTGCGTGAGCTCTTGAAATGACTTATTGCGAATGATTTCAATTTGATATTCTTCCATTTTCTAATAATTTAAAACTGGATTATAAACTTTTAATTTCTCTGCTAAAAACTTTGTAGCGTAAAACAAACGCGATTTCACTGTTCCCTCATTAATTTCCATTATTTCCGCAATTTCTTTCATTGAAAGTCCTTCTAAATGTCTCAAGGCAAAAACTTCTCTGTGTTTTTCATCCATTTTTGAAAGGTTTTCTTCAAATGCTTGCTGAAACTGAATATCTTGAACCTTAGCCAACACATTTGTCGACGAAGAAATCGAACGATAATCCTCCACTCCTGTCGAAGTGTTTTTGCGCACTGCCTGTTTTTTATATTCGTTTTTACACATATTGCTTGCCACTGAAAAAAGCCAAGTTCGAAAGGAACGATTGGTGTCAAAATAATCTGGATTTTTAATAATCTTCGCGAAAATATCGTGCACCATATCTTCCGCTTTTTCTCGATCGCCCCAAAGCATATTTTTGAAATAGCCTAAAAGTTGCGCATAAAACCGTTTATATAATTCGTCAAAAGCACGTTGATCACCTTTTGACAAAGCTTTCATCAACTCTTCATCCGTTAAGGAATTATATTTTGGTTTGAATAACTGCATTAATATTTCTTTTTCAAGCTACTTGATATACCTGATTTTGCGCTTACTTTCTGAATTTCCATTTCGATTTTCCCCAATTTTTCAAGATCATATTGTTGTTCATAGTGACTTTTCAAATAAAGAAGCATTGGCAAATAATTCCCCGCATAAGAATTACTCAAATTCGATTGATACACATTCAACACCTTTTTATTTAATTGATTGTACCATAAATCTTCCAATTTTGCACTTCCTGAAATAGTTGAGCTTTCTCTGTACTCAAAAATCAAACCACAAGTGTATAATTTTGCTTTTATTGGTTGTAAATATTCTTTTGGTAAGGTCATTGAAATAGCAATATTTTTATCAGCATTCAACTCACAAAAAGATTTCAGATAGTTCACATTTACTTCTTTTTGAACAGGCACATCGTAGCCCTTCTCCGTTAAAACATCACGATAAGATTGACTTTGCATAAAATCCAAAGAAATTACATCAATGTCAGTTTGTTGGTTTTTATTTAATTGATTTTGATAGGCACCATAACTATCGTTAAATCCATGCGTAATCAAAGCCGAATTTCCTTCAGCTGACTTAAGAACATCGGCTGTATAATCTATTGTTTCTTGCTGAATTACATTTTTATATTCCAATTGATTTAAGTGTTTTCTTGCATTTATTGTATCACCTTTAACAATTGCATTTGCAGCTGAAAGTTTAAGAACTTCAGTATTTCCTGGTTGTAGTTGGAACGCAATTTTCAAGGACTCTTCTCTGTTAACATCATAATTTCCAGAGGAATAATTAAGCAAATGGTATTCAAATGAGTTTGGTGCAATTTCATTCAAATCTTCCACTTTTTCATCCATCGCTTGTTGCATTTCAGGTGTTGGCGAACGTTGCGTTTTTTGAGTGCTTGATTGCATTTTAGTTTTTGTAAACTCAGTTGAAATAAGCATTTTTTGATTCAGAACTTTTTGATCTGTTGGAGCAGCTTGGTATCTATCAGAAGTGGCAGTCGATTTCATTTTCTTTTCACTAGTTATTTTTTCCTTGCGTTCTAGTGATTTATCTGATTTAATTACAACAGAATCCATCGACTCCTCTTTCAAGGATTCAGTTGCAGTTGAATTTGGCATTGTATTAAAAAACGCCCCACTATTTGTTGAATTTGTATTGGGAACTATTTTCGTATTTGTTTTATTTTCTGGAACCTGACTTGTGCAATACCAAGCAGAACAGAGTAACAGAATGAGTAAATTGAATTTCATTTCTTACTTATTTTGTATCGTTTACACCTATGTTTAATTTTGGTTCAAAAAAATCTCTTTTTAAATTTCAAACTAATTGAACCTGCATTTGAAATTGACTTTTATTTGCCTCGAAGTACAAAATGTTCTTTTTCTTGTTGCTTTCTAGGAATCAAAATTCCCATTCGAAATAAATCAATTGAAACATTGTACTTATCTGAATTTCGGAGCTCATTCCAAGCTTCATACATACCATCACTCCATCGAATATCGTCCAAAATGAAAATTGTATCGTTGTGGGAATGAATTTCAAGTTGTTGCATATAATCTATTGTCGCTTTCCCATCGTGGTGACCATCAACAAAAATCAAATCGTATTTTTCAGTTGATTGTTGACTTAGAAAATCATTAAAAGTGGACTCAATAAAACTAACATTCGAAACTTTGTCTTTTAGAAATTGACGAGTAAAACTTAATGTTTCAGGACAAGCTTCAACTGTAGTGATTTTGCTTTTGGGACAACCTAAGTGAAAATGTAAAGTTCCAATTCCGAGTGAAGTTCCAAATTCCAAAATGTTTTTGGGTTGAAAAAAATGACTCAATTGATATAGAATTTTGCCATAATGACCTTTGCTTGAACTTATTTTAAAAATTTGTTGGATGGTGCGTTGTGATCCTAATTTATGTGAGCCTGCACCAAAATCTTTAACATTAATTGTTTGTTTATTGCTTTCTAAACTTTTAAATGATTGATTTAGAAGATTTGAGTCAGAAATTGAAAAATCTATTTTAAAAACTTTATCAACTAAATCATAAACGAAAGGAGAATGAATTCCATGTCTTCCCTTTGCGTTCCATTTATATTTTATATATTCGAAAACTATATTCACGCTACAAAGAAACAATTTTAGATTAAATATTGAATGACTACTAACCAAGAACAACAAATTATTGACCAACGCGAGAAAGTTAGTCAAGCAAATCCCAAACTTAACATAGTTGCACCTTGTAGAATAGGAAATGGAATCCTTCAGTTAACAGAATCAGAATGGGATTATTATTACAATTCTTTTAAAAACTTGAATTGTAAAATTGGTGTTTTCATTCCTGCTTCAGGTTCAGGTTCAAGAATGTTTGAATTTCTATTTGATTTCTTAAGCAATCCAACTGAAGAAAATAGAAGTTTGGTTGAGCGTTTTTTAAATCGGATTCAAAAATTTGCTTTTTTCAGACATTTACCGCTAGAATTACAAAGAAAACTAATCAATTTTGAAGTTTCATTGGATGATTTTGCCAACTATCTACTTCAAAGAGAAGGAATGGCATACGGTGAAATGCCAAAAGGATTGATTCCATTTCACGTTTTGGAACCTTTTGTATTAAATCCAATTCAAGAACATATCGTTCAATCAAATTTATTAAGAGTAAATGAATTGCATTTTCATTTTACCATTCAAAAAAGGTTTGAAGATTTTTTCAAAAAAACCATTAATCAAATTGAAGGATTAACAGGGACAAATTTCCAAGTTTCCTATTCTGAACAAAATCAAGAAACAGATTCTTATGTATTTGATTTGGAGGGAAATTTAGTTGTAAACGAAGAAAATCAACCGCTTAGACGACCAGCAGGACATGGTGCATTATTGCATAACTTACAATCCGTTGAAGGAGAATTGATTTTTATCAAAAATATTGACAATGTGCAGCATTATTCAAAATCACAACCTTCAATAAAGGTATGGAGTGCGTTAGGTTCGTTATTATTTGAATTCAAGCAAGTATTAAAATCAATTGAGGCTAAATTAAATTTAGATAAACTCAAAGAATTAAATAAAAAATATGATGTGTTTTCAGCCTCAGAAATTGAAGAAATTAAAACGAATGAACAATTAATTGAGCTCATCAATCGACCGATAAGAATATGTGGAATGGTTCGAAATGAAGGTCAACCTGGTGGCGGACCGTTTCATGTGGAAGAAAATGGCATTGTTAGAAAACAAATCGTTGAAAAAGCCCAAATCTCAAACAACCCCGATCAATACAAACAAATGGTTCAAAGCACCCATTTCAATCCAGTAATGATGGTGTTAAGTACCACGAATTTAAAAGGAGAAAAGTTGGATTTGACGCAATTTTGTGACGACTCGAAATATTTTGTCGTTTCAAAAAAGCAAAAAGGCAAAGAAGTTCGATTTATTGAACTTCCTGGTTTATGGAATGGCTCAATGGCTAATTGGACAACGCTATTTGTGGAAGTTCCAAACGAAACTTTTAGTCCAGTAAAAACTGTATTAGACTTATTGAATGAAGCCCATTTAGCGTAGTTTTCTTTTTTTCCTAAAAAATATTAAATATTTATTCATTAGCCTGAGTTAGCTATTTAAACGAACATTCTTACTAAATTTGAATTAAAAACAAAAATGAACGTTCCAGTTACTGTTTACACAGAAATGACACCAAATCCGACAACGATGAAATTCGTTGCGAATAAATACCTTTTAATTTCAGGCGATTCAGTTGAATTTGCATCTAGAAAAGAAGCAAAAGGTTTTTCACCAATTGCAGAAGCATTATTTGATTTTCCTTTCGTGAAAAATGTTTTCATCGCTGCTAATTTTATAACGGTCACTAAAACCGATAACGTTCCTTGGGATTTTATCACAATGGAATTACGTGAATTTATAAAAGAATGGATTGCAGCAGGAAAAGACGTTTTAATTCAAATGCCTCAGCCAAAAGTTAGTGAATCAGAAACAGCTGGTGAAAAAATAGAATTCAATGCAAGTGATTTCGACGATCCTATTAAAGCTTTATTAGATCAATATGTAAGACCTGCTGTTGAGAACGACGGAGGCGCAATTGATTTTCTTGGATTTGAAGATGGAACAGTTACAGTTCAACTAAAAGGTTCTTGTGCTGGATGTCCTTCTTCAACCGCAACATTAAAAGGTGGGATTGAAAATTTATTGAAAAATCATTTACCTGAAGTAAAGGAAGTCGTTGCTATCAATGCTTAAAAATAATTTGACGAAAAAAAATCTAATGATTTATTGTCGTTTTCCTTTTCTACTCTTTTTTTTATTACTAAATTTAACAGAACAACATAACAAACTTTTGTTTTTCTGATATGGAAGAAATTATCGTGAATAATACAATTAATAAAGAACAAGTTGATTTAAAATCAGCTTTAAGAAAATATTTCGGTTTTGAAGTATTTAAAGGGCAACAAGAAAACATCATAAGAAACGTCCTAGATGGTAGAAACTCATTCGTTATAATGCCAACAGGTGGAGGAAAATCAATGTGTTACCAATTACCTTCTTTAATAATGGAAGGCACAGCAATCATTGTTTCTCCTTTAATAGCCTTGATGAAAAATCAAGTTGATGCTATCAGAAATGTGAGCGAAAATGATAGTGTAGCACATTTTTTAAACTCTTCACTGACAAAAACTGAAATAACTCAAGTTCGCAAGGATATTCAAGATGGTAAAACTAAAATGCTTTATGTTGCTCCTGAATCTTTGACAAAACAAGAAAACATTGATTTTTTAACCTCTGTTGAAATTTCTTTTTTTGCCATTGATGAAGCGCATTGTATTTCTGAGTGGGGACATGATTTCCGACCAGAATACAGAAGATTGAGAGATATTTTTGAGAAAATTTCAAACGTTCCAGTTATAGCTTTAACGGCTACAGCAACACCAAAAGTTCAATATGACATTCAAAAGAACTTGAACATGTTGGATGCTGATGTTTTCAAATCTTCCTTTAATCGCGAAAATTTATATTACGAAATTCGACCAAAGCGTGAAGTTGAAAAACAAATCATAAAATACATTCGAAATCATCAAGGAGAAAGCGGAATTATTTATTGCTTGAGCCGCAAAAAAGTTGAAGAAATTTCAGAATTATTGCAAATCAATGGAATCAATGCCCTACCCTATCATGCAGGTTTAGATGCTGCTACAAGAGCAAAGCATCAAGATATGTTCCTAATGGAAGAAGCTGATGTAATTGTTGCAACAATTGCTTTCGGAATGGGAATTGACAAACCAGATGTTCGCTATGTTATTCACCACGATATTCCAAAATCACTTGAAAGTTATTATCAAGAAACTGGTAGAGCTGGACGTGATGGTGGTGTTGGCGAATGTGTTGCGTTTTACAGTTATAAAGACATTGAAAAGTTAGAGAAATTCTTACAAGGAAAACCAATTACTGAACAAGAAATTGGACGACAATTATTAAATGAAATTGTTTCTTATGCAGAAACTTCTGTTTGTAGAAGAAAGTTCATTTTACATTATTTCGGAGAAGTTTTTGAAGAGAAAAAATGCAATGAACAATGCGACAACTGTAGAAATCCGAGAGAGCGTACTGAAGGTCAAGAATACATCTCTATGCTTTTAGATGCAGTTAAACTTTTAGATGAAACACAAAAAGCAAAACATTATTGTGCATTTTTATCCGGTCACGTTACCTCAGATATTAAAGCATACAAACACGATAAATTACCAACTTTTGGAATTGGTAAAGAAAAAGACGAACACTTTTGGAATGCAGTAATCCGTCAAGCTACAGTTGGTGGACTTTTATATAAGGATGTAGAATCTTTTGGCACACTCAAATTAACTGAAAACGGTAAAAAATTCATTGAGAAACCTGAATCTTTCATGTTAATCAAACAACATGATTTCTCAAATACAGATGATGATGAATCAATTGTTCAAAGCGGAAAAGGTGGTGCTTTTGATGAAACACTTTATAATTTACTGGTTGATTTAAGAAAGTCTATTTCAAAACAAAACAACATACCTCCATTTGTTATTTTCCAAGAACCTTCTTTGAAAGATATGTGTTTCCAATATCCGATAACGATTGAAGAACTTACCAATATTCAAGGAGTCGGAACAGGAAAAGCACAACGTTATGGAGAACCATTTGTGGCATTGATTGCCAACTACGTTGAAGACAATGACATCGAACGTCCACAAGATTTAGTTGTAAAATCTTTGGTAAACAAGTCAGTTTTAAAAGTCCAGTTGATTCAAAATATTGACAGAAAATTACCTCTTGAAGATATTGCAAAATCACAAGGAAAAACCTTTGATAATATTCTTGATGAAATAGAGTCAATTGTAAATTCAGGAACGCGCGTTAATATCAACTACTATATCAATACTTTATTAGACGCCGATAATCAAGAAGAAATTTTTGACTATTTCTCAAGTGCTGATACAGATGATTTGATAACTGCTTATCACGAATTTGATGGACTTTACACCGAAGAAGAATTGCGTTTGATGCGAATTAAATTTATGAGTGAAGTTGCGAATTAATAAATAAATTATCGGGATAATTCGATTAGTGTCAACCAATTATTTCGTTCATTTATTTATTTTTAATTGGATTTATTTCTCACGATTTATTCAAAACACAAGCTTCTTAACAATTGTTCATAAAGCCTTTTAGCAACTTTTAATAAACTAATCTTTTTGGGAAGAGGGCAACAAATTCTCATTGCGTATATTTGCTGAATGGAAACACCTGAAAGTAATCGAAAACCAATTTCTAGAGTAAAAAACACTTCCGTTTTAACGGGAGATATCGGCCGTATTCCTCCACAAGCAATTGATATAGAACAAGTTGTTTTGGGTGCAATGATGTTGGAAAAAAAAGCAATTGACGACACTGTTGATATTTTAAATCAAAATAGTTTTTACGATCCGAAACATCAATACATTTTCAAAGCGATTAAAGAATTATTTGGCTCTACTCAACCTATTGATTTAGTAACGGTTACAGCTCGTTTGATGAAAAATGGTGAATTAGAAGCAGCTGGTGGTGCAGCTTATATTTCTTCATTAACAAATCGTGTGGCATCATCCGCTAATGTTCAGTTTCATGCGCGAATTATTGCTGAGAAATTTATTAAAAGAGAACTCATTCGCGTGAGTAGTGAAATCATTCGTGACTCTTTTGACGAAACAAGAGACGTTTTTGAATTACTAAATTCAGCTGAGAAAGATTTATTCAGTATCGCTGAAAACAATATGAGTAAACAAGTTGCTACAATGTCAAATGTTGTACGTGAAGCTATCCAAGAAATTGAAAAAGCAGCCCAAAATTCAGACGGAATCTCAGGTGTACCAACAGGATTTTTTGATTTAGACAAAGTTACCTCTGGATGGCAACGTTCGGATATGATTGTATTAGCAGCTCGTCCTGGTATGGGGAAAACAGCATTTGTACTTTCAATGGCAAGAAATACTGCTGTTGATTACAACTTAGGAGTGGCCGTTTTTTCATTAGAGATGTCTGCAGTTCAGCTAGTGAAACGTTTGATTGCGAGTGAAGCACGAATTGATGCACAAAAATTGAGAAAAGGAGATTTAAAAGACCATGAGTTTCAACAAATGCACTCGCGAATAACTAAACTTTCAGCGGCTCCTTTATTTATTGATGATACTCCAGGTTTATCAATTTTTGACTTCCGCGCAAAGTGTAGAAGATTAAAACAACAACACAATATTCAATTAATTATAATTGATTACCTTCAATTGATGTCTGCCAAAGATGGCAAAGGAGGAGGAAACCGTGAGCAAGAAATTTCAACTATTTCACGCTCCATAAAAGAAATTGCGAAAGAATTAAATGTTCCAATCATCGCACTTTCTCAGTTGAGTCGTTCGGTAGAGCAAAGAGGTGGAGACAAACGTCCACAACTTTCAGATTTACGTGAATCTGGAGCAATTGAACAAGATGCCGATATCGTTTCCTTCATTTATCGTCCTGATTACTATGGAATAGCAACAGATGAAGACGGTCAATCATACAACGGAATTGGAGAAATTATCATTGCTAAACATAGAAATGGTTCACTAGAAAGAGTTCGTTTGCGTTTCGTACCAGAATATGCGCGTTTTGAAAATCTTCACGAAATGCCTGCGATTGAAATGTCATCTCCATTAACAAGTGGAATTGCCGGATTTAATCACAATCTAGACCAAAATACTGTGGTAATTGCTAGTAAAATGAATAGCAAAGACTTTGTTGATGAATCGGATGATATAGATTTTGATCGCGATGGAAATGATGACAGTCCATTTTAAATTTTAGGTTTCGTTAAATTAAGTAAAAGACAAAATAAATCAGCTTAAAATCAGTACTTTAAAAACACATTTTTACAATGAAAAATTTACTTTTCGCATTTTTTCTTTTGCTAGTTGTTCCTTTAAAAGCGACACAGATTTTAATTCCAATGGATGAAGCTCAAAACAATCATCTAAAAGCTTATGGAATTGCCTTTTGGACACTTGAAAATGATGTAGTAATCGAATGGTTATTAAATTATCGTGGCGGTTCGTTTTTAATTCCACATCTAAAAACAATTGAGGAAGAGTTGATAATTCGTGGTGTTCGCTACGATATTTTAACTGACGGTCAAGTAAATAATATTCGTTCTCAAATTGCAGATCCGGAAGTAAATATGGAGATTGTTCAATTAGAAAAAGCTCCAAAAATTGCAGTTTACACCCCACCAAACAAGCAACCTTGGGACGATGCCGTGACACTTGTTTTAGAATATGCCGAAATAAAATACGACAAAATATATGACTCAGCAATCGTAATGGGAATGTTGCCTAAATACGATTGGTTACACTTGCATCACGAAGATTTTACAGGTCAATACGGAAAATTTTATGGCAATGCGCGCTATCAAGCTTGGTATCAAGAGCAGGTGATGATTGCGGAGCGCGATGCAAAAATGTTGGGCTTCAAAAAAGTTTCTGAATTGAAATTAGCTGTTGCTAAAAACTTGAAAAACTTTGTTATCGGTGGTGGTTTTCTTTTTACGATGTGTAGTGGAACTGATAGTTTCGATATTGCTTTGGCTGCACAAGGAGTAGATATTTGTGAATCCGTTTTTGATGGTGATCCTTCTGATGGTCGAGCGCAAGAAAAACTGGATTTTTCTCAAACCTTTGCTTTTAAAGATTTTCATTTAATTAAGGATCCGATGATTTACGAATATTCGGATATTGATGCCTCTGATTTAAGAGTAAATAGATTAATTACAGAGCCTGTCGATCAGTTTACTCTTTTTGATTTTTCTGCCAAATGGGACATCGTTCCGACCATGTTGACGCAATGTCACGTAGATGTAATCAATGGATTCATGGGTCAAACAACCGACTTTAGAAAAGAATTTATTAAGTCAAACGTGCTGATTTTAGGTGAAAATAAAGCTGCTGGAACCGCGAAGTACTTACATGGAGAAATGGGTCAAGGAACTTGGACTTTTTACGGAGGACATGATCCTGAGGATTATCAACATTTTGTTGGTGACCCAGTTACAAATTTAAGTTTACATCCAACTTCTCCCGGTTATAGACTGATTTTGAACAATATACTATTTCCTGCGGCAAAGAAGAAAAAAAGAAAAACGTAGAAATTTAAAAAAAACAATTGCTACATCAATAGTTTTTGTTAAACTTGCGTCAATTCTTTATTACCAATAGGTTTTCTCTCGAAATCCTATCCAATCAAAAAATACAATTATACAATCTAAATGGATCGTAAAACATTAGAGACTAAAAAAATCTCAGACCTGAGAGTTATCGCTGAAACTGTTGGAATTGAAAACGCAAGCGACTACAAAAAAGCCGAATTAATTAACTTATTAATGGGCGAAGAGAAAACAGCTGAAAATCCAAAAATTCAAAAGGAACAAGAAAACATAGCACCTACTCTATTTGAGGAATCAACTGAGAGCAAGGAAGAAAATAAAACGAAAAGGAAGCGAAAAACAATAATAGTTGAAGCTCCGACGGAAGAACAAAATCCTGTTTCAATTGAAGAAAAAAAGGATTTTGCCCCGGAAATAAAACCAGAAAACACACATAAAAAGGAAGAAGTTGTAAATGAATCTTCAACAATCCCAACCAATAACGAGATAAAAGAAGAAAGCGAGATTAATCAACAAAGGAAACCACAACATCCCAAACACGAACAAAATCTCAAAGCAAACCGCAACAATCCAAATCAAAACAAACAAAGAAACCAAGTTGTAGCAGTAGATTCAACAGAAGAAGTTACAGAAAATCAAACTTCAAATCAAAATCAGAATCCGAACCAAAGAAAGCCACAACATCAAAATAAACCCGTTCACAACCGACCTCAAGGTGAAAATGGAAGCAATCAAGGAAACGGCGAGCAATTGAATTCAAATCAAAATCCGAATCAAAACCCCAACCGTAATCCAAATCACAATCCAAACAGGAATCAAAACCAAAATCCAAATCAACATAACAATTCAAACACCGATAAAACGGAAGAAAAAGTTCAAGAAGAAAACTATGATTTAGTTGGAATTGTTTCTGCTGAAGGTGTTTTAGAAGTTATTCAAGACGGATATGGATTTTTGAGATCTTCTGATTATAATTATTTACCATCTCCTGACGATATTTATGTTTCTCAAAATCAAATTAAATTATTTGGTTTGAAAACTGGAGACACAGTTAAAGGAACAATTCGTCCGCCAAAAGAAGGCGAGAAATTTTTCCCTTTGGTTAAAGTTGAATCAATAAACGGAAGACATCCTTCTTACATTCGAGATCGAGTTCCTTTCCAATATTTAACTCCACTTTTCCCCTCTGAAAAGTTCAAATTAACAGGACACAAGCAAGAAACACTTTCTACTCGTGTAATGGATTTGTTTGCTCCAATCGGGAAAGGTCAACGTGGAATGATTGTAGCGCAACCGAAAACGGGTAAAACAATGTTATTGAAAGATGTTGCAAACGCAATTGCAGCAAATCATCCTGAAACTTACCTTATTGTTTTATTGATTGACGAACGTCCAGAAGAGGTAACAGATATGGCTCGAAGTGTGAAAGCGGAAGTGATTGCTTCAACTTTTGACGAACCGGCTGAGCGACACGTAAAAGTTGCAAACATGGTTTTGGAAAAAGCAAAACGTATGGTTGAATGTGGTCACGATGTTTGTATATTGCTAGATTCAATTACACGTTTAGCACGTGCATACAATACCGTTTCTCCAGCTTCTGGAAAAGTACTTTCTGGTGGTGTCGATGCAAACGCACTTCACAAACCAAAACGATTCTTTGGTTCTGCTCGTAAAATCGAAAATGGTGGTTCACTCTCCATTTTGGCAACAGCATTAACAGAAACAGGTTCTAAAATGGACGAGGTAATCTTCGAAGAATTTAAAGGAACAGGTAACATGGAGTTACAATTGGATCGTAAAATTTCAAACAGAAGAATTTACCCTGCAATTGATATTACTGCATCTGGAACAAGACGAGAAGATTTGTTGGTAGGAAAAGATGTTTTGCAACGTATTTGGTTGATTCGTAAATTTATAGCTGACATGAATCCAGTTGAGGCAATGGAATTTATGAAATCACACATGGAAAATACCATTTCAAACGAAGAGTTTTTGATTTCAATGAATAGCTAATGAAGCTTCCTATAAAAATTGGTATCGGCGCAGCACTTCTCTGGATTGTGTTGAAAATGTTAGGATTAGCAATTAATTTTTCTGTAGATGACATCAAGTTTTTTGTGTTTATCAACATGTTTTTATTAACTGCCGCAATTGCTTTCTCGCTTTATCAAGTGAAGAGAAAAGAACTTGAAAGTAATTTATTGAATGACATCAAAAACGGAATGCTCGCAGGAGTTCCTTACACCTTGATTGTCAGTGTTTTTTTGTATTTATATTACGAAAAAATTTATCCTGAATTCAACGACAAGAAAATCCAAGAAATTGAATTGAGAATGAACAATCCAAAAGTGATTAAAGAAATTCAAACATCAAATCCAGCAATGGAAAACAAAAACCCGCAGGAAATCAAACGCGAAGTAATGGCAAATACCCGTTCGATGTATAGCGCGAAATTCACAATGATCATTTCTTTGTTGGCTTTAATGGTTTATTCAACGCTAAATTCTATGGTTATCGCAATAATTTATCGTCGCGTTGTTTTTAGGAATTAAAATAAGGTAGAATAATCGTTTTTGAAGGGATATAAAAACGCTATTTTTGATTCTAAAAAACCGAATTCTCGTGACATCAATCAATTAAATAACTGATGATAGTCATATAATTAACCCTTCCTTTCAATGAACTTTGCAGAAACGTCAAAATTCATTCAACATGGAAAAAGCATTTATCTACGATCAACATCAAATCCACCAAGACTGGTTAAGTAGATTGGAATTTTATAAAGAAGAAATTCAAATTCTTAAAGAGCGATTGAAAGAAATTACTTCAAAAAACAATTCTCAAGAAGTATTGGCTAAGGTAGAGCATTTCCAAAACCAATTTATTGTTCAACGCAATAACATTGATGAATTGGCGCATTCTATCAAAGTTCATGAAGCAAAAATAATTCAAGAAATTGAAAAAAATCCTGTTGCCGTTGAGCATAGAAAAGTTGAAAATCATTCAGAAGAAGAAGATTTCATGGCTTATTTCGAGAAAAATTTCAGTGAATTGAGAGCAGAATACAATCGTTTTTCTGCAGAGTGGATGTAAAACTCGAAATCAAGATTCTATCAAATAATTTGTTTGAGACTTTTTAACCTCACTCAATTTCATATTCTTAAAAATTCAGACAAGCTCAAACTTGTTTCATCTAAAAGGCTTATAAATCTCAAATTGGTTAAATGCTCCGTTCGCGCGGAGCATTTTTCATTTTACAAACTTTTCAGCTGTCCAAAAACTGGAGCAAATTTTTCAAATTAGATTTCATACCCATTTTTTTGAAACATAAAGGCACAATCTTATTTAACGTTGTTTCCTATTTTCAAAAAATCGTTAAGTATTCACAAAAACGGATTATATTTGAATTGAGGCACGGTTTTATGTTGATTGCGTTTCTTAGGTTTACACAATTAAAAATATTCATGAACTAAATCAGCATGAAATTCGTTTTTAAGAAGGGTGAACTTTTGAAACAAAAAATTAAGACCTCAAATTAACAACAAAATGCACATGAAAAAAATACTATTCTTTGGTTCTCTATTGCTTACTTGCACTGCTTTTGGACAATTTGATCCAAGTGAAAAAAGTACTTCTCAAAAATTTGACGAAGTAATGGATAACGTCACTCGATTTTATGTTGATCCTGTGAATGGAAAATCATTAACCGAAACTGCAATTATTGCAATGTTGGAAAAACTTGATCCGCATTCTACATATATTCCTCCTGAGGAATTGAGCGAAGCGCAAACTTCAATCAATGGAAGCTTTGTTGGTGTTGGGATTCGCTTTCAAATTATGAAAGACACTTTGAATGTTGTAGCTACAATTCCTGGTGGACCAAGTGAGAAATTAGGAATTTTGCCAGGAGATCAAATTGTTGGTGTGGACGGAAAAACAATTGCTGGAATTGGATTGAAAAATAGCGATGTACGCACAAAATTAATGGGTGAATTAGGAACTAAAGTTGTTTTAGAAATTAAAAGACGTTCCCAAAAAGACAATTTATTTTTCAATGTTACACGCGACAAAATCCCAGTTTATTCCGTTGATGCGCATTACATGATTGACAAAGAAACAGGCTATATTCGTTTGAATAGTTTTTCCAGAACAACCGTTGAGGAAGTTCATACAGCATTGGCGGCATTGAAAGCCAAAGGAATGAAAAATCTAATTTTTGATTTACAAGGAAATGGCGGAGGTTTGCTAGATGCTGCTCATAAATTAGCGGATGAATTTCTTTCAGGTGATAAATTAATCGTTTACTCTGAAGGTCGTGCGCAACCAAGAAGCAATTTAAAAGCTGGAAAAAAGGGATTATTTGAAGATGGAAAGTTAATCTTGTTAACAGATGAGTATTCTGCAAGTGCTAGCGAAATTCTTTCTGGTGCAATTCAAGACTGGGACAGAGGTTTAGTTGTTGGTCGTAGAACTTTCGGTAAAGGATTGGTTCAACGTCCGATGCCTTTGAGTGATGGTTCTGAAATTCGTTTAACAATAGCAAGATATTACACACCAGCAGGTAGATTTATTCAAAAACCGTATGATGATCCTGCGATGTATAAAAAAGACTTGACACAACGTTTTCTCAATGGCGAATTTATCCATGCAGATTCTATTAAAATGCCGGATTCATTGCTTTTCAAAACTTTAAAAACAAACAGAACTGTTTATGCTGGTGGAGGAATTATGCCTGATTTCTTTGTACCATTAGATACAACTGAAAATTCTGACTATTTAAGTAACTTGTTTCAAGGAGGTTATATAAATTCTTTTCCGTTTAGATATTTGTCTGACCACCGCGACGAATTGAAAGCAAAATATCCTTCTTTTGAAGTTTTTAAACAAAATTTCACTTGCGATGAAGCATTTATGAACGCATTTTTCGATTATGTTAAGAAAGAAAATCCAAAATTAGAATTCGTTGAAAAGGATTATCAAATCAGCAAAAAATTAATTCAACTACGTTTGAAAGCGAATTTAGCGCAAGATTTATGGGGAGTAAATGAATTTTTCCAAGTTTATAATGACTCAAATGAAATTTTGCAACGTGCAATAAACGTCATCAATTCAAAAGAATATAATTCAATTAAATTAGATAAATGAGAAGGGTTGTAGTAACGGGAATGGGAGCATTAACTCCTATTGGAAATAATTTAGAAGAATTTTGGAATGCATTGAAGGAAGGTAAAAGTGGTGCTGCACCGATTACCAAATTTGATACAGAAAAGTTCAAAGCGAAATTTGCTTGTGAATTAAAGGGTTACAATGAACTAGATCATTTTGATTCAAAAGAAGTCCGCAAATACGACAAATTCTCTCAATATGCATTAGTTGCTGTTGAAGAAGCAGTTGCAAACGCTGGAATTGATTTTGAAGTTTTAAACAAAGATAGAATCGGTGTTATTTGGGGCTCTGGAAATGGTGGAATTCAAACCTTTCAAGACCAAATGAAAGAATACTGTAATGGCGATGGAACGCCGCGATTTACACCTTATTTTATTCCGCGCATTTTAGTTGACATTGCCTCAGGAATTATTTCCATAAAATATGGTCTAAGAGGTGTTAACTTCTGCCCAGTTTCAGCTTGTGCAACCTCAAACACCGCCATAATAGAAGCTTTTAATTACATCAAATGGGACAAAGCGGACATGATTGTAACAGGAGGTTCTGAAGCTGCAATAAACGAAGCATCAATCGGAGGTTTTTCTTCTGCAAAAGCATTATCCACAAGAAATGATTCTCCTGAAACTGCTTCTCGACCTTTTGATATTTCCAGAGATGGTTTTGTGATGGGAGAAGGTGCAGGCGCTCTAATTTTAGAAGAATATGAGCATGCAATCAAACGAGGTGCTACAATTTTAGGAGAAATCGTTGGTGGTGGAATGGCTGCTGATGCTTATCATTTGACAGGGACACATCCTGAAGGAGCTGGTGCTGTTTTGGGAATGAATGAAGCCATGCGTGAGGCTGGAATTTCTGCTGATGAAATTGATTATATTAACATGCATGCCACCTCTACGCCACAAGGAGATATTTCGGAATTGATTGCCGCAAGAACTGTTTTTGGAACAAATTCAAAAGTTTCTATTTCAGCAACGAAATCAATGACTGGTCACTTATTAGGTGCAGCTGGTGCTATTGAAGCTATTGCATGTATTAAAGCCTTGCAAACTGGATTAATTCCACCTACAATTAATACGGAAACAATCGAGCCTGAATTTGCAGATTTATTTCATTTTCCAATAGGCAAAGCGAGTGCAAAAGAAATGAATTATGCAATGAGTAATACATTTGGCTTTGGTGGTCACATCGCCTCGGTTATTATGAAAAAATTTTAAACGCGATAAAAGTTTTACTTCACTTCCAAAGTGCTTGATTTTAAAATTCCTTTGTCAATATCGATATCAATTCTTCCAAGATTTACACCTGCCCAACCAACTTGGTTAATTAGTACTTGTTGATTATTAGCATTATTTAAAACAGTTGGTTTATCTAAAAATGTGTGCGTATGGCCACCCAAAATCAAATGAATGTTCGCCGTTTCTTTTGCAAGAACTAAATCTGAAATTCTTGCTTTATCTTCGTAATCATAGCCTAAATGAGACAAGCAAATAATTACTTTACATCCTAAATCAGTCAGTAATTGAGCCATAGAATTAGCGGTTTCAATCGGATCTTTGTAAAGTGTTTCACCATATTTATCCTTTGGAACTAATCCATTCAGCTCCACTCCTATTCCAAAAACACCGATTTTTATTCCGCCTTTTTTGAAAATGTGATAAAGCTTGGTTTCATTTGCTAGAACTGTTTTAGAGAAGTTATAATTTGAACAAACAAATGGAAAATTTGCGTGTTTTTTGGCATTCATAAATCCTTCCAATCCTATATCAAAATCGTGATTTCCCATTGTTGCTGCGTCGTAACCCAATTTTGACATCAATTTCATTTCTAACTCACCATTAAAAGTATTGAAATAAGGTGTTCCTTGAAAAATATCGCCTGAATCAAGTAATAAAACATGCTCATTTTCACTTCTAATTTTTTGAATCAAAGTAAAGCGTTTTGCAACATCTCCCATTCCTGGAAATTTCGGGTGATTGGAAGGGAAAGAATCGATATTGGAATGTGTATCGTTTGTGTGAAGAATAACTAATTTCTTACTTTTAGGAGGAAGTAAAGTTTCAGCCAACAAATTGTCAGCTATTAATAAACTCCCCGTGCTCAAAGCTAAGTTTTTAATAAAATTTCTTCTTTTCATTTAGAGTGGTTTTTGAGATGAGAAGGATAAAAGGAGAGAAAGACAAAGGAGTGAATGAGAGAAAGACAAAGGAGAGAAGGACAAAGGAGAGAAGGACAAAGGAGAGAATGAGAAAAGGACTTAATGACAAAACGAGAGAAGGAGAAACGAGAAAATGAGGAAATTTGATAACCATAAAATTAGTATTCATAGATAAGTTTCCCTTGAATTCTTGCTTCTTCAATTAGCACATCTCTTAATAACTTTCCTGTTTCGTTTACGTTTGTACGTTTGGTGAAAAAAGTCATTTTATCGCCACCATTCATAAGATAATCGGAAGTAATTACCCAAAAATGAGTAGGATTTTCTGGACTGCTTAAAATAGACAATTTTCCTTCTTTCAAGCTTAAATTTGCCATTGGCTCTCCTCCTGATTTTAGAAGATATGTTTCAATTTCTGGCAAAACTTCTATCGGTAATTCCACCCAAACAACCGTATTATCAAATGGCATCACTTTATATATATCACCCAAAGTCACATTTCCTTTTCCAATACTTGAGCGAATTCCTCCTGTATTCAACAAGCAAACAACAGGCTGTGATAATCGAACAGTTTTAGTCTGATTTGTGTACAAAGCATTCGCTACCCAATTCATTAAATTCGATGCGGGACGTTGCACAATAAAATCAACCTCTGCTTGTGCTAATACTTCATTCATGCGTTTGTCCAACGAATCTTTGTAAGGTTTAATAAATGAAACCATCGAAGAATCGGAAACAATTGTTTGAGCGACAGGTTCTTTGTTAGTATTTCCATTTACTACCAAATGCGAAGAGCAAGCCCAAAGGCCTGCTCCTGCAAATATTAATATGAGTTTTCTTAGAATCACTCGATGATAAATTGTTGTTGTACTTCACCGTAAGTTGTTCCAACACTTAGAATATAAACTCCCGCTTTAAAGTCACTTGCATTCAATTCCAATACAGGTAATTCAACGTTTGATTTATTTGAAATTACTCTTCCTGTCATATCAGTAACAGTATAAGAAGTAATATTAATTCCATTTACTTGAGCGTAAACTTTGTTGTTCGCTGGTACTGGGAATACTGAAAAATTACTTTTCAATAATTCAGGTAATCCAACAGAACAAGCATTATATGTCATATTTGAAAAATTCACGTGACAAGCATAATCAACTGAGTCAATGTAAGGGTTTCTGTTTCCTTGTGTTGAGAATACAAACTCTTGACGTGCTATTTCGTAGTTGTCAACTGGATCATTTTCATGCCATTGCTTCAAAATATCTTGTGATTGATTTGTAGGAATTTGCCAGTTATTTCCTGCAATTCCGTTATAACAAGTTGCCATATACATGATTGCACGAGCAGCATTTCCTTTTTGACTTGGACGTGGTTCAAAAACCATTTGGTTTGAACTGTTGTAACCTACTTTACAATCTAAATAAGTAAAAACAACGTTTCCAGTAATTACATCTAAAGGCAAGTTACTTCTTGGCGTGTTTGCATTTTGCAAGTTTGTTGGGTATAAATTGTGTTGATCTGAATATTCTGGTTTTTCAGAAGGTTCATCAGCTGGGAAAGTTGGCATCCAAGAATGTGAATAGGTATGTTCTCTTGAATAACCTACAGCTGTCCAATCGAAAGGATCATTAAACACCTTACGTTCACCTGAATAAGCACAAGTAACATACGATTGTCCGTTTGTTGTATCTTTAATTTCAAATAAATTCATTACAGTTGTTTTGTAATTGAAATATGAAACATAAGTATGTGGATTGATTTTCGCTGATAGTGCAGTTAAGAAGTTTGGACTTGATGAATTTATACCATTATAGTAATTTCCAATGTTTAATCCTGTACTTGTAACACTACCTGTTGCTGGAGAAGTTGTTTTATAATTTTCAAAACCTTCAGTACCATTAAATGCGAAAACTGCAAAATGATAGGTTTGATTTGCAATTACACCTCTTGGAGTAAAACCTGTTCCATTTCCAACATAAGCAACTCTTGCATCACCAACAACATCACCTCTTTTGTAATTTGTTCCATCAACTGGAGCTCCTGTAATTGGAGAACCATTTTTCCAAAGAGCGATGTATTTTTCTGCACCTGTTCCTGCCGTGTATTGACCTCCAACTGTATAAGATTTAACTAAAGGAAAAGTTAAGTTTGTTGGATTTGAAGTTGGTTCAGTCGCCAAGTTGTCTGTTCCAACCGCTGAAAGATTAATGATATAAGGATTCTCATCTGAATCATCGTTAGCAATTGAAATAATAGCTGTTCTTGAACCTGTACCTTGTGGTGTAAAAGTTAAAGTGAAAGTTTGGTTTCCAGTTGCTGGAATCGTTGCTGTTGTCAAAGTTGTAGAAAAATCAGCTGCATTTGTTCCTGTTAATGTTGTACCAGAAACAGTTAATGCTTGAACTCCTGAATTTTCAATTGTAATTGTAGTTGAAGTTGTGTTTCCGACAACATAAGTACCATTACTAAAAACAGTTGTACCATTCATTTTAACATTGATTTCTTTTGCTGGAGCAACATAAGCGAAAATATCATTTAAGTTTCGAGGAACTAACTGATAATTTGTATTGAATTGACCAACAAGTGCAATGATTGTTTGTGGACCAACTGGAATTGCTGTTCCATCGATATTTGTTGAACCATTTACACGAAGGTCTAGTGTTGTTATACCATCTGTAATTTGAACAGTTGAATTTCCTGTTGCAAAATTACCAGAGGTTGTGAAAGTAACATTATCAACTCTAACTAATTGCGCCTCCAATGATTCATTGATTGCAGAAAGCGGAACAACTAAAGGAGTTGGCAATGTTGCAGGTCCATGATTTGTGAAGCTATTTGTTGGAGAAATTTCCAATAAGCCACTAAAGTCAAATAATACTCCTGTTGCTGTGATTGAATCTCCTCTTTGAACAGAACTCAAGTTGCTTCCAAAAGCTGGTATCGCAGCAGTACCATCTTGGATGTAACGAATGTTTCCAAGTTCTGAGCCATTGGTAACGACTCCAGAAACGGTAACTGTTTGACCAATACCCAAATTTCGGACATCAGCAATGGTTTGTGCAGAAGCAAATAAACTTGCAAAAGCAACAAAACCAGTTAAAATTGATTTTCTCATAATTAAAATTTAAAATTGTATTCCAAGTGAAACGTTAAATCTAAAGCCACCACCAAACATAACTGTAGCTGATTGGGCATTGAATTGATCATAAACTCCATTTGCATTGTTTGTTGCATCTGAAATGTATGAAGTGTTTAATAAATTTGTGATGGATCCGCTAGCAATAAAAGCCATTGTTTTGAAAGGATAGCGGTAACCTGCAAATAAGTTAATTAAAGAGTAAGCTGGCATTTTCCAAGATTCTCTTCCTCCATTTACACCTTGTAAAGTAAAAGGGTCAAAATTCGCATAGTAACGATCGAAATGCTGTGCCTGAATTTTGAAATATAAATTTTTAATTGGTTCATATCTCAATGAAGCTGCAAGTGCTGTTTGGGCTGCATCACCAACGTGAACTCCTTTTGCATCAAAAGTAAATTCAAGTGAATCATATTGAGGAACAATGACTGTTTTTGATGAATTCCAGAACCAATTTCCAAGTGAGAACATTAATTCTGCTGATAATTTGTCATTTAATTTGTATGCAATATCAATTTCTCCACCTAAATGCACAGCGTTCATCCCATTGATATTGATGCGTATAAATTCCGTAGGATCTTGTGGGTCTGGAACTGCAACTCCAAAAGGCATTGGTTTATTTTTCCAATTTGTTGCATAAGCATTAACATTAACACCGAATTTTTTACCTGCGTAATTGTATCCTCCTTCAACGGCTAAAATTTGTTCATTATTTATAATTCCAAAAAACTGGTTGGAGTTATTGTCAATCACATTAGAAAATTGAGGCGTTCTGTTTAAAAAGCCAACGTTTATGTATGCATTTGCATTTTTGTGAACATTGTAGCTGAATCCTGATTTGAAAGTAAAGCCTGGGATATATTTCCAATCTGTTGCAAAATCTTTTAATCCATCAGACGATGCATTGTAAGTTTGTCCATTGTAAGTTATTGTATCTGTTGCTCCAATTCTTAAAACTGTATCACCTAAATCCAATACTTTTTTCTGGAAATAATCTACGCCTTTATATCCGTTTACAATTCCAGATAAATTGATGAAATAGGCAAATTTGTCTGAAGTATATTCCATTTGTCCGAAAGCTCCAGTCCATTGAACAATTCCTTTTCTATCAGCATTAAAGGTGTTTTTTGCAATTTTATCACCAACACGCATCATTGCTGTTGCTGAATTATTATTGGCAGTACTCACAAAATAATCTCCACCAAGAAGATCTGCTACCTCTTGATAATGACGACCTTCGTAATAACGAACATCCAAACCTCCCGAAAACTCTAATGATTTTGAGAACGAATAATTGAATTGACCTAAATATCCAGTCCAAAAGTGATTATTGATACTTGCCATTAAAATTTGGCTTGATTGAATTTCAGTTGCGCTGTATTGCGGATTGATATTTGGCGTTCCAAACAAAGAATTTACCTTATTTTCTTGCTCAATTAAATCCCAATTTATTAAACCACTTGAATCTCTTAAAATACCAGATGTATTGAACATACTTGTACCTCCACCTCTACCGATAGACATGTATAACAAATTTGATATAGCTAATTTATCATTGACTTTCCAAAAATCTTTCAGTGTGATTTGAGGTTTCGAATAATAATTCAAACGTTCGTTTTTAATTTCCTTTTCGCCATCAGCATTTGTTGCATATCCCCAATGTTGATTGAAACGAATACCCATGTTGTAGAAAATTTGTGTTGTATCTACAGGAACACCCAAATCTCTTGCTTTATCAGCATCAAAATATTGAATTGCCTGATTAAATGAACGTTGTCCATGTTTTTGTGGTGCTGCAAATGCAGAAACTGTCAATAAGTGATTTTTGATTTTTTTAGAAATCTTTCCGTAACCGAAAAATCCTTGGCTTGGTGTTCCATAAACCCAACCGTCAGCTTGTTTATAAGAACCAGAAACTGTAAATCCCCAACCTTTTTTAGACATTCCAGAGTTGTAAGCAAAGGTTGTACGAAGCATATTTCCTGTTCCGTATTCTTGTTTCAAAGAACCACCTTTTTTACTTCCAATTCCAGATGTTAAAATATTGATTGTTCCACCAATTGAAGGCATCGCAATTTTTGTTGCACCCAATCCACGTTGAACCTGCATTTGAGAAGTAATCGCATCTAAACCAAACCAATTTGACCAATAGACAGAACCATTTTCCATATCATTTACTGGAACTCCGTCAATTAAAACACCAACGTTTCTTTGGTCAAAACCGCGAACACTAATTCTAGCATCACCATCACCTCCACCCGTTTGAGTAGCATAAACTCCAGCTGTACCATTCAAAAGCATTGGTAAATCTCTTGAAGCAAGTTCTTCTGTGATTTTTTGAAGTGGAATTTTAGTCACAGCAACAGGTACATTTCCTTCTTTTACAAGGTTACCAATTACTTTAACTTCTTCCAATTCTTGACTTCCTCCAAGTACAATATCTTGTTTAACAAGCGGTTTATCAATTTTAACAGTCATTTGGATTGTGTCAAATGACAAAATTGTAACCATCATAGAATAAGTGCCATAAGGTAAATTTGGAATTTCATAAATACCCTCTGTGTTTGTCATTGCGCGTTTTGGCGCTGAATTAATTTTATCTGTCAAGGTAATTTTAGCACCAACGACAGCTTGTTTTGTAACATTATCAGTGATTGAACCCGACAATTTCCCACTTGTTTGTGCAAAAATGGTGGATGAAAACACAACTAAAAAAGTGACAATCAGAAACTTCATAACTAAGTTTTAAAAATTAAAAAAGGTCGATTGCTCGACCTTCCCTTTACTAAATAATAGTTTATTTTAAAATAACTTTTCTTAATAGTTGCTCACCATTTTGACTTGTAATTTTCAAGAAATATACTCCTCTCAAATCATTCAAATCCAATGTAATCAATTGTTTATTAGAAATATTTGTAACTGTATTTACAGTTTGACCCAAAGAATTAACCAATTGAATTGATTTTAAGTTTCCGTTATTGCGAACGTTTACAATTCCATTACTTGGATTTGGATAAACCATCAAAGAGTTTTCATTTAATTCATCAACTGAAGCAGGATTACAAGCACAATCGTGTGTTCCTAATGAAAACCAATTACCATCTAAAATTGGATTTCCACTTGTTCCAAATAATGTATCGCCGTTTGCATCAAGTCTAACAATTACTGCTGGAATTGTGTCATATTCTAACATTGGGTCAAAGAAAGATGGATTTGCTGTAACACCTTTTTTGATAGTTGCTTTACGAATCATTGAATGATCTGAAGTAATAAGAACTCCTAAACCTGAACTGTAAGGAAATTGTGTTGACCAAGCTCCGTCGTTTCCTGAAGATGAACCTGTTTCGTTAGCCGGATTTTCACCAATTTTTCCAAATACATCAACAATCTGAAAACCTGTAACATTTGCTCCATTAATCAAAGTTGTAGGTGTTGTTGGCAAAGTTCCTTTCGCTAAAATAACTGCGTCATTTCCATTCCAGTAAAATGCGCTTGAAACATTGTAATCAGGAGAAAAGAAACCGTCACCTCTTACTTCTAAAGAATCCCAAATTGGAGCTTCTTGACCAACGCCATTCGGATCTCTTTTATCTAATACAGCAACAAAAACACCGTGTGCAGGAACAATACCAGAAAGTTGAACCGAATTTGCAACAGTTGCTGTTGTCGAACCGTTTGAATAACGAGCTACGAAATAACCTGACAAATTGATATCAGCAGCTGTTGGATTATAAATCTCTAAAGCTTTGTTATTTCCCCATCCTTCAACGTACTCAGAAATGAATAGTTGAGAACAATCTGAAACTTGGGAAAATCCAAGCGTACTCGTTAAAAGACCAATACTTAGTAAAAGTTTTCTCATTTTATGTTTATTAGATTTAAAATACAAGAATTATTGTAACAGAATATGCGGAAATAAATTTCAACTAAATGCTCATTCAATTTAAAGTTACTGTTTAAACGTGGTTTCAGCTAATATTGCATCAAGGAGGACACGTAAAACTTTGACAAAATTAAAGATTTTTTCAATGCTTGACATTATGAATTTGTTAACATCGCATTTTATTTTTTTTTCTAATTGTTGAAAATAATTTATGCTACAAAAGTTATGCTTATCTTCGATTTTAAAATTTATCAATTATGAATAAACTGCTCATTTGTATTGGATTTCTATTTGTTTCCTTTGTTGCTTTTAATCAAGAACTTACAATAGAAAAAATTTGGAAAAAGTATGAGTTTTATGCCAAAGGTGTAGAAGGTTTCAAATCAATGAATGACGGAGAACATTACACACGTCCAACAAAAGATAGATCGATAAAAAAATACAACATTGCCAATTCTGCTGATCAAGGAACAACTTTAGTGGATGGGAAAGATTTAATATTCAATGGGAAAGAAGTCGTTTATGACGATTACGAGTTCAATGCCGATGAATCGAAAATTCTTTTTTTAACGGAAACTACACCTGTTTACAGAAGAAGTTTTAAAGCCGTTTACTTTCTTTATGATATCGCTTCAAAGAAATTACAACCTTTAGATACTGAACATCAACCACAAACTTTAGCAGAATATTCTCCTGATGGAACAATGGTTTCCTACATACACGGGAACGATTTATTTGTGAAAAACATAAAATCAGGAGTAGTTACAAAATTGACGAAAGATGGTAAAAAGAACAAAATCATAAATGGTACAACGGATTGGGTATATGAAGAAGAATTTTCAATCACAAAAGCATACGCCTGGTCTCCTGATAGCAAAATGATTGCCTTTTTGAAATTTGACGAACGCGAAGTTCCTGAGTTTACAATGGCAATGTACGGAAGTTTGTATCCTGAACAGTATAAATTCAAATACCCAAAAGCAGGCGAAGTAAATAGCAAAGTTACAGCTCACATCGTTAAAGTTAAAGATGCCTCAATCAAACCAATAGCTTTGGGTGAATATGAATACATTCCACGCCTAAATTGGTCTGAAACAGCGAATCAACTTATCATTCAAACTTTAAATCGTCACCAAAGTCATTTAAAATATCACTTGATTGATTACACCACAAAAAAACCAACGCAACGCATCTTTTTTGAAGAAAAATCAGACACCTATGTTGAAATTGATAATAATTTATTGATTTTAAAAGATGGCAAATCACTTTTGAGAACTTCCGAAATTGATGGTTACAATCACATCTATTTGCTAGGATTTGACGGAAAAACAACACAAATAACTAAAGGAAATTGGGATGTTATTGAATTTTTAGGAATTGATGCTGCCAACAAAACGATTTACTACAGTTCGGCCGAACCTTCATCCATAAACAAAGCAATTTACTCCATTCAGATTGATGGTTCAAACAAAAAACTTATTAGTTCTTCCAAAGGATACAATGAGGCTGAATTCACAACAGGAATGAATTATTGTGTTCTAACTCACTCGGACGGCAACACCCCTCCTACTCATTCACTTTACAAAAATGACGGTACTAAATTGAGAGATTTAGAAACAAACGAAGAATTAAAGAACAAAGTGAAAAGTTACAATTTTCCTCAAAAAGAGTTTTTAACTTTCAATGCGAACGGGGTTAAATTAAATGGTTGGATGCTAAAACCTGCCAACTTTGATACCTCAAAAAAATATCCTGTTTATTTTAATGTTTATGGTGGACCTGGACACAACGAAGTACTAGATGCTTGGGACGGAAGCGACTACATTTATCATCAATTACTGGCGCAAAAAGGTTACATTGTTGTAACTGTTGACCCGAGAGGAACGATGTATCAAGGTGCAAAATTCAAAAAATCTACTTATTTACAACTCGGAAAATTAGAGATTGAAGACATTATTAACACTGCAAAAGAAATTCAAAAATTAGAATACGTTGACCCAACAAGAATCGGAATCATGGGTTGGAGTTATGGTGGTTTCATGGCTTCTTTGGCAATCACAAAAGGTGCTGATGTATTCAAAATGGCAATCGCAGTTGCGCCTGTGACAAATTGGAGATACTACGACAACATTTACACGGAACGTTTCATGCGCACACCTAAGGAAAATGAAGACGGTTACGATCGCAATTCGCCTATTAATTTTGTGGACCAATTAAAAGGTAAATACTTTTTAATTCACGGTTCAGCAGACGATAATGTGCATTACCAAAACTCAATGGAAATGATTTCTGCATTGGTAAAAGCCAACAAACAATTTGATTTATTCATCTATCCAAACAAAAACCATGGAATTTATGGTGGAAACACACGCAATCATTTATTTCAAATGATGTTGGATTACGTTTTAGAAAATCTTTAGATTAAATTTTTCAATAATTGAACTTAAGTCTAAAAGGAGATTTCTTTCGGTTTGAAGCTTTTTGATGTTTAATATTGACGATTTGGAATAAGCTATAACTCTGTCCTAGTTTTACTCAAGCTTTTTTTCCTTTGAACAGCGAAACAATAAATTTCACGGCTGTCAATAAGCCAATCACTAGTAAACCGCCGATAATTCCAAAGATAAACTCTTTAATTATCGATGGTAAATTGGGTAAAATATGATGAAGGTATTCGCTATTGTGTACAAAAATTCCGCCAGAAACAAGTAACAATGCGATCGTTCCAACTACTGCAAATATTTTTATGATGATGGGTAACATTTTAACTAAAAGTAGACCCATTGTGTTTAAAAATCCTTTGTTGTTTGATTTACGAATCAATAAAAATCCAAAATCATCCATTCTGACAATTAATGCCACAATTCCGTAAACTCCAACGGTTGCTAATAGAGAAACTGCCGATACAGTTATAATTTGAGTGCTTAAACCCTTGTCTAAAACAGAACTAAGTGCAATAATCACGATTTCAACCGACAAGATAAAATCAGTAGTAATTGCTGATTTAATTTTTGTTTTTTCCAACACTGCATCTTCTTGGTTCTCTTCTTTTTGTTCGTGTATTGAAGAATGCTTTTTATGAAAAAAGAATTCGATTATTTTCTCAACTCCCTCATAAGCAAGGTAAAAACCTCCTAAAACAAGAATTGCAATTATTGCAGAAGGAAGAAATACGTTTAACAGCAGAGCAATCGGAACGATTATTACTTTATTTATAAAAGAACCTTTTGTAATTGCCCATAAAACCGGAATTTCTCTTGAAGAAACAAAACCGGTTGATTTTTCAGCGTTAACAGCCAAATCATCACCTAGAATTCCTGCTGTTTTTTTTGTTGCGATTTTTACGTTTACTGCAACATCATCCATCAAAGCGGCTATATCATCTAAAATTGCAAAAAATCCTGATGCCATATTTTTGTTTAATTTATTTTGGCGTTAAAGTAACTTGTTTTTTATTAAAAAATAGTTGATTCGCTTGAATTAATTTTTAAAATGTCGTCTAGAATGAAAGTGGAATTAACCCGATGGTTAAATTTGATTAAGTAATCATGAAAAGACTTTGGTTGGTTATTAAATTTTAAAATTCAACTTTCCAGAATCAACTTTCCAAAAACACCACATAATCCTATTATCTTTGCATTAATATGAAAATCAAAGATGCTGTATTTGTTGTTTCCAATTCGGAAGTTAGCAAATGTCCAACGGATGAAAAGTATGAATTCGCCTTTATCGGCCGTTCAAATGTTGGTAAATCCTCGTTAATCAATATGTTGACAGGAAAAAAAAACCTTGCTAAAACATCTGGAACTCCAGGTAAAACGCAATTGATTAACCACTTTCTAATCGACGAAAAATGGTATTTAGTGGATTTACCAGGATATGGTTACGCAAAAGCATCAAAAACAGCACGTTTCAAATGGGAGAAATTTATCTCTGAATATTTGACAAAACGCAAAAATTTAATGAACACCTTTGTTTTGCTTGACGCACGACTTGAGCCTCAACAAATCGACCTTGAATTTATGAATTGGTGCGGTGAAAAAGGACTTCCCTTTTCAATGGTTTTTACTAAAATAGATAAACTTTCTAGTACTGCTCTTCAAAAAAACTTAGCAAAATACCGCAAAGAAATGTTGAAATATTGGGACGAATTACCGCCCGTTTTCACTAGTTCAAGTGAATCAGGTTTTGGTAAAGAACCTATTTTAAATTACATTGGAGCTATTCTAGAGTAATAAACTTTATTTCAACCATTTATAAACTCATAAAATTTTCGTCTTATGTGATTTAAGTCACGTTAAGTTCTTTTCTTTTGATTTATATTTGTCCGTAAAAAACAACTTCAAATTTCATAGAAGCTTGTTTTAAAAAGTTTAAATCTAAAATTTAGAAATATGAAAGCAAACATGGGTACAGCAGACAAAATTATCAGAATGGTAATTGTCGCAATTTTCGCAACACTTTATTTTACAGGAACAGTAACAGGAACTTTCGGAATTGTCCTTCTCGCATTGGGTGGCGTTTTTACTTTGACAAGTTTAATTGGTTTTTGCCCATTGTATACTTTAGTAGGAATTTCAACTTGTACGGTGAAGAAATAGTTATTCTTTTTCAAATTCATATTTAAACTATGAGCTCCGTTCGTGGTTTTTTTGTTTTGGATAGAATTAATTCACTATTGAATAAATTCCCAAAGTTGTTTTATACTTTTAACTCATGAAACAACTTTTATTGCTCTTTTTACTTTTGGGATTTTTGAATTCTTCTTCTTTTTCTCAAAATAATTGCCCTGTACTTCCTACTCCTACAAATTATGTACTTCCGAACCTTGAGAAGGAAAGTGCGCAATCAAATCTACCTTTATCTTTGGGCGTTGACACAACTAATTTAACTAAAAACCTTTTCAATCAGTTGAATTATTTGCTCGGTGTTAACCATCAAATGCAAGCCTTCGTGTCCAAAGAGAATCCAATTATTCAATTTAAAAAACTGAAAAATGCCATTGAAGATTCTTACACAATTAACATTACAAAAACCATTTTAATTTCATACACAAGTGAACGCTCCTGTTTTTATGCCTTGCAATCTTTAATGCAATTAATTGAAAACAAAAACAATGAACCTACCATTACCAAATGTTACATCAGTGATTATCCAAACTTTAAATGGCGCGGATTGCATTTGGATGTGGCACGTCATTTTTTCACCGTCGAAGAAGTTAAACGCTACATCGACTTGATGGCAATTTACAAGTTCAACACTTTTCATTGGCATTTGACAGATGATCAAGGTTGGAGAATTGAAATCAAAAAGTATCCAAAATTGACTGCAATTGGTGCATGGCGCGACAGCACTGTAAAAAATCATTACACGAGCACGCCAAGAACTTATGATAAAAATCGATACGGAGGATTTTACACGCAAGAAGAAATAAAAGCAATTGTAAAATACGCAGCGGAAAGATACATCACAATCGTACCTGAAATTGAAATGCCCGGACACGCAAGAGCGGCTTTAGCTGCCTATCCTGAATTTTCTTGTACAGGGAAACAGCAAGGTGTCGAAGGATTATGGGGTGTTTTTGACGATATTTTTTGTGCAAAAGAGGAAACAATTCTCTTCTTACAAGATATTTTAGCTGAAGTGATTACACTTTTCCCTGGTCAATACGTGCATATAGGTGGTGATGAAGCACCAAAAAATCAATGGAAAAAATGTGAAAAATGCCAACATTTAATTAAAGAAAATAAGCTCAAAGACGAACATGAATTACAAAGTTACTTCATTCAGCGCATGGATAAATTTCTGGTTTCAAAAGGGAAAAAATTAATTGGTTGGGATGAAATTTTAGAAGGTGGACTTTCGCCCAATGCTGCTGTTATGTCGTGGCGTGGATTTGAAGGTGGAATCGAAGCGGCCAAGCAAGGACATGATGTTGTGATGTCGCCTGGTTCACATTGTTATTTTGATCATTATCAAGGTAGAGGAAAATCTGAACCACTTGCTTTCGGTGGCTACACTTCGCTCGAAAAAGTCTATGATTTCAACCCTATTCCTAAAGCAATGAAGTCCGAACAAGCTGCATACATTTTAGGTGGACAAGCAAATCTTTGGACAGAATACATTGATAATTTTCAACAAGTTGAATACATGGTTTATCCACGAGCAATTGCTTTAAGTCAAGTTTTGTGGTGTCAAAACAAGCCTTCTTTCCAAACATTTGAAGACAATTTAATCAACTACCATTTACCGATTTTAGAGAAGCGAAAAGTAAATTTCGCAAAAACATTTCTAGCCGCAAGCACACAAATTTCAAGAACGACAGAAGGAATTGCAATTCAAATCAATTCAAAGCGAAATGAAACGTTTCAAGTAAAAAAAATTCCCGAAAATCGCGTAAGTAACATAAATTCAAATACTTTATTCTCCATCAACAGAAGTGAAAAATCGCAAGAAGAAATAATTGAATTTACTTCAAACGAGACACAAATTTCAGAAAGTGTGATAATTAAAAACTCGCCGACTTTAGGTTTGCCATTAAAATTAATAACCTTGCCTAATCCACGTTACAACAACGGCGATTTGACATTAGTAGATGGAAATTATGGCTCTCTACCATGGAAAGGAAATGAATGGTTGGGTTTTGATACATCTGAAATTATTTTTGAAATTGATTTATTGAAAAAACAGAAAATCAAAGGTTTGGAATTGTCCTTTTTGAAAGATGAAGGTTCATGGATACAATTACCAACTTCAATAACTATTGAGCAATCAAACGGAAAAAAATCAAAAACTTTAAATGCAGATAAAACCAATTCACAAATTTCCTTTACCGAATCTAAATTGTTTGTTCCTTTCTCTGGAAAAGCCTCAAAACTTAGAATCACTATTCATTCCAAAAAGAAAATCGAACAAGGCTTGGCTGGCGAAGGTCACCAACCTTGGACTTTTATTGATGAAATTAGGATTGTAAAATAAAGCAAATAGAAAAAGTCTAAAAGTTAGTCAACTGATACTTTTATTCATTTCAAAACAAAACTGTTATTTATCAATAACTTCTTAATTCAGTTTGAATAAAATCCGCCAATTCTTTTAAGTAAGACTCAGAAAAATCAAATTTCACGTTTGCAGTAGCATAAATTTCAGGGATTGATTTTGTATAGCCAAGTTTCAAAGCCTCTTTGTAATCGTTCACTGCTTTATCGAAATCATCAATGCTATTTTTCCAAACGCCCAATGCACCTAATTGTGCAATTCCGTATTCAATGTAATAAAAAGGAACTTCAAACAAATGCAGTTGACGTTGCCAAGATGTAGCAATTTGATCTTCAAAGCCAGTCCAATCTGTCAAACCTGTTCCGAAATCTTTTGAAAGCTGTTGCCAATATTGGTGTCTTTCTACAACTGTGTGATTTACATTTGTATAAATCCAATGTTGAAAAGCATCAATTTGAGCAATCCAAGGTAAAATCTTTAAAATTCCTTCTAATTGCTCTCTTTTTGCACGTTTCAAATCATCTTCATTTGGATAAAAAGCATCCCAATAATTCATTGTCAACATTTCCATTGACATCGATGCCAATTCTGCAACTTCAGAAGGAAGATTTTTAAAACCTGTCAATTTCAAATCTCTGCTTAAAAAAGAATGAACTGCATGACCACCTTCGTGAACCATTGTCACCAAATCGCGCTGTGCTCCTACTGCATTCACAAAGATAAATGGAACGCCAATTTCATACAAAGGATAATTGTAACCGCCGGGAGCTTTTCCAGGTTTTGAATCCAAATCCAAATGTCCCATTTCGTCCATTGTACGCAAACAATTTCCAAAATATGAATCTATTTTGTCAAAAATTTGAATTGTACCTTCCAACATTTCCTTACCTGTTTGAAATGGTTTCAATGGAGCTTTTCCTTCTGGATCGACTTCCACATCCCAAGGTTTAAATTTATCTTTTCCAAGTAAATTAAGTCTTTTAAGTTGAATTTCTTTGACAAGAGGAACGATCAGATTTTTAATTGCTTTATGGAAGGCAAAACAATCTTCTTTGGAATAATCAAAACGTCCTAAAGCTTGAAATTTGTAATCAACAAAATTCTCAAAACCCGCATTTACGGCTAATTCGTGACGTTTTTGAATCAATTCAGAATAAAGTGTGTCAAGCTTTTCTGTGTCTTCACGTCTTCGTGTTACGATTTTTTCAAAAACCTCTTTACGCAAATTTTCATCTTGCTCTTTCAACATTTGAGCAGCTTTTTGCATCGTTAATTTCTCTCTATTGTGTTCGATAGATTGTGCCGCACTTATTGCTCCGTATTGTTGTGCTTTTTCATTTAATTCAGCTTCAATTGCAACGTTTTCCTCTCTAAATAAATTCAATTGAACTTCTGTTGCACGAAAATAAATTTTGTATGCTTCATCATCAATAAATTCACTTTTGAAGGGACAATCAACCAATTTTCGATTCAATTGATCGTCTAATGGTGCAAGCTCAGGTTGGATTTTGGTAACAAATAAATTATAAGCCGAAGAAAAGGTTTCATTCGTTGTATCAATAGACATTCTGATGTAACGCCAAGCCATATCTTCTTCAAGAACAGCGTCTAATTCACTTCTGTCATCTAACCATTTTTCGAAATTCATTTTTGTCTTTAATTCACGACTTAATAAATTATCGAAATACGGTTTTATATCTTCCCACGCATTGATTTTCAAATCTTCAGCGATAAATTTTCTTGGATTTTTTTCTATTTTCATTAAACAATAAGTTAAAAGTTTAGAGTTAAAAGTGAAGAGTTAAAAGTTGTATAGATTTTTGAACTCAAAAAAAAAAGAGCTAATCACTATTGGTAGTTCTTAACTCTTGTTTTTTTACTCTTAACTTTTAGTTAAAATTTATTTTCCTCTCGAAACACCAGTTTTTACAGGTGCAGCTTTCTTAACGTTTGCTGGCTTAGCAGTTTTAGTCGGTGCAACTGCAACAGGCTTTTTCGATTCTTCTTTTTTCGCTTTTACTTCTTTAACTGCTTTTTCAGTATCTTCAACTTCAGCAACGCTTTCAACCTCTGCGGTCATCAATCCTGCTGCATGCAATAAGTTATACCATTGAAATATTTTCTTAACATCAGATGGATAAACTCTATCTTGATCGTAATTTGGTAAAACCTCAGTCAACGTTTTTGCTAATTCTTTTGCATCAGCTTTGTGAGAGATGCATTCACCACCTTCGTATTTATCGAAAATTGTTTTAAAAACATCTGTCAACTTAACATCGTCATCGTAAGTAAAAATGCTAATGTCCTCCAACGTTGAAATTTTTTCTGAAGCATAAGCAGGAAAACGTTTTTTGTCTATCATTGATTCAACAATTACACTGTTTTTGCTTTGAGCAACAACTTTAAAAAGTCCTGGACGACCAGAAATAGCAATAATACCTTTAATATTCATAAACTTTGATTTTTGCCAAAAATAGAAAAACTTTCGATTGTACTCACAACTGTTGTGAATTATTAAAAAATCCGATTCTTAATTCCTACTCAAATTTATGAATGCTTTTAAAAATACAGATTTCAAGGGTAAAATCTTATTGAATCAAGGTTTGAACTTACTCAAAGTCTTAAAAAATGTAAAAAAGTAAATATTTATTATGATATTTGTGAAGATTTTAAGTTTTAACTTACTCAAACTTACTTATGAAAATACTAGTTACTGGAGGTGCAGGTTTTATCGGAAGCAATTTAACAAAAAGATTATTAAATGACGGACATCAAGTTGTAGTGCTTGATTCACTTTTAAGAGGGAATAAATTAGACGATGAAACGTTGTCAAAAATCACTTTTTATCAAGAAGATGTAAGAAACCAAGAAGCAGTAAATAAAGCTGCAGAAGGTTGTGATTTTATTTTCCACTTAGCTGCCGTTTTAGGTGTTGATGTTGTTGCTGAAAGTCCTGTTGAAACAATGGATGTTGAAGTGATTGGAACTCGAAATGTCGTAAATGCATGTTACGCAAACGGTATTAACAATTTACTTTACGCTTCTACAAGTGGTATTTATAGTTCAACAGAAATTGTTGACGATGTTTTGACGGAGAAAATGTTAGTTGATCCGCACACATCTTATGCAATGGCGAAAAGATACAATGAACTTTACTTAAAATCAAACTTTGACGAAAACGGATTAAATTCTGTTTCTGTTCGATTTTTTAATGTTTATGGTCACAATCAAGATAATCGAATGGTTGTTCCTCGTTTTTTCGAACAATGTATTGCAGGTAATCCTGTAACGGTTTATGGAAATGGAAAACAAACAAGAGATTTCACTTACATTGACGATACTGTTGAAGCATGTATTCGCTTAATGAACACAAAGGGGTGGAACATTGTTAATATAGCAAATGAGGCTGAATGGTGTGTTGCAGATTTAGCAAGAGAAATTAAAGAGGTTACAAATTCAACTTCGGAAATTATTTTTGTTGAAAACGCACATGAAATCAATGGTTATGAAGTTGCAAGAAGAATCGGAAGTTCTGAAAAATTGTATGAATTAACTGGATTTAAACCATTAATGTCTTTGAAAGATGGTTTAGAAAAAATCTATCAAATAAATTACGCAACACAAATGCATTCTTAAATGATAAAGGATAATGAAATTTTCAATTTAATTGAAGAGGAAAAAGCAAGACAAACACACGGAATTGAGCTTATTGCATCTGAAAACTTTGTAAGTGAACAAGTTATGCAAGCTGCAGGAAGTGTATTAACAAATAAATACGCAGAAGGACTTCCTGGCAAAAGATATTACGGTGGATGTGAAGTAGTTGATAAAGTTGAACAATTAGCAATTGACCGTTTATGTAAATTATTTGGTGCGACTTGGGCAAATGTTCAACCGCATTCCGGAGCACAAGCAAATGCAGCTGTTTTTTTAGCTTGCTTACAACCGGGAGATAAAATTTTAGGTTTTGATTTATCGCACGGAGGACATTTAACGCATGGTTCACCTGTAAATTTTTCAGGAAAACTATATAAACCATTTTTCTACGGTGTAAACAAGGAAACAGGTCTCGTTGATTACGATATACTTGAAGAAGTTGCACTTAGAGAGCGTCCAAAGATGATTATTTGTGGAGCATCTGCTTATTCAAGAGATTGGGATTATGCTCGAATTCGTAAGGTAGCAGATGAAATTGGTGCATTAATTCTTGCCGACATTTCTCATCCTGCGGGATTAATTGCGGCAGGTATTTTAAATGATCCTTTGGAACATTGTCATATTGTTACTTCAACAACGCACAAAACATTAAGAGGTCCAAGAGGTGGAATCATTATGATGCGTCATAATTTCGACAATCCGTTTGGTTTGAAATGGAATAATGGAAATCTAAAATCAATGGCTGCCTTATTAGACGCAGCTGTTTTCCCAGGAATTCAAGGTGGTCCTTTGGAGCATGTAATCGCAGCAAAAGCGGTAGCTTTCGGAGAAGCATTGAGTCCTGAATATAAAACTTATATGAAACAAGTTCAATCAAATGCCGCTACAATGGCAAAAATGTTTATTGAACTTGGTTACACCATTATTTCTGGAGGAACAGATAATCACAGTATGTTGATTGATTTACGTTCTAAAGGTATAACAGGAAAAGATGCTGAAAACACACTTGTAAAAGCGGATATTACTGTAAACAAAAACATGGTTCCATTCGATACAGAGTCTCCTTTTGTTACTTCAGGAATTAGAATTGGAACTCCTGCAATTACATCACGTGGAATAAAAGAAGGTGACATTCAAACGATTGTGAATTTAATTGATCGTGCTTTGATGAATAAAGATAATGAATCAGAAATTCAAAAAATTAAAGGAGAAGTAAATCAATTTATGTCTGATAGACCTTTGTTTACTTGGTAAATTAATCGGTATGATATTCAAAACAAGAGTTGATTTGTTTTACAAATTAGTTGTTGTTTTTGTCTTTATTATTTTCGTTTTCATCTTATTGAAAATTGATTATAAAAAGGATGTCATTGGTTTTTATATTACTTTAATTACATTACTTCTTATCTTATTATTTTTTTTAGGTTCTGCGTTAACAACAAAATTCGTTCTTACTGATTCGGATTTACACTGTAAAACGTTTATTTGGAAAAAAACAATTCCACTTGAAACCATTCGGAAAGTGGAAAAACAAGATAATTTGTTTTCAGGATGGAAAATTTCTACGGCATTTAAAGGAATAATTATTCATTATAATAAATTTGATGAATTGTTGATATCTCCAGAAAAGGAAGCAGTTTTCATAGAAGAAATTTTGGACAGAATTAAGAAATTACCTAAAAATCAATCATAAAAAAAGCGGACTTTCGTCCGCTTTAATTTTTTATTGATGTTGGAATCAATTATGCGTTAGCATTCATATTATCCAAAACATCCATAACACTTTTCACAGCCTCAGCAGATTCAGCTAAAAGTGCTTTTTCGTCTTCGTTTAATTGTAATTCGATGATTTTTTCGATACCATTTTTACCTAAAACTACAGGAACACCTAAATAGATATCTTTCATTCCATATTCGCCATTCAACCAAGCACAAACTGGGAAGATGCGTTTTTGATCACGAACAATCGCTTCAACCATTTGAGCAGCAGCTGCACCTGGAGCATACCAAGCAGAAGTACCTAATAATTTAACGATTTCTCCACCACCAAATTTCGTTCTTTCGATGATTTCATTCAATTTTGATTCTTCGATTAATTCAGTAACTGGAATACCACCAACAGTTGTGTAACGAGGAAGCGGAACCATTGTGTCACCATGTCCACCCATCAATACAGCTTGGATATCTTTTGGAGAAACATTTAATTCAGTTGCTAAGAACGCACGGTAACGAGCTGTGTCCAAAACACCCGCCATACCAAAAACTTTGCTTGAATCTGTTTTTGCACTTAAGTAAGCACAGTAAGTCATAACATCTAAAGGATTCGAAACGATGATGATGATTGCATTCGGAGAATACTTCACAACGTTCTCTGTCACTGTCTTAACGATACCAGCATTGGTAGCAATAAGATCGTCACGAGACATTCCTGGTTTTCTTGGTAAACCCGATGTAATAACAACCACGTCAGAATCAGCTGTTTTTGAATAATCATTCGTAGATCCAATCGTTCTTGAATCATACAAATTGATTGGAGAAGTTTGCCAAATGTCAAGAGCTTTCCCTTCAGCAAAACCTTCCTTAATGTCTAACAAAACGATTTCGTTAGCAATCTCGCGCGAAGCTAATACATCTGCACATGTTGCGCCAACATTACCAGCGCCTACTACTGTTACTTTCATATTTGAACCTTATTAAATTAGTACTACTTATAGTGCCACGAATTTAACTAATTTGACTAAAACAAAGCCGTTTTAGTCAATAAAATAAAAATTGTTTCTATTTCAAGGCAACTATTAACTTTGAGGGTCGTTAACAACTTGTTGAAAATTGGAGAAAAAGGATCATTTAAAAGAAATTGTTGAGGGCTGCCTCAAAGGTGAAAGACGTTCGCAAGAAGCTTTGTTCAAACAATTTTATGGAAAAATGTTTGCTGTTTGCTTGAGGTATATTTCAGACAGAGATACAGCTCAAGAAGTTCTCCAAGAAGGATTCATAAAGGTCTTTGACAAGTTGGAACATTTTGATTTTAAAGGCTCGTTTGATGGTTGGATTCGTAGAATTATTGCAAATACTGCCATTGATACAATTCGCAAGAACAAACGAAGTCCTTTTTTAAGTGATCAAGACACTGATTTCAAGCAAGATGCTGTAGATGAAATGGTTGAAAAGGAAATTTTTAACACCATTAACCTAAAAGCTGAAGTTGCGCTTGAGGCAGTTTCTAAACTTTCACCTGCTTACCGAACTGTATTCAATCTTTATGTGATGGAAGATTATTCCCACAAAGAAATTGCAGAAATTTTAGGTATCAATGAAGGAACTTCAAAATCCAATTTGGCGAAAGCAAAAATGAATTTGCAACGCATATTAAAAGAAAAATATAAAAACATCGATTAGATGAAAGATATTGAAAAATTATTTAAAGATTCACTAGAAAATCATGAGTTCCCTTATGATGCTTCTGCTTGGAAAAGCCTTGAATCTAAATTACCACAAGCAAGGATTGTCAAACCAATTAATTTCACAAAATGGGGATTAATCGGATTTGCAGCTGCTGCATTAGCCGTTTCTGTCTTTATTGTTTCTAATTCAGATGAAAAAAACAGCAATTCTATTACTAAAAAAGAAGTAAAACAAGTTGAAAAACAAACGTCGGCAACTCAAAAAAAGAATGTAACAACTACAACTTCTAATTCAGAAAAACTAAATAACAACTCGAATACGACTCAAGATGTTTCAACTGGAATTTCATTGAATTCTCCTACAATTCCAGAACAAAAACAAATTAGAAATGAAGCTGAAAATTCAAATCACCAATCAACAAAAACTACTGAGAATGGAGTGATTACGAATTATTCTAATAACCAATTAAACAATCAATCAAACACAGTTCAAACTTCGAGTGAACATCAAAAACCTAACACGAGCTACAAAATCCCAAGTGTTTCCACAAAATGTCAAGGAGAAAGCTTAGAGTTAGAAAACGAAAACGCTAAATCAATTGTGTTAAAAACACCTTCGGGGAATTTAGAAGTTATTAAAGCTAAAGGAAATTTAAAATCGAATTTAACTCAAACAGGAACTTACTCAATAAATTCTATTGACGAAAAAGGCGATTTAATCGAACTAAAAACATTTAATGTTATAAATTCGCCATCTATTTCTTTGAATTTTGATTCTGAATTAACTTACGAAAATGGATTGCCGATTCTGAAAGCTAATTTAGAAAGCGAAGAAAACAAAGTTAAATGGACACTCAATAATAAAGTGTTGGACATTAATGGAAAAAACGCAATAATTTATGCCTTCAACAAAGGTGCTTATGAATTGAATGTTACAGCAACCAATGAATTAGGATGTAAAACAACTGAAAGTAAAACAATTCAAGTGAAAGAAGATTACAACTTGCTTGCAGTCAACGCTTTCAACCCAAATTCAAGTGACGTTCGCAAATCAACATTCTTACCAGTTGCCCTTCAAAATAGAATTTCGCCTTTCAAAATGGTGATTTTAGACCCTAACGATGGTGGAGTAGTTTTTGAAACTTCAGACGCTTCTCAACCTTGGGATGGAATTGATAGAAGAGACGGAAAATTAGTGAATTCAAACAAAGTTTACATTTGGAAAGTTTCTATCAAATCTCCAGAACCAGGCGAAAAATCTGAATATAAAGGAACGATTATTAGAATATAATTTTCTTCTTACCAATTGCATTTATAAGTTTTGTTAATAGGGATTAATGTTAAAATATTAATCCCTATTTTTGTTTATTAAGCAAAAAATGGCACTAAAATTATTTAATACAAAAATTCACCATAAACGATTCGACTTTATGCCTCGCTATTACGATGAGCGAAAAGAACGTTTGGAATTAAAAAGAAAACAATATCAAGAAAATGAAAATCTCAGCGATTCAGAACGAACTGCTGCAATGCGCGAACAATTAAAAGATAATTGGTCGCATGGAAGGGTTAGACAACAAGCAAACCATCAAGCGAATTTTAGAATTCTTTTTTTAGTTGGCGTGATTGTCGTTCTTGGTTATTTCATTTTCAACGGACTTGACGATATCGAACAAGTGATTCATAAAATCATGAAGTAAATGAGTATCATTCAATTATTGCCAGATCATATTGCCAATCAAATTGCCGCAGGAGAAGTTATTCAACGTCCTGCATCTGTAATTAAAGAAATGGTTGAAAATGCAATTGATGCAGGCGCAACAAGTATTAAAGTTATAATCAAAGACGCAGGAAGAACACTCATTCAAATCATTGACGATGGAGATGGAATGAATGAAAAAGATGCAGTTTTATGTTTTGAAAGACATGCGACAAGTAAGTTAAAAACAGCTGACGATTTATTTCAATTACAAACTAAAGGTTTCCGTGGTGAAGCTTTGGCTTCAATAGCTGCAATTGCGCATGTAACACTAAAAACAAAACACAAGGACGAGGCTGAACTTGGTATTAAAATAGAAGTTGAGGGAAGCACAATCAAAATAAATGAACGAGTTGTTTGTCCGAAAGGAAGTTCATTTGAAGTTAAAAACTTGTTTTACAACGTTCCAGCTCGAAGAAATTTCTTGAAATCTGATGCAGTTGAATTCAGTCATATTCGCGAAGAAATGGAACGAATTATTTTCGCGCATCCGAACGTACACTTTTCACTTTATCACAACGGTCAAACGATTTATGAGCTTCAAAGTGCGATATTAAGAAAAAGAATCGTTGACGTTTTTGGGAAATCAATTCAAGAAAAATTAGTTCCGATTGCTGAAGAAACAAACATTGTGAAAATTCACGGTTACATTGGAAAACCAGATGCAGCAAGAAAATCACGAGGAGAACAATACCTTTTTGTCAATAATCGTTTTTTTAAAGACAGTTACTTTCATCATGCTATCACAAAAGCTTACGAAGGATTAATTGCCGAAAAAACGTATCCAACTTATTTTATCTTTTTTGAAATTGATCCCTCAAAAATTGATGTAAATATCCACCCAACGAAAACAGAAATTAAATTTGAAGAAGATCGATTTATCTATTCTATTCTTTTAAGCTCTGTCAAACAAGCGCTTGGAAAATACAACGTCTACCCTACTTTGGATTTTGAACAAGAAACAAGTTTTGATGTTCCGAGCTCAGTTAGAAAATCAGAACCTGTTGCGCCTTACATCGAAGTAAATCCTAATTTCAATCCTTTTCAATCGACAAGTCCTAGTTCCAACGCGAAAGGTGGTTCAAGTGGATTTTCAACTGCTATGAAAAATGTTGGTTTTGGAAGTGATGCCCCAACTACAATGGATTGGGAAAATTTCTACAAAATAAAAGAGGAAGAAGCACCCATTGAAGCACAAAAAATAGATTTTGAGGAAACAATTGAAGAAACAGTAGTTGAACAAACTGATAATTTACTAATTCGCAGTAAATACATTATAACCAATTGTAAATCAGGATTATTACTCATTGATTACAAAAGAGCTAATGAACGTATTGTTTACGATGAGTTGCAAGCAAATTTTATTCATTCGCCGATTGCAGCACAACAATTACTTTTTCCTTTTGAAAAAAACATTAGTAAACAAGAAGCGATTCAATGGAGTACAAATACATCTTTATTTAATCAATTAGGTTTCATCGGTGAAATTCAAGATGAAAATTTGCTTATAAATGCAATTCCATCTTTTCTTTCAGATGAACATATCAACGATGTTCTAGATAATATGATGGAAACATTGATGCACCGTGAAATAGAAAAATCAGATTTAGCACACAAATTAATTTCAGACATAGCTAAATCGGCAAGTAGAACATTATCCATTTCAACTATTGATCAAGGAAAGAAAATTATCGACCAATTATTTCAGTGTGAAAACCACAGTTTTTCTCCAACTGGAAAGAAAATTATTAGCACTTTAACCTTTGAAGAAATAGCACAAAAATTTTAACATGTTAAACAATATACCGCAAGTAACCAAGAACATCTTGATTTTAAACATTATGTTTTTTGTTGCGACCCTTATTTTAGAAACACAAGGAATTGATTTAATATCCCAATTTGGAGCACATTATGTCAATTCAACCTTGTTTCAACCTTTCCAAATTGTCACTCACTTTTTTATGCATGGTAATTTTCTACATATTTTCTTTAATATGTGGTTGTTCGTTATGCTTGGTGCTTATTTGGAAAGAATTTGGGGACCAAAAAGATTTTTTATTTTTTACATAGCTTGTGCTCTTGGTGCTTTTGGATTATACAATGTCATAGGAGTTTACGACTTAGAATTACTTAAAAACCAACTAATTAAAGATGGATTTGATTTGAATGAATTAAATAATATGATTCAAAACGGAGAATATAATCAAATTCATTTTGAGAGTAATAAAGCTTACCATGATTATGTAGTAAATTCTTACACACCGATGGTTGGTGCTTCAGGTGCTGTTTTTGGAATCATGGCTGCATTTGCAATTCTGTTTCCTAACACAGAATTCATGATCTATTTTATGTTTCCGATTAAAGCTAAATTTTTAGTCGGCGGTTACTTTTTATATGAAATCTTCCAATCCTACCAAAATAACGCAGGCGATAACACAGCACATTTAGCCCATGTTGGTGGTGCAATTGTGGGTGGAATTATTGTTCTAATTTGGAGAAAAACAGATAAATCTAACTTTTGGTAAATCATGAATAACTCAAGAAATTTAGTTGAAGAATTGCAATTTCAATTACGTCACGGAAGCGTAACCACGAAATTGATTTTCGCTAACGTTTTCGTTTTTATATTTATTCAGTTGATAATAGTCACTTATCGACTTTTACTTTTTGATACTTCGTGGTCTATTGCTGACGTTATTTTCACATTAGATACCAATTTACTTGGATTTATCCTAAAACCGTGGGGAATTATCACAAGTATTTTTTCTCATTTTAGCTTGCTTCATTTGCTTTTCAATATGTTGTTCCTTTATTTTTCGGGACAATTTTTTGAATCTATTTTTAATGGAAAACGCCTACTCTACACTTATATTTTTGGAGGAATTGCTGGCGGATTGCTAGAAATTTTATCCCATTTTGTATTTCCAGCTTTACAAGAAAGTCACAACATTGTCGTTGGTGCTTCTGGTTCAGTGATGGCAATTTTTACCGCGCTTGCATTTTACAGTCCAAATACAAAAGTGCTATTGTTTGGTTTGTTTCCCGTTCGACTTTATATAATCGCGATTTTCTTTCTTCTTAAGGATTTAATAAGTCTTGGCAGCGATGACAATATTGCGCACTTTGCCCATTTAGGTGGTGCAATTTTTGGTTTAATTTCAATTCAAAAAATGTATTCTAAAAACAACATTATCAATATTTTATATCGTTTTTTCGAAAAAATTAAAACGACTTTCAATTTCAATAAACCAAAAGTTCCAAAATTCACTACTACTAGAGGTGGATTTAAAAGCGACGAAGTTTACAATTTAGAAAAGAAAAAACGCCAAGAAAAAACGGATGCCATTCTTGACAAAATATCAAAAGCAGGCTACGAATCACTAACCAAAGAAGAAAAAGATTTTCTCTTTAATCAAAGTAAAAATGGGTAAAATTCGCTATTTCGGAATTCCATTACTTTTTAAAATTGGGTCAGTAATCAGTTTTATAAGCTTATTGACGTGTTATCTTGCGCCACTTATTCACCCTGATACGCTCTTTATTTTACCATTTTTGGGATTGGCCTACCCTATTATTTTAATCGTAAATATTTTAATTTTCATTATCTGGTTGATATTCCGTTCCAAATGGGCACTCGTTTCTTTAATTGTGATTTTAATCGGAGGAAAATTACATTTCAGAGCTTTTGCTTTAACCTTTTTTGAAGATTCTAAAAAACAAAATGAACTAAAAATTCTTTCATACAACGTTCGACTTTTTGACATCTATAATCCAACTAGAGCAGGTGCGTTAGAAACAAGAAATAAAATTTTCAGCTACATCAGAGGTGAGAATCCCGATATTCTGTGTATTCAAGAATTTTACAGACAAGATCATCCAACAAATTTCCCTACAATTGATTCCATTTATTCAATTATGGGCACAACTATTTACCATGAAAGAAGTGCTTACAAACGTCATGCGCATCAAAATTTTGGAATTGCTTTGTTCTCAAAATATCCAATGATTGCGAAAGGTGACGTTATGTTTGACGCACAAAGCAGTGAAGATTTTAATTATTGTATTTATGCCGATATTGTCAAAGATGCTGACACTTTTAGAATCTACAATGTTCATTTACAATCTATTAAGTTTCAATCAGACTATTACCATATAAAACCAGGAAATCCGATTGATAATCTAACAGATGAATCTACCATAAAATACATGCTCAAAAAACTACACATTGCCTATCAGAAAAGAGCTGATCAAGCAAGAAGAGTTTCTGAACATGCCAAAACTTCACCTTATCCAACTATTATTTGTGGAGATTTTAACGATACGCCACTTTCTTATACTTATAACCAATTTAACCGTACATTGACCGATGCATTTCGAAATACGTCTTTCGGAATTGGTTCAACCTACATAGGGAAATTACCCGCAGGAAGAATTGATTATATTTTTCATTCACCAGAATTGGCATCCTACGAGTTTAAAATTCAAAAAGAAGAATACAGCGATCACCGAGCTATTTCATGTAAAATATCAAAATAATGTTTGTAGAAATAAATCCTTTTAATATTGATAAACGTTTGATTCAACAAGCTGTTGATTGCCTAAAAAAAGGTGGAATTGTCATTTTTCCAACCGATTCAGTTTATGCAATTGGTTGTGATTTAATGAATAAAAAAGCCTTACAAGAGTTGGCAAGATTGAAAGGAAACAAACTCAATAAAATTAATTTTTCAATAATTTGTCATGATTTATCCAATTTATCTTTGTATTCAAAACAAATTGATCGAGCGACCTTCAAATTATTAAAGCATCATTTACCTGGACCGTTTACATTTATTTTACCTGCCAATAATGACATTCCAAAAATTTTTGACACCAACAAAAAAGAAATCGGAATTCGTGTTCCTGACAATGAAATTATTTTAGAAATTGTTCGCCAACTTGGTAATCCAATTGCAACAACTTCCTTGCACAACAAAGCCGATAGCATTCAAGAATACTTCTCTGACCCGTATGAAATTTATCAAAATTACGAAGATGATGTTGATTTGATTATTGATGGAGGTTATGGAAAGTTAGATGTTACCACAATCGTAGATTGTACACAAGGTTCGCCTGAAATTATACGTCAAGGATTAGGAATTTTAGATATTTAATATGCTTGTAATCATCGATTGTGGAAGTTCAAAAGTGCCTTACATTGAGCAAATGGTAGACGAATATTGTGATTTCAAAACTATTCCGTTTTTTGATTTAACACTTGAAATTGCAAACGAAGCCAGCGGACTTATTTTCTCTGGAGCGCCTTTGTTAATTACTGAAATAGAAATGGAGCGCTTCATAAATCACGTGAGTTGGATAAAAGATTATGAAAAACCAATTTTGGGAATCTGTTTTGGCCATCAATTGCTTGGTTTGGTGCATGGAGCCTTTGGTTCACGTATGAAAGAAGACCGCGATTGGCAAGAAATTGAAAGCTACGTAGATTCTCCACTATTAGATAAATTCCCTCCCGTTTTTGAAATGATGGAAGATCATTGCGAAAGTATTTCAATTCCTCAACATTTTGTATTAGTTGCTTCTTCAGATGCCTGTGTCAACGAAATGATGCAGCACCAAACGAAACCGTTTTATGGGGTTCAATTTCACCCCGAAGTTTCAGGAAATCATGGAAGCTTGTTGATTGAAAATTTTGCACGAATTGCAGGCGAGGTGAGATGAAAAGCTACCAAATAAACTTAAATCTTGATAGCTTGAAAATACTGAATCCTTTGAAATCAAAACCAAATTTTCAGTAATCGCTTGAGAAATTAGCAGCCTGTCAAATGGATCTCTATGATTCATAGGTAAAACAGAAAGTCTTGTTATATGCTCATAATCAATTGGTAAAAATTGAAAATCATTTTCGTCTAATTTATTTTTCAGCTCTAGAAAATCAAAATTAAAGACTAGTTTGCCTAAACTTTGCTTGATCGTAATTTCCCAAATTGAAACCAAACTAACTAAAACAACTGAATTTTTATCCTCAATAATTTTTCTTGAGGTAGGAGATAAATCATTACTTCCATCTAAAAACCATAGTAAAGTATGTGTATCTAACAAGTAGTCTATTACATATACTCTTTAAAATCATCAATTGGATCATCAAAATCCTTTGAAAGATGAATTTTACCTTTTAAACTTCCAAATTCACGTTTTTTTTCGAAGGTTCAGTCTGAGAAGAAGTTTTTTCTAATAAAAAATCAATAAAATGTTGAACCTCTAATTTTAAATTTGGAGGAAGTTTCTCAAGCTTTTTATAGAGTGAAAATGATGTCATAAGTCAAATTTATACTTTTTCATCAATAACTCAAAACATCTTCTGACGTTTCAATAAATACTGTAACAAAATTTGATCATAACCTTCGTTGATGTCAGCAGGCATAAAATCGATTCGGTAGTTGGCACAACGCAGCTTTATTTCATTGAAATAATTTTGAACGCCTTCAACATATTTTTCTTTTACTTCTGCTGGTTGCAATTTCATTCGCTCACCAGTTTCCATATCTATCAATTGATACGGTCGATTTTCCAATTCAAAATTATATTCAAGTTTTTTATCAATTACATGGAAAATCACAACTTCGTGCTTGTTGTGTTTCAAATGATTCAAGGCCTGAAATAATTCATCTAAATGACTTGGGTCGTCAAATAAATCGGAGAAAATAACCACTAAACTTCTTCGATGTGTTAGTTCTGCAATATCGTGCAGAAGCTGAACAGTATTCGTTATTTTTTTCGACTGTTCATCATACGAACGCAAACGTTTTTCTAATTCACTGTATAAATAACGGTGATGTGACATGGAAGATTTGGCTTGTGAATGCAATTCCAGTTTTTCATTGAACAAACTCAAGCCAACAGCATCGCGTTGACGTTTTAATAATTCAATCAAACTTGCTGCTGCGTATACTGAAAACTCAAATTTCGACAAAGCATCTTTTGGAAAATACATTGAGCTTGAAGAATCTATCACTATTTGACAGCGTAAATTTGTTTCTTCCTCGTATTTCTTGGTAAACATTTTTTCAGTTCTTCCAAACAATTTCCAATCGATGTGACGAGTAGATTCACCTGCATTATACAAACGATGCTCGGCAAATTCCACAGAAAAACCATGAAAAGGACTTTTGTGTAAACCTGTAATAAAACCTTCAACTACTTGTTTTGCAAGCAATTCCAAGTTTCCAAATTGAGCTAAACGCAGTCTGTCGATTTTCATAAAATAAAATTGGCTTATTGAATCATACTTATTGCCACTAAAGTAATCAATAATCAGCAATTGATGTTTTTGAGATTTCTTAAGCAGCTAAAAATTAACTGATTTTATCTACTTTACGTTGGCGGGCTTTTATCAATGTATTCGCAACAACACCAACTAAAATGAATCCAACTCCAATTACGATTAAGAAGTTTAAGCGTTCATCGAAAACAAAATAGCCCATCAGCATAGCATAAATAGAACCCAAATATTGAAATGGAGTAATTAAAGACGCACTATCTTGATGCAATGCTTTGGTCAATAAAACCTGAGCAATTTGAGTAAAAATTCCAATAACTAAAAGTAAAAACCATTCAATTCCCTTCGGCATCACAAAATCAAAAAAGCACCAAACAGTCATTATTGGAATGGAAAGCATCGGGAAATAACTAACGATATTGATGGGTGCATCCGTTGCTTTTAATTTTACAATTGCCGTGTAAGCAATTCCTGAAAAAGCCGCTGATAAAATTCCTAAAGCCAACCAAAAAAAGTCCAACTTAACTGGATTTGATCTCAAAATTAAGGCATTAAGTCCGATTAAAGCAACACCAAAAAAGGCAACAACTACAAATAGCCACTGTAATTTCAAAATCTTTTCGCCTAACAATAATAAAGTGAAAATCATGGTGAAAATTGGCGCTAAATATTGAATCGTAGAAGCAACAGCAATTGGCAGTTGATGAATAGTTTCAAAGAAAATGGTTAAAGCAATCATTCCTGCAAAACCACGGATAAGCAACCATTTTTTGTTTACACCAAACAAGGGCAAATTCTTTCGCTTTATGATAAAAAAACTGATTGTAAACGAAACAATTGAACGCGATAAAACTAATTCATGCGCTGGAATCTTTTGCAAACCTGAAAAAAGGTTTTGTTCATTTCCCATCCCGAAAAGCTTTACCAAAAAATTTACTACCAAAAAAGATAATCCCGATAAGACAATAAATAGAATTCCTTTTTTCATGCTTTGAATAGAAAATGAAAGATTAAATTGAAAAAAAAAGACGTCCAAACTTAATTGAACGTCTCCTTAAATATTATTTCAGTTAATCACTTAACACCGATTTGATCTTCTGTACTTTGAGCAATTGCAGATTTTTCTAATCTAAATTTAGCACCTTCCGTTTGAATTAAAACCGTTGTATCGGCAACTTCCATGATTTTCCCATGGATTCCACCAATCGTAACGATTTTATCACCAGCTTTTAAATTTTCTCTGAATTTTTTAAGCTCTTTTTGCTTTTTCATCTGAGGTCTAATCATAAAGAAATAGAATACTAGTACCATAAGTCCTAGCATCAATAAGCTTTGCATTCCTTGTCCGCCCATAATTTGTTTTTTTATTGTTGTTATTTAATTGTTGCTTTAATTTCTAAAACAGTAACATTAGGTTCTGTGTTAGTCATTATCGTTACTGATTTATTTACTCTGCTTGTTGTTAAATTATCTGTTTTAACTTGCGCAATTATTTCGCCCGTTTCTCCTGGTTGAATTGGCTTTGTTGGTTTTTCTGCAACTGTACAAGAACAAGAAGGACGAACTTCGCCAAATACTAACGGATAATCTCCTGTATTTTTAATTTTAAATTTTGCGTTTATTACTTCGCCTTTAATAACTTTTCCTGCATTGTAAACAGGATTCAACTCCATCGTTGTTTTCTGACCAACTTTGATGTCTTGCTCTTCGCTACATGCTGAAAGCGCTGCAACTAGTAAACTAAATAGGAATATTTTTTTCATTTTTTTAGGATATTGTGACATTAGGATTTTAAGACGTTAGGATATTAGGACATTAAGACATCAAGTTTTTAAGACTTTAGGACTTTAAGTTCACCGAGTCGAATTAAGACATTGGAATTTTGTATTAAAGAATATTATGAGGAATGATAATTTAAAAATTAAACTGTAATTTATAATTTTCAATTCTACATTATACATTCTAAATTCTACATTCTAAATTCTACATTCTCAATTCAAAAGCCCTCTTCCGATTTTTATTATTTTCTTTTCTTTAGTTAATTTATCAATCGCTTTATCGAGTATACCATTTACAAACAAATTACTTTTTGGTGTGCTGTAAAATTTAGAAATCTCGATGTATTCATTCAAAGTAACTTTTGTTGGAATGCTTGAACAAATTTGCAACTCGGTGATTCCCATTTTTAATAAGAACATATCCATTTTTGCAATTCGATCCAAATCCCAATTTTGTGCTAATTCCATGATCAAAGCTTCATTTTCTTTGTCCATTTCGATTGTTTTTCGCACTAGGTTAACGATAAATTCTTTTTCATCATCGTCTTCTTTGTAGAGTGGTAGAACAGTAAACTCTTCTCCTTCTTTTGCTAATTTCATGGTTTTCAACACCATCGAACAACACAAATCTATGTCGTCTTGCCAAAAAATACTTTTCTCTTCAAAAAAGTTAATTAACAACTCAGAATTAGCAACTTCAATTTTAAACAATTGTAGAGCAAAAGCTTTGTCTTCATCAAAACCTTCTTTTCCGTTTTTCATGAATTCAAAAAATGTTTCGCTTTCCATAATTTGGTTGTACATTTTACGAAACATCTCTTGTGATTCAACGCCCATCCAGTTTACTTTTCTTTTCTCTGAAAGTTTGCGTAATTCTGAACAATCTTCCAATTGCTGAATCAAAGCGTTTTCAACAAACTTTAGATTTGGATTCAAATCCTCAGCTGTTGGTCGTAATTTGCGTTTACGTTCTTCTATCTTATTATTTGCAGCTGTTTTCACTTCTGGAAGTGTCAACAATAAATACAAATAGAGATCATACATCTTCTCTACTGAATGTAATAATTCATTTTGAGCTTTCAATACATCCTTTTCACCTGCCTGATAAAAGGCATAAAGAATTTGTAGGACTTTAATCCTTAAATGTCGTCTGTTTAACATGTTTTGGTTTACATAGGTAATTTTACACGACCGATAGATTCGATACGCTCCTCAGCCATTCTATTTGCAATTTGATAAGTCGGAATATTTTCCTCTTTTGAACGTTTAACAATATTGAAAATAGTTGTGTAAATTTCTTCTGCTTTGTTGTGAGCCCATTCAGATGAAAGACCTTGAACTTCTGAAAAACAATTGATTACACCACCAGCATTCAAAGTGAAATCAGGTGCATAAATAATTCCTTTTTTCATAACATCAACACCATGTTGACCTTCAACTTTTAATTGATTGTTTGCTGCACCAGCGATAATTGAACATTTCAAACGCTTCAATGTATCGTCGTTTACAGTTGCACCCAAAGCACATGGAGCATAAATATCCATATCAACATCGTAGATTTCATCTAAACCAACAACTTGAGCTCCGTACGTTTTTGAAACGCGCGCTAAAGCGTCTTGATTAATATCTGTAATGTAAACGTGTGCATTTTCTTGTGTCAAGTGTTTTACTAAGTATTCACCAACGTGACCAACTCCTTGAACAGCGATTTTTTTACCTTCTAAAGAATCTGAACCGAACTGATGTTTGGCACAAGCTTTCATCCCCATGTAAGTTCCGTAAGCTGTAACAGGTGAAGGATCACCACTTTTCCCTGGTAAACCAACAACGTGTTTTGTTTCCATGCTCACCCAATTCATATCAATTGGAGAAACACCAACATCTTCTGCTGTAATATATTTTCCTGCTAAACTGTTAACGAATTTTCCAAATCTTCTGAAAAGTGCTTCTGATTTAATAGCTTTTGCATCGCCAATGATTACAGCTTTCCCACCACCAAGATTCAAACCTGAGATTGCATTTTTGTACGTCATTCCACGCGACAAACGCAATACATCATTCAATGCTTCCATTTCGTTTTGATATGCCCAAATTCTTGTTCCACCTAAAGCTGGACCTAAAATTGTGTTATGAACTGCGATGATTGCTTTTAAGCCGGTTGCTTCGTCGTTGCAAAAAAGGATTTGCTCGTGACCCATGTTAGCCATTTGTCCGATAACAGGATTTTCTGCTAATTCGGATGCGGAAAGGATTTTAATTTCAGACATGTTTTCTTTTTCGTTCGTTAACTTAAGATTTGAATGGTTACATTTGCAACTCAAATAATCGAGCGCAAAATTAGAAAATAATCGATGAAGTCACTTCAATACCTCAATAAATATTTTGTCAAATACAAATGGCATTTTTTGCTTGGTATTCTTTTCACGATTATAAGTAACTACTTTGGTGTGCGAATGCCTCTGTATGTGAAATCTACGGTTGACAACCTTATGGGAACGACTTCCATAAATAGTGTTAACGATGCACTTTTGTTGTCGTTGCAAATCGGTGGGATTTACATTTTACTTTCTATCGGCAAAGGTTTTTTCTTGTTTTTGATGCGTCAAACAATTATTGTGATGTCGCGATTGATTGAGTTTGATTTAAAAAATGAGATTTACGTTCATTATCAAAAATTAGATTTAGCTTTTTTCAAACGTAATTCAACCGGCGACTTGATGAATCGAATCTCGGAGGATGTTAGTCAAGTGAGAATGTACCTTGGTCCCGGAATCATGTACACCATCAACTTGATTGTCTTGTTTGCGATGATTGTTACTCAAATGGTGAAAATCAGTCCAGTTTTGACTTTTTTCGTACTTCTCCCCTTGCCTATAATGTCCTTTCTTATTTATTGGGTTTCCTCCAAAATGAACCTTTTAAGTACGCAAGTGCAACAAGAACAATCACGTTTATCAACAATTGCACAAGAAACCTTTGCTGGAATTCGAGTAATAAAAGCATACAATCGCGATCAAGAGATTTACGACAAATTTGAAACTTCCGCTAATGAGTACAAATCGAGAAGTATGAAATTGGTGCTTGTCAACGCGTTATTTATGCCGACAATTATCTTCTTAATTGGAATTAGTACACTCGTTGCCATTTATTTAGGCGGATTGATGACTTATCCTGGAGCAATCACGTTAAGTCTTATTGACACATTTCCCAACGTATCTAAAGATTTTAAACTTCCAAGTGGTGAAATAACTCCAGGCGATATAGTTGCATTCATTTTCTTTGTCAACAATTTAACATGGCCATTTGCAAGTATTGGCTGGGTGACTTCAATCAATCAGCGAGCAGCAGCCTCTCAAAAACGCATCAATGAATTCCTTCAAACAGAACCTGAAATCACCAATCCAACAACTGGAGAATTAAGTTTTGATGGAAGAATTGAATTTAAAAACGTCACTTTTACCTATCCCAATACGGGAATTATGGCAATTGAGAATTTAAGTTTCAAAATCAATAAAGGAGATACCTTGGCAATTGTTGGTAAAACGGGAAGTGGAAAATCGACAATTTTGAATCTTGTCATGCGCCAATATGACTGTGATTCAGGAGAAATACTTGTAAACGGAATTAACATCAAAAAAATAAATCTGGATGCATTTCGCGAGCAAAGTGGAGTTGTTCCACAAGATGTTTTCTTGTTTTCAGATTCAATTGCCAACAATTTAAAATTTGGCTTGAAAAACGATAAAGTTGATACAGAAGTTTTAATTGAAGCAACCAAAAAAACACATGTTTACCACAATATCAAAGAATTTCCAGATCAATTCGAAACACTTTTGGGGGAACGTGGTGTGAATTTAAGTGGTGGACAAAAACAGCGCGTAAGCATTGCAAGAGCATTGATAAGAGATCCAAAGTTTTTACTTTTAGATGATTGCTTATCAGCTGTTGACACTGAAACAGAAGAAATTATTCTAAGAAATTTAAACGAAGATGCAAAAAATAGAACCACTATTATTGTAAGTCATAGAATTTCAACCATTCGAAATGCGAATCATATTTTGGTACTTGAAAATGGCAGAATAGTTGAATCTGGAACACATCAAACATTAATGGAATTAAATAAAGAATATGCGGAAATGTATCATAAACAACTAACAGAGAATTGAGAATTTAAAATTTAAAATAGAGAATTAAAATCGAGAATTAAATTCAAAAGTGAAAAGAAATAATGATTTGAGGTGAAGTGTTATCTCCCTTAATATCGTCTACAGACCGAAGGAAAATTAAAATCTCACTTCGAGAAATGATAATCCCTCATTCACTCTTTCCTTATTGACTCATTTATCTTTCTCTCGTTTCTCTTTCTCTCATTCTCTCGTTTATCATTCTCTCGTTCAACAATAAGTCCTAAAATCATAAAGTATAAAGTCCAAAAAAAATGCGCTACAATCTATCAGAAATCAACGAATTAATTCGAAATAGGAGAACAATTTTTCCAGAGCAATTCTCAGAACGCAAAGTTCACAGAGAACAAATCGAAGTAATGCTCAACAATGCACAATGGGCACCAACACACGGAAACACGCAACCTTGGCGTTTTCATGTTTTCATGGAAGACGGATTGACAAGCTTAAGCCAATTTTTAGGTTCAACGTACTTAAAATTAACACCTGAAAATCAGCAAAATGACGCTAAACTTGGAAAATTAATCCGACGTCCACTACTCTCTTCAGCTGTTATTGCCGTTTCAATGATAAGACAAGCAGAAGAAAAAATAATGGAAATTGAAGAAATTGAAGCTGTTGCTTGTGCTATTCAAAACATGCACCTGACTTGCACAGCTTATGGAATTGGCGGTTTTTGGTCTACACCAAAAATAATTTACACGCAAGAAATGAATGAATTTCTAAATTTGGACGCAAAAGATAAATGTTTAGGTTTGTTTTATGTTGGTTATCCATCAATTGAATGGCCAACAAATGCACACAGAAAACCAATTGAATACAATACGAAATGGATAACCCAGTAGAACATTTTGACTTAGGTTTTGTGAATTTCACGCAACATCCCGAAAACGCAGATTATGTTGTTTTTCGCTTTGTTGACTCCAATCGTGCCGAAAGTTTTAGAACAGAATTAGAAAAACAAAAAATTTGGTTTGAAGAAGGACAAGAAGTAAAAAAACAAGTCACTTATCTTCTATTTGGATTACATAAAACAGATTATAACAAAGCTCAAAAAATCAATTTTGCTGTTGAAGCGAAACACAAAAAATTTCTTATTCCTGGAAAATTATTTAGATGGTTTGTCGTTCTATTTGGTATCACTATGATCACTTTAGCTGTTATTGGTTACATTAAAAATCCAAATAAAGAAAACAACAAAAACAACTTGGAACTAAATAATGACAAATAAATTAGGTTTATCTTTCTTGTTTTCAGTACTTTTCCTTACTTCAATTTGGAGTCAATTGGGAAATCAAGGAAAATATCCTAACTATTTCGGTTTTCAAGTAAGAACAATTTTTCCTACCCAATTTATTGGCGAAAAAGCGCTGACAATTTCAAATGAAAGCTTTTCAACTACCATTACCCAGAAAATGGGTTATTCATTCGGTGCAACTATCCGTGCTGGATTAACCGAACTCATCGCCTTCGAAACGGGCATTAACTTTACGCAACGCTATTTTTCGTTGGATATGATTCATGAAGATTCAAGTCTTGTAGGTAAAAATGATTTTGGTTTTATTCAATACGATATTCCGATAAATGCCTTGGTTTACATCAAATTCAACGACGAATTTTATATGAATGCGTCCTTTGGTTTGGCTTTAGGATACAAGCCTTCAAGCATTGGAAATATCACGAACGCTGGCGGACTTCATCAGTTTTTTAACATTGGCTTAGTCGATATCAATAAAAAAATTGGTCTCGATTTGAATGCCAACTTAGGTTTTGAATACCGAACGAAAAAAGCAGGAATCTACTATATTGGTGGTTCGGCAAGATTACCTTTTGGACCTTTATTTGGTTTAATTTCAGAATACAGAAACGCAAACTACCGATTAACAGCTTTTGGCGAAGTTCAAGGAACGTATTTATCACTAGACTTTAAATATTTTCTACCTAATTTTGGCGGAGGAGGCAGATACAAACCACATGGACCCATTGAATAAAAAAGTACAAGAAATTGTTTCAGAATTAAATTTACTTCCTCATCCGGAAGGTGGTTTTTACAAAGAAACGTATCGTTCAACTGAAAAATTAGATAATTTAGATCGCAACCTCGTTACATCTATTTATTTCTTGTTGACATCTGCAAATGTTTCTCGATTTCACCGAATTAAAAGCGATGAACATTGGTTTTTTCACGCAGGAAGTCCTTTGATTGTTCATACTTTAGATGCAAATGGACATCACCAAACATTAATTGGAGCAGATTTAACGAAAGGTGAAAAGCCGCATTTTGTTGTTCCAAAAAATACAATATTTGGAAGTTCCGTTTCCGATTCAAATGGTTACAGCTTAGTTTCGTGCATCGTGGCTCCAGGTTTTGACTTTGCTGATTTTGAACTTTTTGAACGCGATTACCTACTTAAAGAATTCCCAAATCATTCCGAAATTATTCACAGGCTAACCCAGTAAACATGAAATTTTTAACTTTATTATTTGCATTTTTTCAAGTGACAACAATAGTAGCACAATCAACAAAAACGCCAATTTTCGGACATCGAGGTTGCAGAGGAATTTACCCCGAAAATACAATCATTGCTTTTCAAGAAGCGCTAAAATTGGGAGTTGATGGAATTGAATTAGATGTAGTGGTGAACGCTCAAAAACAACTCGTTATATCTCACGAACCTTATTTCAAAAAAGAATATTGTTTAACTCCTAACAAAAAACCTATCAAAGATGAAAAGGAGCACAATATTTACAAAATGAACCAAGATGAAATTAGCTGGTTTGATTGTGGAAGCATTGGTAATCCTAAATTTCCTGAGCAGAAAAAAATGCCAGCATACAAACCATTGTTGAGTGATTTTTTCAAAGAAGTTGATTTGGGAGACAAAATATTGTTGTTTGAAATCAAATCTGAAAAAGAAGAATATGGTATTTCACAACCATATCCAAAAGAATTTGTGGACTTGATTTTAGCGGAAACTAAAGATTTTAAAATGCAAGAAAACTTAATCTTCATGTGCTTTGACGCTGCAATTTTGGAAGAATTACACAAGCGAGGAGTTACAAACAAAATGGTTTATTTAACCTACAAACCAAAATCTGCTAAGAAATTATTGAAAGAAATCACTTTTCAACCGTATGCTTTAGGAATGTTTCATGCTACAGCCTCAAAAGCGGCGATAAATTATGCACACTCCAAAAATATTAAAGTTTTCACTTGGACTGTTAATGATGCAAAAACAGGCAAGAAATTGATTGAAAGAGGTGTTGATGGCTTAATTACCGACTTTCCAAAATTAATGGACTAAGGCAAAAAATAATACTTTTGACTATGAATAATTCGGCGCCATTAGCAGAACGAATGCGTCCAAAAACCTTGGATGAATACATCGGTCAGCAACATTTACTTGCGAAAGAAGCATCCTTACGTCGCGCTTTAGATGCTGGAATTATTCCTTCAATGATTTTCTGGGGACCTCCGGGTGTAGGAAAAACGACGCTTGCTCAGTTGATTGCTAGTCATTTGAACCGTCCAATTCACACTTTATCCGCAATTTCTTCAGGAGTAAAAGATGTGCGAGAAGTAATCGCTCGTGTGGAAAGCAACGGAATGTTTCAACCAAAAGGAACTATTTTATTCATTGACGAAATTCACCGATTCTCCAAAGCTCAGCAAGACTCATTGCTTGGTGCTGTTGAAAAAGGAACAATAACTTTAATTGGTGCAACTACTGAAAATCCATCTTTTGAAGTTATTTCAGCACTTCTTTCGCGTTGTCAAGTTTACACGTTAGAAGAACACAATAAAGAGGACTTATTACAACTTTTGAATCGTGCGATTCGTGAAGATAAAAAACTCGCTTCCAAAAAAATAACTTTATTGGAAACGAACGCTTTACTCACAATTTCAAGCGGTGATGCACGCAAACTCTTAAACGTTTTCGAAATTATTATTGGTACTTTCCAAAACCAAGAAGAGATTGTGATTACAGACGAAATTGTTCTAAAAAATGCGCAACAAAGTCTTTCTCGATACGACAAAGATGGAGAACAGCATTACGATATAATTTCCGCGTTTATAAAATCCATTCGAGGAAGTGATCCAAATGCGGCAATTTATTGGCTTGCACGTATGGTTGAAGGCGGAGAAGATCCAAAATTCATTGCTAGAAGATTGATTATTTCCGCTTCAGAAGATATCGGTTTAGCTAATCCAAATGCTTTGTTGATGGCAAATTCATGTTTTCAAGCTGTGAATACCGTTGGTTGGCCTGAATCCCGAATCATTTTAGCGCAATGCACTATCTATCTTGCATCTTCGCCAAAAGGAAATGCAGCTTACAATGCAATTAACGAAGCACAAGCAATTGTTCGAGAAACTGGAAATTTAGGTGTGCCACTCCCCTTGCGCAATGCGCCGACAGCCTTAATGAAACAATTAGGTTACGGAGAAGGCTATTTATACAGTCATCTTTTTCCAGGGAATTTTGCTGCACAAGAATTTCTACCCGAAGAAATCAAAGGAACTTCATTTTTCCAAGCTGGAAGTAGCTCTAAAGAACAAGAAATTGAAAACACAATCAAACGTTTGTGGGACGGTAAATATTTATAAATGAGTCTTCTACTTTATTACTTAATCGTTTTACCTTTTTCTTATTTACCTTTAGGGTTGTTGTATAAATTAAGTGACTTATTGTATTTCTTTTTTACATTTATTTTTCCTTACCGAAAAGCAGTAATTCTGGGAAATATTCAACGCTCTTTTCCCGAAAAAAGCGATGTTGAACACCAACTTTTACTCAAGCAATTTTACCGACATTTCACTGACATTTTAGTTGAAGGAATTAAAAACTTAAGCATTTCAAAAAATCAACTTAAAAAAAGAATGCAAGTTCGGAATCCAGAATTGATGCAAGAACTTTACGATGAAAAACGAAATGTAATTCTCGTTTCAGGTCATTTTAATAATTGATAACCCTAAACAAATAAATCTCAATCCACTAATTAAAATACCAATACTCAGCAAGAGGAATGATGCGAAAATGCCGCACATAGTCAAATATAACCTCGCCTTTGTATTGTTGATTTTTGGGAGGGAAATATATTATAGAATCATTTATATAAAAGACATTGGGTAAATCCCCAGGTAAGTCGTAATGAGGTTCAGTAAGGTCAAATGCAGTAGGTCTCTTTTGTACTATTTCTATGATTGTATCTTTTTTAATGTATTGTCCTCTATAATATTTACTAGATTCTACAAGGAACCATTTAAATTCATATGTTCCATCTTTAAACAAAATAAGAGTATAGGCATTTGATTCAGCAATTATTAAGGAGTTTTCAAGTCTTATTTTAGATTTGATAGTCACCGCCAACTTTGGTAATATGAAGAC
>VEQH01000033.1 GCA_018883325.1 Flavobacteriales bacterium | reverse complement strand
GATTAAAAAGCATGGTTACAGAGCGAAAAGCCTTTTCAAATATGGATTAGATTACATTTCAAACATATTACTGAACCCGCAAAATAAGTCAAATATTGATGTTTTCAAATTTTTGTCATGTAGTTAGCTGTTTTTCATAATTTTATTTATTTTTCATTTCTAATTCCAACACAAAAAGAGATTTAACAACTAAAAGTTTACCACTTGTTTGTGATATGAAATATTGAGTTCTATCTGTGATTTTTAAACCTAAATCAGTAAAGTTTTTTGAATCGTTTTTACTGTCAATTGTTGGATATTCAGCGCTTTTAGATGTAGGCTTATCAATGTAGTAGCATGCATTTGATATAGCATATTCAAGTACTTTGATTTGATTGGGGTTTTCCTTTTCTATTTGTGATAATTCATTTTTTGAATAACTCTTTAATAATTCGGGATTAAAATTTTGTGCTTGTGCTTGTGCAAAATGAAAAATGAAAAGGAAAAGCAACAAACTAAATAGTTTTTGATTCATTGAGTGTTTTTTTTAAGACTTAATTTTCGTTGAAAAGTTGCATAGAATGTTTAAACTTTTCAATGGGGCACTAATGTAATAAAACTTAGCTTTGCACAAGAAAAATTCCCAAAAAAATGCAAAACGAAGAATTGAAAAAAATCGCTTCACAAGTTAGAAGAGATATCGTAAGAATGGTAGCAGCTGTTAGCTCTGGTCACCCAGGTGGATCATTAGGTTGCGCCGATTTTTTAACGTATTTGTATTTCGAAGGAATGAAACACAATCCTGAGAATTTTTCAATGGATGCAAAAAATGAAGATGTTTTCTTCTTGTCAAATGGACATATTTCACCTGTAATTTATAGCGTTTTGGCGCATGTTGGTTATTTCCCAGTAAGTGAATTGGCAACATTTAGAAAGTTAAACTCACGCCTACAAGGTCATCCTTCAACGGATAAAAAATTACCAGGAATCAGAATGGCATCGGGTTCTCTGGGTCAAGGATTGTCGGTTGCAATTGGAGCTGCACTTACCAAAAAATTAAACAACGATCATTCAGCTGTTTTCACACTTCACGGAGATGGAGAATTGCAAGAAGGTCAAATTTGGGAAGCGGCAATGTATGCAGCTGCAAATAAGGTAGATAACATCATTGCAACAATCGATTATAATGGTCGTCAAATTGATGGCGATTTGGATGATGTTTTGTCTTTAGGAAATTTGGAAGCAAAATGGCAAGCTTTTGGATGGGACGTTCTTTCGATGAATGGTCACGACTTTGATAGTATCCGCGAAACAATGCAAGTTGCTAAATCCAAACTAGGAAATGGCAAGCCAATTGTTATCATAATGAAAACTGAAATGGGTCAAGGTGTTGACTACATGATGGGAACACATAAATGGCATGGATCAGCTCCAAATGCGGAACAACTTCAAAGCGCTTTGAACCAACTCGAAGAAACTTTAGGCGATTATTAGTGAGATTTTTTTTCTTCATAGCTTTTTTTCTGATTTCTAGCATTTCTTTTGCTCAAAAAACAACGCGCATTCTTTTTATCCTCGACGCTTCAAATAGCATGAATCTAGATTGGGATAAACAAACTAGAATGGCAGCGGCGAAAGAAATTTTAATGCAATCAGTGGAAGGTTTACGAGGAATTCCCGATTTAGAAATTGCCTTGCGTGTTTACGGTCATCAGTCAAATGTGACAAACACTTATCAAGATTGCAATGATACAAAATTGGAAGTGCCGTTTTCCTACAATTCAATCGATGCAATAAAAACAAAAGTGCGCGGTCTGACCGCTAAAGGTGCTACTCCAATTGCTCGTTCGTTGGAAGCTGCAGCAGGTGATTTTCCAGATACTTTAGCGAGAAATTTTATCATTCTTATCACTGACGGATTGGAATCTTGCGACAACGACCCTTGTGTGATTGCGAAAAAACTAAAAGAAAAAGGAGTGAAAGTTACGCCTTTTGTCATTGGTTTAGGTATGGATTTATCTTACTTGGAGAAATTCAATTGCATTGGTGCGTTCACGGATGCTGAAAGCAAGGAAGCGTTTAAAACGGTTTTGAATAATGTGATTTCAAAAGCACTTTTGAATACAACGGCACAGATTAACTTGTACGATATTTCTAAAAAACCGAAAGAAACCGACGTAACAGTTTTCATGTATGAAGCAGGCACAAAAAATTTGAAATATACACTAACCCATACTTTGAACCGCTATGGAAATCCTGATACATTAATTTTAAATCCCGATTTGAAATACGACATTGTGGTGAACACACTTCCAATAATCGAGAAGAAAAATGTGTCCATTCAGAAATACAAACACAACGTAATTGAAATTGATGCGCCACAAGGTTTTATTCGTTTGTCAACCATTAGTAAAACGTTTAATCACCTGAATATGCGTGTGATGCAAAAAGACAAAACGGAAACATTAAACCACCAGGAATTAAATTCAAAAGAGAAATATTTGGTTGGAACTTACGATGTCGAAATATTCACTTTACCAAGAACCTATCAGCGCGTTGAGGTGACACAAAGTAAAATCACGACAATAGACGTTGTTGCTTTTGGAACTTTGAACTACACAAGTACAAAAGGTTTGGTAGGACAAATTTTTGTAGACAGAGGAAATAACACGTTCGAATGGGTTTGTAATTTAGAGGTTGGAGCAGCGAAAGGAACATGGAATTTACAACCTGGAAATTATAAAGTGGTTTACCGCGAAAAAGACCAAAAGTCAACAGCTTACACAAAAGAGAAAAATTTTAGAATAGATTCAAATAAAACAATAACATTAAATTTTTAAAGATGGAATTTGAGATTTTAGGCAACAAAGACACCCGTTCAGGATTTGGCGAAGGTTTAGCAGAATTAGGAAGAACCAACCCAGATGTGGTTGCACTTTGTGCTGATTTGACAGGTTCGTTAAAAATGGACGAGTTTAAAAAAGAAAATCCAGAGCGCTTTTTTCAAGTGGGAATTGCAGAAGCAAACATGATGGGAATGGCTGCAGGAATGACGATAGGAGGGAAGATTCCTTTTACTGGAACTTTTGCGAATTTCTCGACAGGACGTGTGTATGACCAAATTCGTCAATCCATTGCTTATTCTCAAAAAAACGTAAAAATTGCTGCTTCTCACGCAGGTTTGACTTTAGGAGAAGACGGTGCAACTCACCAAGTTTTGGAAGACATCGGAATGATGCGCATGTTGCCAAATATGACCGTAATTGTTCCTGCAGATTTCAATCAAACGAAACAGGCTACAATTGCTTCGGCTGCTCACAATGGTCCTGTTTACTTGCGTTTTGGTCGTCCAGTGATGCCGATTTTCGTGAAACCAGACGCGGAATTTGTGATTGGAAAAGCAGATGTTTTGACAGAAGGAACTGACGTTACAATCATCGCATGTGGTCACTTGGTTTGGAAATCAATTGAAGCATTGAAAACGTTGGAAGCAAAAGGAATTTCTGTGGAATTAATCAATATGCACACCATCAAACCATTAGACGTGCAAGCGATTTTGAAATCTGTGGCAAAAACACGTTGTGTAGTTACAGCTGAAGAACACATGCGCAATGGCGGTTTAGGAGATGCAGTTGCACAAGTTTTAGCTCAAAACGATCCGATTCCTCAAGAATTTGTTGCTGTGAACGATACTTTCGGTGAAAGCGGCACTCCGATGGAATTGATGACGAAATATGGAATTGATACTCCTGATGTAATTGCAGCGGTTGAAAAGGTGCTGGCTAGAAAGAAATAATTATTGGTTAACTTTTCATCAAATAGGAAAAGAAGCCCGTTTCAAAAGTCGATAATTTAGGCTTTCTAAAAATTTAAACCCGGAGTTTACCCTTGTAAATGAGGATTTTAAATTTTTAGAGTAACGACAAGTAGCGAGTTTTGCAACGGTCTTAAAAGGTTAGGATTCTGTTAAAAGCCTTTGTTTACAACAAAAATAAAAGGCTTTTTAGCTAACTTTGTGCCCTCAAATGATAATTGGTCAAGATTTTCCTAAGTTAGAATGGTCTATTCTGGACTATAAAATTCTAGAGCCGAATGCGCTAGTAACGGATACTTTGATGTCTTTGGTGAGTTTTTACTTGGCTTATTTATTATATAAAAAGCAACTGAACAGCTCTCTTTCGAATCGTTGGATGTCTTTTTTCTTAGTTTTTGGAATAAGTTCTTTTTTAGGCGGATTGGGGCACGCACTGTTCTATTATTTCGGCGCAATGGGTAAAATGCCCAACTGGATTACGGGAAGCATTGCTATTTATTTGATTGAATTAGCTATGATTGGTGAAATTGAATCTGCAATTTTAAGAAAGCGTTTTGAAAGAATTTTCACAGTAAAACTAATCGTAGTTTTTCTCGTTTTTATTTGGGTTATCAATACACAAGCAATAAATGAAAAACCAGAATTAGGATTTTTACCTGTGGCAATTCACACGATAATTGGCGTTTTTTATACTGCTGGAATTTTGGGTTTTCAACTCTCAAAATCTAAAAATGAAGCATTTAAATATTTTTATTGGGGAGTTGGAATCATCCTTCCAAGTGCATTTTTCTTCTTATTAAAAATAAATCCTTTAAACTGGTTTGACAAAAATGATATATCCCATTTGTTTATGACGCTCGGGATAATATTTTTCTACTTAGGTGTTGTCAGAGTTGAAAAAAACCTAAATAAATCGTTAGTTTAGTATTTGATAGTTAAAGCGCTATATTTTGTGACAGCTTTACCTTCTAAATCTTTTGCAGTTACGTAGTAAATATAATTTCCTGCAGGAAGTTTGTCGCCATTTAAGTTCGTTCCATCCCAATTGAAATTTACATCTTCAGATTTAAACACAACATTGCTTTTAGAATCTAAAACTACTATCACAAATTCTGTAACGTTTTCTACTGAAAGTTTTAAAACATCATTGTTTCCATCTCCATTTGGAGTAAAAATATTCGGAAGTTTAAACTGTAATTTGCTTTCTTCAGGTAATTTTTCAGTCGCAACGTTTTGTTTGCTTTCTTGATTTTGAGTTTTAGCTGTTGATTCTATTTTTGGATTGTTTTTCGGCGCTTTTATTTCTTCTCTAGTTTCAATTTGAGAATAGGAAATAGGCCCTTCAACCAATTGCATATTAACAGAATTTGAATTTTCAAGGATTGATTCAAATTGATTAGTCGTTTCGAGCGCATTATTCTCAGAAACTCGATTTTCAGTATTTGAATTGTTGAGTTTAGAAACAGCAGTATTGTTTTCTATTTTATTTTCAGTTGTTTTTGATTTTGATTCTTTTTGTTTATTGGCTTTTTGAACTTCTATTTTTGGAGTTTCTTTAACTTCTTCTTTTGAAAGAAAAATAACTGTTCCTGTAACACTTGCGGCAATTGTAAAACCAATAGTGAGTTTTGCTAAAAGAGACAAACCTGTTGAGGTTGCAGCAGCTGAAGTACTTGCAATAGAAGAAGAAACTGCCGACCAAAGTTCAGGACGCACAGGAGTTTCCAACTGCGAAAGTTTTTCTTGAAACAAATCTTTTATACTGTCTTTTTCTTCCATTTTATCTTTTTTCTAATCGGTCTCTCAAATAAGCCCTTGCACGTAAATATTGTGATTTCGATGTGCTTTCCGTTACGCCAAGTGCTGCTGCAATTTCTTGGTGTGAATAGCCTTCAATCGCAAACATATTAAAAACAACTTTATAACCTTCGGGCATACTTTGAACGAGCTTCATCAAATCTTCTGCCATTAATCGCTCGGCTATAAAATCTTTATGTTCTAGTTTGTATTCCACTTCCTCAGCTTGAATTTCGCCTTGAAATTTTACATTCTTACGAATTTGATCCAAGCAAGTGTTTACCATAATGCGTCGAATCCAACCTTCTAAAACGCCTTCATTCTTGTAATCAGGTAGTTTTGTGAAAACCTTCACCAACCCATCTTGTAAAACATCTTCTGCTTGTTGGCTATTTTTCATGTAGCGTAAGCAAACACTGTACATTTTAGGGGCAAATTTGTCAAACAACGCTTTTTGCGCCTTCGGATTTCCTTTTATACATTCATTAACCAATGTGAAATCATCCATAGCGCTTGTTGTAGACTTGTATAATTTTCTAAAAGTTGCATTTCTGCTTTATTATAGCTTAAATTCGTTGTGAAATATAACCAATTTTATGCGATCAATTTTTCTTTTCTGTTTACTTTTTGTTGCTTCTTCAACATTTTCTCAAGGAATTAAAACCTTACAACCTGGTCATTGGCGTGCAGAATTAGCAATGAATGATCGATTATTTATTCCCTTTTTCTTAGATATTTCGAAGAATAATAAGGAAATTCGTTTGGAGGTAGTAAATGCAGAAGAACGCATCTTATTACGTGATGTTGTTGTGAAAAACGATAGTGTTTATGCGCATTTTCCAGAAATGGATGCAGAAATCGTTTTTCAAGTTTCAGAAAAGGGAAATGAATTACGTGGTTATTGGATAAATCACGCTCGCAGACCTCCAATAAAAATTCCATTAAATGCGTATATCACGACTGGAAACACAGAACGAATTTCATTTTCGAAAGAAGGAAACAGTAATGCAAATCAAAATCTAACAGGTAAATGGGACGTTACCTTTAATCCGAAAGCAAAACAGCGCAAAGCAATAGGCTCGTTTGAAGTAAAAAACACGAAAGTTACCGGCACATTTCTGACTGAAACTGGAGATTACCGTTTTTTGGAAGGAAATATGAATGGAAACGAATTTGCACTTTCTAGCTTCAATGGTTCTTGGGCATTTTATTTTGCTGGCACCATAACTGGAGATTCAATAACGGGAAAATATTACAGTGGTGTTTCCTATTCAACGGATTGGATTGCAAGCAAAAACGAACAAGCAAAATTAAGGGAACAAGAGGAGTTAACTTACGTTGTCAATGACGCAGCGTTCAATTTTAAGGACCTTGTGGAATTAAATGGAAAACCGTTTTTGTTTCCAGCAAAGAAATACAAAGACAAAGTTGTGATTTTTCAGATTATGGGAACGTGGTGTCCGAATTGTATCGATGAAATTAATTATTTCAAAACTTTATACGCAGACTACAACAAACAAGGTTTAGAAATTATAGCCCTTGCTTATGAAGTTGGGGATAATAAAAAAGCACAACTTAAAAAACTAAAAGCATTCAAAAAACGAACAGGAATTCCGTATAAAGTTGTGTTGGCTGGAACCTCAAAGACGGAAGTTGCCGCAAGTCATTTTCCAATGTTGAATGGAGTTATGAGTTTTCCAACAACGATTTTCGTGGACAAAAAAGGAAAAATTCAAAAGATTTTTACTGGTTTTAGTGGTCCTGCAACGGGAAATGAATACAAAGAACTCAAAGAAGAGGTTCAATACGAAGTGGAAGTATTATTGGATTTGTTGAAGTAGATTTTATCGTGTCATTATGATTATTTTAATTTGTATGGTTTCGACCTTGTAATCATATTTTAGAATTTACTCTTTACTTCAATAATCAAAATTGAATAATAAATTGCATAATACTAATGTAAGAAGTTTGGGATTTAATGTATTTCTAGTTTTTGATATATTAAAAAGTTCATATTTTACCCAACAAAAAAGGCTACCTTAACGAGATAGCCTTTTCAAATTGATAGATAAAATAGATTATTCTACCACTAATCTTTTTGTCATTTTTGACCCACCGATTGATAATTCAACCAAATAGATACCTGAACTTAAATTAGAAGTATTTACATTATCATTGAAAGATCCAACTAATGAACCGTAGTTTTTAGCAAGCATTTCTTTACCTGAAAGGTCTAATAATCTCATTTCAACTCTTGCTTCTGTAACTAAATTCAAACTAATAATTGTGTTTGAGTTGGTTGGATTTGGATACAAATTGAAATCAGCAACGTTGTTTGTAAGTTCTCCAACAGATGTCAAACCATCTAGGTTAGTAGCTCTAACGATTCTTCTGCAGAAATATCCTAATGTAGAATCGATGTAAGCAAATGATTTTGCAATACTTTTATCAGGATTTTGTTGAAGTGCAGAAACGTGTGCTTGAGTTCCTTGAGCAGCAGGTAAACCTAATGAAAGAGCAATATTAACTGTAGTTGTTGAATCCCAATAATCCCAAGGAGCAGCTTCAAAAGGATTTCCAGTTATAAAAGGGAAAACGTTGTCAACTGGTGCACCGATAACAGTTCCTCCAATATCAGATGATCCTTGCGCATTAAGCGATGCAGCACGTGCAGCAACAGTGTAAGGGTCGTTTCCTGAATTAACAACATCAAATACAGTGTTGTTTCCAAGTAAATTTGCTTTCTTCATTACATCATAACTTCCGCTAATGTCAGTTGTAACAACACCAATAGAAGCAATTGAAACGTCACCAGTTGTGTAAGTTGCAACAGGATCAGTAGGACAATGAACAGCAATCATAGGTACATCACCAGCTTCTAACCAGCTTAAATCACCCATTCCACCACCCATGCTACATACCATGTGGATTTTATTTGAATAACCTAAATTAGATTCGATGTTAAATTCACCACCGATTCCATCCCAATCACCAATAACAGTTGTGTCAACTAAAGGCGCAGCATTTGCGTCTAAGAATTTTGGTAATTGAATTTCAGATAATTTGTCAACAGTAGCATAACCTAAAGATACCCATCCTCCTGAACCTTGACCACAAAGGATAATTCTTGAAGTATCAATACCCCACTGATTTCCGTTTTCATAGTCTTTTCTAAAGAAACGAACAGCACTTTTTGTGTCTTGAATTGCTCTGTAAACAGCTTTCATTAAACTTGCTGCTCTATCTGCTTGTGTTGGTGCTGCTGGATTCCATCCTAAACGGTATTCTAAATTAGCAACCGTGTAACCTCTCTTTGCATAACTTTGACAAATTTGAGATGTTGCAAAGTCAAATCTAGAACCTGTTGGATTACCGTTGTAAATAATTGGTAAAAATGTTCCTGTGTGCAACATGATAATTAAAGGTCTTTCTTCCAAAGTGTCATTTTCTGGTTGATAGAAATCAAACACCAACGCAGGAGCTTGTGGAACTGTTCCAGTTTGAACATAAGGAAAACCGCTTGATGCAGCAATTACAGAGTTGTTTACACTGTAAACAATTCCGGTATCTACCGTAATGCTTGAGAATACCTCGTTAATGTATCTTTGGTTTTGCGCAAAGAACGAAGGTAAAGCTAGCAATGATAGAACAAAAGGTAAAATTATTTTTTTCATATTTTTGTTTTTATTTGTACCAAATTAATCAATTTTTACAATTTTCTGCTTATTATTTATTATTCATGTCAAATGAAAGGGAAACATAGACCATTCTTCCAACATAAGGACCTCCAAAAACTTGTAAAACATTATTATTTAATAAATTAGAAGCACCTAGTTTTAGAGTAAGTTTTGCTTTTTCGAATAATTTGTTCACTTGAGCATCCATCAACCCATAAGAAGGGATATTTCCTGTAAATTGAGGTGATCCTTCTGATAAAAATCCTTGAATCCATTTATAGTTGATATTAAATCCTAAGCCTGTTATTTTTTTAATTGCGATATTCTTTCCTTGAAATCCAAAATTTACTTTATTCTCAGGAGTATTATACGCAGGAATAATTGGGTCTCCAGATTCTTTGTTCAATCTATTCCAAGAATAATTCCCGCTTAACGAGTAATTGTCTGTTAAATAATAGTTTAGTCCAATTGTTACACCTTGAGTGGTTATTCTTTCTTTTGAATTGGTTGCAATTCGATATACGTCTTGAATGATTAAGGTGTTATTCGGAGTTACAAAAACGTCTGCTCCATTAACAAATCCAATAAAGTTGGTGTAACTATTGAAATAATAACTAAGATCCACAAAAAGTTTATTTAGAAAAACGCCCTTATAACTTATTTCAAAAGATTTTACTTTCTCTGGAGCAATCGGATCTAAATTAAAATAATCCAATGTGTCAATATTCGGAACTAGAGTAGAGTAACAATCTCGAATTGATTCTATTGTAACAAGAGAATCATAACCATTTATATTTCCTAAAAGTTTAGCCCTTCCCACATTGTAGTACATGTATTGATTCAAAAGTGTTGGATTTCGAATCGCTGAAGTTACTGTTCCTTTTAATGTGTGTTGTTTTGAAGGTTGCCAAATTAAGGAAGCTGCTGGAGAAGGTAAAAAGTCAAAATTCTCATTTTTATCAACTCGAATACTTGCTCTTACAATCCATTTTTCATCTGCGAATTTCTTGTCTAATCCAGCGTAAACTCCAAATTCTTTGTTTAAAATTCGTATACCGTTGGTGTCGCTAAATAAAGAACCTCCTGAACGTGGATTGTAAATTCTTCCATTTCCACCCACCGTGAATTTAGCAAAATCGGTATTAAAAACTTTTTCAGCGTGTATATGGTAAAGTGCGGATTTATCAACAATTCTTGATCCTCCTTCTAAGAATGATGTTTTAGTGGTGATGTCATTTAATAGCGAATCAAAACGTTGTGTTCCTGGTTTGAAGTAATCAGACATTTCTAAATTGCTAAATTCACTATCTGCAAATGCTCTTGCCTCTTGATGCCAAGCGTACATTGAATCTGGATTTGCATTTACAACTTGATTGATTCCATCGTAATCAGCTGGCGAGCCAACTACTGGAGTCCATTGAATACTTGGATCCAAAGCCCTTACCCGACTCGTTATGTTACTCGACCAATATTGTCGGTATCTGTTTTGCCAATTCGCATCGCTTGCTGCTGCATCTTGCAACAAAAAGGCTGTTAGAACGGCATCATAAGAATTTCCTGCATCTTCATTTGTTGCATAAACACGCACAAAGAAATCATCCTTTTTTTGAATCTCAATTCGATTTTGGAAAAATAGTATATCTTTCAAACTAAATCTATTATCTCCTTGATAAACAGTTGTTCCTGTTCCAAAATTAGACGCAAAAATCAATTCAACTTTAGGCTTCAACATAAAGTGAAATGCAGCAGCAGCCTTTAAATTTTCTGTTTTATAGTCCACAACATCTCTTTCCCAATAACCTGTTCTGTGCCAGCGTCTTAATCCTGGAGTTTGCCAAACAGCACTCAAATCCAATGCATTATTGATATTTGGAGAAAGGTTTTCATCACCATATCTATTCACAGCATCATATCCTCCTGGATTGTTTCTATCTGTATCTAGATTTTCAACAGAATTATTATTATTTGCTTCCCAATCATTGGCACGCATATAAGAAACATTGAGTTTATAGGCAAAAATATCTCGTCCTTTTTTGAACTGGTAGGCTTTTGCATAACGAACAGAATACTCATTTAAAAAACGCTCACCCGCTTTTACACTTGCGCTAAAACCTTGAAATTTGAAAGGGTTTTTGGTATTCATACTAATCACACCATTGAAAGCGTTTGGGCCATAAAAAGCAGAACTAGCACCAGAAATTATATCAACTTGCATAATGTCAAGTTCTGATGCCCCTAAAAAATTTCCTAGCGAAAAACTAAGTCCTGGTGACGCATTGTCCACTCCGTCAATAAGTTGCAATGTTCTTACTGGAGAAGTTGAATTAAAACCACGTGTGTTAATTACTTTAAAACCAATACTTGCTGAGGTTAAATCTACTCCTTTCATGTGGCTAAGTCCTTCATAGAAATCAAGTGCAGGTGTGGCTTTTATTTCTGCTAATGACATCGTTTCAATTGATAAAGCTGAAACTTTTTCTTTCTCACTTGTACCACTTCGCACATTGACAGTCTCTAATTTTTTAACATTTTCAGGATTCATTTTAATGAAAACGCTGTCCTTTTCATTGTTTACAATTACATCCATTGTGGTGTAGCCAAATAGTGTACATGTCAAGGTAATTGGAAAAACCGTACCAACATTATTGATTTTAAATTGTCCTTTAGCATCTGAAATAGCGCCATTATTTGCACCTACAACTTTAATTTTAACACTCTCTAGTGGTGTATTTGAAAAATCATCTGTGACCTTTCCAGAAATTGAATTTTGAGCTTGTATAAACCCAGAACTAAAAAGTAAAAAAAAGAGAAAAGTGATTTTTTGTTTTATAGTGTTTTGCATATATTTAATTGAAATTAAACGGTTTAGAATCAAAGTTATTTATTAATTCACTTTAATCAAAATTGTAACTAAGCTTAATCAAATATAGTTTATTTTTTGGTTTTCGTTATTTTCCAGTAAAAGAACTTGTTTGCGAAATGTACAAGTACTTAGATTTTTAACCCTTGTTTATTATTTGAATATCAGATTATTAAATTTATTTTTAATGTTGTCAATGAGACAATAAATAGTTTTTTTAAGTGATTTTAGTTTTCTCAACCTTCACGATCCCATTCCAATATTTTATCAGCTAGCACATTGCTCAACTTGAAGTAGCTTTCTTTTGTCCAACCACCAACATGGGGACTTAACACAACGTTTTCGGCAGCTATTAAATATTGAAATTCTTCTGGTAAATTTTGCTCAAAAAAGGACTCAAAGCTTTTTGTTTCAAATTCTAAAACGTCTAATCCTGCTCCACGAACTTTACCCGATTTGAGTGCATTTACCAAGTCTTTTGTGTTTACAATTTTTCCACGAGAAAGATTTAATAGTAAAATAGGTTTCGCAAAGGAATTAAAGAAAGCTTCATTTCCCCAATATTTGGTTTCTTTATTTTGAGGAATGTGGAAACTGACAATATCAGCTTGTTCTTTTATCGCTTCTAAAGTACACTCTTGAACAAAATGATCACCAAAACCCGTTTTGTATTTGTCGTAAACCATTACTTTCACATCAAATCCACGCAATTTTTTGGCAAAAGCAGCTCCATTATTCCCGAAACCTATAATTCCAACAGTTTTGCCGTCTAATTCTTCTCCTCTGTTCGCTTCTCGATTCCAAACACCATTTCTAATTTGAAGATCAGCAATGTGCAGTTTGTTCAATAAAACCAATAGCATTCCCAGTGCGTGTTCAGCAACAGCATTTCGATTTCCCTCAGGAGAATTGAATAATTGAATTCCTTTTTCTTTACAATAATTCTGATCGATGTTTTCGAGACCAGAGCCCGAACGTGCGATGAATTTCAATTGATGTGCATTTTCAAGAAATTCAGCATTCATTGTAAATCGTGAACGAATGACCAAACCAAAAATCTCTGGCAAAACAGCTTGAATTTCCTCCTGCGAAAATTTTGTTCCGTTGATACATTCAAATCCATGTTTTATCAGTCGTTCATTTAAAATGCTATGAACCGTGTCTAAAAATAAAATTTTGCGCATGACAAATCTATTGAGTTGAAAATAAAGTTACTGATTTCTTTAGAAAGCAATTATTTCTTTGTCGGAAATTCGTTTTTTTCTTCGCTCACTGAATTTAGTATCGGTCTAATTCGAAAAACACCTAGTCGAATTACGTAAAATTACGTACTTAAAGTTTTTTTGATAGCTCTAGTTTTGTCTTAAAATTAAAGCCATGAACAAATCATTATCAGCCATTCTTATTTTATTCTTTCCTTTTTTAATATTTTCTCAAAAAGAACAATCAGATAAAACAGGTGAAGATTTTCAACATTATTTTACGTTTCAATCAGGTGTTGGTATGACGGGTGCTGTATTGGCAGATACGTGGAATTCACCTTCTAATTCTACTTCTTCAACAGGACCAAATTTGTTTTTAAATTACGATTATATTCCTTGGGGAGGGAGGGTTTCTGCTAACATTTGTATTGGAATGAGTACTGGTAAAACAAAATCAACTGACTCGTTTCAACAATTAACAATAACACGAGGACGAATTTTAACATGGAGTACACGAGGTCTGGTTCATTTTCTCCATAAAAAAAGCATCAAACATGATTTATATACTGGATTGGGTTTAGGAATAGGTTTAATTTCATTGAAAGGTCCAAATGATGACAAGTTTGAATTGTCGTCAACAGACGTTCAATTTAACCTTCCTTTCTTTTTAGGATATCGCTATTTTTTCATGGAGAATTTAGGTGCAACTTTTGAGCTTTCAACATTTAGAAACAATTTAGTTAGCGTTGGACTTTCCTTTCGATTTTAATACATAAAACAATGAAACAACTATTTTTATTCGCTTTCCTATCAATTTATTTGGTGAGTTGCAACAAGTACGACATGCCGAGGGTGCCAGATCCTCCAAAATATGGAACCATTACTTTTAATGAAGTACCAAATGACCTTTCTACAACAACGATTGCATCAAACACCAATCTTAAAACTCTTTATGTTTATTCCGTTATTTGTGCACCATTTGGTTCTGGTATGCAAACGCGTATTTTTGCTTGGAATGGATATTACGGTGCCGAATGCCGCACGATGACGATGAATATACAAGGAGGAGCAACTAGTTTTCCGCTTGAAAACAATTCTGTTTCAATTGTTTATTCTAAAGGTTTAGTTAATTACAATTTTGCTTTGATTGATTACAATTCGTCACCTCCAAAAACCAACAAAGATTATATTCCTCCTTTTGCTTTGACAAAGTCTGAATTTACACAATCAACATCCGCTTTTTTTCCGATTAACTTTTCGCAATTTGATGTATTTGGTGCTGCTGAAAACAGAAAAATTAAGGCGAATATTCCATCTATGACAATTGGATTTGACGTTTTGGAAAACATTGCAATTGATATTCAATCTTTTGGGGGTGTTTTAACTTCAGGAAGCAAGTGTATGACATTTGACGTAGATGGAAAACCTTGTGGATCATTTGATAATCAACCGTTTGTGGCTGTTGGAGAAAGTTCAAAACCAGGCATTTCAAGTCTAAAAGCAACATTTAATCCCGATGAAAGAAATCCACTTGTATCTGTAAATTTCGATTTCGTGCATCATTCTTCACGTCTTGCATACACTGGGCCTGTTGGAAAATACGACTTAAGTGACGGCACAGGATATACAGAAATTAAAATAACAGCCGAAGATCAAAACGGTGTGGTATACCGAGAACAAAAAGGAAAAGGATTCGTGCGTGTTTTTCATGAAAAACCATGGACATTACTCGTTTCCTTTCCTACAAACACCATTTTTCCAGGAGAATTTTTAATGGAATTTGAAGCGGAATTAGTAAGTGATTCAGGAACAAAAATGACTATCACTAACGGTAATGCTTTTTATACAATTCTACAATAAAAATTAAAATATATCTATTATGAAACGAATTACATTTTTACTCATTGGGTTCTTAATTTTATTTTCATCCTGTGAAAAATTTAGAAATAACCGAGCTGAGGTAAAACTTGAAGGAAAGTGGGAGCTTGTAAAATCAGAATATGGTGGTGAAGAGGTTGATTTAACTGGAAGAACTCAAACACTCACTTTCTACGATAGCAACGATAAAGAATACGCAGGCTTGACAGCTAATTATGGTGTAATGGAAAATTCTTATGACGGTTTTACTTACACTTCTAATTTTGAGTATTTTGTAACTGAAAAAGGCACCACGTTAAACTTATACTTAGAATTTAACAGTCCTCAAAACGCATCCACTTTTCAACTTTCCAATCCAGATTTAAATTTTAAAGGACGCAATAAATTTATTATGTCTGCTAAAAATCCAGATGGATTAGAATCTAAATTCACGTTTAATCGCATAAAATAAATACAATGAAAGGAACTATTTTATTCTTGTCTTTAATAGGTTTTATTCTATTATCGGCTTGTGAAAAACAAATGACACTTGGGAAATTAAGCGGTAAATGGGATTTAGTTTATCACACAATTGATGGAGTGGAACAAGATACAACAGGAGGTGTGTACCTCGAATTTGGTGTTGCAAGTACAGGGGGAGGTTTTATAGGAAAAGACAAAGACCCAAACAGTGCTGGTTTTTTTAAGGCAAATACTTTTGAATACCTTTATTTTGCTAGAAAAAATCGCTTGATTCTGATTTATGACACAGGTTTTAGAGAGGAAATAACAATTAAGAAAATGAAAGCACTTCCTCCATTTTTGTCTTATTCTGATGAAGAAACAGCAAAAGAAGAATACATGATTCTTACCAAAGACAATCAGGAATTAAAATTTGTAAAACGTTGGGAAGAATGAAAATGCTAGCAATTTTATCTGTGTTGTTTATACTTGTTGCTTGTTCAAAGGATAATCGCAATTCAAAAAAATTAGAAGGAGATTGGAAATTGGTTAAAAAAGAAGTCAATGGACAAAATGTGGACTTAACAGGACTATCTGTTGTGTTAGAATGTGCGGAGTGTATTGGAGACAACATAGGTTGTTACGGCTACTATCGAGAAAAAACAGCTCAACCCAACAACACATCAAATTTAGTGGTCTTGCCAATCGAAACGAAATTCTCCAATAAGGGAACAACGTTAACCATAGATTACGACAACGGCTCTAACTTTGAGGTTTATGACGTCCTTAAAATCTCGAAAAAAGAACTGAAAATCAAGTTTTCAGGATCTGAAAACGTCTATTATTTTGAAGCGATTTAACTACTACTAACCGTTTGCAAATTGAGGTGGAGGAAAGCCATTTTGTTGTTCATACAACAGAGTGGCTTGTGTGTTTAATCGAAAATTCAAGAATGCATCGCACAACATTAAGTAACTTTGTTTGTTCTTTGAAAAAACAAAACAATGAAAACGATCTTTACAATTCTTTCTTTATTTCTTATCGTTGAATTAAACGCACAAACTCTTGACACTTTGCGCTACAGCGTTGATGGTAAACCGTTCATGGGGTTTTATGCTAAACCTACTAAAATAGATGCGTCAACTAAAACGATTTTGATTGTTCATGAATGGTGGGGATTGAATGACTATCCAAAGCAAAGAGCACTTCAATTAGCGAAAGACGGATTTATTGCTGTGTGTTTGGATTTGTATGGAGCAGGAATTGTTGTGGATAATCCAAAAGATGCAGGAGCTTTGGCAGGTGTTGTTTACAGCGATGCTACAATTTTATCCAAACGTTTTGATGCTGGTCACCAAGCAGCATTAAAAATTACTGGTGTTCAGAAAGATAAAGTCGCTGCAATTGGTTATTGCTTTGGAGGAACAGTGGTTTTAAACGCCGCTAAAATGGGAGCAGATTTAGATGCAATCGTGAGTTTTCACGGCGGATTGAAAGGTGCTCCACTTCAAAAAGGGAAATTGAAAGCGTCTGTCTTAATCTGCAATGGAGCGGCAGATAAATTTGTTTCTTCTGATGAAATTGAAGCCTTGAAAAAAGAGATGAAAGCTAACAAAGCAGACTTTTCGTTTATTGATTATGCCGATGCAACTCACGCTTTTACCAATCCTTTCTCGACAGAAGTTGGGAAAAAATTCAACATTCCGATTGCCTACAATCAAGCCGCTGACGAAAAAAGCTGGGCTGACTTCAACAGTTTTGTAGCAAAGAAAGTGAAGTAATTCTTAGATTGTCCTTTTTCTACTTTTCCTAAATTCCGAAGCATAACTAGTTATTTGCTGTACTTTTGTACTATGGATCACGATATAGAATTACGCTTTCAAAAATTAAAAACACACCTCGAAAAAGACTTTGGTGGTGGAATGGACGTTCAAGCTTTGTTGTTTTTGATTGGTGTTAATGAGCTTGGTATCGGCTATAAAAACTTTACAAAACAAGAAAAAACAGACCTGTTACACATCGCAGTTTGCACCTTGTTAGAACCCTACGGGTATTATGAATTTGTTGGAAAAGACGAAGATGAATGGCCTCACTTCAAATTATTAAAAGAACTTCCTCCGCTAACGCACAATGATCAACAACATTTAATCAAAGAAGCAATGTTGGATTATTTTGTTGCAAATGATTACTACGCGGAAGAAGACAAGGTTTAGTTCTTTCTATGGAGTTAACATTTCAAACAAACCAAATGTCATTGATGATTTCAAATCCAGCGTAATCATTGACTCTATCAATAATTAATTGTTTCCCGAAAAGTAATTCTTCTCGCATCACAGAAGAATCAATCACCAAGCGCATTCTTTTATTGGAAATACTAATTTCTTTTGTTCTAAAAGCTACAGCCTTCCCCATCAAAACGGGCCAATTTTGAATCACGTCGTATTCTTTCATCTTATGCTCTAAAGAATAAGCTTTGATGAATTTGTCAATGATTTCTTTTAAAGGTTGTTCGTTTGAGGAACGTTTATCTTCTTCGTGCATGTGGTAAAGTTAAGGATAAATCAATGCGTTCTAGTCATTGTTTCTGGCACACAAATAATGAAATCCGCTTTTCCAACATGCTCTTTTTCTAGTTTGTAGATATTGTTTTGTGTAACCGTTGAAATAGTCATAATTTTTGTCTCGGGTTTTTCTTTCCAGATATACCACAAAATTCCTTGTTTAAAATCTGAGTGAAAAGCACCATTGAAATGAAGAATTTTAGTGTCTTTTTGAAGTGCTGCCAAAATAAATTTTGCCATTGTCGCGTCTTTGATAGCTTGCGCTTCAACCATATTTGCTCCCATGTGTCCGCCCATTTCTCTCACGGCTTGATATTGCGACAGAGTGGTATCAACAGGAAAATCAACTGAAGCCATTTGTGATTTGATAAGTGGCGACAAAGTATCTAAAGCAGCTCTTCCTTTTTTGAAAAGCAACGAAGCATATTTTCGTTGAATATTTGCAGCGATTGCCTTGAGCTGTTTTTCTTTTGCAAAATCCAAAAGTGGTTTGTAGTCTGTTTCGTAATTTGGCCAAAGACGACACGAATCTTTGAACTGTTTATCGTTCAGTTTTCCATTCAAATAGTCATTCAAAATAGACTGTTGATCTTGCTCAAACATTTCAAAAGACAAAACTAAATTCGATTGATGTTTGGCATACAAATCAAGCATTAATTCATATTCTAACCAATGTGCAATTGGATTGTCGTGAAATTCTCCAAAAAACACCAACTGATTTTCAAGCGCTAAAGTTTTCATTTGCTTGTAACTAGCTTTTTTACCATTTGCTTTGTAAATCACGAAAGCATTTTCTTTTTGAGCAAAAGCAAGCAATGAAAAAAAGAAGAAATAACTCAGAATTAATAATCGCGTCATTTGATTTTAGTTAAATTTTTATTTTGAGTTAACATTTATTAATGAATATGCTTACATTTGAAATACTTCATCATGCACCCAATGAAACAAATTTACAGTTTTTACCTATTCTTAGGTTTATTTTTAATCCCCAAAATTTCCTTTTCACAAGGTTTTCAAGTGAATTTTCAAGGTCAAAAACAACAAGGAATGGGTTGTGCGGGGACAGCCCTACAAACAGACGGAGCAAGTTTATTTTTCAATCCTGGAGCGAGTACTTTTGTGAAAGAAAATTCTGTAAACGTGGCTACAACACCCATTTTTGCGAATGTGATGTATGTTGATTCCGCAACAAATGGCGTTTATCGAACTGAAAATCCTGTTGGTACTCCTTTTTCAGCTTATGGTCTTTTTCAATTGAAAGAAGACGGTAAATTGAAACTCGGAATAGCAGCTTACACACCATTTGGAAGCACTGTTCAATGGGAAAAAAATTGGATCGGACGTTTTGCATTAACGCGTTTGGAATTGAAAGCAATTTTTATTCAACCAACGATTTCTTACCGAATTTCTGATAAAATTGGTGTTGGTGCTGGTTTTGTTTATAGTACTGGAAATGTGAATTTACAAAAAGACATTCCTGTTCAATTTGAAGACGGAACTTTTGCAAAAGCAGAATTAGCAGGAAAAGCAAGTGGTTTCGGATACAATTTAGGTGTTCAAATAAACGCAACCGAAAAACTTGGAATTGGTTTAAATTTCCGTTCAAAAGTTCAAATGAATCTAAACGACGGGGAAGCAACCTTTACTGTGCCAGACGGTTTAAACGCTAATTTTCCAGATGGGAAATTTGTTGGTGGTTTGCCATTGCCTCAAGTTGCAACACTTGGACTTTCCTATAAATTGAATGAAAAATGGGCATTTGTTTTAGATATCAATCACGTTTCTTGGAAAGCTTATGACACATTAGCTTTTGATTATGAAAACAACACAGCTTCTTTATTGGACACAAAATCTGCAAGAAATTATAAAAACATCGTTGCTTTTAGAGCAGGAGCTTCTTATAAAGTAATAGATAATTTAGAGCTTCGTGCTGGTGGTGGTTATGGATTAACTCCTGTTCAAGCTGGTTATGTAACACCGGAAACTCCTGATGCAAATCGCGCTTATGGAACTTTAGGTTTGGGTTATGAAATCGGAGATCATTTTGCAATCGATGCTTCTTTTTACTACACGAAACTGACGCGAGCAGATGTCAACAATGAAACAAATTTAAGTGGAACTTTTACTACTAAAGCTGTTGCAGCTGGAATAGGATTTATTTATAAATGGTAGTCATGACAAAAAATATTTTTTCAATTTTTACTTTTAGTTTACTACTTGTTTTAACAGCTTGTAAACCAAAATACGAAGCAACAACTCCAGCACAAGGAGAAATGAACCCAACGCGATTTGTGATGCTTGGTGGTGGTCACGCAGCAGGTTACATGGATGATGCTCTAACGTTTGAAGGACAAACAAATTCGGTTTCCAATATTCTTGCAGAACAATTCAAAACGATTGGTGGCGGCGCTTTCAATCAACCTTATGTTAGTCAAAGTTCGATGGGAGTGAGCATGGCAGGCTTGGCACCTTTTAAATTGGGATATAAAACAGATTGTAAAAATGTCACTTCTTTATCTCCTGTTCGAATTGCAACTGGTGGAGATTTAGCAGTTTTAAACGACAACCTTTATTCAGTAAGTAACAAATTTGGAAATTTTGGAATCCCAGGTTTGAAGTTGATGGATGTTTCAAATACTGCTTATGCCAATTCAAATCCTTTCTTTAAGAGAATGACTTCAAGCACAACAGCAAGTGTTTTGGATAATGTAATTGCTGTTAACCCAACTTTTTTCAGTGTCTTTTTAGGAATTGAAGATGTAATGGATTACGCAAAAAGTGGCGGTGTAAATAACAATCTTCCATCTACAACAAACTTTGAAGCAGCCTATTCAAACTTAGTGAGTGTGATGACAGCAAATGGAGCTAAAGGTGTTGTTGCAACGATTCCTGATGTAACAAAAATGCCTTATTTCACTACAATTCCTTGGAATGGATTAAATTTAGATGAATCAAACGTTACGACATTAAACAACATTTATAATCCATTAAATTTCTACTTTCAACTTGGAAGTAACCCTTTTATGATTTTAGACCCAGCGGCAAATGATTTTGGAGTTCGTCAACTTCTAGACGGTGAATTGCTTTTGTTGAGTGTTCCTTTAGATTCAGTTAAATGCAACCAAATGGGCGTTTTATTTCCTTTGAGAAATGAATTTGTATTGACCTTAGAAGAAATTTCAACTTTAAGAAGTCAAATTGCGGCCTACAATACAATTATTAAAAACATTGCGGTTCAATATAATTTAGCAGTGGTTGAAACAGATAAATTCGCTGAAAATTTGAAAGACGGATTTGTTTACAACGGCATTTCAATGAGTGCAAAATTCGTTTCGGGCGGAGCTTATTCTTTAGATGGAATTCATTTCAATGCAAAAGGAAATGCGCTTCTAGCAAATGAATTTATCAAAGCAATCAATAAAAAATATAAATCTACCTTGCATCAAGTGAATGCAGGAAATTACGACGCAACCCTTTTTCCTTAATAATTAATAACTTAAAAACATGAGAAATTTTACTTTACTTCTTGCAATTTTTTCTTTTGCAAATTTTTTCGCTCAAACCCCTTGTGAAACGGGACGCTATGCGGAGGATGTTTTTCCAAACTTTACAGTAACGAGCGACATCACTTACGGACAAAACAATTCTTGGAACAATTCAGCTACTGTCTTGAAAATGGATTTTTATGAACCAACAGGAGATGTAGAAACTGCTCGTCCTTTGATTATTTGGGTACACGGTGGAAGTTTTATCGGTGGTTCTAAAACAGACATTGATGTTAAAACTTGGTCAGAGCGTTTTGCAAAAAAAGGATATGCTTGTGCTTCTATCGATTACCGTTTAGGGTTCTTCCCTTTCGATTCAGCAAACGCAGTTAAAGCGGTTGTAAGAGCAACACAAGATTTAAGAGCAGCGATTCGTTTCTTCTACAAAGACAAACAAACTACTGATACTTATAAAATTGACACTACAAAAATTTACATCGGAGGAAGTTCTGCCGGTGCAATTACAGCTTTACACGTTGGTTATTTAGACAAAGAATGTGAGATTCAAGACTATTTGAATGCAAGCACAATTGCTGCACTTGGAGGTTTAGAAGGAGCAAGTGGAAACCCAGGTTATTCAATGGATGTACAAGGAGTAATTAACGGATGTGGTGCTTTAGCGCGTTACAGTTGGTTAGAAGCAGGCGATATTCCATTATGTTCAATTCACGGAACAAATGATGGTACAGTTAAATATAACAGAGGAGTTGTGAATCCAGGAACACCTTTAATGTACTTAGACGGAAGTAGAATGATTCACAAAAGAGCTTGTGCAGTAGGTTTAGATCACCAATTCTACACATTTCCAGGTGCACCTCACGTACCTTACGCAGGAACTTCAGCAGCAGCTTTAGCTTATATGGACACAACAGTAAATTTCATTAGAGATTTCTTAGTGCGTCAATTAGGATGTACACAAGCAGTTATTCAACCAGAAAACAATCCTTTAGAAGCAGCATATTTGTACCCAACTAACTATTGTGATGGAACTCCTGTTGATGAAGCTTGTGAAATCGTAGGTTTTGATGAAATTAAATCAGTTGATTTTTCAATCTATCCAAACCCAACAAAAGATAAATTGACAGTTGAATTTAGCGCTGATGGAAATTATTCAATTCAAATCATAGACTTGATGGGAAGAACGATTATTGCTAACAAATCAATTTCATCAGGAACAATTTTAAGCCTTGATAAATTAACAAGCGGTAACTATTTCGTAGTTATTTCTGATGAAAAATCAAACTTAAAAGGCACTCAAAAACTAGTTATTAAATAAATTAGTTGAATAACTTATTGGCCAAGCTTGAAATTATACACTGTAAAGGGTTTAATTTTAAGCTTGGCTTTTTTATTATAAATCAATCACAAATCAACTCAATCAATCATGAAGAAACAGCTATTTTTAGGGACTTTCTTGTTTTTAGGAACAAGTTTGTTTGGTCAAACTTTAGGTGCAAAACCCGAAAAGCAGAAACAAGCAATAAATGCTGAATCGGGCGCAAAACCTTTAAGTGAAGCAGCTAAAACTCAAAAGGTAAACACTGCACGAAATCAATCTTTCAAGGTCAAATCAACGACTGTTAAAGAAGTGAAAATCGAAAAAAAGAAAGAAGATGAAAAATAGAATAATCACTTTATTAAGTGTTGTGTGTTTATCAACTTCGCTTTTTGGTCAATCTTATGCAGAAGGATTTGAAGATTTAAGTTTATTAACGGATTGGTTTGTAAGAAATAATAGTGTTCAAGCAAATCCAAATGCTGGCTGGGGTGGTGGTAACACCGCTTCATTTACCGCTCAAGCTGGAACTGCTGGTTCGTATATTTCTTGTAACTACCAAAGTACAACAAGTGCAACGGGAACAACCATTAGTAACTGGCTTTTTACTCCAACTCAAACTTACAATAATGGCGATGTAATTACTTTTTACACACGCGTAAGTGGTGCAACACCCGTTTATCCAGACCGTTTAGAGTTACGCTTAAGTACAGCAGGAAATGGGATAAACGTAGGAACAACCGAAACATCTGTTGGAACTTACACAAACTTACTATTAACCGTAAATCCAAATTTAACAACATCAGGTTATCCAAGCACATGGACACTTTATTCAGCTACAATTTCTGGTTTATCAGGTCCAACAAATGGAAGGGTTGCATTTAGATATTTTGTTACAAATGCAGGTCCAAATGGAGCAAATTCTGATTACATTGGAATTGACAGTTATACCTACACTTCTGTAGCTTCTGCACCAGCAAATGATGATTGTATCGGCGCAATAAATTTAGTTCAAGGTGCAAACTGTGTGAATACTGCTGGCACTGTAGCTTATGCAACTGAATCTCAAGTGGCTTGTGCAGGAACGGCCAACAATGATGTTTGGTATAAATTTACCGCAACTTCGGCAGGGGCATCAATAAGTGTTGATGGATCTCCAGAATTTGATGGTGTTTTTGAAGTTTTTTCTGGAAATTCATGTGCAAATTTAACTTCCTTAAATTGTACTGATGCTTCTTTTGAAGGAGACGTGGAGTCTTCAGTCGTAAATAATCTAACAATTGGACAAACTTATTATATTCGAGTACACGATTACCTGGATGATATTCCAAACACAATGACCTTTGATATTTGTGTTCAACAATTTACACAATGTAACTTAAGTCAACCTGCAAATTCATTATTAGAAAATGAAACGTGTGGAACGGATAACAATGGAGGATGTAACGCAACAAATCCTGTTTACTATAACATTAGTTGTGGTCAAACGATTTATGGTAGTGCTTGGGCAGAAAATAGCAACAGAGATACGGATTGGTACAGATTTCAATTAGGAGTACCTGGAAATGTTTCTTGGTCTGCTTCAGCTGAATTCCCCTATTCTTTGTTATTAGTTGACATAACAAATTGTGCAACACCAACTATTCTTGCATCTGCTTCTTTCAATGCGTGTCAAGATGGTTCTATTAATTTTGATTTCACAACAACAGGAAATTATGCTGCGGTTATTCTTCCATCTGTTTTTTCAGGTTATGGGTGCAATACAAACAACGACTACATTGTTACCCTAAACTTACCAAGTACTGCAACTACAATTGCTGCACAAGGTCCAACTAGTTTTTGTGTAAACTCAAACACAACAATCACGTCATCTGAAACAACAGGAGGATTTCAGTGGTTTAAAGATGGAAATTTATTGCCAACCCAAATCACTTCAACGTTAACAGCAACACAAGCTGGAACTTACACGTTACTTTATACCAACACTAATGGATGTGTTGCACCTTTAACACAAGGTGTTAGTTTAAGCACAATACCATTAGACAACGCTGCATTTAGTTTTGCATCAGGAACAGTTTGTGTTGGAAGTTCAAATACTACACCAACAGTAAGTTCAACAGGAACATTTAGTGCCAATAATTCTTCGTTGGTTTTTGCAAACACAGCAACAGGTGAAATCGACGTTCAAAATTCACAAGCTGGAACTTACACCATTACTTTTGTAACGAATGGAACTTGTCCAAATACTTCTACTCAACAATTATCCATTTCAAATGCGTTGGTTGCTGACTTTAGTTACGCGAATACTGCATTTTGTTTAAATGATGCTAATCAACAGGTTACATTATTAAATGGAGGTGGAATAGGTGTTTTTAGTTCTACAAATGGTTTAAGTTTAAATCCTCAAACAGGAGAAATTAATCCAAGTCTGTCAACTATTGGTTCGTATCAAATTACAAATACGATAGCTGCATCAGGAGCTTGTCCAGAGGCAAGTGCAACTTTTGGAGTAACAATCAATGGAACATTAGTTGATTTTCCAGCAATTGCAACTGTTTGTGAAAGCGCAAGTACATTTACTTTAAATGCAACTCCAGCAGGAGGAACTTTCGCGGGAACAGGAGTTGAAAACACAACGAGTTTTAATCCTTCAATCGCTGTTGGAGCAAACACAGTTACATACCAATATATTGATGGAAACAATTGTGTGAATTCAGCATCGCAAACAATTAATGTAGAGGCAAATCCTATTGTGACTTTTGGTAGCTACAATCCAATTTGTGCTAACGCGTCGCAACTTAATTTAAACAGCGGATTGCCCGCGGGTGGTACATATATCGGTGCTGGAATTAGTGGGAATCAATTCACACCTTCAACTAGTTTAATAGGTGTAAATAATGCTGTTTATAATTACGTTTCACCAAACGGATGTACAGGAAATGCAGTAGGAACAATTACAGTTAATGCTGTTCCATCAGTTACTTTTGATGCGGTTGCACCAATTTGTGAAAATGCAGCACCAATTTCATTGACGCAAGAAGTTACACCAACAGGCGGAACATTTACAGGTTCTGGAATTACAGGTACAAATAGTTTCAATCCTTCTGTTGCTGGAGATGGATCACATGTTATAACATACACGGTTACTGAAAATGGATGTGCTGGAACTGCGCAAAATACAATCATCGTCAATGCAGTGCCAGTTGTTACATTTGATGCAATTGCTCCAATTTGTGACACAACAGCACAATTTGCAATTACAGAAGTAACACCATCAGGAGGAACTTTCTCTGGAAACGGAATTAGTGCACCGAATTTATTCTCAGCTTCTGTTGCAGGAATTGGAACACATTCCATCGTTTATTCTGTCACTCAAAATGGTTGTACAGGTTCAGCAACGCAATCTATTGTTGTTGAAAATTGCAACAGTTTAGAAGAACAAACGCTTAATTATTCTATCTATCCGAACCCTTCGAACGGAATTTTTATCATCAAAACAAGCGATCAACTTGAGGTTTCAATTTTAACTTTAGATGGTAGAAAATTAATTGATAAACAAGTGCTTACGGCAGGAACAAGTAGTCTTGACTGTAGTGATTTCGCAAAAGGACAATATGTCATTTTGATTACGACTGAAAAATCTTCTAGTATCGAAAAGCTGATATTAGAATAATTCACTATATTCGCGGTCACTAAGGTCTCGTGGCCGAGCGGCTAGGCACCGGTCTGCAAAACCGTCTACTCCGGTTCGAATCCGGACGAGACCTCAAAACTAAAAGCCAATTAATTGTTCGTCAATTAATTGGCTTTTTTGTTTCTTCGCTTTGCAAAGTTCGTTTGGACCAATGTAAAATATTGGGGATTTAGGCATACATCTGCTTCAATCTTTAACGAAAAGCGACATATTTCGACCCACTTTATATAGCGCTCTAAATACTTTGATATTAGCATTTAAAGTGCACTTTTGAAAATTAAGGCAAATTAATCTTAATGAACCTTAACTTCTTAATGGTAAAAACTAACCATTAAGGTATTAAGAAAATTAAGGGTGATTAATAGGGTTAATGTAAAATATTGGGGATTTAAGCTTTAATTTGGGTTAATCTATAGAGGAAAGACGACACATTTTTTAAGCCTCAAAAATAGTCTGTCATATGCGGTAGCAACTTGAGTTTTAATAGTTTTATGTAATTATTCAAGTTCTCATTTTCAACAAAGAAAATTAATCCTAATCAATTATTTATCCACATGTTTTTGTCTTAATGCGTTACTTTTCAAATTGAAACAACCACTCATACAATTCATCGGTTCTAAAAACGCGTTCTAAATCTCCGTGATTTGCACCGGGAACTATGGTAAACTTTAAATTTTCATCGGTACAAGCTTTAATAGCATTCACCATTTTTTGAGATTCACTTAACGGAACTGCGGAATCTCTATTTCCATGTTGAATCCAAACAGGAATTGTGGATAAAGCGGCACCATCTTTTGGATTTCCACCACCACAAAGAGCAACAGCAGCCGTAACAATTTCAGGATACGCACCAGCAAACCCCAAAGTTCCGTAAGCTCCCAAACTCATTCCAGCAACATAAACACGATTGGTGTCTGTGTCAAAAGTTCGTTGAACAAACTGCAATACAGACAATATTTTTTCGGGTTCCCAAGATTTGCCAGCCGGAACTTGCGGCGCAATAACAATCGCAGGAATAGAACGACCTTTTTCAATTTCATGGATAACACCGTATTTTTTAACGAGTTCCAAATTATTTCCAGAAAGACTTCTTCCGTGTAAAAAAATCAAAATGGGAGGTTTACTTTTTAGAATGCTATCAGAAGGAAGATGCAACCAAAAAGGATATTCTGCTTGATTATAAATCGGTTTTAATTGTGCTTTTGATAGGAATTGTAAACTCAAAAATAAGAAAAGAAAAATGCATTTTTTCATGGGGCACTAAGTTAAGCCCAATAGCTAAAAGCTTGTAGATTAGTTGTTCACATCGCTAAAAAGTTGCAAACAATAGCTGAGGTTATAACTTTTGTGTTGGTGGTTCAACAATTGGAATTTCTTCGTCTGTTTCGCGCTTTTTCAATAAGTAACCAATTCCAAAACCTCCACCAATTCCAAATCCTGTTGAGGCAACTTTTCGTGTTTCCACGAATAGATTGGCTGTCATATTATTTGAAAAAGAATAAGAAACTTTTGTCCCAACCGAAACAGCATATTTAAGTTGTCTGTAATTTTCCTTGCGATTGAAAACCCAATCAATTCCTAAAACATTTGCATAAGGCGCAACATCCCAATGATAGCCAATTGGAAAATGATAACTTACTCCATCGGGACAAATCGTTAAAAGTATGCCGCCAATCGCACCTAAATAACCAAAATTAAACGGATTATCATCTGTATCGTCCCAATCATCATTATCAGTAATTCCAGAAATTAAACCCATAATAAACAGCGGAGGTCCAGCCAATGAACCTATCGAACCATGAATATGTGAGTAGCCATCTGTTCTGTATTGATATTCTAAATTATAATTCAAACCCAATTTTGGTTTCACCATCCATTCCATGCTTCCTCCAATATTGAAATAGTTGTTTTTATCAATTATTCCTGTGCTGGCTTTTCCATAAACATGAAAACGATATTCATTGAATTGCGCATATGAGTAGACGATATTTCCACAAAAAAACAATAGTAAAAACAGTTTTTTCATACTTGGCGTGTGCTAAAAAATTAATTTAATTCCCCGGCTTATACACTTTTTCTGCATTTTTAAAAATTTGTTCTTTATCGAAAGTCATAACTTTCGTTTTTTGTTTAACCCAAATTTTCAATTGGTCTGTGTAATGTTTGCTTTCTGGATGGGAAGAAGAACCAAAATTCACTAAGCTTTCTACTCGTTCAACTCCATTTTTACCATATTGAACAAACATTGTGTAGGTATCTCCTAAATTACCCATGAATTTCCCATCGGATTCTCTTGGTTTAGCATAGTTTGCAGCTAATGCATCTGGATAACCAGGCATCGCATATTCTTCGTTACCTCTAGCAATTCTAAAAATTGTTTTCAAAGGAACATTGATTGTATTAAAATGCTTTTCTAAATGCTTTTTTGTGTGACGAACTGCTTCTACGAGTTTTTCTTCCGTCAAAGGAATTCCGTCGATAAAACATTCAACGTCTAGTTTCATAAGATTGAATAAATAATCAAACGAAACTAAAAAGTAAGTTGCGCCTAAAGATTCAGGGTTTGAGGTTCTGTCCCATGACTTCATTTCTTTGAGCATTGATTGAATATCTGGATATTTCTTCTCATCAATTTCTTTCATCAGGCTGATTGAACGGAGGAATTTTCCGTCTTTAGGATATTGGCTATCAAATTTAATTCGTTTCATAATTTCGAAGTCCATGCGTTCATTTTCTTCAACCAACTCCATGAATCGTAAGCTACGGTTGTTGTCGCCCATTCGAAAATTCATGTGCGGATCCCATGTTCCAGGGGCGATTCTGTCTTCGTCGCATGTTGCACTGTAAGGTGTATTATTGGTGTTAAAAACATAACCACAATCCGGATTTTTAACTTGAGGAAGTTCATCTGTTTTGTAAACTTCTGTCCACATTGTGGCAGACGTGTTGCCTGGAACAACGCCTTTCCAATCAAAGTCTGCATTTCTTTTGGGTACTCTACCATTATCGATGAAAAATATATTCGATTCTTTATCAGCGTAAACGATATTGAATCGAGGCAAAGCGTTCATTTCTAATATTTTGTAATATTCATCGAAATTTGTTGCTTTATTCATTCTCCACCATTGTTCTGGGGTTCTAACTTCATCCATTGCTCCCCATCTGAAGGCATAATATTCTTTCGAAGGTGATTTCAAAACGGGACCAAGAATCGATTTATAAGCTTCACGTTTTACAGTTATTTTTGGCAACCAAGGCTTTAGTTTCACTTTCAGTTTAATATCATTTTTCTCCAATTGGTATTCTTTCCCATCGTATTCATACCAGCCTTTTTTGTTTGGAATCATTTTCAATTTATAGGTGTCAGCCATATCGTATTTATTCCAAGTGTGTGTCCAACCTAAGTTTTTGTTCGTTCCAACAAAAATGCTTGTTCCTCCGTGAAAAAGTGCGCCCATGATGTCCATTCCTTCTTCACTAACGAGGTGGGCTTCATACCAAGAAAACCAACCTTCAAAACGCATATGTGGGTTTACGGTAAGTAAAGTTTTTCCGTCGTTTGCTTTTAAAGGGTTGAACGCAAAAGCGTTGGAAGCAAAGGTCACAGAAACGGAATCATATTTGCCATTCATCACCGATTTTAATTGATCTGGAACAGCCGTAATTAATGCTGAAATGTAATGAAAAGTTATAATTACATCTTTGGGAGTAATGGGAAAAGCGTTTTTAACTTTCACTTCCTTTGGGTGACTTGCCGCATAGTCGTTCACACCAGCGCAATAACCTTCAAGATACATTTTGAATTCAGGGCTAATTTGTGAGTCGTAAAGTGCATCCACTTTTTCTCTTGAGTTAATCAGTCCAACAACAAAGTCGATTGTAGCACCATCTTTTCCTTTCCATTGCCCAAGTAAACCTTTGGTAGGCAATAAACTTTCTTGCATCGTTGCAAAATCATCTTCAGCATTTGCCCAAGCTAATCCATAAGCGACATCGGCATCTTTTTCACCATAAATATGAGGAACTCCCCATTCGTCTCTGACAATCGTAACGTGTTCTTTGTAATTTCTGTTTTGTGAAAAAATACTCGGTACATTGAGTAAAAAAAGGAATAAAGTTAATGTAGTAGAATTACTAAAAAACAAACGATTCTGTGTCATAAAAAAATAGATTTTTGGTGCTTGCTTAAAGTTAGAAATAAAATTTCACTCAGCACTATTTATTTTATGAATGGAAAAAATGAACTTTAATCGAGCGCTTCTTTGGGTTTGCACGTATGCATGCTTCTGATATGAAAGTCAGAATCCGATTGAGAAATCCATTTTGAGCAAAAGTTTTCCTATTCGTTCGCCAATTTTTATTCTGTAAAGATTTAGTAACCAGAAACTACTTTACCTCCACCCAATCGCCATTTTCTTTGATTAGGTCGATTAATGCTTGAACGGCTTCTGTTTCAGCAACATTCTTTTTAACGACCGTTTTCTCTTTGTATAAATTGATTTTTCCAGGTCCAGTTCCAACGTACCCATAATCAGCATCTGCCATTTCTCCAGGTCCGTTTACGATGCAACCCATAATTCCGATTTTAATACCTTTTAAATGAGAAGTGCGCTCGCGGATTTTTGCTGTTGTTTCTTGCAAATCAAACAAAGTTCTGCCACAAGAAGGACACGAAATATATTCTGTTTTTGAAATACGTGTGCGTGTCGCTTGAAGAATTCCAAATGCCGTTGAATTGATAAAAGTTGGCGCTTGTTCTCCTCGAATCCAAAGTCCGTCGCCAAATCCATCTATTAATACAGAACCTGCATCACTGGAAACATTTAATTGAAATGCTTCAGCGTCTTTTTCATTTGATTCAATTTGAAGCACAACGGGATGCTGGTAATTTTTACTTGCCAACTGAATATAAAAGGAACGAAATAATTGCGTTTTGTTGACGTAGTTAGTTGAAACCAGTAAAACAAGATTTGGGTAATCATTCAAATTATTTGAAAGTGTTGCTTCTGCTTGTAAGCTTAAAAATGCAATTTGTTCTTTGTCAAGATTTGCCAATGCATCAAGCGTAACCAAAGGATAAAAACCAACTTTATTGCTGTAATTTGCTTTCCAATTTTCATAATTACAAATCACACCAAGTGTTCCCGGCACTTCAAAATCGATGGAGTTATCACCAATGAATACATAGTCAGCGGCTAAATCTTGTAAATTCCATTTGTCTAACTGAACGGAATAGTTGTAACCAAATCCGAAAAAATTTGCTGATTTAATCGTTTCTTTTTGGGAACAATCCGCAATTACAACAGGAACGTGTTTTCCTCCAATGTTATGAATTTCAGTTGAATGTCTGCGCTCATAAGAGAATGGATTGTAAGGCAATTCACCTTTGAATTCTGGCAATGGCAAAATTTCATTTTCCGTAAATTTCTCTGCTAGTTTTCGCGCAACAGGAATTTCAAACTCAGGTTCTTCTGTTAAGGAAACACGAATCGTATCTCCCAAACCATCTTCCAATAAAGCACCAATTCCAACTGCTGATTTTATTCGACCATCTTCGCCATCTCCTGCTTCAGTTACTCCTAAATGCAAGGGATAAGAGCGACCGTTTTTTAACATTTCAGCGGCTAGCAAACGATAAGCTTGCACCATCACCAACGTGTTACTTGCTTTCATAGAAATCACTAATTCATGGAAGTCATTTTTCTCACAAATGCGAATAAATTCCATGGCAGATTCTACCATTCCTTCAGGTGTGTCGCCGTAACGACTTAAAATTCGATCTGAAAGGGAACCGTGATTGGTACCAATTCGCATCGCTGTGCCATTTTCTTTACAAAGCAAAACGAGAGGAGTAAATTTTTCTTCAATGCGATGTAATTCTGCTTGATAGCTTTCGTCGGTGTAATCGATTTCCTCAAACTTCTTTTTGTCGGCATAATTCCCTGGATTCACACGCACTTTTTCCACCAACTTAGCAGCAATTTCAGCAGCATTTGGTGTGAAATGAATATCAGCAACTAGCGGTGCATCGTAACCTAATTCAGTCAATTTGGAGCGAATTAAACCTAAATTTTCCGCTTCTTTTTTACTTGGCGCTGTCAATCTAACAATCTCACAACCAGCATCTATCATACGAATCGATTGTGCCACCGATTTTTCTGTATCCATTGTATCTGTCGTTGTCATTGATTGCAAACGAATTGGATTGGATGCTCCCAATTTGACTTTTCCGATAGAAACTTCTTGTGTTGGAAAACGTTTTCTATTTAGTAAATCGATGCAATAAGGTTGTGATTTTTCGCTTGACATAAATGCTTGTATAAGTTGAGATAACAAAAGTAAAGATAAGTTTGTTTGAAATTAGCGAAAACGTTTTTTTGATTCTCTAGCCTTTTGAGCTAAGATGGTATTTAAAAAGCCTGATTTTTAGACAATAATTCCAATCAAAATTCTCAATTTTACATTTTCAATCCGCTGTGGTGGATCAATTTTACATTTTACATTTTCAATTTAAACGTATGGCTTTAATAAAAGAATGCAACGGAAAAGCACCTCAGTTCGGAGAAGATTGTTGGTTAGCAGAAAACTCAACAATTGTTGGTGATGTGGTGATGGGAGATCAATGTTCGGTTTGGTTCAATGCGGTTGTTCGTGGAGATGTAAATTCCATTCGAATGGGAAACAAGGTAAATATTCAAGACGGAGCTGTTTTGCATTGCACGTATCAAAAAACAAAGGTCAACCTTGGGAACAATGTTTCTATCGGACATAACGCTTTAGTTCATGGTTGCACAGTCGAAGACAATGTATTAATTGGAATGGGCGCAATCGTAATGGATAATTGCTACATCGAAGCCAATTGCATTATTGCTGCGGGTGCAGTTTTATTAGAAGGTACACGCGTAGAATCTTGGAGCATTTACGCAGGTGTTCCAGCTAAAAAAGTCAAAACACTCTCCCCAGAATTATTCGAGGGAGAAGTTCAACGTATTTCCAACAACTATGTGATGTACTCGGGTTGGTTTAAAGACGAAAAATAAGCTTACAACCCTTTAATATAACTGTCATACAAGTCGTTGAAAGCCATTCCGTTTTCAGTTCGTTTTTTGGATAATTGCTTCAATTCAACCAAAGCCCAAAGGATAAATTCTTTTAAGAAATTGACATCTTCTTTATCCAATCGGGGTTGATATGTTTTCAATAAATCGTCCAAAGGCTCGACTAAATCAAGGGTTGCGTTGTAAATTTCATTGCTTGCATCATCGGAAAGTTCAAAGTTGGAAGCCTGGAAAAACCATTCCAAAACTGCGTCATAAGGTGTTTTTTGATCTTGTTTTTTGAGTTTTTCAATTTTCGGAAAATACTTTAAAAACAAGGTTTTAGTTGCTTCACTAATGAGCTGATTGGCAACATAATAACTTCCTTCTTGTTCACCTTCATAAACAAGTTCCACTTTCCCTGTGATGGACGGAATCATTCCCAACAAATCACTGTAACGCACCGATGTACTGTTTTCGCCATTCATCAAAGCACGACGTTCAGCTGTACTGATTAAATTTTCAAAAGCAGTGATACTCATACGCGCACTAACACCACTTTTGTGATCTACAAATTCGCTGATTCTTGCTTCAAATGCAATTTGTTCCAATACATCTTTTGCCAATTCTGGAACGTAAACGTTGATGGCACGTGTTTCTAATTTTTCAGCCTCTTGGGAAGTGATGCGTTTTGCAGTCTCTAAATCAAAGGCGTAATGCGTTAAAATTTGAGAACCAATTCTATCTTTTAGCGGAGTAACAATGCTTCCTCGGTTGGTGTAATCTTCAGGATTTGCAGTGAAAACAAATTGTAAATCCAAAGGCATTCTCAATTTAAAACCTCGAATTTGAATGTCGCCTTCTTCTAAAATATTGAAAAGTGCTACTTGAATTCTCGCTTGCAAATCGGGTAATTCATTGATTACAAACAAACAACGATTTGCACGTGGAATCATTCCGAAATGCAAAACGCGATCATCGGCATAACTTAATTTTAAATTCGCCGCTTTTATTGGGTCGATGTCGCCAATTAAATCGGCTACGGTTACATCTGGCGTTGCCAATTTTTCAAAGAAGCGGTCGTTTCTGTGTAACCATTCAATTGGAGTTTCGTCGCCTTTTTCAGCAATGAGTTCTTTCGCAAAACGACTAATCGGAGCATAAGGATCGTCGTTGATTTCACTTCCTGCAACGATTGGAATGTATTCGTCTAATAATTGAATCATCAAACGCGCAATTCTCGTTTTTCCTTGACCGCGTAAACCCAATAAATTGATATTGTGTTTGGATAAAATCGCACGTTCCAATTGTGGAATTACGGTTTGTTCGTAGCCGTGCATTCCTTCAAAAGTCTTCTTTCCAGATTGTAAAGACGCAATTAAATTATCTCTTAATTCTGTTTTGATGTCTTTTGTTTGGTAGGCTGCTTTCTTTAGTTCGCCTAGAGTTTTTATGTTTAGTAGTGAATCTTTCATTTTTCTAGTTAATTCGTTTTTTTCTATTGCTTTCGTAATCGTGGAAAATCATTTCTCCCAGACCTTTTAAACCTGTAAAAAAGGCTTTTCCTTTGTTTGCTTTCGTAAATTCTTCAATGAAAGACTGAAGATAAGGGTCTTGAGCAATCATAAAAGTGGTGATTGGAACATGCAATTTTCTAGCTTGCGCCGCCATTGTGTAGCATTTCTCTACAATAAATTGGTCGAGTCCATTACTGTTTTTATAATACTGTCCGTCTGGCATGCGAAGACAGCTTGGTTTGCCGTCCGTAATCATAAAAATTTGTTTGTTGGTATTGCGTTTTCTTCTCAAAATATCCATCGCTAACTCTAGACCTGCAACGGTATTTGTGTGATAAGGACCAACTTGTAAATACGGTAAATCTTTAATTTTTATCGGCCACGCATCGTTACCAAACACAATCACATCCAAGGTGTCTTTTGGATAGCGAGTGGTGATTAATTCTGCCAGAGCCATTGCCACTTTTTTAGCGGGTGTGATGCGATCTTCACCGTACAAAATCATACTGTGGCTAATGTCAATCATCAAAACCGTACTCATTTGCGATTTGTGGTGCGTGTCTTCAATGATTAAATCTTCTTCAGTCAATTTGAATTCAGCCTGACCGTGATTGATTTGTGCATTTTTTAGACTTTCGGTTATCGAAATGCGTTCAATGCTGTCGCCAAATTGGTAATTTCTAAATTCACCTGTGGATTCGTCACCTTGACCACTTTTTTTAGACTTATGATTTCCAGCTCCACTTTTCTTGATTTTGCCGAAGATTTGTTCCATTGCATTTTTACGAAGCGCTCGTTCGGTTTTCGCAGTAATTTTTAACGCTCCTTTTCCATCGGGTTTGATTTCTTCGCGGAGGTAGCCTTTTTTCTTCAGATCTTCAATGAAATCATCCATTGTGTATTCCTCATTCGTGAGTTTGTACTCATCGTCAAGGATTTTAAACCAATCTAAAGCTTCGTCCACATCGCCTGAAGTGTGCGTAATCAATTCACTGAAAATATCAAAAAGTCGCTCGAAATTTGATTGCTCAGGCGCTTGATAAGGTGTAAAAATAAATCCTGAGGAAGGCTTAGTTTTCATAATTTAAATAACAAGAAAATTACCTAAAAGTTTTAAATCACGCGGGATTTTGAGATTTTTAATTTTGGATTAGTTGTAAGATACATACTCCAATCATTTTTCAACAACCCTTGATTTTAAAAGTTGTGCTAGCAATGACGAATTTGTTCTAAAAATGTTTAATTTTAGTAGAAATATAGAATGCTAATGAGCGCAAATTAAATAGACATAAAAAACAAGAATGATAACAATTGACAATTATTTAGACAATCATTATATACATCGAAGTAACTGGTTGAGAGCCGCCGTTTTGGGAGCAAATGATGGAATTATTTCTATTTCAAGCCTTGCAATTGGTGTTACAACAGCAAGCACAATAAGAGATCCTATTCTTTTGGCAACGGTGGCAGGACTTGTAGCAGGTGCTTTGTCAATGGCAGCCGGAGAATACGTTTCGGTAAGTTCACAAACCGACATTGAAAAAGCTGATATTGAAAGAGAAAAAATAGAGCTTGAAAAAATGCCTGAGCAAGAACTCAAAATATTGGCTCAAATCTATGAAAAACGAGGATTAAAAAAGGAAACGGCCTTACAAGTAGCAAAGGAGTTAACATCAGCAGACGCTTTAGGAACCCATGTTCGTGATGAACTAGGAATAAATGAAATAAGTCAAGCAAATCCAATACAAGCAGCATTTGCTTCTGGTGCCGCGTTTACTGTTGGTGGACTTTTGCCATTATTAGTGACAATTTTCGCTCCGATTTCAATAATGGAATATGCACTTTACGGCTTCACTATTTTATCACTTGTTTCTCTCGGAGCTGTTGCTGCAAAAACGGGTGGTTCGAGCATAATCAAAGCTGTAATAAGAATTGTAATTTGGGGATCGATTGCAATGGGCTTGTCTGCCTCGGTGGGTTACCTTTTTGGTGTTCAAGTATAATCCAAAATTTACATTCAAGTTTTTATTGAAAGAAAACAAACTTTGAAGTCCAATTAAATTTTCATTAAATTTAGAGTGTAATAATTTTTTATGTCGCGCTTTGTCTTCCTATTTTGTTTTTTTCAGCTTTTAAATTTCTTTTCATTTTCACAAGAGATTCATTCAGATTTTAAAATCGCCTGTGACACAAATGTGTATTTATTTGAAGAATATAAAGACTCGTTACCATTTTATGAAAAACACTTTGGGCGCAACAAAAGGATTAATATTCGCGACTTAAAATTGAAACTTGCGTTTTATGTCGCGCTTCGTCATTATCCTGAATTGAGTGATGTGCACATGAATGTTGATTTAAAGAAAATAAGTGCAACAATGATGGCGCAACCAACACTTGGATTTTTGTTTCACAAACAAGAAAATCGTCGCTATCAAATTTTTGTAAACAAGACGCAAGCCAACAATGGAATGTACTACAAAGACCTTACTTTTAATTCTCAAGTTGGTTGGATTGGACACGAATTTGCCCACATTTTAGACTACACACAAAAAACAAATAAGCAGTTATTGGTATTTATTTCAAAATACATAAGCTCAAAAAAAGAGCTTAAAAAAACCGAATGTGAAGCAGATCGAGTTGCAATAAGACACGGACTTGGTAAACAATTATTGGAAGGCGTAAATTACTTCTACAACAACAATCGTGTTTCAAAAGCCTACCGCGAAAAAAAGAAAAGCTACTACCTTTCACCCGAACAAATCGAGATTGAAATGGCTGAAAATTGTGATTGAAAAAGTCAATTTTTAAATTCACTCACTATCCCAAACTTGTATGAAACGACATGTAATAAAATTCTTCGCATCACTCAGAATGACTAATGTTTTATAAGTAGGTGGCGAAAATGCTTCGCATTTTCGCAAGATGCTCTAAATGAAAGTCGTTCCGACCAAAGGGAGGAATCTTTTGAACAAAAGTTACTGTAATTTGAAGTTAAAAGTGGTTTGGAATCTCAAAATTTTTCCATCACCAATGAATAAACCATCGGAATATAATTGTTTAAATGCTCAATTCGATAGCGACTTTTACCAACTTCAACCGTGTGATTAAAACAATTATAAGGCGAAAAATCGTACTCTTTGAACTCTTTTAATTGTAAATTTTCTGCTAAAAGACTACCTAAAACTTCTCCAAAATCGTGATTCCACATAACGTACTCACTGCGAATTTCGGCGTTTTTATCTGCATAAGTTCCCGTTTCATTTTCTAGAATTGGCCCCGCATTGAAATAGTTATAAGCAACTTTTGAAAAATCATCGTCAAACATCCAAACCACAGGGTGAAATTCAACGAAGACAAATTTTCCATTCGGTTTTAAAAACTGCGCGACAACGTTTGCCCAACGATTCAAATCGGGTAACCAACCAATTGTGCCGTAAGAAGTATAAACGATGTCGAATTGCGTATTTAAAACCTTCGGTAAATCATAAACATTAGCGCAAATAAATTGTGTGTTTTGTCCTGTTTTTAGAGCCAAATCGCGCGCCGAATCAATTGCTTTTGGTGAAAAATCAACCCCAGTGACTGTTGCACCCATTCGACTCAGTGAAATTGTATCTTGTCCGAAGTGACATTGCAAATGAAGAATTTTTAAGCCTTTAACCTCGCCCAAAATTGCAAGTTCTATTTCTTTCAATGAATTTTCGCCAGCAATAAAAGCGTCATTGTTGTAAAAAGCTGAAGCAAGGTGTGTCTCAACTTTACCATCCCACGACTTTTTATTTGTTTCAAAAAATTGATTTTCTCTTTCCATAATTAACAACAACTAAAGTAATCATTCATTTTAAAACAATTGAGTATTCGTAATCGTTCTAAAAAAAATACTTAATTCAGAAAATCATGAATTTAATCGAAGTGAGAACTATTTAGTAAATATCAGCGAACAATTCTCGGCCTTGAATTTCATGGTTTTAGCTACTGAACTGAAGTTGTTAATTTTTAAAATTTCTGTTCCGTCAGCTGACGGACTTAAAAAATTTCAACTTCAGAAAGGAGTTAAAATTGTTCGCAACGAGTTGTAAATAATTGTAAAACAATAATTTGCGAACAAAATAGAAATTCAGAGCCTTGACTTTTGATTCTTTTTGCTTGTACTGAGCTTGTCGAAGTATCAAGCAAAAGAATGGCAAAAAACTTATTAGCTTAAACTATGATTTATAGCTGATGAATTTTTAGTATAGATACAAAAGCGTAAACTCAAAAAACAATAAGCTTTCGGTTTCAAAAAGTATTTACCACCAATGATTCAAAGCAACGAATGAAGTCTCCGTCTGCTTTATTCCCTATATTTGTAAATTCTATTATTGACTTTTAAAATCCGCAATAAAATGATTCAAATTAAACAAAATAATTCAGCGATTGAAGGCGCAGCATTTGTCTTTATTATCGGTAAATCAGCGAAGAAAAAACAAGAATTTGCTGGTCTTTCAATAGATATCATCAAATCATTCCAAGCTGATGCAGCTAAGAAATTTGACTTTTTTAAACTTCCTTCTGGATTTGTATTTCTAGTAGATGAAAATCAAAACGCAGAGGATTTAAGAATTTCAGGATCAAAGATTTTCGACTACATAAACCAAGAAAATGAATCTGTACACTTGCAAGGTGCCTCAAAAGCAACGTTGGCTGTAGCAGAAGGAATTGCTTTAAGTAGTTACGAGTTTAAACAACATTTTAGCAAACCAACTTTCCACAAATTGACTTCAATTTCTGTTACTGACGAAGTGAGTGAAGCTAAAATTTCTGAGTTAAACAATACCATCAAAGCGGTTTTTTGGGCTAGAACTTCTGTAAACACACCTGTTTCGCATTTGACTGCTGAGCAATTAGCAAATCAAATTGTTGAATTAGGAAACGAAGCAGGATTTCAAGTGCAAGTGTTGGAAAAAACACAAATTGAATCACTTAGAATGGGTGGTTTGTTAGCTGTAAATAAAGGTTCAATTGACCCACCAACTTTCACGATTGCAGAATACAAACCTAAAAAACCAGTAAATAAAAACCCAATTGTTCTCGTTGGGAAAGGCGTGGTTTACGACACTGGAGGATTGAGTTTAAAACCAACGCCAGGTTCAATGGACACCATGAAAAGCGATATGGCAGGAGCTGCTGCTGTGGTTGGTGCTCTGTATTTGGCAGCCATGCAAAAATTAAACGTTCATATCATTGTGCTTGTTCCTGCGACAGATAATCGTCCGGGAGGAAATGCCTACACACCGGGAGATGTTATTACGATGTTTGACGGAACAACGGTTGAGGTATTAAATACAGATGCGGAAGGCCGAATGATTTTGGCAGATGCCTTGGCTTATTCCAAAAAATACAATCCCGAAATTGTGATTGATGCTGCTACACTTACGGGTGCTGCTGTTCGAGCGATTGGCACAGAAGCAAGTATCATCATGGGGAATGCAAAAGACAAGTATTTTGAAAGCTTGGAAGAAGCAGGAAATGAGGTGCATGAGCGCGTTGTTCGTTTTCCTTTTTGGGATGATTATGGCAAACACATGAAATCAAAAATCGCTGATTTGAAAAATATCGGAAGTGTAAATGCAGGAATGATTTCAGCAGGAAAATTTTTGGAACATTTTGTAAAAGCTCCGTATATACACATGGATGTTGCAGGTCCAACTTGGTTAGATGCCAAAGAAGACTACAAAGGACAAGGCGGAACAGGTGCAGGTGTGCGCTTGCTTTATCAATTTTTAAAAACACATTATAGCAAATAATTAATGGAAAAAGAAATTCTTTCATCTGAAAATATTAAAGTTGGAATTACGCTTGGTGACATCAACGGAATTGGCCCTGAGATTATCATTAAAGCATTGAAAGACAATCGTATATTGAGTGATATTACACCAGTAATTTACGGTTCTTCTAAAGTGATTTCATTTTACAAAAAAATGCTTCAAATCCATGAGTTTAGCTACCAAAATTGCAGAACTGGAGCAGATATTCAAAACAAAAAAATCAATATCGTTAACTGCTGGAATGAAGAAGTTGAGGTTCAACCGGGTGTTTCAAATGTGACAGGTGGAAAATATGCCTTGAAATCGTTGGAAGCAGCAACGGCAGATTTAGCAGATGGGAAAATTGATGTGTTGGTGACGGCGCCTTTCTCGAAAGATGCGATGAAAAGTGCTGGTTTTGATTTCCCGGGGCATACGGAATTTCTTGCAAAATATTCAAATGTCGATGAGGCTTTGATGATTCTAGCTTCGCCATTTTTGCGTGTAGCTTTGGTAACAACGCACATTCCAATCAATGAAGTGAGTAAGGCTTTGACCAAAGAGGCGATTTTGAATAAAATCAAAGTGTTCGAAAATAGTTTAAAACGCGATTTTAATTTGGTGCGTCCAAAGATTGCCGTTTTTGGTTTAAATCCACATGCTGGTGAAAATGGAAAAATCGGCACAGAGGAGCAAGAGCAAATTATTCCTGCAATAAATGAAGCAAAAAGCGAAGGAATCTTGGCTTTCGGTCCGTTTGCAGCAGATGGTTTCTTTGGTTCAAATGCGAAAAACCAATTTGATGGTGTACTTGCGATGTACCACGATCAAGGTTTGACAGCATTCAAAGCGCTTTCATTTGAAGACGGTGTCAATTTTTCAGCAGGTTTACCAATTGTTAGAACTTCACCCGACCATGGAACTGCTTTTGACATTGCAGGAAAAAACCTTGCTTCAGAAGCTTCTTTTAGAAGTGCGATCTACTTGGCAATGGACATTTATAGAAATAGAAAATTTGTGAAACAGATAACAGAAAATCCGCTTCAAATCAGGACAGAAGTTGTCAGAGAAAGAAGAGAATTTTAAATCGTAAGTTGTTGTTTTTTAAAAACATAAAATAAAAAAGTATAGAAAGTGCGTTTTGAACTAACCAAAGAATTCCTAGAAGTTCTTCGTTTGAAAATAGCGGAGCAGGATTTGGTATGGATTCGAGAAAACGTATTGGAATTGCACTATGCTGAGATTGCAGAAATCCTCGATAAATTAAATAACGAAGAAGCGAAACTCGTTTATTTCCTTGTAGATGAAGATTTACAAGCGGATATTTTGATGGAATTGGAAGAAGAAGTGCGCGATCGCTTTTTGGCTTCACTTTCCACAAAAGAGTTTGCCGACCAGTTAGAAAATTTGGATTCTGATGACGCTGCGGATATTTTGGGGGATTTACCAAATGAAAAAATTCAGGAGGTTATTTCCCAAATGGACGATGATGAAGCAGCGGAAGACATCGTGGATTTATTGAACTACGATGAAGATACGGCCGGTGGTTTGATGCAGAAAGAGTTTTTTCAAGCTCAGGTAGATTGGCCAGTTAATTATGCCTTGGAAGAATTGCGCAAGCAAGCTGAAGATGTTGAAAAAGTGTATAATATTTTCGTTGTTGATGAAACCGATCATTTATTGGGTGTTTTGTCTTTGAAACGAATATTGTTTGCTGGTGCGAACACAAAAATTGGAGATTTATACCAATCAAAAAACATTATTTCAGTTAAAACGAGCGATTCCGTTGAAGAGGTTTCGGAGGTAATGGAGAAATACGATTTAGTTTCTGTACCTGTTGTAGATTATCAAAATAAATTGGTCGGACGAATTACATTAGACGACGTTGTAGATTTCATCAAGGAAGAAGCGGATAAAGATTTCCAGTTAGCGACAGGTATCACGGAGCCGATGGAATCCAACGCGAGTATTTGGCGAATTTCGAAAGCGCGTTTACCTTGGTTGATTATTGGAATGTTTGGTGGCGTTTTAGGAGCAAATGTGATTTCGCGCTTTGAGGGAAGTATAACACAAATTCCAGCACTCGCTTTCTTTATTCCGTTGATTACTGCGATGGGTGGAAATGTAGGTGTACAATCTTCAGCAATCGTAGTACAATCACTGGCACGAGGCGATAAACATTTAGGAAAATTTCTTCCAAAAATACTGAAAGAAGCATCTGTTGGCGTTTTGAATGGTGTGCTGTTAGCGAGTATGATTTTTGGAATTGCTTGTGTTTTTGCGACCGTTCAACTCGGATTTGTGGTGAGTTTATCGCTGTTTACAGTTATTATTTTCGCCGCAGTGCTCGGAACAATCATTCCACTTTTATTGAATAAATATAAAATAGATCCTGCTTTAGCTACAGGTCCATTCATCACGACTTTAAACGATGTGATTGGTTTATTTATCTATTTTACAATTGGAATGCTTCTTTTAAAGGTTTAGTGAAGAAAAATAGTATTTTTGCAACCCGTTTTTAATTTGGAACTGAAAACTGAAAACTTAGAACTTAGAACTGAAAGTTGACACTTCGACAGGCTCAGTGTAAAGTGAGGCTCTGATTGGAAATATAGGTTTAAGGAGCAAAAACAGCTTCTTTGTGAAAATGAAAATATTGGAGAGATGTCCGAGTGGTTTAAGGAGCACGCCTGGAAAGTGTGTATAGGTCTAAAG